>CAZBQZ010000001.1:0-97213 GCA_964494495.1 uncultured Candidatus Saccharibacteria bacterium
GTAAGCTAGTCACGTTGTGACGTCTGGCCCAGGGGAGCTTTTTGCTTACTTTTTGTCGGTACAAAAAGTAAGGGGTGCAGCGCTACCGCGCTGCACCATATACTTTGCGAAGCAAAGAAGGAGCTAGTGAGCTAAAAAAAGAAAAGAAAAAACAACAGAAGGCACATGATTGACTGGATCCCGGATCTAGTGCGGGATGACAGGGAGCGCCTCTATTACTGTTGACCTTTAGCCTTAAGCTCCGCATCAATATATTTGCTAAACTGATCCACACTATATCCAGGGGTGATTTTTTTATCGTCCAGCAAGAATGTAGGCGTTGACTCTACGTTGCCGGTTTTTAGGAAGGCCTGAATATCGGCGTTAATAGTGCCGTTAACGGCGTTGCTAGCCGAATCGGACTTAAATTTGGTGACGTTAAGGCCAAGCTGCTGCGCATATTGCTCAAAGATACTCTGTGCGCCGTCGGCCTCACCCCACGTTTGCTGGTTTTGATAAAGCGCATCGTGCATCTCCCAGTATTTGCCCTGAATACCTGCTGCTTCGGCAGCTCGTGCGGCAGCAAAGGCATTTTTGTGCCGCTGGTTAAGAGGCAGGTTACGGAACTGGAAGGCAATCTGGTCGTTATATTTTTGTTGTACTTGCTTAACAATAGGGTAGAACTGGCCGCAGTAGGGGCATTGGTAGTCGCCGTATTCAACAAGTTTTACCTTGGAACTGGTGTTGCCAATAAGATGATTGGTTGGTTTGGTGGCAGCCGTGTTAATGCCGGAGTCGTCTTTGTTGCCTTTAAATAACACTATTCCACCGAAAATAATCACGATAATGGCGATAACCGCCCAAAAAGTTTTGCTCATGTCATAAGTATACAATACCCAAGCTTAAGATAAGCGAGAAGGATGCGAGTGTGGTATCATACATTATGAGAACACTCTAAAATCAAACAGTCGTGAAAAAACAAAAAAGCCTGGCCCACCGTTCTAGCAGACTCGGTAGCAAGACCACCAAAAAACCCGTTGCGTCCCGCACCCGGTCGCTGCATAAACGCGTGTTATTGCACCCATTTAGTGTAATGGTGCTGTTGTGTGCTGGCGTGTTGATTATTGGAGCTACGTACCACGCCGTGGCCGATTCGTTTGATGTGACCGCCAGCGTACAAGCACCTTTGCCTACAAGCAGCGCAGATATTACCGTACCGTACAACGATCAACATGTTTCGGTGGCTAGCCTGACTGTTATTGGCACATGCCCGGCACAATCGTATGTCAAACTATACAACGGCACTAATTTTAGCGGCGTGTCTATATGTAGCAATAATGCGTTTCAGATTGTAACTAGCCTGGACCAAGGCGCAAACATGTTGCAGGCAAGAGTTTTTAATGTAACAGATCAAGAAGGCCCACAATCGCCAACGATAACGGTTAACTACGACGTGACAACCACGCCCCTTCCAGACGCCCCTTCGCCTGCTGTTCGCTTGCCTAGCGCTACGGCGCCGTTAGGCGTACTTAATGTCGAGTCAGGCACGTATCATCAAGGGCAAGTTATAGACGCTAGCACCAACCCTACTATTACCGGCTGGGCAGTGCCATACGCCGATATTGTTGTCACTTTTCACTCTGTTGTGGAAACGTGCAAAACAACAAGCAATGCCCAAGGGTGGTGGTCCTGCACGCTGGATCATTTGCTGCCCGTCGGTCAGCACGAAGTTGACATCGCAGCTACTTCGCCTAATGGGCAGCTGTTTTCGCTCCCCACATTTCACATACTTGTGTTAGCCTCGTTGGCTTCAATAGCACGACCAGATGGCAGTGTGGAGTCGTTTGACGTGCTAGCGGATTATCAGCACCAGGCATATCTTGCCGGACACCAAGGAAGCATAGTATTTGGATTTAGGGGCGGTACGGCCCCCTATGCTGTGACCATTGACTGGGGAGACGGCCATACCACGACAGCGCTTCGACAAGATAAGGTCTTGGCGACAGCGGCACATACCTATATGACGGCACAAGTTTACACTATTCAGATCAATGCTATCGATGCCAAAGGAGTAAAGACTTCGATGCAAATGATTGCTTATGTTCGCAGCGTTGGTACCGCTGCCGCCACCGTGCCTAAAGGTCCGCTGGCTACTACTATCAGTTGGGCAAGCCATTGGTTGTGGATTGTATGGCCAGTATATGGGTTGGTAGTGCTCATGGTGTTGAGCTATTGGATTGGTGAGCAAGAAGCGTATCAGCGGTTGCTTGCCCGTCGGCGTGCAGCAACTTCGGGGCGTACAGGCCGGACAAAATAAGGTACCATATAATAACGATGCTACTAATAATTATTGGACTAGTCGTTTCGCTTATTGGCCTGGCAGCGCTGGCGTTACAGCGGCTGTATAGCTCTATTGCCGCCAAGGAGCTAAAGCGTTTGGCGGCACGCGGCGATCCGCTGGCAGCAGCGTTGTTTCAGCCGGTGGGGTACGGCTCTTCTTTGCGTTTGTTATTATGGATGCTCTTTTGTGTGGGCTTGGCCGGAGGCTTTGTACTGGTGGCTAGCGCTAATTTATTAGTGGCTTTTGTAGTGGTGGGACTAGCACTTGCTGGAGTAGTTGTCTTGCAATCGGTGCGGCTAACAGTGCGCAACGCGCACTTGGTAGTTAAAGTAACGCCCGCGCTCAACTGGGTGCTAACGAGGGTGCATCGCCCGCTGGATGCAGTCGCTACGCTAGTTAGCCATCGTCAGCACATTCCGCACAGCGGTTTGTACGAAAAAGAAGACGTGTTGCACCTGATTGCCCAGCAAAAAGAGCAGCCTGACAATCGCATCAGCGAACATGATTTGCAACTACTGCAAAACGCTGTAGAGTTTGACGATCGGCATGCCGCTGACATTGTGCTACCCATGTCACGCATCAAGCCAGTATCGACCAACGACCACATTGGTCCGGTACTGCTGGGCGAGTTGCACGAAAGTGGCCAAAACAGCTTTTTGGTGTACGAGGATACTCCCGACCACGTGGTGGGTACACTGTTTTTACGCGATGCCGTGCATGCCCGCGAAGGTGGTCGTGTAGCCGAGCTAATGCATCCTCGCGTGTGCTATGTACACGAGGATTTTAGCTTGCGGCAGGTACTCCAGGCTTTTACGCATACTGCACAGTTTTTGGTGGTCGTTATCAATTCGTTTGAAGAACCCGTAGGTGTGATAACCCTGGGGCATTTATTGACGCAGTTGGTTGGCGACGCAGACGCTGGCGATTTTGATGCCTTTGAAGACCGCGCTAGTGTAGCCGCATGGCAGCTAGAGTTGCCGCAACCAGTTGTCGTGCCTGTAGAAGCCGACGGCCCAGGCGAAGAAGAGCCGTCTCCCGACCCAAGCGACGAATCTCGCTTGCAACAGCCGGCTGAGTGATTTTGCATAGCCTCTAACAGATGGTACAATAGGCCGTAATGAAGTTGGTCAAATCTAATATGAATCTCCGGGTCGGCAGCCGCGCCTAATAGGCGAGCGCGGTTGTATTGTTTCGACCCTATCTAGCCGACACATACAACTAAGGAGATGAAAAACGATGCGCATTTTAAGCAAAGACCTCAAATCGCACATTGGCGAACAGGTACTGATACAGGGGTGGCTACACAAGAAAAGATTGTTGGGCGGCCTAACGTTTATTAATGTCCGCGACCGTGGTGGTCTAACCCAAATAGTCATCAAAGATAAAGACGAAGTAGAAAAGCTGCGTGGCCTACAAATTGGCACCGTGCTGGAAGTGCAGGGTGCTGTTGTAGACGAGTCACGTGCTCCTGGTGGTGCCGAAATTCACGACGCCAGCCTTACGGTTATGGTACCAGTTACCGACGAGCCACCTGTCGAGATCGACAAGCCGCTCAGTCACAAGCCCGAAAACCTAGACACACTGCTCGAAAACCGCGTGTTTGGCCTGCGCAACCTGCAAGAAACCAAAATCTTTAAGATTCGCTCCGAGCTTACCCGTTACATCCGCGAGTTTTTCTACCAGCACGACTTTGTAGAAATCAACACGCCCAAATTGGTAGCCGGCGCAGCCGAAGGCGGTGCCGAAGTGTTTAAACTTGATTACTTTGGCCAAGAGGCAACCCTTGCTCAGAGCCCGCAGCTGTATAAGCAAATTATGGTGGGTGTATTTGAACGCGTGTTCGAGATTGCCCCAGCCTTCCGTGCCGAGCTGAGCGCCACCACGCGCCACGTATCCGAAGTAACCATGATGGATTTTGAAATGGGCTTTATTAAAGACCACAACGACGTACTCAACATGCTGCAAGACTTGGTATATACCGTGATTACCCGCGCCTACGACGAGCATGGCGACGACCTTAAGAGCTTTAACGCTCCAGAGCTAGTGCTCAAGCCCGAATTCCCCCGGTACACCATGGCCGAGATTCATGCTCTCTATACCAAAGAAACAGGCAAAGACACCAGCAAAGAGATCGACCTGACCCCCGACGAAGAAAAATGGATTTGTGAATACAGCAAAAAACAAAACGGCTGCGAAGCAGTATTTGCTACCAACTTGCCAGCCAGCAAGATGAAGTTTTACCACATGGACAACGGCGACGGCACAGCTCGCTCGGCCGACTTACTGTTCCGTGGCATCGAAATCTCGACTGTCCCGCAGCGTGAGCACCGCCACGAAAATTTGGTAGCACAAATGAAGAAAGCCGGCGTCGATCCAACCCACCCTGGCTTTAGCCACTACCTACTGGCGTTTAAACACGGCTTGCCACCACATGGCGGCTGCGGCTTTGGTATCGACCGCTTGGTCGAAAAGACTATTGGCCTGGGCAACGTCAAAGAAGCCATTTTGTTCCCGCGCGATATCAACCGCTTGGCTCCCTAGCCCATGAGCGCTGGAGATGCGCCCAACGTGATTATTAGAAAAGTGCAAGAGTTTTAAACAGCTGGTTTGTTGTCTAGGCTATGCCAAATATACCAGCTGGCGATAGATTGATACGGGTGCCAGTGGTATTTTTTGGCGATCTTTTGGAGGTCGTCGGGTGTGGGCAGATGCTTGATGCCGTATAGTTTTTGGGCGCCGTTTTTGATGCCCAAATCGCCCACTGGCAAAACATCGCTGCGAGCCATACAGAACATCAAGAACATGTGGGCCGTCCACTCGCCAATGCCTTTGACGGCTACCAGCTCGTGCACGACCTGCTCGTTACTAAGTGTATCCAGATGGCCAAATTGCACCTTGCCGTCTACGACGTGCTGGGCTAAATCGCGCACGTAACTGGCTTTGCCACGTGACAAGCCTGCTGTACGTAGCTCGTCGATATCTTTGGTAAGAATTGCCTGTGGCGGTGGAAACTCGTCGCTACCAAACAGCGCACAAAAGCGTTTTTCGATAGTTGCTGCGGCCTTAACGCTGAGTTGCTGGCTGATAATACTATCTACCAGGGCTTGGTAATAATTATGGTGCGGCCTAATGGTGCAGGGGCCAGCGCTTGCAATAACAACTGCTAGTATCGGATCGTGCGCGCTTAGGTAGTCAGCGGCCTGTTGCGCCACATTGTCAGTGATGATCATAACCGTATTGTATAGCACTAGGGCGGCACGCTATACTAGCCGAACGATGACTTGGTTGGTGCTACTTACCTTTGGTATTGCTGTGCTTTCGAGCACTCTGAGTGGTATGGGTGGCGGAGGCGGTGGATTTATTACCATCCCTTATTTTTTGTTTATTGGACTTACACCAGCGCACGCCTTGGCTACTGCCAAGCTTGGTGGTATTGGGACATCGGTAGGTGGCATTTCGGTGTACCGGGGCAAGGGGTTAATACGTAAAAAGTTGGTAATACCGTTTATGTGCCTTACGGTGGTATTTGCCTGCTTGTCGGCCTGGCTGATACCACAGATTGATGCCGGGATATTTCAGAAAGTTATTGGGGTAGTGTTGATTGTGCTAACGCCCACACTGTTTATCAAGAAAGCGGCGTTTCAGCCTGGCGAGCGTTCGCGGCCGTTTATTGTTATTGGGTTTGTATGTTATGCAGTATTTAGCTTTTTGCAAACGTTAGTGGGCACCGGCATGGGCAGTATTCTGGTGTTGGTGCTGATGTTTTTGTTTGGCCTTACGGCTTTAGAAGCCAGCGCAACCAAGCGTGTTGCGCAATCGGTGCAGTCGGTCATTCTGTTTGTGCTACTGGGCATCCAGGGGTTTGTGATGTGGTGGCACGGCTTGGCCGCGCTAGTTGGTTCGCTGATAGGTAGTAGTATCGGCACGCGGATTGCCATCAAAAAAGGTGCGCAGTTTGTAAAGTTTATTTTGGCTATCGTTATGCTAACGTCCGGTATTGCACTACTCGTGTAGCGACCATTCTATATCACTCATACCTGATATTTGCTAGACTGAAGGTAACTAATTAACGACCTACCGGAGGGCAACGCGGTGGAAGAAAACACAGACAACAACGAGGATCAAACAAATCGCCAAGTGGCAGACCATGCCAATGCTAAGCATACACGTACGCCCAAGACCGAGAGTACTGACCCCAAAACAGATGTAGTGAGCGGTGGCCCGGGCGGCAATATCTTGCAGCGCATATGGCAATGGGCGCTGGCTCATAAAAGGATAAGTATTCCGGTGGCCGCTGTCGTCCTGGTTGTGCTGTTACTGATCATTCCGTTTACGCGCTACGCCATACTGGGGACATTCCTGAAGCAGGATTACAACGTCACGGTAATCGACAGAGACAGTCAAAAGCCAGTCACGAGCGCTACGGTCTCGTTCCATGGCCACACCGTTAAAACGGACAATAAAGGTAAGGCTACATTGCATGTGCCTGTTGGCAGCGGCCAACTAGGCATTGTTAAAAACTATTACAAGAGTCTGGCAGCCGACGTTACCATTACAATAAGCAAGCCCAAGCCGGCAACGTATTTGCTTACGGCAACTGGTAGACAAGTGCCGGTAACTGTTGTGAACAAGATTAGTGGCCTGCCAGTAAGCAAAGCTACAGTGCTGGCTGGCGGTAGCCAGGTTCAAACTGACGACAAAGGCGAAGCTACCATAGTGCTGCCCGCCAGCAAGACGCAGGTGGACGGCCAAGTTAAGCTAAGCGGCTACAATACCGCAAAAGTAACAGTTAAGGTAACAACCGACAAAGACACCGCCAACACCTTTGCTATAACACCAAGCGGTACGTTGTATATTCTTTCTGATTCCAGTGGCAAGTTGGACGTGGTCAAGGCCGACCTCGATGGCCAAAATCGCAAAACAGTGTTGGCTGGCACAGGCAACGAAGACAAGCCCAATACTATTCTGCTCGCGTCGCGCGACTGGCAACACATTGCGCTGTTGTCTAAGCGCGATGGTGGCGAACATGCCAAACTGTTTTTGATAGATACCGACACCGACCAACTAACGACTATGGACGAAGGCAACGCCGACTTTACGCCAGTTGGCTGGAGTGGTAGTCGTTTTGTGTATCAGGTAAATCGGGCTGGCGGCGCACCAACCGACGCTAATAAATACGCACTTAAGAGTTACGACGCCAATGCCAAAAAGATTACCCTACTCGACCAAACCGCTGCAGCAAACACCGATGGTAACGGTTACCAAGCCCAGACTATCGCCAACGCCTATATTTTTGACCAAGAGGTGGTGTACACCAAAAACTGGTCGGATGTACGTACTTACTATTACGTCATTGCACCCCAAAATCGTTTTGGCAACCAGGCAACGCTAAACAGTATTCAATCTGACGGTAGTGCTAAAAAAGTAGTAAAGGCGTATGACTTGGCTACATCTAATAACGAGATTTACCTAGGGAGCAAACCGGGCGACCTTAACGAAATATACCTTAGCCATTACGACGACTCTGGTAAGTTCTTGGCAGATAGTTACGAGGACGGCAAGGTTAACACTAGTAATATGACAAGTGATCAATATTACAATCTGACATACAACACGTATCTAGTGTCGCCATCTGGCAAAAAGACCTTTTGGACCGAGTACCGTGATGGCAAAAATCGTTTCTTTGTGGGCGACGAAAACGGCAAAAACGGCAAGCAGCTAGTAGGCGCTACCAACGACTTTACTTCGTATGGTTGGTATACCGACAACTACCTCTTGCTTACTAAAACAGGCAGCGAAATGTACATTATGCCGGTTGATGGTCTTAAGGGTGGAGTAGAGGCGTCGCTTAAGGTAAGCGATTACTTTAAGCCAAACTACTCTAACGCCGGGTATGGATACGGCTACGGAGGTTAATAGTGGCCGAAGCATTCGAAGACCCTGACAAGCCAAAAATATCGGAGCAGCCAGAGCCGAACGACGAAGCCGACAAGACGCCATTCGACGACTCGACCACTAGCGAGGCTATTGACGATATCGTGGCCACCGAAGGCGACCAAGTGCTGCAAGCCGAGGACAGTACCAAATATTCTGTCCAGGGCCCAAAACATCGTTGGTACCACTTTTTAGCAACGAGTAAGGGGCGATGGGCCACTTTGCTTGTCTTGGCAATTGCCATAGGGTTGTTGGTTGGTTTGCCGACGACGCGATACTGGATGCTCAATGCATATGGTGTGCGGGTAAGCACCTCGGTAACAACTGTCGATAGCGCTACACACTCGCCACTCAAAAATGTCAAAGTAACTGTTGCAGGCCGCACTGTTACAACCAACGGCGACGGTACTGCTAAACTACACGGTCTTAAGCTAGGCCCGGCCACTATACGCATTACCCAAACTGGTTTTGCCACCGTAAGCCAAGATGTGGTACTTGGTTGGGGAAGTAATCCGCTGGGTACTGTAGCACTCAAGTCAGTGGGTGTGCGGTACGAATTGCACCTTAGTGACTACCTTTCTGGTAAAGCAATAGCAGGGGCCGAGGCAAGCAGTGGTGAGGCTACGGCGCGGTCGGACTCGAACGGAAAACTGGTACTTACGCTGCCCAGCACTGCCGCCGCCACCGCACCCATAAGTGTTAGTAAGGCTGGTTATCGTACCGAGCAAGTACTACTAGGCGACCCGTCTAAGTCACAAAATGTGCACATGGTGGCCGATGCTAAAGCACTATTTATGAGCAAAGAAAGCGGCACCTACGATGTATATAGAAGTGATTTGGACGGGAAAAATACACAAGTACTCTTAACTGGCACTGGTAGCGAAACCAGCCAAAACGCCCTGGTAGTAAGTCCAGATGGTTCGCATGCAGCGCTAGTGTCGGCACGTACTGGCGAACACGCCAGTGACGGCTTTGTGCTCAACACGCTTACTATTATTGCTACGTCCGACGGCTCGGCAATTTCGCCAGCAAAGGCCGAGCAGATTCAGCTTATCGATTGGGTTGGCTCGCGGCTTATTTTTGAGCAAGTGTCGCCAGATGCCAGTGCTAGTGGCCGCTACAGCATCATTTCGTACGATGTCTCTAGCGGCAGCCGCATTCAACTGGCGTCTGCCAGCCAGCTTAGCGCTGTGTTTAGCGTTCGCGGAGTGGTGTACTATGGTTTGCCAGCCGACGCTTCTGCTCCAGGTTTGTACAAAATAAATCCCGACGGTAGTGGCAAACAGCAAATATTTAACCAAGCGGTGGTGAGCGGGCTTCGTAGCGACTACACGA
The DNA here is from genome assembly GCA_964494495.1 of uncultured Candidatus Saccharibacteria bacterium. Classification (GTDB taxonomy): domain Bacteria; phylum Patescibacteriota; class Saccharimonadia; order Saccharimonadales; family UBA4665; genus PMNU01. The sequence continues at coordinate 9,590 of CAZBQZ010000001.1, forward strand.
CGCTTGATCTGCAAACTCCAACTGGGTGGTACGGGTACGACGTCTTAAGCGGCAACACAGTATCGTTGACCAGCCCAGCCGGCATTAATCGGCTGTATGTGGATAATGGTAAAGGAACTGCTAGTTTGTGGGTGCAAAGTCAGGGCACGTTTAACCTGTACGATGTAGCGAGCGGCAAAGATAGCGCCAGGGGGTCTCAAGCTGGGCTAACGTATCCGCTACGATGGGCTACTGACAGTGTCATTGTGTACCGCGTTAGCACCGAATCGGCCGATTATGCCGTAAGCTTGGAAGGCGGCACGCCACACAAAATTGCCACAGTTACTAACACGACTGGTCTTGGCCAGAATCAGTAAATGAACCGTTCGCACATAGCTGCATTTCAGCAAACGGTATGGGATTATTACCGTGCCCATGGACGGCACGATTTGCCGTGGCGCCGTATTGAAGCAGACGGCTGGGTAAATCCGTACCATGTGTTGGTGTCGGAGCTAATGTTGCAACAAACGCAGGTTTTGCGCGTTGTGCCCAAATTTGCCGAATTTGTACAGCGCTTTCCGTCGTTTGCATCCTTGGCGCAGGCATCCCTTGGCGACGTGCTACAGGTCTGGAGCGGATTGGGATACAACCGCCGCGCTAAGTTTTTGTGGCAAGCGGCACGGGTTGTACAGGACGATTTTGGTGGTGTTTTGCCGCGTAGTACAGCCGAGTTGACTCGTTTGCCCGGGGTTGGCTCCAACACCGCAGGTGCGCTGCTGGCATACGCCTACAACATGCCGGTAGTGTTTGTCGAAACCAATATCCGCACAGTGTATATTTATCATTTTTTTGCAGCAGAAACGGGTATCAGTGACACAACTATTTTAGACAAGGTTGCCGCAACTCTGCCTGATAATGCGCGCGAGTGGTATTGGGCATTAATGGATTATGGAACACACGTAAAGCAGACCATAGGCAACGTAAACACGGCGAGTAAGCACTACACTGTACAATCGCGTTTTATTGGCTCCCGGCGACATATTCGAGGCCAGGTGTTGCGGATGCTTGGCGACTCGCCCCAGTCCATGGCCGAATTGCAAAAAAAGATTGCCGATCAGCGCGTGCCAGGGGTGTTGGATGATTTAGTACGCGAAGAGCTTATCCAAAAACGCGCTGGCACTTCCAAAGTTGACAACCCGGATATATACTTCTTGTAATGAACCTATCTCGGATATATCTTGCGCTGCGTCCCGCCCTTGTGGCACCAGTTGCTGGCTTTTACGGGTGCGCTTCCTTGCAAGAACTAGCAACTGGCACTCGCCAGAATGGGTTTTATTACCCAAGAATATCTCAATAGGTTCGTTGACGTATGCAACCGCAAACAACGCCCACCAAGCCAGTTATGGATATTGCCGCACCGCCGCCAAAGGTGCCTGCACCACCTGCGGCTACGCTTGCGCCTGCAAGCGCTCTGCCGGCTCCGGAACAACCTGCTCCGTTAGCGCATTCGGCTACGTTGCCACAACCGCAACTCGCCCCTACGCCTGCCGTATCTAGTCCAATGGACGTAAAACCTGCACCGGCTATTGACCCCGCCGAGGCAGAAGCAGCACCACCTCCGCCGGCACCACCCGCTAAGCCGATATCACCAGCCAAGAAGGCTCAAACCGGCCCGCATGCTCCAGTAGCGTTGATCACTATGACAATTCTCGTTATGCTGATACTGATGGCACTTGCAACAATGATCTATTTGACCGCTCGTCCATCATAAAGCGAAAGGCGCTACATGGTAACACTTTCTTCAATCCAGGATCCTCAACTTGCACCGCTCATTAGCGACGCCAAGGTCGGCGTGCTGCCACTGGCTGGCTGTTATCGTCTGGTGTGTCTGTCGTTAGATATTGATGCCGATGCTCGGCTCTATGGGCTTAAGCAACGACAGAGCAACCCCGGCATTATATTCGCCGACGAGCCAAGCTCGCTTATTGCATACGGGTTTGATGACGTAGGCTTGCGCGCGGCAATGGCTTATCTTCCAAACCAGATAGCATTTGTTGTAGGTGGGCCACAGGAATTTGGGTACATCCACCAAGACGTCGGCACCATACCAGTGTGCATACCTAGCAACCCTCAAGATCATGCCTTGCTGGAATCTACCGGGCCATTGCTTACTAGCACTGCACATCCTGCCGGGCAGCCGGTAGCTACTACGCTTGCACAGGCGCAGCAGTATTTTGGAGATTCTGTTGATTTTTATGTCGACGGTGGTACGCTCGAACCCCAAACTTTAACCATTGCTCGTATTAACGGCGGCGTCGTAGAAGTATTGCGGCAAGGTACGTTTGCCTTTGACGCTTCTGGCGCTTTGATTGCGGCCCAGCCGGGTGCCGCCCCCGTCCAACCAGCTGCCACAACCCCTCCTGCTCCTGGCCAAACAATCACACCAAACAGTGGCGCGGGCGATATGTCGGGCACCAGCGGCAATATTCCGCTATAATCATAGATGGTAACCTTTGTATAGATTGCATTTTTTAGCATTCTATACTATAAAAAGGTTTGATTTTGGTAATTTTTGCCCACTATGCGTAGTTATGAATTTGGCCAAGACAAGCACGACAAAAAAGATGACGACACCAGCGAATCATCGTCTAGTTCGAGTGCGCCAAGCGAAAAGCCACGCGAACTAGATATGTCACATGGTGGCGACCACACGCTAGAGCTGCGTCCACGTCGGATAGAAGCCTTTAGTCTTCCTACGCCCTTGTTGCGCGAGTTGTTTGCTAGTGACGCCCAACACGCAGAAACTGCCCCTGATGCTGACAACCCCCGCTCCTATGAAGATGCGACTGCACTATCGCACGAACAATCCGCCGAAAGCGACGAGGCCAATCAAAGCGACGAAGACGATGACGAAGAAGGCGCACCAAAAACCACAAGCAGCGATTCTACCGAACACCAAACCCCGCCGCGTCCACGGCTAGCACATGCGTCCGCAATCGAACAAATAATGCGGCGTCTGGATCGGGCTACGGCTAAGGAGGGTACGGCAGATTTTGCCCCGGCCGAGCAAGAGCCAGTTGAAGCCGACCATCCAGTTGCCGAGCAGCCTGCTGCGGCACCGCCTGTTCAGGCCGAATCAGAATCTTTCTTTTTGCCTAACCCGGGCCCGGATGCCGAAGCGGTACCATCCGTGCCTGATGCTAGTGATGGTGAACCACCGTCTAAACCACCAACTTCGGCCGAGGCATATTACTATCCCGAGCAGCCAGAACCCACGCCGCAACCAAATGCAGATGTGTATATGTATCATCCGACATTTGCTCAACAAGAACAGCCTGCCGAGATGCGATTTAGTGTGGCGCCTCCTCCTGGCATTACTGTAGAGCAACATCAGGCCGAGCTGAACGACGCCAGCCGTCTTGGCGAAAAGCGAGGCTTGCGTCGTGGCTTGGTGGTTGGGTTAACGGCACTGCTCATTGCCCAGCATCTTTCGCATCGCAAGCAGCGTAGGGCCCTTGAACAAATAGACCAGCGCGACAAACACATCAACCAACTCAAGACCGCACAAGCCGTTACAGCCGAGCAGTTGCAGGCACAGCGCCAAGCAAATGCCAACGCTAACTATTATGGCCAGCCATTGCAAGCAGCATCGTCCGAGCGCCCCGCGCCTACGGCCATGTTTAATCAAACGCCGCTTGAGCGCGCTCCAGCGTTGGCGGCTCCACGCCCCGCAACCGAATTTGGGCCACAACAACCCGAACAACGTCCCGAGGCTGCGCCCACGCCCCAGACTGCGTCACAGGAACAACAAGCTGCCGAGCATCAAGAGGGCGAAGAAATTGTATTGCAGCCTGGTCAGCATCTAGAACGTCGTGGCTGGTATAGCGTTGTAGTAGACGAACATGGCCGCGAAGTACAGGGAGCGATTCAATACGGCGAAGCCTTCCAGCGCGAGCAGCGCCAGGAGCAGCCACCGGTTTCGGTGACCGACCAAACCAAAAAGGGCAAGCCGCAGGATTACCAGAGTGTAGGTGGTGCAGCTACGGGCTATTTGTTTGGCGCAGCTGGCACGCCTATGATATCAAGTGGGCAGGTGGATCCTGCCCATGGCTTGCCGTCTGGTCAAAGCACGGATATTAATCATCGTCTGCAAGTGGCTCAGCCCAAAAATCCAGTAGTTGCCACGCTTACAAGCCCGTGGTTGTGGGCCGGTGTTATCGTATTGTTGGTTGCCTTTTTTGCGGCCGCTCTACTGTAAGGTATCTAATGCCCAATACCAAATATTCAACCCTACAAGGTCCAACTCACAAACGAGCTCAAGCAACAGTCTATTTAAGATATTGGCATTTTGGTATTGTTTAGAATTTTAAAAGCGTTATGTGGCTAGATTTTTCAGAACCAATCCTAATGCCAAGCGCAGTACTGCAAGCACCCCAAAGGCAATTGTTAGCCCCAGGCCAATTCCAGCCAAATCCGGCGACCAGTCGGCCGAAGCAAAGTTAAATTTGTACATTGCGTCAGGGATACTTTGGGCTATTGTACCGTGATTCTTGACGTACTGCTCTATGCACGGCACACGCGGGCCACCCGAAAAGCTGCCGGGGTACAAACTTTCGCAGTAGTGCTGTGCATCGGTGTATATCTGCGAGTTAATACTGTCTGCACGGGCCTTTTCGGCCACTTGTAGGCGTTGGTATGTGTATTTGAGCTGAATAGGGGGGTAGACGCCGTTGTCGGCCGTTAGACTGGTATTCATGTGGCTACCGACGTAGGCACGCAAGTCTTGCAGGGCCTTCTCTACGTTGCCGTTTTGTTGGTCGGCAGCATAGACGGCCTGGCGCAAGATTACCATGTGTTGATAATTACTACGCAAACCTGCAACACCAATTGCAGCGCACACTGCAGCGGCAATCAGAAAGTACCAAGATTTGATGGGGCGGATGCGGGCCCAGATGTGGTGCACTATGCGTTTGTTCATAACGATTATCTTTATTGTACGTCATTCCCCGGCGACCGGGGAGTCTAGTCAATAAAACAGCGTTTTAGTACAAAACAAGTTCAAATAGAATTTTTTATTATCCGTACTGGTTCTCTGCCGGAGCTTGTCCTCGGCTCGACTGGGGGGCGGAGGATGACGGGCGCACTATGAGTTAGATTGGCGTAGTACTGAGGATAACGATGACAATTTAAAACCCGCCGCTGCTGGTTGAGGGCAGGCGGCGGGTGTTTAGCAAAAGTGCAGCTAAACTATTTCTTGCGCTTAACGGTCATAAAACCGTTGCGTGGGTTGACGTTGACTTCCATGCCGTCAGGAAGCTTCTCGACGGCGGTGTCAGCGCGGAGGTCCTTGCTGAAGTAGTAAATAACCTGCTTCTTACCACCACGGAGCGTAACTTCCTTGGAGTTTAGGTAGTACGTCACACCCTTTGGGTTGGTTTGCGTAAATGCCATCGCTTTATATCCCCTTCTTAGAATTTAGTAATGGTACCCCTAACATACTCTGGAAGAAAAATGTTTGTCAACACTTTTGCACGGTGGAACGTGGAGTAGCAAACCGCTAACCCTTGTTAGTGACAGTTTTAGGAAATAGAAAAATCAACAGAGCAACCCGCAAAAAGGTATTGCTTGGGTACAGAGTAATGTATTACACTAGTGCTTATAAAACGACTTATAAAGGGGGAGCTTACTCATGGAGTTTAGTCCAAATCGCGGCGCGCAGCCAGCGCCAGTGCGGGCTGCTAATATAAGCGGCGGTACATCATCAACTAGCGCGGGGGGCGGCAAAGCACCAAAAAGCACTTCCTGGAAGGCAAGTCCGACTTGGCTTCGTGTTGTATGGGTGGTTCTTTTGTTTGCTATCACTGCACTACTTGTAGCCATAGCATTCCTTGTCTACTTTGGTGGCAATAAAGAAGACGCTTACATCAATCACGACCAAGAACAAGCAGTCTTCTTAACGAACGGCCAGGTCTACTTTGGCCGAGTTAAGGCTATCAATAGCGATAACATCGACCTGCGCGGTATCTATTACCTCAATGTTAATCAACAGGTACAACCCAACCAGCAGGGCAGCAATAGCAGCAATAACACCAACAGCCAGAGCGTTTCGCTTGTTAAGCTTGGTTGTGAACTGCATGGCCCGGTAGACCAAATGGTCATCAGCCGCAGCCAAGTCACCTTCTGGGAAAACCTAAAGAGCGATGGTCAAGTATCCAAAGCTATTGCCCAATGGGCTAAGCAGAACCCCAAAGGTCAAGACTGTACTGCAAACGCTAATAGCAACGCTACCAACCCGTAGTCACGCCTAGCGCTTACACACTAGACCTTCGTCAAATGGCGAAGGTCTTTTGTTTGGATGTTTCTTTAACGTCGTTAAGTTTTGTATAGTAGATGTATGGAACAAAAAGAAGCAATGGATTCGATAGTAGTAGTTGATAAACTACGCAAAAAGTACGGCGACCGCGAGGTTGTAAAAGGAATTAGTTTTGAGGTTAAGCGTGGCGAAATTTTTGGCATATTGGGGCCTAATGGAGCCGGCAAGACCACTACGCTAGAGATGATTGAAGCCACACGGCCGATTGATGGCGGTACAGCAAGCATCGACGGCATCGATGTGGCCGAAAACCCCTGGGAAATCCGCCGCATTATTGGTGTACAACCACAGACGCCGGCATTTCAGGACAAGACCAAACTAACCGAAATCATTGAATTGTTTGCTGCAGCTTACGGCGAAAAGGTTAAGCCGATGGAGTTTTTGCACGATGTGTCGCTTGGCGATAAAGCCAACTCCTACACCGAAAATTTATCGGGCGGCCAAAAACAGCGCTTGAGCATTGCTGCAGCATTGGTGCACAGCCCCAAAGTGTTCTTTATGGATGAGCCAACAACCGGGCTCGACCCGCAAGCACGACGCAATCTATGGGAGCTAGTAGAACACGTACGCGACAAGGGTGTCACGGTTATCATGACCACCCACTACATGGACGAAGCCGAACTACTATGTGACCGCGTAGCCGTTATGGACAAGGGCAAAATTATCGCCTTAGACTCGCCCAAAAACCTTATCAAACAGTTGCTCGCCAAGGGCTTTAAAAAGGAACAGCATGTGGAGCAGGCCAATCTAGAAGATGTGTTTATCGATCTGACCGGAAAGGCATTAAGGGACTAACTATGAACAAGAAGCTATTTACCGTAAGAGTATTTGCCAAACTAAACACCAAGCGTTTTTTTCGTGATCGCCTGGCGCTTTTCTTTGGGATTTTGTTTCCGCTGATCTTTTTATTTGTCTTTGGTGGCATTTTTGGGCACGACAGCGGCACGTCATTTAAAGTAGCGCTGATCAATAACTCCAACAGCAGCTTTGCTAAGCAATATGTCAAAGAAGCTAAAAGCAGTAAATTGCTCAAGGTAGACAAGGATATTAGCACCCTAGACGCGGCTAAAAACAAGATGACACGTTCACAGCTTGATGCCGCTATTGTGCTCCCGTCAGACTTTGGCACGCTAAAAGAGGGCCAGACGTATCCCTCTGGCACAGCCCAGGTTATTTATACCCAAAACGATGTATCGGCTGGGCAAACACTGACATCCATTCTGGATGCTCAATTTAAAGAAATTAATGGCAAATTTGTTAGCACCGCACTGCCGTTCAAGGTGCGGGGCGTACAAACAAGCAACAAGAGCCTCAGCCAGTTTGATTACACATTTGCAGGCTTATTGGGGTTTTCGATCATTGGTCTTGGTATTTTTGGGCCGGTAAATGTTTTTCCGGAGCTTAAAAAGCAAGGTATCTTGCGACGGTTGCACTCTACGCCTCTACGCGTTTGGCAGTACTTTACATCTACTATGATCTCGCAGGCTGCAATTGGCCTAGTGTCGCTTAGCGTTATGTTTGCTGTGGCCATCACTGTCTTTCATTTGCATGTGGTGGGCAATTGGCTACTGATTGTTTTTTGGTTGGTGCTTAGTATCATTATGATCTTGGGCATTGGTTTGGCAATTGGCGGTTGGGCCAAAAACGAACGCCAAGCAGCGCCGCTTAGCAACATTGTGGTTTTTCCGATGTTGTTCTTGAGTGGCACGTTTTTTCCACGCTTTTTGATGCCAGAGTGGTTACAGGGCATTACCAATTTTTTGCCGTTGTCACCAGTAATTGATGGTATTCGCCTGATAACAACCGAAGGCAAGGGCGTGTTGGAATTACTGCCCCAAGTGGCTGTTATTGGCGGTTGGACCATTGTTATTTACATTATTGCGTTTCGGGTTTTTAGGTGGGAGTAAAAGGTGGAATAAGAAACCCCAAGCGGGTTTCTTATCGCGCTTCGCGCTGCGTTTCCTGAAAGTAGAGTAAGCCCGCCCGGAGTAAATCCGGGCGGGCTTACTATTTTTTGTCGGCTTCTGCGAAGCCGGGGTACCCGGTATAGTTGTAGGAATGAAGCATATGAGCGAGGACGAGTTGGCAAAGGTGCTTGAGGACGCGGGCAAGCAAGTAACAGTGGGAAGCGTGTATCAGCACTACAAGGGCAATAGCTACACGGTGCTACAAGTAGTGTTTATTGAGGCTACAATGGAGCCGGCAGTGGTATATCGAGCTAACTACGATCAGCGTTTGGTGTACGTGCGCCCCATAGCTATGTGGCTCGAACATGTAGAGCTAGAGGACAAAACAGTGCCGCGCTTTAGGCGAATAATCAAGCCTACATAGGCGGCACCATAACGCTTATGTATACTAGTAAGCATGAAGCTTGCTAGGCTTACTGTTGCTGATATTCGCCGGGCATCCCAACCGCTGCGGTGGCTTTTGACGGTTTTGCCGTTTTCGGTTGGTTATCTGAGTGTTGGCGATGTGCATTGGACTGCCAGATTGGGCGACGGCATTGTATATTTTGCCGTCGGCTATAGCCTGCTGTTTTATGGGTTGTTGCAGTTGTTTGGCGTAAAGCTTGCTAAGGCTAAAAGTACCACGCTGTGGTTGCTTATTGGGCTCGTAAACGTACCGTTTATTGTGTACTTTGCAACAGTTGGCACGCCTACCTCCACAGTTTGGTTGCTGATTATGTTGTTTGTAGCCTGCGCATACAGCATTCCGGGGCTTGCATACCGTCATGTGCCGGGTCTAGATGCCATTACGTTTGCCTTTTTTGTGGCATCGCCCTTTATGTTTGGGATATTGTTTGCCGGTGGCAGTGTGCTGTATTTGGCCGGTGTCAGCACCTTCTTTTTGTGGGCGATGGGGACATACACGCTTGAAGCCTTGGCGCGGCTTAAGACGGATGCGCATGCCAAGGTTGCTTCTATCGCAACACATCTAGGTGCCGAGAAAAGCATTGTATTTGCACTTAGCGCATACGTAGCCGCAACTGTTCCGCCAGTAATCTACTACGGTTGGAAGGGTATTTTTGTAAGCGTAGTATTGCTGTGGTATGTTGTATTGGCTGCGGCACTTATCCCGTTTAGAAAGCGCGATAGCGGGGCTACGTTTGTGCGAGCTGCACGCATTGGCATGTATATGAACTACGTAGCTTTTTTGCTGGTAGGCAGTTACCTGCTGGTTATCCGGTTAGTATAGCTAAAACCTCCAAATTGTTGTAATATATATGAATATGAATCTGGCAGACTTGCCTCGGCCATTCTTTGTTTTGGCGCCTATGGACGATGTTACCGACACCGTCTTTCGTCAGATTGTAGCCAAGATTGCCCGGCCAGATCTGTTTTTTACCGAGTTTGTAAATGTAGACGGCTTGCAAAGCGTGGGGCGTGAGCGGTTGCTTAATCGCATAGCGTTTACACCCGTCGAGCAGCCGTTGATTGCCCAAATATGGGGCAAAGACCCAGAAAATTTTAAAAAAACCGCCGCCGAGTTGGTAGACATGGGTTTTGCTGGTGTTGACCTCAATATGGGCTGTCCCATTAAGGCCGTGGTAAACAATGGATGCTGTAGTGCATTAATTAACGACCGCGAACGTGCAGTTGCAATTATCAAAGCTGTGCAAGAGGGCGTGGCAGGGCGCGTGCCAGTGAGCGTCAAAACGCGTTTGGGCTTTGGCGCTATTGATTTCAGTTGGCACGAGTTATTGCTACAACAAAACCTCGACATGCTGAGTATACATGGCCGCACACGCAGCGAAATGAGCGCTGCACCGGTGCACTGGGATGCCGTGCAACACATTCGTGAGCTGCGCGACCGCATTGCACCCCATACGCTCATCGTGGGCAATGGAGATATCCTAACCCGCCAGCAGGGGCTAGAGCTGGCCAAGACCTACAAACTGGACGGTGTCATGATTGGCCGCGGTATTTTCCAAGACCCATTTGTATTTGCCAAGCAAAGCCCATGGGCCGACTACGCCAAAGAGCAAAAATTGGAGCTGTTTACCCAACACGTACAGCTGTTTAAAGACACCTGGACCGAGGCCGATCGCCGTGTAGCCCTCCTAAACAAGTTCTGCAAAGTGTATGTTAATGGTTTTGACGGCGCCAAAGAACTGCGAGAGCGGCTAATGCAGGCTGGCTCACCAGATGAACTGCTGTCCATGCTGAGCGCTTTGTAGCAAAAGATATTTTGGGGCTAGGCAACGTAGTATTCCTTAGGTATACTAGATAGCATGATAGAAGCATCCAAATTAGGAAAACGCTACCGCAAAAAAGTTGCCGTAGAGAATTTGTCATTTAAAGTACAAACAGGCAAGGTAACTGGCTTTTTGGGGCCAAACGGCGCCGGCAAAAGCACCACCATGCGCCTGATGCTCGGGCTAGATACCGGCACTGGCAGTACAACGTTTGACGGCAAGCCCCTCCGCCACTATGCCAAACCATCGCAGGTAGTGGGCGTGTTGTTAGAGGCTAAGGCATTCCATCCCACGCGCTCGGCCCGTAATCACCTTAAGATATTAGCTGCCGCTGGGGACATCCCCGACGCACGCGTTAACGAGGTGCTCGACATTGTGGGCCTTAGCGATGTGGCCAAGAAAAAGCCCGGCAAATTTAGCCTAGGCATGAGCCAGCGTTTGGGCATCGCTGCAGCCATTTTAGGTAAGCCTAAGTACCTTATGTTAGACGAGCCGGCCAACGGCCTCGACCCCGAGGGTATTGCTTGGCTACGTCAGTTTTTAAAAGACTACGCCGATCAAGGCAACGCCGTATTTGTCTCGAGCCATTTACTGAGCGAGATGTCGCAAATGGCCGATAACGTGGTAGTGATTGGTAAGGGCCGCATGATTGCCGATATGTCTATCCAGGACCTCATTGCTGGCAACAGCCATGCGGGCGTGTTTGTGCGAGCTGCCAATCTTTCTAAACTAGAGCGGTTGTGCAAAGATCAATCGTGGCAGTTTGACGCAGCCGATAGTGGCCTTACCGTACGGGGCGCCAAAACAGACGACATCGGCAAGGCGGCGTTTAGCGCGGGCATTCCGATTTTGGAGTTATCCAACAAGTCGGCCTCGCTCGAAGAAGCTTTCCTAGAATTAACTGCAGGCAGCGAAGAATATCGCACTAAAGATGGAGGTAAAAAATAATGTTGGCCTCGCTTAAATCCGAGTTTCGTAAACTGCGCACAGTCCGTTCTACGTACTTTATTGCTCTTTGCTGTGCCGCACTTATTGTGCTGTTTGCCTTTTGGGTTAACGGCTTTAAGGCGTCGGCAATACAGCTCCATGACGCAACATTTTTAGCTAACCAAACGCGTCAGGCAATTATGGCCGTGGGCCTAATTGGCGCGCTTGTTGTAACGCTTTTAGTAACGCATGAGTATCGTTACAACACTGTTATGTATACCCTTACGGCAAGCAACAACCGCACCAAAACGTTACTTGCTAAGTTTATTGCCGTCAGTGGCTACGCGGTGCTGTTTTCGGTGGTTATGGGTCTGTTCTCGCCAGTAGTAAGTATTTTGGGTGTGCATCTAGCTGGCCACACCATGGTGGCGCAACACGTCGATTGGTGGCCGCTTATTTGGCAAACACTGTTTGTAGGATGGGGCTATGCTATGTTGGCCTTTATCTTTGCGGTGATTATCCGCGTGCAGGTAGGGGCGATTGTGGCGTTGTTTGTCATACCACTTATTGTCGAACCAATTTTGCAGCAGCTACTGAAGCACCAAGGCAGGTACTTGCCATTTAACGCCCTGCAGTCAGTTGTTGTAGGCAACACCGGCAGCGATCCGTCATTTAAGCCTTTGTCGCCTACACATGCCGCGCTGACGTTTTTGGTGTATGCTGGTATAGGCTTGGTTGTTTCCTGGATATTGTTTGCCCGGCGCGACGCCAATTAATCTATGTACTGAGTGCTAAGTCGGCTACCGATTGCAGCATTTGTATGATGGCGTCGCTGTCGGTAATTTCTTCGGCCTCCGGCTTGTTGGCCGTGATAGGCGCTATAATGCGCCGCTGGAGCTGTAATTGTGGCCCGGCTTGCGTCAATGTGTCGCGGACCCAGGCGGAATCGGCAGCTGCACTTTCGTGCGAGCACTCCTTAATGAATGCAAATTCTCCCTTGTGGGGGTTAGGGTCGCCGTCACCCACTAGACCGCCATATTTGTACTGCAGAATAAAATCTTCGCTGCTATTGCGTGCATGGTTCTCGACTTGCAGCTTTATTGTTTGTGGGTCGGACACCATACCACTATATATGCGCCCAGAAGTAGCACAATCCACTCGCAACTCCGCTGCAAACCGACCTACGCCGTTAGGTCGCTCTGTGGCCACTGCGGTGCCGGCAACGTGAAGTAGGCGGGCTACTATGGGGATAAGCCCTGTAGACCATACACTCAAGACGTCCCCATAACTATTGGTACATGTTTCTAGTGCGGGGTTGTGTACAGCTTCGGATACTTGCGGCACGGCACGGGCATAGAGCGCCGTAAGCGAGCTAAAGGGTTCGTCCGTTCCGCTCGTTGTCAGCCAAAGGCTACCATCTTCACGCTGACTAAGCCAGGTTCGTGTGCCCTGGGCTGGATCGCGACCGCTTGTGCCTTGCTCGTGAAGCGCACGGACGTCGCCGTGCTCATTAAATTCGCTAACCACGTTATGCATGATTTTTTTGCCGCCAGTTGTAGTGCTGGTGCGTAGGATCATCCTGCCGGGCCGATCAACGGTGTCGCCGTATGTCGCAAGATCTACAACAAATTCACCAGCAGCACGCCTAAAGGCAGCTTGGCCAATCACCGCAGCTACCCCGCCCAAGTCGCGTGCGTAGGATTCGGGAGGTAATTGGACAAAAGGAAGTTCGTTAAATGTAATCATGGGCATATCTTAACATGTGCAAAGCCGAAGTGAAGGCGACCGAGAGTAAGTTGGTGTGGTCATGAAATTATTACCACAATAAAACACCGCCTGGATGGCGGTGTTTTATTGTAAGAATAGGGGGTATTAGTTAGGGTACGTACACCGATGCGCCGTTAGAAATGGGCGACACATTGTATGCTGCATCGACAGCATAAATTTTGTAGGTGTGCGTGTGAGCAGTGCTCATCGTTGTGTCTGCGTACGATGTACCGGTGGTGAGGGCTATAAAGAACCCGTCGCGCATGACACGGTAGGTAGCGACGGCCACGTTATCAGTGGCTGCCGTCCAGCTAAGATTTACCTGTGGGCCACTAACGAGGCTTGCACTAACTCCGGTAGCGGCAGTAGGTGCAGTCGTGTCGGATGTGCTAAGGCCTGTAAAGTAGGTAAGCAAATCTTGGCCCGAGCCGCCATTTGCAGTGGTGCAATCGGTGGGTGTCCATGTCCATCCGCTTGTAACCGTGGTGCCGGGTACGTCAAATGCTTGGCCTAACACGCCAATGTGCTTGTCGTGTAAGTACTGCAGTATCATTGGCCCCATGGTTTGGTAGCTGGTGCTGCAACCGCTGCTTTCGTAGTTCCACTCGGTGGCAATAACCGGTACGCTAGCGCTCGGTGTGCCGTACTGCGAGTCCCACCAGCTTTGGCCGCTGGTGTAGAAGTACGGGTGAATACCATACATCAGGGCACTGGCGCTGTCACTCAATGTCGTAAGCCCCGAAAGGCGTTCAGCCATGTTCAGCCCGTCGGCAATAACCACATTGGTGTTGCCAAGGCCGCGAATGGTGTTAAGCAGCGCTTGGTGCCCAACGGCTGTGTCGCCTTGGTTGCTGTTTGGTGTGGTACCACCGTTTTTCCACTGGTTCCAGCCAGCGGTATTGTTGGTTTCGTTTGGCTCGTTAAAAAGCTCAAACATTACGTAAGGATCACTGGCGTATACAGGTGCCAGTACATTCCAAGCGTCGGTGGTCATACTGGTAGGGAAGGGGTGTGCTGTGCCACAACCGATTGATTGGTCTTGCATAGACAAAATGACGTCAAAACCGGCCGTGCGGGCGTCGGTTACGGCATTTTCTACCTCGGTAAGGTAATTGGCGCGGTCGGTCGACGAAATAGTCGAATCGGCCAAACCACGCTGGCTTACCTGAAAGCGCAGCATGGTAGCGTGCCAATTTGCGGCCGCCGTTAGCTCACTGCTGCCCCAGTTGGCGTTAGCATTGTTACCTAGCGTGTTGGTGCACCACGAAGGAGTAAGTACAGCAATCATATTAAAACCACGCGGAATATACGCCGAGCCATCCTTATACAATTGGTTGCCCGAAATGCTCAGGCCGGTGGTCGCAAAAGCGTGTCCTCCGCCCAAAAGCGCGCTGCCTGCTACGGCAATTGCCAAAAGCATGCCAGTTATTCGGATACCCCGAACCTTAAGCTTGGTAAAAATAGAACGCATGGCTTCTCCTACGTTATGTATTAGTACTGCATAGTATACCGGTTATGTTCGCGATATGTACTATATACGACGATTTATTTTTTGATAGACGATCTAGATGCTATACGGCTTAACTGTATACCGCCCAGGGTTGCCACGCTAGCGCCTATTATAATCCCAGCTACGCCGATGTCTCTGCGCACGGCGGTTTGGTGTAACCGTTGGTCGCACGCCGCACTATCTGCCATGCAGGCGTTATCGCCAGCAAGACTATATATGGCCAAAAGGTTGGCAAACCAAAACACGATGCTTAGGGCCACAATACACAGCCCAGCACCAAGTATTACGCGGGGCATTCGGGTTGGAGAAGTACTCATATTATTATGGTAGCAGTAAAGCACTAAATGTAAGACTGCTAGCTAAGCTTGCCGGCGTCGTGCAGCGCGCGTACTGTGTCTAGCACTATCGAGACTTCTGTTTCGCTCGCTGCTGGGCGAGCAAGACGCGGCCAGGCTGTGTAATTATCACCTGGACGTTTGCCAGGTATGACAACCGAACTTTCTACAGCAGGCATTTCGCCCGGGGAGGCGTGAGTAGTACTAACGGCAAGTCTTTCGCCAATTTTGCCGTGTGGTGTGTTGTACCAAAATGTGAGATAAACGCTGCCCCGCCAGTCGTATTTACCGGGATATTCTATGATTGTGCCGTTAGGGAGCTGGATGGCATGCTCGTTCGGGCCATTATATTCGTGGGCACGCTCTGCGGGAATAAAACGCTGTTTAGGTATATGCGAGCCGTGTGTTCCAAATGAAGTAGTTATTAGGGTAGAGTCTACTCCAGGTTTCACAACAGGGTGGCCGTATCCGCTGTGCTTTTCTGGGTCGGGGGTAAGGTCTTGACCAGGCCCCACCAAGACGTCTTCGAGCGAAGTGGTGCGCAATCTATCCCGGAGTGCTGTCGCATCTGTCACCGCCAACAGCTCGACTATGATATAGGGGCGGTTTTGCGCTAACAGCTCGGTGCTCAAATCTCGTATAAGAAGCTGACTTGGCAAAAGCTGCTCGTGTACTACATTGCCACCGGGGCCAGAACCAACAGTCTCACTCATTTTGTAAACCTCACTAGTTTTAGACAGAAAAGATGGTAATTGATATTTATAAACAAATAGTCATCGCGCGTCAAATTTAGTGTTGCTCTGTATTCTGGCAAGCCCTAGCAACCGAGTTATGGAGGACTGCTCCATGAATCGTCTAGGCTTAATTGCCCAAAGTAGTGTGGATATTTAATAAGCGACAAAGAGCGTATTCGTGAGGCAATAGCCGGAGTTTTGAATGAATGCGTTAAGATTTTAGCTAGCCTTGAGCGCGTGGCACTGGTGAGTCGGCCCTACGAGCTACAATCCTATTTAGTACGTTCTGTGTGCTTGATCTTCGAAAGTTACGATTCTGGCAGATGCAACTAGCGGAGGTCGTGGATCCGAACCCGCTATGGTGCGCAACTCACTGCTCACGACACTTAATTCTAGGGATGGCCTTGCATCGGTTGGCTGGCCATGAGCCATTAGCCCAGCCTCGCCCAGCGCGTTCAGCACATGGCTCAATCCAGGATTTTGGTTCATCCTAACATCTACATAACGTACATCTTCGCCAGGTTGCGGCACGGGAGTAACTTCGGCGGGAATATTAGCAGCGTTTAATGCGCTAGTGAGCTTTTGGTAACCTTCGGGTGTCATGACAATATCTCTTTTATAGAAAGTTATAGTAATACCTATATTGTATAGTGTCAATGGCGGAAGCGGGTTTGACGAAGTGGAATCGCATCAAGACTGCACTGATTTTTCAGAGGTCCGTCCTCTGACAGAGAGTAAAAATGCCAGTACAATAAAATCAATGTGGTGGGGGCGGTTGGAGTTGAACCAACCACCAAGCGGTTATGAGCCGCCTGCTCTAACCGATGAGCTACGCCCCCTCGTCGTCACTCCCTCCAAGCGAGGAAGCCGTCAGGCCAAAACAAGTTTGACCTGCCAGCTACCTCGCTCTCCTGGGCTCCTCCTCTCCCCACATAATGCTTCGCATTCTGCGGGGGCCCTGGCGAGTGACGCAGCGGTTAACAGAGTGAGTATAGCAGATTTTGCTGAGCGGTTATATAATCAAAATAGTGTTTACCAAAATCAAAAGTTACCAAAAAATAGTTTTTACGTATGCCAACAGCTTGCGCGACTTGCGCGTGGTGGGCTTACTGCTTTTTTTAGTCATAGCTTTGATGGTTAGCTGGAGTAGTGTAAAAGCCATCGACACCAACTATGGTCTGCAAAAACAGATATCGACGCTGCAGCAGCAAAATGACGTTGGCCAGCTTACTAACGACACCCTTAAACTACAAAACGACTATTACAATACCCCGCAGTACCTAGAACTAGCCGCGCGCCAAGACTTTGGGCTGGCTGCCCCGGGCGAAACCGAACTGTTGGTGCCGCAAAGCGTGGCGCTGGCACACACTGTGGTATTGCCGCAAGACGTGTCGCCGTCTGCCAAAACTGCCAAGCCCAAAAGCGTTGTGCAGCGCCATTTTGAGGCCTGGGCCAATTTCTTTATGCACCGCCAGGCTAGTAGTAACTAGAGCGTTTTACTGTAGGACGATTGATTCGTACAATCGTTCGAAGTCGGCCCAGTAGGTGTCGTCGCCCGGGTCGCCGTAGTGCAGGCTGTTTGCGTCGTAAACACCATACGTTTTAGAGCCGTCGGCGATTAGGTAAAGCGAGGCCCAGGCTGTTCCAGTGCCATCACCATAAATCAGCACTTTTCGGCCATAGTCGTTAACGCGACTTTGCTTGCTTGTTTCGATGGGGTTTTGCGCGTTTATGTCGTCATGAATTTTTTCTAACGCGTCTAAGGTAGCATTACGCGCGGTAAGAGAGACGACGGTAAGGGTTTTGTCGTTGACGGTAATGGTGAGGTTGACAGTTAGCTGTATAGACTCCGAATCGGCAGGGTTAGCAGTCTCGACCTCGTGCATGTCCCATGCAGACGGGTAATTAAACGCAAGGCCGTACTTCTTGCTGGTGTACGATTTCCAGCCATCGTACTTGCCACCGCTAACACTTCCACTTACCGAGAGAGGCTCTGGTGCTGGAGTAGGAGCTGGTGTGGACTGAGCTGGGTCATCTGTTGGCGTCGAGCCATCGGTGTCTACAATAGGCGTGGTGGTTGCAGCCAATATGGCTTGTGATGTTTTTGCAGCTGCGGCGTGGTGATGGCCAGATAGCAATTTAGGAAGCACGATGCTTAGTGCAATAATCACGACAATACCAGTGGCAAAGCCAAAGCCAGCCCAGTCATTATTAAATGTGTATTTACTCATATAGTCTCTTATGTCCCAGATACCAAATTCATGTTGATATTAACATATTATTGACTAATTTTCAATTAGGGGGGTAGGCAGCAAACCGCACTGTTGCACGATTGACAAAAACACCTCTGTTTGGTACTATTAATGGGCATTATTCCCAGCCGGGAAGATATCGCGGGGTGGAGCAGCGGCAGCTCGCGTGGCTCATAACCACGAGGTCCCAGGTTCGAGTCCTGGCCCCGCAACCAAGAAAAGAGTCCTAGCAAAGCTAGGGCTTTTTTCTTGGTTTTGGCCAAGATCCGAGCCTGGGGCCAGCAGCGGCAAAGCCGATGCGTAGGTCCCAGGTTCGGCAGAGCAAAAGCTCTCGCAGGAACTTGTTACGAGAAAGCTTTTGCGGCGGAGGCCAAAGGCCGATCCTGGCCCCGCAACCAAAGAAAACATCTCAGAATTTCTGAGGTGTTTTCTTATGTAGAAGGGGGGATGACTCGAACCTCTGACTCGTAGGTAACTCTAATTTGCAATCAGCCTAGGTTTCCTTATTAAATAAGGAACATGAAAATAGCACTACACGGACACATGGGGCGCGATGAAGCGCTGGCCGAAAATTTAGTAAATCATGGGCATACACTATACATAACTGGCAGCTGGAAGAATCCCGGCCTGGTAGACAAAGCCAAGGCCAGCGGCGGAAAATTTCAGATTGTCGATAGCATTACGGACGTTAAAGGGGTGGCCGACTTTGTTGCGGGCGTGAGGCCCGATATGTTTATTACTAATTTTGATGCAGCCTTGGCGGCGGGAATGGTTGATGCTGTCAGAAGGCGAGTGCCTAGCGGCAAGATGCCAGACTTGCTCATACCGTGTCCCGATCAGAAGGCTGCCAGAGTTGAATGGGATAAGTTTTTCCTTCGTGGCTTTATAGACGAGATTGAGCCAAAGTACAATCCAGAGAATTTTATGGTCGAAACCCCAGACGCCGCTCTTGCCGCCGTTGCTCATTTTGAGGCCAAAGGCACGGCAGTGGTGATCAAACCGCGCAACCTTACCGGAGGTAAGGGCGTCAAGGTGATGGGCAAACACTTTGAAACCTATGACCAAGCGAGCGAATACACACAGCAAGTGCTGGCCGACGCTACGCAGACAGGATTGGAGGTCCAAGAGCGATTGGACGGCCACGAGTTTACGCTGCAATTGTTTACCGACGGCACAACTCTTATCAGGCCTCCAGCTACCTATGACTATCCTTACCGCGAAGATGGCGACACCGGCCCCGGAACCGGAGGTATGGGCACGTTCTCTATGCAGGCGAGCAAGCAGATGCCGTTCCTGTCCAACGCAGATTACAACGAAGCTGTTGCCCTAATGGAACGCCTGTTAGTCAAAATGAAAGACAAAGGAATCGACTACAAGGGTGTACTCTATCCAACCTTTTTCAAGACTGCTCAAGGACTGAAAATTGTAGAAATAAACGCCCGTGGCGGCGACCCAGAGCTTATTAACATCATAGATTTAGTAGAAGACGACATAGACATGGGCGAAGTCTTGCGCCTGATTGCCCTGGGCAAACTTCAACCAGATAG
Organism: uncultured Candidatus Saccharibacteria bacterium; assembly: GCA_964494495.1. Lineage (GTDB taxonomy): Bacteria > Patescibacteriota > Saccharimonadia > Saccharimonadales > UBA4665 > PMNU01. The sequence continues at coordinate 29,209 of CAZBQZ010000001.1, forward strand.
TGTGCGATTCAAACAACAAGCCTCGGTACTGGTTTATTTGGTGGCTCCCGAATATGGCTACGGCAAGGGGCCAATGCACGAGTTTGATATAAACCCCGATGTTATAAAGGCCAACGGCGTCCGTTTGCGGTTTGCGGCTGCCGAGTGCGTTAAGGGCAACCGGTACCGCACCACTGCCACCTCGCGCATTGTTGGCCTTTCTGCTCTTGCTCCCACACCTTGGGAGGCACGAGATAAGATTCGGGCGGCCATAGCCGAGGGTTTTACGCAGCCCCTAGCCCTAACATATCGCCAAGAAATTGGCGAAGAGGCTTATATTAGGGCCCTAGCCTAAGGCCCTCTTGCTACCACTCGCTGTAGTACTTTTTCGGCCTTTCTTCACCATAAGATTGATAAGGATTGGTAGGGTTATAGTACTGGCCATAACTATTAATGGTCGGAGCGGACCTAATCTCTATGGGTGGCTCAAAGTGAGTGTATGTTTGTCCGGGTTTTTGGCCAGGATCAAGCAGCTGCAAGGCTGGCAATAATATATCTAGCCAGTTTTGGTATGGTGGGTTGTAAGGTATTGTTCGGTCTTTAGTTCCTAATACAGACCAAATTCTTTGAAAAATGGCGTCAATAGCTGGGGTATCTAAGGCTTCTGCTGCAACGGGGTCACCTTTGATAAGCCGCTCATGTAAGCTTAGAATAGCTGGCTGCACACGGTTGACCATATGTATAAGCTCCATGTGGCGAGTTCTAACTATGCTTTGCAAAAACTGGTTCCACGCATCGCCATCACCGGTAATAAGATGGAGCGATTTAAATGCGGCCTGGGTACGAACTCGCCATGCCGCTCCATGTGTTTCTGTCTCGGCGTTACTTCTTGCCTCTTCTTCGCTAGTAAATTGCGGGACGGCTCCTGCCAGGGCTAGATGCAGGCGGTACCGTTCAACTCGTTGGGCTTTAGGGTCGCTCTCTGTTTGCTGCGGGGCGGCCAGGATGGCGCTTGCTATAGAAAATGCGGCATCTTTTTTAAGGCCGCGTAAGCTCTTGGCGATATTCTGAGAGACCTCAGTATCGCCACCAGCATCGGGATGATGCGAAGTGATTAAGCTTTTGGCAACTGTTGCTGCAAAGCCATCGGCTAGCTCGTAGTCTGGAACTTCTCTGGCAAAAGCAGAAGACAATATTTGACTCATGCCCGGAGTCTCTTTGGCCTGAGTAATGTCGTCAGCTCCAAAGACCAGGGTAAGCGCAGGGCTTTCAGATATAATCAAACTTCTGGCGCTGAGTATGTCCCTGGCCAGCGCACGCTCGAGTGCGAGTTGAGTGGTGGCTGCCTCTAGCCGAGTACGTAGCCCGCCAATTTCGCCGTGCAAAGCAGGGGTGTCGGATATTCCGGTAAATGCTCGATTAAACTCTGGCAGTGGCTGATGCATGAGAGGATTATAAAATATATTTGTAAATTAGCCTACATTTATGTAGTGTAATAGCTTATTTGGACATCCTTAGGGGCCTGGGCACTTGTCGATGCTAGTGTATGATACCGTCGATGACGCCAAGCTTGATGAACGCTATATCTGAAGAAGTCGCTTCACTAAAGTCTATCGGCGTCTAGTGCAGAGAGGCCTTGATGGTTGCAATATAATTTTTGTCCGCAACGTCGTGCCGGGCGTGCGGCACAACAAAAAGTCGGCTATTGTGTATTGCTTTGTGCGCCTCGTTGCAGCGATTGGCTAGTAGTGCGAATCTTTTTGTTTCGATCTCGCCTAACATAATTGTCGTAGGGCAGGTAATGCTTTTGACAAGCTGGTTAAAATACAGATTGCTAAATGCTGCAATACGCTTTTTGCCAATAATATTTGCCCACCATTTTTTAATATGTGGGATATCTTCTGCAAAATAAGGCGAGAAAGAAAACAACCATAGCTCTGCGGGGTTACGGCGCGTAGCCGCCATAAACGAAGTCATCGAACCATATGAAAAGCCCGCCAAAATAACATCCTTGGCATCAAACTTGTTATATTCGGCCTCTAACTGCGCAACCCAATCGCTAATAACGGTACGTTTCCAGTTGATGGGCACAAACACCACTTGGTATCCTTTACTTTCTATGGCGCGCATGACACTTTTGTAATCAATTGTATCTATTTGGTCGCCAAAACCCGGCGTAAAAAGGACTGTCTTCATAGGCTTTAACTATAGCAAACACTCGCGGTTTACGCTGATACGAAGAGACAGCGCGAGCGTGTCTGATATGTTGGGCATGTAGGGCGCGAAACGCAAAGTCAAGCAACCTACAAGAACTAATACACTTGAGGTGTTAGCCAATGCCTGTGTACACTACGTAACAGATTCTCTAAAAGGAGTACCCGATGAGCCCCGATCAATTTACGCTTAAAGAACAAATGTTGCCGGTGGGCGATGGCCACGCGCTGTATGTACAGCTGTGGGGCAACAAAGATGCCAAAGAGACAATTGTGTTTTTGCACGGTGGTCCTGGCAGCGGTTGTAGCGACAAACACAAAAGCATTTTTGACCCTACCAAACACCGCGTTATTTTTTTCGATCAGCGCGGCAGCGGCAAAAGCCTGCCCTACGGCTCGCGCGACCACAACACTACCGACGATTTGGTTGACGATATAGACACCATTGCCAAGGAGTTTGGCCTGAGCACTTTTGCTATAACCGGCGGCTCGTGGGGCTCGTGCTTGGCGTTAGTGTATGCTGTGCGCAACCCTAAACGCGTAACGCGCATGGTGCTACGTGGATTATTTACGGGCCGCAAAAGCGAGATAGACTTTTTAGAACAAGGTGGCTTTAAGGCCTATTATCCAGAAGTGTGGGACACCTTTGTACGCAGTGTGCCGCTTGAGCACCAAGCTAATCCAACCAAGTATCACTTTGGGCACATATTGGGCAACGACCCCGAAGCAGCCAAGCGCTCGGCCTTTGCCTACTCCGAGTTAGAAGGCAATGTGATGGGGCTGGACGATCGTACCTACCCCAGCGATCTTGGCACGTTCGACCCAACATCTACCATCCTTGAGTGCCATTACACAGCCAACGGCTGCTTTTTACCCGAAGATTACGTTATGAATAACGCCCACAAACTAACCATGCCCGTCCATTTGATACAGGGACGGTTTGATAGCGTGTGCCCACCAATTACGGCTTACGAGTTGTCGCAAAAATTGCCAAATGCAATTCTGCATTGGACAACTGCCGGCCATTCTGGCAACGACCGTGCCAACTGGCAAACTACCAAAGCTTTATTGTCGAGCTACTAGCCCACTCCTTGGGCAATGGCATTACAACTCCTTTGCGGCGATTTCTTTTTGTAGCTTATCTTCGGCTGCCAGGGCCTGGAGTGTCTCGTCGTCCATTCCGCTGCCAATAAACCAACTTAGTGCCGAGCTTACAGGGGCAGAGGGGCTTGGGACTCGGTCGGATAACTCGTCGATAATTACCTGATTAAGGCTTTTGCCAGATATGCGCGATTTGTTGCGCAAATAGCGGTTAACTGGTTCTGGTATATTGCGAATTGTGTATTGTATTGCCTTCATGTATGCATACTAGCATGCATGTAGGCGTCAAGTTTAGAGCTGGCTGCGCGATGGGCTTTTGGCTACAATAAGGCCATGATTATAACCATCCCCACGAACGAGCGGCGCCAAGTGGTCGATCTTACTAACATTATCGTGGAGCAGTGCCGAGGCAAAAATGGGCATATTAGCCTGTTTGTGCCGCATAGCACTGCGGCGCTAACTACGGCTAATCTGGACCCCGGCACCGATTTGGACTTGCTGGACGCCCTAGCCGGCATGCTCCCGCAGCTGCAGTGGCGTCACCCGCACAACCCGGGGCATGCACCAGATCATTTGTTGGCGTCTATTGTGGGCCCCAGCTTGGTACTACCTGTAGTGGATGGCGCATTGCCATTGGGCGAATGGCAGCGAGTAGTGCTGGTGGAGTTAAAAGGTCCACGCAGCTGCGAGGTGCACGTGAGCTTTATTGCAAACAACGACGCCCAAGAGCCAACTATCCCCTTATAAACTGTGGATAACCGTTGTCGGTTCGCAAAATTTTCTACTTGCACAAGGGCCAATGCTTACCTACACTAAACATAAGTGGCTTCCACTCATTGACAAATCACAATAATTGTGTATAATAATGAGTGTTGTGATCACAAACAAACACATTTAAAAACAAAAATAACAAAAGGGTGAGAACCATGACGGTCAAAACGAAAAGCGGGCTTAGCTTTGAATTCGTCAAAACGAGTAACAAAAAAATACTCGCGGTAGATGGCATGCTGGCCAAAGGTTAGCGGCCAAAGCTAAAATTCCAACTAATAAGATCCTGAAGGAAGTAATTCCTCAGGATCTTATTCTTTTTGGTGCGCTATGCGGCAATGGGCGAGCTATTCTGGATGAGATTGGTCCAGCTATGGTCAATTTCTGCATCTGTGGGCGTTAATATATCGCGCGGAAAACCCAGGACATTATACCAATGCTCTGACATCAGAAGCGTGTACTTGGCATCGACTCTATTGGCTAAAATGGTTAGATGACTCGTTCGGTTATTCTCTTTATTGGTTAACGCAACAGCACTTGTGGTATGTTGGGCGTCTGCGGCCCCGCGTATGTCGGCTTGGACGAGCAGTTCTCCACTGGCCGTGGCAAGGCGCGCATAGCGCACTCCGCGGTCAACCGTAAAATCAGCCTCTTTTTGGCTTAGGGCGTGCGCTAGTCTTACCAGAGAAAGCCCTCGTTGAATCTGCATATGCTCTAGCGGCGGTATGCTGCGTGTCACTATTTCGCTGCCTAATTGGGTTTTAAATGTAGGCCATGTTTCTGTTTCTATGGAGTCTAGGTTTCTTAAACCGCCACGCGCAAGCAGCCCCGATCCAACTGCAGACATACCTACCTGCGCCAGATTGTTTATGGCGCGCTCTGGGGTGTTTAGCGTGGCTAGGTCTTGCCAGGCGGCAGGTAGCCGGTCCATATGTGAAGAACTGAAGGTAAACTCATGTGGCTGTGCCTCGATATACATGTTGGTGATTATAAAAACTAATCGCTATTTATACAAAATATATTTCTAGAAGTTTGTTATGCAACGAGCGCCGGCTGGGCGAGGATGATGCTAGAAGCTATACTTGCAGACATGACATCACTACTTGGAATCACACAAGCTGCGCTGGACGAGGCAGGACTCGCTTACAAAGTCCTGGACTGCGATCCGTCACTAGCCGACACCGCTGCTTTTTGCGAGCACTACAATTTTAGCCTGAGCCAATCGGCCAACGCTATTGTTGTGGCAGGCAAAGCCGAACCAACCAAGTACGCTTGTTGCATTGTGCTAGCCACTACCAAATTGGATGTAAACAAAGCTGTGTGCAAACAGCTGGGTGTCAAACGCGCCTCGTTTGCCTCTGGCGAGCAAACTAAAGACATCACCGGAATGGAAATTGGGGGCGTAACACCTTTTGGCATTCCAACCGATATCCCCATATATGTCGACGCCGCAGTACTAGCACAAAAAGAGGTTGTAATGGGTGGCGGCAACCGCTCCAGCAAAGTAGTGCTGGACCCTCACGAGCTAGAACGCTTTCCTGGTGTGTGCATTGTAGAAGGCTTGGCCAAGCCTAAAGAAGTTTAATTATGGCGTTGATTATTGCCGGTCGGATATCCGCCGCAAATATTCCTGCCGATTAAGCGGGTTATTGCCCGTCCTCGCCCTAATTGGTGGTATGCCTTGCACTTCTTGGTACTCGGCCAGTTCCGCTACAAACATACCTTCGCCGCCTGTTAGGTCCGGTATCTGACGCTCAAATGCGAATGTTCGTCGCACAGGAATTAATCCCTCAAGATGTACGGTATTACCATTGTTCTGTGGAGAGCGGTTAAGATGGGCTTCGGCTTCGGTTAGGCTTTGCATGATTGTGGCCATTGCGGCTTCGGGGATGTCCAATTCAAAATGATTGAACGGCTCACGCACAACCGTTCCTGCTTGCACAAGTGCCTGCATTGCGGCCAGTGTCGTCAGTATGCGGAAATCGCCTGCCGTGCTGGACATGCTCTTGTCGAAGCTAGCGTGTGCATGACTTTGGCGTGGCCAATAGCCAACTTGCGTGAGTGTTACTACGCAGTCGGTGACTTCCCAGCCGCACACGCCTTGTTGCAATGCCTGCGGTATTGTCTCCTCGATAGCAACATAAAATGCCGTCGGCATCTTGCCGGTTACGCCAGAGGCCAGTTCGTAGCGAACGCCCGTGCCTATCGTTGCTGGTTCTATACGTAGACCGACAGTGCCTAGATACGGGTCTCCGCGCTTGCCAGACTCAAGGCCGTTTCCACTGCCAATAGGTTGTTCAATGCAAATGGTGGTAGTTTCGCTAAAACGCACTCCAATGTCGTAATCGTTAGTTAATGTGGCTTCGATGACTTCTTTCTGTACTTCGCCGCAGAGCCGGACAGACAGCGTTTTGTCGTGCGGGTTTTGCTGCACCTGTACGAACGGGTCTTGCTCGCTAATGACTTGCAGGGCGTTGTATAACTTTGGCATGTCGCTTGCTTTGTGCGGGGCAATAGCTACCTCAAGACTTGCGCGAGTCAATGCCGGTTTGCGATTATCCCGTGGCGCTGCACCGACGTAGTCGTTAATTGTTGCTTCGTTTAAGCCCCACGCTTTCACAATATCGCCTGCGAGGGCAACAGAAGTGCTCGTCGTCGCGCCGTCATTAAACGTCTGTAGCGCGGTTATTTTGGCGGGGAGTGTTATTCCTGCTTCCGGCTTATGGAGTTCGATAGGTTGACGCAGTTGTAGTTCGCCAGAATACATGCGCATATACACAATCTTTTCGTCCCGTGCACCACGCTCAATTTTAAAGACAACAGCTGAAAGCAACTCGCTACTAGTAACTCTTGGCGGAGCGAAGTATGTTCTAAGTGCCTGGGTCAATTCCGATACGCCCTCACCCTTAATGGCCGAACCGAAGAAAATAGGGCAGACTTGCATGCATCCTACTTGTGTTGTTAGCTCCTTGTTGTAAGTAGCGGCGTCTAGTTCCTCTGGCCGATTAAGGGCATCTTGTAAGAACTGCTCACTGCTTTCGGCGAGCGTATCGCGCAATTCTGTGAGATATTCAGGGTTGCTGTCGCGGCCGACAACTTCGACTTCGCGGGTACCAATATTCTTTACGGTATTCATGGCGATAACCCGCGGGAACAGCTTATTTTGTATATTTTTAACAAGTGCCGTGCTCTGTGCACCCACACGGTCAATCTTGTTTACAAAGATGAGCGTGGGAATACGCAGGCGTTGCAGGGCGCGGAACAAGATGCGCGTTTGTGGTTGTACCCCTTCGACGGCGGACACCACCAATACAACCGCATCCAAGACACGCAGCGATCGTTCCACTTCGGCAATAAAATCGGGGTGGCCGGGCGTGTCAATGAGGTTTAGTTTTAAGTCACCAACAGTAAAAGAAGTAACTGCGGCCTTAATGGTTATCCCGCGCTGGCGTTCTAGCGCCAAGCTATCGGTTTGGGTGTTGCCTTGATCGACGCTGCCGAGTGTCTTAATGACACCGGCGTTATATAGTAAGCGTTCGGTTAGACTGGTCTTTCCGGCGTCCACATGCGCCAGAATACCTATATTTAGAGTTTGCATATGACAAAGAAATTCCTTGGTTAGGAGTGATAGAGGTGAATGAATTGTTGGGAGACCTCATAGGAATTCCTTGTCATTTTAATTAATGGTAAAAATATTATACCTTAAACACTTTGAGTGCGCAAATTATAAGCGTAACTACAATAACAAAAAACCTCTCACGAAGAGAGGTTTGTATGATTTTGGTAGCGGCGAGTAGACTAGCGGACTGCGTCCTTCTCCGCTGCGGCGTGCTCGGAATAAATTCCTGCGCGCGTCCTCGCTCCACGAACTACTGACCTACGCCGCTTACGCGGCTGGTCAGTAGCCCAAGCCAACTCACCATGACCATAAAAAATACCTCACTTGTTAGTGAGGTATTTTTTATGGTAGCGGCGAGTAGACTTGAACTACTGACCCCAGGCTTATGAGTCCTGTGCTCTAACCAGCTGAGCTACGCCGCCTTATTTGACAGAGCTTAATATAGCAGATTTCGTATCTGTTGACTAGTACCGGTAACCTGGTGACGTCATTCCCGCGTAGGCGGGGATCCAGTCGTAAGAGGAATCCTTATTTGTCCTAGATTCCCGCCCGCGCGGGAATGACGAGAGGTTAGAGTAACCGGGCGATTTCGGCGTTTTCGTAGCGTTTGCCGGGGAGGTATTCGTTTTCGGGCGGTTCGTTGGCTATGACGCGGCGAAGGGCGCGGGCGTGAGTGCCGTGGCCCACTAGCAACACAATTTCTTCGGGTCGTGCTTTTATAACAGTTAGGCCACGTGCGGCACGGGCTTGCAGGTTAGCTAGTAGCTCGGCATTAGGCGCGAGGTCGATGAGCTTGCGTTTAGGCGGGTCTTGGTACATCTCGTTAGGCTGGCCGGTAAGGTCGCCCCAGCTGCGCTCGACAAATAGGTCATGGCTAACGAGTTTATCCAAGGGGTAGCCCAGCTCGGCCGCAATAATGCGTGCGGTTTCTTGAGCGCGGGGCAGGGTGGACACGATAATGACATCAAAGTTAAGGCTTTGGTCTTTGATTTGTTTGGCGGTTTGCAGTGCTTGCTGGCGGCCAGCATCAGTAAGCGGGGAGTTAGGGGCACTCCAAATATGGGCGGCATTGTCGCGACTTTGGCCATGGCGTACGAAGTAAAATTGTTTCATCTGATAAGATTATAGCAATATGCAACTTGATATCGTACCGGGCAAATATGTGGTGGCCGTTAGCGGCGGCGTAGATTCGATGGTGTTACTCGACCTTTTGGCGAGCCATCCGGGAGTCGAACTTGTTGTGGCGCATTTTGAACATGGCATCCGCGACGATTCGGATGACGATCGTCAGTTGGTGGGGCAGACGGCCCAGCGCTACGGCCTACCTTTTGTATATGAGCATGGCAATTTGGGGCCCAAAGTGAGCGAGGCCACGGCCCGTGCGGCTCGTTACGCCTTTTTGCGTCGGGTGCAAGCAGAGCAGGGGGCGGCGGCAATCGTTACAGCTCATCACCAAGACGATGTGATTGAGACGGCTATTATTAATCTGGTACGCGGCACTGGCCCCCGGGGGCTTAGCTCGCTTAAATCTACCGGCGACATTGTGCGGCCGTTGCTTGGCATCCCCAAGGTCGATCTGTTAGCTTACGCCAACGAGCACCACGTTATGTGGCACGAGGACAGCACCAATAGTGATGACCGGTATTTGCGCAACTATATTCGCAGATATGTAGTAGCGCGTATGACGCCAGCGCAGCGCGCCGGTTTTTTGAGTCATATTGCAACTGCGGCCAACCAAAATCAAGAGATTGACAAGCTGGTGCAGGGCCTAGGAAGCAGGCAAGAGCAGGGAGGTGGGCTAGCACGCAGCTGGTTTATTATGCTCCCCTATGATGTGTCGTGTACGGTTTTGGCCGAATGGCTGCGTCAGGAAGGTGCACAGTTTGATCGTAAAACGATCAACCGTTTGGTAGTGTTTGCCAAAACCGCCCAAGCAGGCAAGCGCGCCGATGTTGACGCTGGGCATATCATGGAGGCAGGCAAAAAGCACATCACTTTACACGCCAGAGTGTAAGCTGGGATGGTATAATCTCGTTATATGGATTCTAAGAAGACTTTTCGTGCGTCACCCAACCGACCGGGCGGCAACAAGCGCGGCTACAAGAGTGTCGGGTTTATTGCATTGCTCATTATTGTGGGCCTTATCATCGTGGCGGCTTATGGCCAATCGTCCACGCTAAAGACTATTCCGCTAACTACTGCGGTAAGCGAGTCTAACCAGGGCCAGTACAGCAAATTAACACTCAGCGGCAACCAAGTTGTCATTACTAAAAAGGGCGACGACAAGCCCACGCTGCGCACGTACACCGAACAAAACGCCACGCTTAAGGACGAAGGCTTTAACCTTAACGCCGTCAGTATCGAGACCAAGGCCAGTAGCAGCACCGGGTCTACTGTTGCTCAGCTTGGCCTGTCTTTATTGCCAGTGATTATCATCAGTGCGGTATTATTCCTAATGCTGCGCAGCGCCCAGGGGCAAGGGAACCAAGCACTGAGTTTTGGCAAGAGCAAAGCTCGCCTGTATGGCAACGAAAAAGACAAAGTAACATTTGGCGACGTTGCCGGTAACGACGAGGCCAAGCAAGATTTGCAAGAAGTTGTCGAGTTTTTGAAGTACCCCAAAAAGTTTGCTGCGCTTGGCGCTAGTATCCCCAAAGGCGTACTGCTAGTAGGCCCTCCTGGTACCGGTAAAACCATGCTGGCTCGAGCTGTGGCTGGCGAAGCCGATGTACCATTCTTTAGCATTTCGGGTTCGGAGTTTGTAGAAATGTTTGTTGGTGTTGGTGCTAGTCGTGTTCGTGATTTGTTTGCAAAGGCAAAAAAGAACGCTCCCTGCATTATTTTTGTAGACGAGATTGATGCCGTGGGCCGCAAGCGCGGTAGCGGCATGGGTGGTGGCCACGACGAGCGCGAGCAAACCCTCAACCAGATCTTGGTCGAGATGGACGGTTTTGAGCAAGGCCAAAATGTTATTGTGCTGGCCGCCACCAACCGTGCCGACGTGCTCGACCCTGCCCTACTCCGCCCTGGCCGTTTTGACCGCCGTGTTAACATCGACTTGCCGGATCGCAAAGACCGCGAAGCCATCCTTAAGGTACATTTTGCCAAAAAGCCTTTGGGCGCGCATGTTGACCTAGACGCCTTGGCTGCTAAATCGGCTGGTTCGTCCGGTGCCGATTTGGCCAACATTGCTAACGAGTCGGCAATCATTGCTGCCCGGCTCAACCACAAAGAAATTAGCAACGAAGACTTAACTGCCGCGTTTGAGAAGGTTGCTATTGGCCCAGAGCGCAAGAGCAAGGTAATGAGCGACAAAGAGAAGGAAATTACCGCCTTCCACGAAGCTGGCCACGCCATTGTAGGCCATGTGTTGCCCGACAGCGATTTAGTGCATAAGGTAACCATAATCCCTCGTGGCGGTACTGGCGGTGTTACTTGGTTTATCCCGCCCGAGGATAAAAGCTACCATAGTATTGTTGAGTTTAAAGATGTGCTTGCCCGTATGTTGGGTGGCCGTATTGCCGAAGAAATAATGTATGGTTTTGATCACGTTACCACCGGTGCCGGCTCCGACTTGCAAAAGGCTGCCGAGCTAGCCCGTGACATGGTGGTTAACCAGGGTATGGGCAAAAAGCTGCGCGACCAAGTCTTCCACGTAGATGACGGCATGATGCTCGACCGCCTGGTACATGAGCGCGACTACTCCGACGAAACCGCCAAGGTGATTGACGACGAAGTAGAAGCTCTGATTACCGAAGCTGCTGGCCGTGCCCGTGCAGTCATTAAAGCCAACACCGACTACCTCAAGAAACTCAAAGATCGGTTGATCGAAAAAGAGACGATAGAAGCCGAAGAAGTCAAAAAGTTGTTTGAGGGCGCGCATATGCCCAAAACCGCTGCGCTTTATTAGGTAATACGTACCCTTTCCTTGCTGCCCATCTGTTTTGTGATGCACTCGTCATCCCCCACATATGTACATCTAGCCATTACCTTCCTCCTGTCCCCGTCATTCCGGACTCGTCTAACCCCCCAATCGCCGTCATCCCGGACTAGATCCGGGATCCAGGACATATGTTCCTTCTCTTTTAGCTCCTTAGCTCCTTCTTTGCTTCGCAAAGTATCTGTACTCGCTGGAAGCGAGTACCCTTACTTTTTGACCGCAAAAAGTAAGCAAAAAACTCCCGGGGCAGATGTCACCCACAGACTAGTCTCCACATATGTAGGTGGCGGCAAAAAAATGCCTACGGCAATCCCCCTCTATAATCTTCAAAGAGGAGGGGGATCGGTTTTTGCCTTATCCCACCTACGTATACTCCAACTAATCTGAGGGTGACAAAGGCCCCGAATCCGGTCGGAGAGATGAGATTGCGATTGGGGGGGTGTGTTGAAGGCTGCGAGGAGGGCGTAAATGATGGAAAAAGATTGGAGTGGTGGGGCAAGCGCTTTATACTTGTAGGCAAGCCCGTAACTTCTTGAAAAGAATGCATGCCTGAAGAAAAAGCTCCCAAGCCCAAAAAACGAATTCCGCTCAGCAATGTAGCGCTGCTATTGATTGGTTCGGCGCTGGTGAGCCAATCGCTGGGCTTTTTGCGCACCATGCTTGTAAACGGCAACTTTAATGCCATATCCAAACACAGCACCGATGCGTACTTTGCCGCATTTAACATCCCGGATTTCTTTTTCTATACTATTTCGGCCGGGGTTTTGGGTGTGGCTTTTATACCAGTACTGGCCGACAGATTGCAAAGGGGTGATCGCAAGGGCATTTGGGAGTTGTGCTCTAGCTTGCTTAACTTGTTGAGTATTATCATGGGCATTGTGGCGGTGATTATTTTTGTGTTTGCCGAGCCGCTTATCCACCACATAGTGGCCCCAGGGCTTAATGCGGTTCAGCTGCACGATGCTGTGGTTATCATGCGTTTTTTGGCGCTTAATCCCCTGTTGTTTACGGTATCTGGCATTCTGACCAGTGTGCAACAAACATTGGGGCGGTTTTTCTTTTTTGCCATTGCCCCCATTTTTTACAACCTGGCTATTATCGCCAGTATCTTCGTGTTTAGGTTTACCAATTTTGGACTTAAGGGTTTGGGCGTAGGCGCCATGGTGGGCGGCTTTTTGCAACTAGGCATTGTGTGCTTTGGTCTTATTGGTACCAAGTTTACCTGGCGTCCCAAAATTATGTGGCGCAGCAGCGACTTTAGAATGATTTTGCGCCAGCTGCCGCCCCGTGCTGTCGACCAAGGCATGGATCAGCTGCAGGTTATTGTAGAGACCAACTTTGCCCGTCGCCTGGGCGAGGGCAATATTAGTTATTACAACAACGCCTCTACCTTGCAGGCCGCGCCAACAATGTTGATTGGTACTGCTATTTCTACTGCCGCCTTCCCCCGCTTGGCGGCGCGGCTAAGCCAGGGACGCCCCGATTTGTTCCGCAAAGATTTCCTGCGTATTTTGCGCTTTATGATCTGGGTGGCAATACCAGTGGTCATTGCGGCCTTCTTTTCGCGCGGCTACCTAGCCCACCTTATTTACAAAACTAGCTCGCAGCAGATTGCGTCGATATTTAGCGTCCTTACTGTTGCCATCTTTTTCCGCACGATTTACACGATTGTGTCGCGTTGGTTTTATGCGCGTAAAGATACCAGGACACCTTTGGTGGTGTCGGTTATTACAATAACCCTTAACATTGTGCTGGCAGCTATTTTGGCCCGGCGGTCGTCGTATGACATTTTGGGTTTGGCATTGTCGGCATCGCTGGCATCTATGATTGAGGTATTAATTTTGGGGACCATAATGGTCATCCGCGACCGCGGGCTGCTCAACCGTATATTCTGGGGCGGTGTAGGGCGCATTATATCGGTGAGCGGTTTTAGTATGGTGGCTGGTTACATTGCTGTTTCGTTGTTGCCATTGGGTGCCGAAGACAAGGGTATTGTAACGCTGGGCACCAAGCTGGTTATTATTGGCGGATCGGTACTGGGCACGCATATTTTGGTTTCTGGCCTATTTGGGCTGGACGAGGCGCGGCCGATATTTAGGTGGGCAAAAAAGATCATCACTCGCCCCATCCGTGGTGCATATTACGAATAGTGTAATATTCTATTGATTTATGCAAATTTTGGACCGGCCTCTGTTATAATTAACTCCAATGGCTCAAAATAATATTCGAAATTTTTGCATAATTGCGCACATCGACCACGGCAAAAGCACCCTGGCCGATCGTTTGCTAGAAATAACTGGCACCGTAGAAAAGCGTCTTATGAAAGAGCAGCTGCTAGACCGCATGGATCTGGAACGCGAGCGTGGCATTACCATCAAGCTACAGCCGGTGCGCATGGACTACCAAGGCTACCAGCTTAATTTGATTGATACGCCCGGACATGTTGACTTTAGCTACGAAGTGTCGCGCAGCCTAGAGGCCTGCGAAGGTGCCATTTTGGTAGTCGACGCCACCCAGGGCATGCAGGCACAAACGTTGGCCAATGTGTATTTAGCATTGGCAGCCGACCTAGCAATCATCCCCGTGCTTAACAAAATTGATTTGCCTGCATCTGACGTCGAGCGCGTAGGTGCCGAAATTGTCAGTTTGTTAGGCTGCAAGTTTGAAGACATCTTGCAAATATCGGCCAAAACCGGGCAGGGCGTAGAAGCCGTCTTGCAGCGGGTGATTAGGGACGTACCTGCGCCAACCGGCGCTAGCGAGCAGCCCACGCGGGCGCTGATTTTTGACAGTTACTACGACGATTACCGTGGCGTTATTTTGTATGTGCGCGCTGTAGACGGCCGTATTGGCAAGGGTGATCACATTCAGATGATGGCCAACAGCAGCCATGGCATCGCGCTCGAAATAGGGGCGCTAAAACCAGATATGTCACCACTAACCAGTATCGAAACGGGCGAGATTGGCTATATTGTAACTAACCTCAAATCGACCCGCGAAGCACGGGTGGGCGATACCGTTACCTTGGTAAAAAATCCAGCCACATCTGCCCTGCCCGGCTACCTGGATGTGCGCCCATTTGTGTACGCTGGCTTCTTCCCCGAAAGCAACGAGCATTACCAAGAGCTAAAAGACGCTATCGAAAAGCTAACCCTAAGCGACTCGGCGCTGCAATACGAGCTAGAAAATTCGCCTGTACTGGGCTTTGGTGTACGCATTGGCTTTTTGGGCCTACTGCACATGGACATTGTGCGCGAGCGGCTAGAGCGCGAGTACAATCTGGAGCTTGTTGTTACCAACCCATCTACCGACTACCAAGTGACGCTGCTTAACGGCGACGAAGTAGACATCAAAAGTGCTGCCGATTTGCCCGAAGTATCCAAAATTAAAGAAATCCGCGAGCCATGGATCAAGGGCGAGATTGTGACGCCCCAAACCTACGTTGGCCCCATCATTCAGCTTATTAATCAAAAACGCGGGTTGCACAAAAACCTTAGCTACATAGACGAGCGCGCACTTATTAGTTTTGAAGCACCGTTGGCCAATTTGCTAACCGATTTTTACGATCAGCTTAAAAGCCTAACTTCCGGCTACGGTTCGTTTAACTACGAGTTAGCCGACTATCGCACCGAAGATTTGGTTAAGCTAGACTTTTATGTGGCAGGCGAAAAGATGGACTCCTTGAGCCTAATGGTTCATCGCAGCGAAGCCGACCGCCTGGGTCGCGAGGTTGTCGAAAAGCTCAAAGAGGTGATTCCGCGCCACCAATTTGCCGTAAGCCTGCAAGCAGCTATTGGCGGCAAGTTTATTGCCCGCGAAGACATCAGCGCCTTCCGCAAAGATGTTACCACCGGTTTGTACGGCGGCGACGTGTCGCGCAAAAAGAAGGTGCTGGCCAAACAAGCCAAAGGTAAAAAACGCATGAAGCGCTTTGGCAAGGTGGATATTCCGGCCGAAGCCTTTACAGTGATGCTTAAACGCGATTAGTGAGCCCGGGAAGAGCAGCCGGAGACTTGGGCTTTGCCCAAGCGCCGAGCGATGAGAAACCCCGAAGGGGGGTGTCTTAATTGCAAATGCGACTAAAACGCGCCGTACAGAGCGTTTAAGTCGCGCACAATCTGTACAACGTGCTTGGCTGGGTCTACGCCACGGTATTCTTTTGCAATCTCGCCCTGGGGGTTGATGATAAACGTGTCGCGGTCGGTACCCGACGAGTCTTTCCAGGCACCATACGCCTCTATGGCCTCGTGTTTTGGATCGCTCAGCAATGTAAAGCTCAGCTGGTGACGGTCGCTAAAATCTTTGTGGCTTTTTATCGAATCTTTGCTAATACCCACAACTTCGGTTTTGCCTATTTCGTGAATAACCTCGTGTGCGTCGCGAAAACTGCAAGCTTCTTGGGTACACCCCAGAGTTTCATCCTTGGGATAAAAGTATAGCACCAACCATCGACCGGTGTAGTCCTCTAGTGTGTGCGTTTTGCCGTACTGGTCTTTGAGCGAAAAATCTGGAGCTTTCATGCACCCCCCTTAATATGTAAAGTATGGCATATCTAGCCGTTTAACGCACTGTTACCTCTGGAAAAAATCGGCACAATTCTGTATAGTGTGCGCATGGAGACCACCATATCCCCAAGCGACGCTTCTACACCGCACTTGCATAAAATTGCCGAATTTAAGGCGGCCATCGAACACTACCACGTCAACGAGAATGCCCAGGCCGTACTTAACGAAACAACCTTAGTACTGTTGGTGGGTCCGTCCTCTTCGGGCCGCAACACTATCATTCAACATTTGCTCGACAGTGGACGCTATCATTTTATTATTTCTGACACCACCCGACCTAAGCGCTACAACAACGGAATACTCGAAACCAATGGCAAAGAATACTGGTTCCGCTCAGAAGAAGACATGCTCGCCGATATCAAAAAAGGCGAGTATTTAGAAGCCGAGGTTTTATTTAGCCAGCAAGTATCCGGAATAAGCATCCGCGAACTGCGCAAGGCTCAGCAAGAGCAGCGCATTGCAATTGGCGACGTAGATATTGGCGGCATTAACAACATAATGCACGCCAAACCCGACACCATATCAATTATGGTGCTACCACCCAGCTACGAGGTATGGCGAGAGCGCTTGGATAAGCGCGGCACTATGAGCATCGAAGAGATTCGCCGCCGTTTCGAGACTGCTTGCCGCATCTTTGCTTCGGCAGTCGACAATCGTTTTGTAATTGTCGTAAACGACGAATTCGAACACTCTATTGTCCGTTTGCGTCACATTGTCGAGGAAGGCATTATAGACAATGCCGAGCAGGCCAGAGGACGGGCTTTGGCAGAGCAACTACTGGCTAAGACCCAAGCTTTTTTGAAGACACTAGGATAATACAGACGATTCTTCAGAGTAACTCCCGCTTAACTAGCATTTTAGTATCATAGCTGCAATTATCGCAGCGACAGTGCCCTCTTAGCCGATCTCACGATTTCGCAAGTAGCTAGTCGTTTCGTGCTTTTTGCCCCCTGCCTATCTTAACTTTGTCTCTTTGGGATCAGACCTCCCAAACAGGGTCTCATCAATCAAGCACAAACGTCGCGTGCATCTGGTGGAGTAAATCAATCCATTTCTTATCCAAATCGAAGCTAGGATGGGTATGGTGATACTTTTCGAAGGTTTCTGGGTAGACATAGAGCGTCAGATAAACATCACTGTTCTCTAGACTGGCAAAACGGCTCGCGTGTGATTGTACGCGCCCCATTACATCATCAATCTGTTCTTGTATGGTGCGTAGAGAAGAGTCGGCAGATAGGCGCCAAGTGTGATATTTTCGTACTTCGTCCTTTGCGTAACGAGCTTCAGTAGGCTGAATGCCAACCGAAGATGATACCTCTTCGGGTGTGTGGGCAGTACTAGATATATTTAGTGCAACCTCAAAACCTTTTTCAGGCGGTCTCCAAGGAACTTTCGTTGTTTTATTAGTTTGCATATTTAGTTTGGGAGGTCAAACGTCATTTCCGGCTAGTATAGATAAGGTTTTAGCTGGCCGTAGTCTTGCCATTGGAGGCGGCCCAAACAAAGACAGTAACTATTAAACTTACGAAGACAAGAAAGACTAGAGTTCCTCTTATGAAAAGCTTTCTAGCGTCCCTCACTGCTATATTGAGTTCAGTTTCCTTTGAGCTGGGGTAATGCGACCAAAGTATTTTCTGTTGTCTAATTAAGGTTTTGAGCAGTAGGGGAAAGGCTTGAGTAGGGTTGTATCCGTATTCTCGTATCATTTGTTGGGTTTCTTCTGCTGTAATAGGGTATGGGGGATTTTTTATTTCTCGGAATAGCGAGGTAATATGCCTGCCACGACGGAAGAGGCTATAGAACGTCAGCGCAATAGCCACCCACGCGGCCACTACGAGTATCATTAGGAATGGCATAGGATTCATTATAGTGACTTTATAACATTTATTGTTTGGGAGGTTAGATCTCAAGCGTCACAAACATCGGTCATTGTCCTTAGGATATGGGCTGGCGGGTAAATGCGTATGCGATAAGAAGTGCAAACCCAATGACCATTATAATTACACCTAGCGCGAATAATGATCGGACCTTACGCGCTAGATAGTTTAGCTCCGGATCCTCGGGATATGATGAGCGTATGATTTCAAGTCGCTTTGGGAAAAGGGCGAAGTTTACGCTCTTGGTAGGGTTGTAGCCATTCTTTTTTGTATAGTTATAGGCGTCTTTGAATGTTATGGGGTATTGTGGTCTTTTCTTTTTTTTGAAAAGCTCGAGGAGTCGGGACTGGGCAATAGTCGCTAGAATAAGGACGCTGACTAAAGCGAATGCATAAAGTGCCAAGGCGAAGTTCAGGATCATTACCATATTATAAACTTATAGATTTAGTATTGCAAATAGCAGATTAATGTATTCTATGTACCGCAGTGTAGGATATGCCACCGTGTAGCTCACCCGGTATAACGCCCGCGCTATCATCTGCACCGAAACCTACGCCTAAATTAAGTTCTTGGCTGACTTGACCGCCAGGTGACGTATTAGATGACAGTCCAACATCTGCACCCAGTCCTGCCCTTATTGAACCCCCGCTTACTGTCCCTAGGCCGCCAAGGTCACACACGGTTCTGGCAGACGAAAACGAGAGATCGATTCCAAGCCCAGCAGACCCGCCTGATGATCCTCCTGCTGTAGCGGTACTAACAAATCCGACACTCCAGTCATTAGTTGATACAGCTATACCATCATTTACCTCTCCAAAACCAAAGAAGCCGAGCGCTGCATGAAGACTCAAGACAATCGTGATCATCCCTGATGGATCACTAAAATTCACCGGATTGTTGTTCGCGTAGTTGTACCCGTTTTGAGTAGTCGTATCGCCCAGTGTTCCGCTAAGGGGATCTTGCGATGTAAACCGTCCAATGCTTGGGTCGTAATACCTCGCCCGTAAATAGGTTAGTCCAGACTCCAAATCTTTCTGTTCGTCTTGGTATATGTAATTGTTGGCCGTAGAACCTGTACCTGTTTGGTTGCCGCCAAATGGGTCGGTGGCGTAGGTGTTAAGCGTGGTGCCGCTGCTGTTGGTTAGGTAACGGACATTGCCTAGGCCATCTGTAAGGTAGTATTGGCGGCTAGAAGAGCTGGTGTCGCCTTGGCTGATTTGGTCAACGCCGTACACGAAGAAGTTGGATGTGCCATTCGTAATATTCTTAGCGACTACCACATTGTTATTGCCAGTGTTTACGTATTGGTAGTTGGCGCCAGTTTGGCTTTTTTCTATACGGTTGCCTGTAGCGTCGTAGACGTAGTTTGTTGTTGTGCTACCGTTTACGTACGTTTTAAGCTGGTTGTCGTAGTTATAACCTAGGGTTTTTGTGCCGTCGGTTATTTCATTGCCCTGAGGGTCGTAGGTAAAGGTGCGGGTGGCTTTGGCCGTGAGGCGGTTGGCATTGTTGTAGGTGTAGTTTGTAGTGGTGCCGTCGGCAACCGAGGTCTTCATGTTGCCAACCTCGTCATATGTGTACGACCACGTGTTGTTTGGGGCATCGTCCATAGTAATTTGGTTGAGGGCGTCGTAGGTGTAGGCCGAATATACTTGACTGCCATTGGCTTTTGTTTCGGTGTCGTCGGTAATGTTGCCCACGGCGTCGCGCTCGTAGTCGTACTTGGTAAAGGCGGCCGTGCCTTTTTTGTAGGTTAGGTTACTTAGGTTGCCGTTAGCGTCGTAAGCGTATGTTGCCTTGATGGTATTGGGTAACGTTTTGACTGCCACTCGGCCTTCGTTGTCATAAAGGTAGGTGGTCTGGGAGTTGTTCCAATCTTTGGCGGTGGAAAGTTGGTTAGAAGGAGTGTAGGTGTAGCTGACGGTTTTATTGTCGGGGTATTTTATTTGGCTCAGGCTGCCAACAGGATTGTATGTGTACGTTATGGTGGCGTTATGCGGGTCTTTTACCGTGGCTACATGGCCCAGATTGTCGTAGGTGTACGTGGTGGTGCCAGCTGTATTGGTGGCTGTGAGCAAGTTGCCTACAGCATCGTAGGTGTTGGTGGCGGTGGTACTGTCTGGGTAGGTGGTAGTTATGAGTTGGTTGAGGTTATTGTATGCGTAGGTAGTGGTGCGATTACTGGCGTCGATACGTTGAACGACATTGCCGGCCGCATCGTAAACTAGTTTGCTTATTCCGCCCAGCGGGTCGGTGGTTTGGGTTTGGCGACCAAGCAAGTCGTAGATGTATATGGTTTGGCGGCCTTTGGCATCGGTCTTTTTGATAAGGTTGCCATTGCCGTCGTACGTGTAAGTAGTTGCCTGGTTAAGGGCGTTGGTAGTTTTTGTTAAGTTGTTATTAGCGTCGTATTCATAGTTAGTGGCGTGGTTGTTGGCATCGGTAAGTTTGGTCTTGTTGCCATCGGCATCGTAGTTTAGGAAAGTATTATTGCCAGATGGGTTGGTAACTTGGGTGATGTGATCAGTTGCGTCCAGTGTGTAGTCGGTTTCTTGCAAGTCGGCGTTTTCTACTGCTGTTAGACGGCCAATGCTGTCGTAGCCATAGTAGGTGTTGCGGTTAGATGGGTCGGTTTTGGTAACCGGGTTGCCATTGGAGTCGTACACAAAGCCGGTCAAATTATTGAGTGGATCGATAACGGCAGTGTTTTGGCCGAACGTGCTGTAGTTGAACTTAGTTATGTTGCCTAATGGGTCGGTCTTTTGTTTGACGTTGCCATTGGCGTCATACGTATATGTGGTGGTGTGGTTAAGCTGGTCGGTTGCGGTTAACAAATTATCCGAGGCATCGTAGGTAAAGGTTTGGGTGCCACCTGCTGGGTTAGTGACTTGCGTTAGGTTGCCACGGGTGTCGTATATACGAGTGGTGACGCGGCCTAGTGGGTCGGTGGTTTGATAGACGTTTCCGGCGGCATCGTAGGTGGTTGCGGTGTTGCCGCCCAGAGTATCGCGAACATTAGTAATACGCCACTGGGCGTCGTAGCTGTAGATTGTTTGCCCGCCGTTGGCATCGGTGTAGGTGGTTTGGCCTGGTGCGTAGGCAAGGGTTATGACGTTACCTAGACCATCGGTCTGTTGGGTAACGCGCCCTTGATCGTCATATACGTTTACTACTACGTCGTTGCCACGAGGGTCGGTTACTTTTGTAATAAGATGGTTTGTGTCGTATGTGTATGTAGTTGTTTGGTTGGCTTGGTTTTTGACCGTTGCCAGATTGCCTACGTCGTCATAGGTGTAAGTAACAACACGGCCGCTGTTGTCGGTTACGGTGGCAATTTGGCCCGAATCGGTATATGTAAAGGTGAGTTTGCGGCCAACGCTGTTGGTAATGGTAATTAGGTTGTTGTTGGCGTCGTATGTCAATGTTTGGGTATTGCCGTTAGCACTGACGATACTGGATAGTAGGCCTAGGGTATTAAAGTTATAAACGCTGCGGTCTTTGTGTACCACTTTGAATGCGCCGTTAACATTGGTGAGTGTGTCGTACATGCCTTGCGGCGCGATGTAGGTGTTATTCGGGCCGGGCAGATATGTATCCAGCCGTCCGTCCGGATTTTGGATAATGACGCTGCTGTCGTCAGCGGCAACCGCAGTGATGCGATAGCTGTCTGTCCATCCCCAGCCTACTGGGCCGGATTGGCCGGAAGCGGCGGAGTTGTAATTGAGGGCGTAGCTGATGGGGTCGTCCTTGCCGGGCAAGTTAAACTCGGTACGGCTAGCTAGGTAGTTGCCGCCAACCATGTTGATGGGTTCGCCAGCGGTTGCTGTGTTCTTTGAAGATTTTGAGGTAACGGCCAGCGTGAATTTAAGCGTATCCGGAGGGGCGGGCGCTGGCACGCCACCCTGCAGACCCTTGGTAACTGACTTTATAAGCGTGCCACTGGCATCGTCGCCTTCCAGGGAGTATATCATTGCGCCCAGTAGGTTTTTGTTGCGAATATAGGCGCCTTTTTGGGCTAGGGTGCCCGGTGTGTCGCCGGTATAAAATTCGCCATTACTGTAGATCCAAGGAGCCTGAGTAACGCTGTCGGTATGGACGTTTTTTATCATGCCATCCTTGAGCAATTCTTTGTAGTTAGCTACACCAGGCTGATTGGTTGGCGTATATGCATGCGAAGGGCCTGTCGCGGTTTGGTACAACCCATTGTTAGTGTTGGGTACACCTGACCAGCCGCGCCAGTAGAACGGTACGCCCATGACGAGCTTGCTGGCTGGCAACCCAGCATTTTCCCAGCGGGTAATTGATTCGTCTACTGACAAGTGGTCGGTTGCGTGCGGATCTATGAGCGAGGCGTAGAGCGGCGCCTGAAAGTCGGTCGGTCCATTATCTTCCCATGCGCCGTGCATGTCGTAGGTCATAACGCCTGCCCAGTCCAGGTAAGACTGGATTTGGCTGGCCTTACTAAGCGTAGCTGCTCCTTGGTCCGACTGCACCGCCGCTGTCAAAAGGTAGTGTTTGCCGTCGGCTGCTCCTTGTGTGTCTAGCTGGCTTCTAAAGTTGGACAGTAAGCTTACATAGTTACTGGCGTCGTTTGGGGAGGTATGGTTGCCAAGGTGTCCGTGATTGACCCCGTCGCTACCAGCTGGGAACTCCCAGTCAATGTCGATGCCGTCAAAGATGCCTTTTGCTATGCCTGCACCGCCTGATGTCGGATCGTTGCTGACGTTGGTGGGTATATTGCCCCGGATGTACATGTCGATGCACGAGTCAACAAAAGCGGTTCGCGATGCAGGGGTGGCGGCGGCATCGGAAAAGAATTTAGAAAAAGTCCAGCCGCCAATAGACAGGACAACCTTCAGGTGTGGGTATTTAGCTTTTAGCTCGCGAACCTGGTTAAAGTTGCCTCTGAGCTGTTGGTCTGCCGTGTCGGCTGTTCCGTCGACGCTTTCGTCCTTAGTGAATGGCCGCTGGAAGTCGCCCCAGGCATCTCCGCCGCCGTCTCCACCATTAGGATTGCCGTCGCTAGTGTCAACCTCTTTTGATACTTGAAAACACTTAAGAGTATCGGGGTTGATGTTTTCAAAACTATAGACCAGAGTGGTGAGGTTGCTGATGGAGCCATTGCGGTCTAAGTTCCTAAGAAATAGTCCATTGGCATAAATGTCCCAGTTGCCGTAGTATGCAACACGCTGCGAACCACCAACTGCGGCAACGGGTTGATGAATGCTGGCAAAAAGCACGAGGCCAATAACGGCAGCGACGACTAACGAAAAGAATCTGGTAATTTTTTGGTACGGTTGTTTTTGTTTTTTCATGGTGCCCCTTACCGCACCATAATGGAGGCATGCTTAAGAAAAATCAAGAAAAACGTAAAGGGGATTGATTCGTTAGCACTCTTGACCAAAGGTCAGAGTGCTAGAAATGTCATTCCTGCGCCACCCTGAGTACACCCATCCTGCCACTTTAGCTTCCAGTCCTCAGTCGCGGTAGCTACAGCTACCGCTCTTTCCGGGCTTCAGCCAAAGCGCCACGCTAGGCGCACCCAAGGCACCGCAGAAACAACATTTCTAGCACTCTTGACCTTTGACTGCCAACATCTTATCATTAAGACAATATGACCGATCGCCAGCATCAGATATTGCGCTCTATTGTGGAGCAGTATGCCGAGGTTGCTAGCCCAGTTGGCTCTAGCCTGCTGGCCAAGGTGTTTGGCGTCAGCAGCGCTACTATTCGGGCCGAGATGGCCGAGCTGGAGCGCCTGGGCTACATTATGCAGCCGCACACCAGCGCAGGGCGTATTCCTACCGATAAGGGGTACCGTTTGTATGTAAACAGTATTGCCGAAGAAAAAGAAACGCTGCCAGTAGCTGCCCGTGCTGAGCGCGCCCTAAGCGCCCGCGTACAAGACGCCGGCATGCCAGAGCGCACTATTCGTAACGCCGTCGACACGTTGGTAGAGCTGACGCACAACCTGGGGCTGGCTACTATTGGCAACCAATTATATATGAGTGGTTTATCTAACTTGTTTGGGCAGCCGGAGTTTATGCAAAGTGGCCAAGTGCAGCAGGTGGCTCAGTTGCTAGACAACCTTGAGCCTTGGCTGCGCGAAGCCGCCCCTAACCGCCCCTTAAGCGTCTACATTGGCCGCGAAAATCCTATAGGTGGTAGCGCCGGGTGCAGCCTGATTATTAGCCGATTTGTCAGCCCCTACAGCGACCGCAGTTACATTGGCGTACTAGGGCCCACGCGCCAAAATTATCGCGATGTCATGAACCTTGTCGGCCGCGCCGGCAAAACATTAGAAGAGGTATTGTATGAGTAAAAAACCCCAGGCCGACGATGTGCCACAAGAAGATATTATGTTGCAGCTGCAACAGCAAAACGATGAGTTAACCCAGGCCTTGCAGCGCGAGCGTGCCGACGCTGTTAATATCCGCCGCCGCTACGACGAGCAAATTGCTGGCCTGCGCGGCGCTGCCAAAGCCAGTGTGGTGCGCGATTTACTGCCGGTAATCGACAACTTTGAGCGTGCACTCAAGCATGTGCCTGCCGAACTAGAAGGCAACGACTTTATCAAGGGTGTGCAAGGCGTTGTTAAACAGTTTGAAAAAACGCTGGCCGACCTCGGTGTGCAAAAAATCAAAACCGTGGGCGAGCCGTTTGACCCGCACCTGCACGAAGCCGTCAGTATGGAAGAGGGCGAGGGCGAACACGAAGTGGTGAGCGAAGAGCTCCAAGCTGGTTACGTACTGGGCGACGAAGTTATTCGCCACGCCATGGTACGTGTACGCGGCTAACCTTAACCTTGTAAGTTATGGAGCGCTACAAACGGCTGGATAAGCCCTGCTGGTGTAACGTCAAGTTCGCCGGCGGCAGCGGCATGCCCAAAGCGGGCGCGACTTTCGCTGTCAAAAGCCTCGAATACATCGCCAGCTAGTCTATCGACCAGACTTTTTTGCTCGCGGCCATGCCACTTAAATAGGACGCCGGATGCGAACCGCTCGGCGAATTTGGGGTTATCCCAATCTTCAATATTGACTTCTACGGTAGTGGCAGGGCTTAAGTCTGCCCGCCTAACACTAAGGGGCATTGGTTCGTCAAGGCGTGCGGCGTCCACCGAGGCCTGGGCGAGTGCCCAGCCGTGGAGGTATTGTGTCTCTGGCTTGGCTTTGTCGAAAATAGTATCCCACTTGGTTATAAGGCGATTGCCCGCTCCCGACCAGCGCATGACAAAAGCGAGTTCGTCAACGTTTTCGGGAAAGCGGTAGCCTGGATTGCTGACGCGTTCGTTTACAAAATCGCGCACTGCTGTAATGCCTGTGATGTTTGGTCGCACCGCTACAATGCCGGCGGCTAAGGCGGTTTCGGCTGCGCGTGGTGTTAGATAGATGTCCGGACGGGTAGGTGCGATAGATAGTTCAGTCATAGCGGCAGCATAGCATATGTGTATGGAAGCGAAGTAAAAAAGATTACACCACGCAATACGTTGCTTCCGATTTTGCTAATGTGCACAGCGTGCGGCATAATTTTATCAGCATGACCTACCGCACTAAATATTACATTGCGA
This sequence comes from uncultured Candidatus Saccharibacteria bacterium, assembly GCA_964494495.1. Classification (GTDB taxonomy): domain Bacteria; phylum Patescibacteriota; class Saccharimonadia; order Saccharimonadales; family UBA4665; genus PMNU01. The sequence goes on from CAZBQZ010000001.1 coordinate 54,838, forward strand.
CTGTTTTTGTTGTTATCTCTGTTGGATTAGCAATTTTGGGCACAAGCCGTATTCGTGCTGCGGCGCTGTCGCAAGATGCCGGCCGGATACACTCGGCGGCCTTTTTGCTGTTTGGTGCAGCTGCAGTTGGTGTAACTGCGGTCATATGCCAAATGTACTTTCGCACACAAAGCGATGTTGGCGAAAAAACGCAGCAGCAGGTGGAGGTCGAGATGTTGGCCGAACTTGCGCAGAAAGAAGCGGCAGCCAAAGCCAAAGCGGCCAGTAAAGGCGCGGACAAAAGCCACCAATGATCGTTTTTTGCTAAATACATACATCCGAGTCTGCCGGATACAAAAAGGCTAGTTTGTTGCAAAATAGAGCGCATCGCTCATAATCGTAGGCATAGTAAACGTGGGTCCTCTTGTATGCGTATTGTGTTGAACTGGTTTCGGCGTTTAACAATTGTTTGTTCGCTAGTTTTACTAATGGCTAGTGGTGTTGCGCACGCCGCACCCAGCGGGTTACAGGCCAAGATTACTGCCAGTAGCCCCGAAAAGCCGGTAGTAACACTTACCAATGGTGCCGCTACGGCCTGCCGGGTGGCGGCCGATGCCTTTGGCACTGTAAGTATTCTTTCAGTGCAGCAAAACGGCAAAACCATTACCCCTACGGCCTTTGACGTTGCCTCGGACGACGATGTTATAGCGGTGCTGGCCACCAAACTCAAAACACTCCAGCCGGGTGCTCATATAGATGTGCCGCTTTTGGTAACGCAGGCTGGCTCGCACACATTTGTACGTTCGGTGGTGGCAACCAGCGGTGGCGGGCTGTTTGGGCAACAGTATGCGGTGGCAAAGAGCGGCGCACTTTCTGTACAACTTAACTACGACGCACCAATTGTAGCGGGCGTGGGTGCGCCATTGTGTGGCTTAGCAACGACGGCCAGCGGCAGTAGTGGCAGCCTAGCGAGTATGGGATGGTTTAAAATAGCATTACTTATATTGGCTGTGGTTATTGTGCTGGCACTGATTGTGTTGCTTATTTTGTGGCTGTATCACCGCAAGCATCGCTCGGTGCATCATGTGGTAGTGGCAGTTCTGTTGGGTCTGAGTTTGGTTACCTGGCTAGCGCCGGTGCCTCATGCACATGCCGATTACGTCGTTCCGCCCGACGCGCAAAGCGAGTTTGATACCTGTATGGGTGTGCTTAACGCGCACCGCGACATTACCGGCCCGGTGCTGGATGCTCTGGCCGACCAGCATATTACCATTACTCCCAACCACAGCCAGTTTAATGATGCTGCTGCTATAGCAGACATAGCAGGCGGTGGCTTCGAAATTCGTTGGGACGCCTACGACACCTATACCTATAGTGGCGGCGAAATTACCGAGCCATGCGAGCGGTTGTACCACGAGATGTACCACATATACGAAATGTTGAATGGTACTTTTAACCGCGACGATTGTGCTGGAAGCGGCATTGAGACCAAAGAGGTAATGGCCACACGCGCCCAAAACGTTTTGCGCGCTGCTCTGGGTTTGCCCCCGCGTGAGCATTACGGCACTACGCCACTGCCCTCTGGCAACTGCGACGGTAGCGATACCCCGCCGCCCTGTGTACCTGGCCAAGTATGTGCCCAGAGCAATGGCGACCCGCACCTCATTACCTTTGACGGCTTGCGCTACGACTTTATGGCGGCCGGCGAGTTTTGGGCAGCGCGCGACATAAGTGATAAAGACTTTGCTGTGCAGGTGCGCCAAGAGCCGTGGGTAGGGTCGCGCCAGGTGTCGCTTACTAGCGCCGTTGCTTTGCAAGTAGCCAAAGACAAGGTAGAGGTTGGGCTGCGCAATAATGTGTTTATATTGCACATTAATGGCAAGGCCCGCACGTTACAAACCATCAAGCTGGATGGCGGTGGCACGGTGATTACTCTGGCCGGTACAGTTACAGTAGCCTGGCCAGATGGCTCACAAATTAACATTGCTTCGGTGGGCGGCTATGGGTTGCGCTTTGCGCTGAGCCCGGCAGCAGCGCACGCAGGCAAACTAGAAGGCATTTTTGGCAACGACAATGCTAAAAACGATGACGATCTTATGGCGCGCGGCAGTAGTGCGGTTGTCAAACCAACCTTTGATGCCCTGTATCCAAAGTACGCCGACAGCTGGCGAGTCAATGATGCTACGGCACTCTTTAGTTACACTGCCGGCACAAATACCGCAACCTACACCGACAAAAGCTTCCCGGATAAGCCAATCGACGTTGCCAACTTGTCTGGCCACGATGCCGCCGAAATACAGTGTAAGTCTGCGGGTGTTACCGATAGTCAAAGCTTACAAGACTGCATTGTAGACGTGGCGCTTACCGGCCGGCCCGAGTTTGCTCAAGCCGCTATGCGCGGCCAAACCAGCGTGACTCAAAAAGCTAGCAACTCGTGGCAGGTAACCATTGCCAACCCCGGCGACACCGCCAGCGTGGACTTTAGCGGCGTGGCTGGCCAAAAGATATTTGTAGACGTGCCAACCACCACCATCCCCGATCGCTGCGGAGCTTTGCAGCTTAAGGGGCCAGATGGCGGCGAAATAACCAGCGGCTGCATTATTGGTCACAATGGTTACATCGATGGCACGGTGCTGCCGACAACCGGCGCTTACCATATTGCGGTAGTGCCCAACGATACCATAGGTGCGGCAACTATCAATCTATACACGATTCATGATCAACATGGCGCGGTGGCGCCAGATGGCGTAGCCTTTGCCGCCAGCATTAACCGCCCGGGCGAGGTGTCGTACGCTACCTTTAACGCCACCGAAGGGCAATATGTGTTTGTAAATATTCCTGGCGCCACGGTGGCCTCGCAGTGTGGCGGCGTGCGCATTATGCAGCCAGACGGCAGTATGCTTAGCGACGGCTGTATCATTAATAACAAGGGAAACATCGACACCAAGCGCATCCCTGTTACTGGCACCTACACGGTGGTGGTAGACCCCAACGATCGTATAATCGGGCAAGCATCGGTGCAGGTGATTTTTGCCGATGCCCAGGCGGCTACAGTAGACGCACACCATTCTACTACGCAAATCACGCTGGCCAAGCCGGGTTCGTTTGCCACCTTTAGCTTTGCAGGCGTAGCCGGCCAAAAGCTGTTTGCTACTATTCCTAAAAGCACCTTGCTCGATCAGTGTGGCGTACTGAGTCTGGTGGCGCCCGATGGCTCTGGCGTGGATAGCGGTTGCATTATTGCTCACAAGGGTGGGCTAGAGGATGGCGGCTTTGTGCTGCCTCAGTCGGGCACGTACAAGCTTGTCCTTAACCCAGATGACGACATTACGGGGTCGGCAACCCTGAACCTGCACGACTAACGACTGCTAGCGCTATCACTCCCCCAAATTTTGTCGCAAAACCCTTGTATGCTATGATTGCGCCTGATGAACGACAAAATTTACCATATTACACTTACTAGCGTCACCGGTGCGGTTATCCTTGCTCACCAGTCGCGCAAATCGTATACCGGCACTGTTGCACAGCTCGAAGCCGCCTACAAGAAGGTGTTGATTCATAACCTTACATTGGGTTGGTGGGGCCTCGTGAGTATTATTTGGAACACTATTGCCATTGTGCGTAACTATAAAATGCGCCAGTCTTTGTATGCGCTGCGCGATGCGCCCGAGCAAGAGAAAACGGCTTAGCTGTTTGATGCACTCTTGGTTTATTTGGGAGGTCAGACCTCCCAAATTGCGGCCTGGACAAACGTGAGCGTTTTGATACAATAGGCTGCAATGATCGCATGCAACAGCAACATAACTCAATAAGCCCGAAAGGGCTTATTTTTTTAGGGAGGGAAATATGACAGAACAAGACATCGGGGCGGTAGGGGATCAAGAAGCGGACTCATTTTTAGGCGACGCAGCATTGGTTCATGACGATTTTGTGGATGCGCTGCGGCAGGGTGCGGATAGAGACGCGGCTTTTTCGCAGGCACGGACTGCGGCCGACGTATTAGGGCTGACTGGTAGGGAGAGGCGTACATTGCAGCTTATGGCTCTAGGCACAGTGGCAAGGGGTGCGATTCAGGGACCGCGGGTGTAAAAAGTTGACGGTAATATGTCTAGCACTCTTGACCATGTCAGGAGTGCTAATGATGCCATCCCTGCGCCACTCCCGGCACGTCTATCCCGCTATTTTAGCTTCCAGCCCTCGCGTGCGGTAGCCTAGGCTACCGCGTACTTCGGGCTTCGGCCAAAATAGCGGGATAGCAGGGGGCATGTAGATATGGGTTTCTAGCACTCTTGACCCATGTCGATAGTGCTAGCCGGACAGCCACTTGGCCCACCTGCGGCAGCCTACCTCGCTGCTTTTTCTTCCAGTCCTCGGTCGCGGTAGCTACGGCTACCGCTTTCTGTGGGCTTCTGAAAAATCACCAAGGTAGCCTACCTCAGGTGACCCAATCGACTATCCAACTAGCACTCTTGACATGTGAGTGCCAATTTATCTATGATAGAGTGGTATTAGCACTCAACCATGCTATTTGCTAACGAAAGGGATAGAAAAATATGGGAAAAATCATTGGAATCGACCTAGGTACCACTAACTCGGCTATGGCTGTTATGCAGTCTGGTAAGCCGGAAATTATTGCTAACAGCGAGGGTGCCCGCACCACGCCAAGCGTTGTGGCGCTTAACAAAAATGGCGAACGTTTGGTTGGTCAGGTTGCCCGCCGTCAGCAAGTTACCAACAGCAAGAACACTATTTACGAAGTTAAGCGCCTAATTGGGCGCCGCTGGGAAGACACCGAAGTCCAAAAAGATCTTAAACTGATGGGCTACGAGATTGTCAAAAATGGCCAAAGCGTTAAGGTGGCAATGGGCGACAAAGAGTACAGCCCCGAAGAAGTGAGCGCCATGATTCTTGGTAAGCTTAAGGCTGATGCCGAAGCTTTCCTAGGCGAGCCCGTAACCGAAGCGGTTATTACTGTTCCTGCCTACTTTGACGATAGCCAACGCCAAGCCACCAAAGACGCCGGCAAGATTGCTGGCCTAGAGGTAAAGCGTATCATCAACGAGCCCACTGCCGCAGCCTTGGCTTACGGTCTAGACAAGGGTAACAACAAAGACGAAAAAATTGCCGTATACGACCTTGGTGGTGGTACATTTGACGTATCTATCCTAGAACTAGGCGATGGTGTCTTTGAAGTTAAAAGCACCAATGGCGATACCCACCTTGGTGGCGCCGACTTTGACCGCGTGCTGGTTAACTATTTCGTAGACGAGTTTAAAAAAGAGCACGGCCTGGACATTTCTGGTGACAAAGCCGCAATGCAACGTTTGCGCGACGAAGCCGAAAAGGCCAAGATTGAGCTAAGCACCGCTCAAGAAGTAGACGTTAACCTACCATTTTTGACCGCCGATGCCGATGGTCCCAAGCACTTTGAGCACAAATTAAGCCGCGCCAAACTGGAGAGTTTGGTTGGCGATCTTATTACCAAGACTGCCGACCCTTGCGAGAAAGCTCTTGCCGACGCCGGCCTTAAGGCTAGCGATATTAACGCCGTAGTGTTGGTAGGTGGCATGACTCGTATGCCCGCTGTACAGGAAAAGGTTAAGGCTATCTTTGGCCAAGACCCCATGAAGGGCGTCAATCCCGACGAAGTAGTAGCCATAGGCGCTGCTATTCAGGGTGGCGTGCTACAGGGCGATGTCAAAGATGTGCTACTACTGGACGTTACTCCGCTAAGCCTTGGTATCGAGACCATGGGTGGCGTAATGACCAAGCTCATCGAGCGCAACACCACCATCCCCACCAGCAAGAGCGAAACCTTTAGCACCGCCGCCGACAATCAGCCGCAAGTAGAAGTACATGTACTGCAAGGCGAGCGCGGCATGGCAGGCGACAACAAATCACTTGGCCGTTTTATTTTGGACGGTATACCTTCTGCCCCCCGTGGCGTGCCGCAAATTGAAGTTACCTTTAACATCGACGCTAACGGCATTTTGAATGTAACTGCTAAAGATAAGGGTACCGGCAAAGAGCAGAGCATTACTATTAGCGGCTCTGGCAACCTAGATAAAGCCGATGTAGAAAAGATGGCTAAAGAAGCCGAAGCTCACGCCGAAGAAGACAAAAAGAAGCGTGAGGCCGTCGAGGCCCGCAACTTGCTCGAGCAGGCTGTTTACCAAGCCGAAAAGATGAAGAGTGACTACAAAGATAAGCTAGCCGAAGAAGACGTAAAGACCTTGGACGCCGCAGTAGAAGCTGCCAAGAAAGTGGCCGCCGACGACAAAGCCGACAAAGATGCGCTAGAAGTTGCCGCCAAGGAACTAAACGACAAACTCATGCCCATTGGCACCAAGATGTACGAGGCTGCCAAAGACGAAAAGCCAGCCGAAGCCGACAAAGATGCTAAACCCGACGACAAAAAAGACGACGCCGTAGAAGGCGAAGTTGTCGACGAAAAATAGACTGCACCATAGTGGAAAAACCGGGTGAAGAGTATTGGCACACTGTAACACGAAGGTGCGACGCGATTTTGGCCCAAGCGCCTATGTCGGCCACCGTACTAGGATCTTTAATACGCGTTGAGTCACAACTAAACACATGGCCAACAGTCGATGGGAAGGCAAGCCTGCAGCGTGTTCGCGATCGTGTGATTGTGCCGCGTATCAACCAGACGCTATTTGACCAAACTACATACGTACTCAAGGTTGACGACGGCGATCTGCACAACAGATTTGATTTCTCTTTAGCGCCCCAACCCCGCATGCCACGGTACAACAAATCTCGCGACATACCGCCAATGGCTTTTACAGATCTATTAAGGGAATTGGGCTGGGGTGTCCTACAAATCATGATGAACCCGAGGCAACAGCCCAATAGCCGAGTTTTTAGATGGCCCCACTAGACAACCCGATAACAACAGATCAGAATAGGTAAGTATGTTTAAACGCACCAGAAACCCCCACGCCGATCTGCTTACTGTGCAAGTACATGCCATTGCCAGTAGCGAGGCATTTGGTATGGTGCAAAAGATCTGGAACGAAAACGCGCGCACCATGCGCTACGACCAATCCAGCAATAAAGAATTTGAACATTTTGCTTACGCCAAACCCAGTTGTACCGCATGGTTACAACGCGACAAGGGCCGCGCTAGCCTGTACGAGCTGATTGTTCGCTGGGAAGCCGAGAAAACACACGAGGTGTATGTGATTGCTAATGCCAATGTCACTGTTGGCGACGACGCGCGGGTGAAGGCAATCTTGAGCAGTATGCTCACCACCCCCTCTATTGTATTAACCAGTGAGTAGCAGATTTTACGTATGAGCAAGCAAGATTATTACGAAGTTTTAGGCGTAGGCAAGGATGCCAGTGCCGACGAGATCAAAAAAGCATTTCGTCGTGCCGCAGTGCAACATCACCCCGACAAAGAAGGTGGCTCGGAGGAAAAGTTTAAAGAGATAAACGAAGCCTACGAAGTGCTCAAAGACCCCAGCAAGCGCCAACGCTACGATCAGTTTGGTCATGCCGGCGTGGGGGGCAACTCCGGCGCTGGTGGCAATCCGTTTGGTGGTGGCTTTAACGGCCAAAACGTCAATTTTGACTTTGGCGACATGGGTTTTGGCGACATTTTTGAAAACTTTTTTGGTGGTGGCCAGTCGCGGTCTCGTCAGCAGCAATCGCGCCGTGGGCGCGATGTAGAAGCTCGCATCGAAATCAGCTTCGAGGAGGCCGTCTTTGGTACCGAGCAGCCCATTTCGATGAACATCGACGATTTGTGCCAACACTGTAAAGGCACTACCGTAGAGCCCGGTCACGAGTTAAAAACGTGCGACACCTGCAAGGGTGCCGGCCAAGTGGTGCGCGTGGTGCAAACTATCTTTGGAAATATCCAACAGGCTAGCGTGTGCCCCACATGCCATGGTGCTGGTAAGGTTCCTGAAAAAGCCTGCACCGTGTGTCACGGCAAGGGTGTACAACGCCGTGCCCAAAGAGTCACGCTTAAGATTCCAGCTGGCGTAGACGACGGTGCGGTTATTCGTTTGCGCGAGCGTGGCGAAGCCATTGCCAACGGCCCCAAAGGCGACTTGTATGTAAATGTCAGAGTTAAAGCTCACAAGCATTTTACCCGCGAGGGCGATATTATCCTGAGCGAGGAGCACATTGGCATGATTGACGCTGCCCTGGGCACCGAAATAGACGTAGCCACCGTCGATGGCCCCGTGCGCATGAAGATCCCAGCTGGTACGCAAAGCGGCACCGATTTTAAGCTGAGCGGCCATGGTGTACCACACCTAAGCGGCTCGGCCCGCGGTGCACACATTGTAACTATCATTGTCGATACCCCCACCAAACTCACTAAAAGACAGCGCGATTTGCTAGAGTCGTTTGACGACGCCGGCAAAAAGCACGGGTTGTTTAGCTAGAATTATTTTCTTGACAGGCGCACGCACGCTGCTATGGTAGGAAGGTCATGAACGAGTATCTTTTAGTTGTTGATTTATTTAGTGGCAGCATTGCGCGCGCGGTGCGGCAGTTGCGCACGCAGGCTAAGTTTGCCAATTTGGGCATACTGGTTGCTACCCGTAACCCGGCAGATTATGAAGCCGAGGGCGTACCGATCTTTACTGTGCAGTGCGATTTTAGTGATCCGGTGGCATTGCAAGCGGCGCTTGCACCCTTTGCGCCGCATATTCGCGGTGTTATTTGTCGGGGCGACAAACAAGTGCAGTATTTGCGCCGGGTGATTCCATTTCTGCCGTCGGACGTGCTGGTGGCTACGCCGCAGTCGCTGCAATCGGCTACTAACAAGCGCCTAATGCGCGATGATTTTTTGCAGCATTATCCCGAAATTACGCCGCAATTTGTCGAGGTATATGACGCTCTAGACCACACAATTGACGCTATTATCGATAAGCTGTCACTGCCGGTTATTGTTAAGCCGGCCAATCTGGTGTCTAGCTTGCTTATCCAGTCGTGCCATACAAGAACCGAGCTACAGCAGGCGTTGCGCAAGGTGTTTGATCATGTGCAAGTGGTGTATAAACGCGAAGAGCGTACCGATCAGCCGCAGGTGATTGTTGAACAATACCTCGAGGGCGATTTTTACTCAATAGATGCCTACATAATGAACCCCGATCAGCTGTATTATTGCCCGCCCGTGGCCTACATACCGGCTAAACAATTGGGCATCGACGACTTCTTCTTGTATAAACGTTTTGTGCCGACCAGCCTTAGTGAAGACGAGATTGCGGCCGCAAATAATGCTGTTTGCAAAGCGCTGACGGCAGTGGGTTTGACGCATTCATCGGCCCATGTAGAGTTGGTGCAGACAAAAAGTGGGTGGAAGATTATCGAGATTGGCCCACGCCTGGGGCGCTTTAGACGCACTATGTACGACCTAGGCTATGGGATAGATCACTCAATGAACGACGTTAACATTCATTTGGGCCTCAAACCGGATATTCCTAAAAAGTTGCAAAAGCATTGCAGCGCGTACAGCATCTATCCGCACCACGAAGGTGTATTGCAAGAGCTGCACGGGCTAGAGCGCCTAGAGAATGATAGTCGTGTCTATGGCCTCAAAATTATGGCTAGCCCTGGCGATGAGTGCCATTTTGCTAAAAATGGTGGCCACGCTTTAGCCGAGTTTATTATTGCCGACAGCGACCCCGCGGCTTTTGCCGAGTTAACTCGCTACGTCGAAAAAGAGGTGTATGCGAGTATTGCTAAAAGTTAGCATAAGTGTTATAATAGCGCTAAACGTAACAGATAGAAACAGGTAAAACTATGAGCGAACACAAGACGACCATCGGTCGAAACGTACTCATTACAGTTAGCAACACTGCACTGCCAGCCAAGGTAGATACCGGTGCCGACTCCAGCTCGCTGTGGGCTTCGGATATTACCGAGGCTAACGGCACATTGAGTTTTGTATTGTGCGCTCCTGGCAGCAGCCTTTATACGGGCGAGCGCATTACGGCCAGCGATTACAGCAAGGTTGAACTCTCTAGCTCTAATGGTGCTCGCAGTACCCGGTATGTGGTTAATGTGCCAGCCAGCGTTAACAATATTACCTTGCCAAAGGTGCGATTTACCCTTGCCGACCGTAGCACCATGATGTATCCTGCACTTCTTGGCCGCAAAACCCTGACAGGCACCTTTATTGTGGATGTCGATCAGGAAATTGTGGGCCTGCACGCCAAAATGCACGACGAAAAGGTGCAGCGTAATGCGCAGATAAGCGCTACACTGGAAAAGGGAATCTAACCATATGAACATCGTTATTCTATCCAAGGGCCCAGATAACTACAGCACCAAACGCTTGCGCGAAGAAGCCGAAAACCGAGGCCACAGCGTACGTGTGGTTAATTACGCCGAATGTTACATGACTATCGAGAAGGGCAACCCGGTGGTGTATTACCAAGGTGAAGCACTAAGTGACATCGACGCTATTATCCCGCGCATTGCTCAAAGCTACACCAAGTATGGTTGTGCTGTGGTGCGCCAGTTTGAAACGCGCGATGTATACACTACCGCCAAATCTATTGCTATCGACCGCTCGCGCGACAAGCTGCGCGCCTACCAGCTGTTAGCTAAAGCTGGCGTGGGCGTGCCCAAGACCGTATTTGCTCGTGAGACAGCCGACCTCCAGGATGTGCTCGAAAAAGCCGGTGGCGCACCGCTAATTGTAAAAGTAGCCCGAGGCACTCACGGTAATGGCGTGGTGCTGGCCGAAACCAACAAGGCTGCTAAGGCCGTGATGCAGGCCTTTTATGTCGAGGGTGTAACGTTTTTGGTACAAGAGTTTGTAGCCGAATCGGCAGGCGAGGACGTACGAGCTATTGTAGTCGGCAGTCAGGTAGTCGCTAGCATTAAACGCCAAAGTCTTAACGACGATTTCCGCAGCAATACCCACCAGGGTGGTGTTGGCAAGCTGGTCAAGCTCACTCCCGAGGAGGAGCGCACGGCTATTAAAGCTGCCAAGGCTATGGGTTTGCCTGTGTGCGCCGTAGACATGATGCGCTCCGAGCGCGGACCACTGGTGCTGGAGGTAAATTCATCAGGCAGTCTTAAAACACCCGAACTACTTACCAAGCGCAACCTGGCTGGCAAGATTATCGAATACATCGAACAAAACGCTAAACAGCGCAACAAAAAAGACCGTGTGGGCGCGTAGTTGGTTAGCGCTGGCAGGGCTGGCGCTGGTAATAGCCACTGCTACGACGTTGGCTTTTTTGCCACCCTCGCAAGATCAGCCCACTATTCAGGCCGAACTGCCCAGTAATACCCTGGCGCTACGTTTTGGCCGCTCTACCTACAATGTCTGGCAAGCACGCACATTGGCCCAAAAAGAACAGGGCCTAAGCGGCGTGCCCGCCATGACTAAAAACCAGGGCATGCTGTTTGATTTTGCCGACGGTGGCCAAAAGTGTTTTTGGATGAAAGACATGCGTTTTGCATTAGATATTGTGTGGCTGGATAACACTAAGCATGTTGTCGCTATAGAACACCGCCTTACTCCTGCCACCTATCCTGCGGTTTTTTGTCACAACGGCCAATACGTTCTCGAGCTTAATGCCGGCCAAACTGTGGCTAGTAGCCTTACTCCCACCACTACCGCTCGCTTCTAAACCGCTCATGCTATGATGAGAGCAAGATGCCTCATAATCTTGCCCTGATTATTGCTTTGGCGGTACCGACGCTGCTGTTTGTAGTACTGCGCGTTAATGCCAGCATGGTGTTTTTGAGCCTGTGTTTAGGTGCGGTGCTGGTGCAATATGTAGCGTCCGAAGCTATTACGCTGATGCACCTGATGTCTGCGCATGTTAGCCCAGTGAGTGCTAGCAGCGTGCAACTTATTTTATTACTTGCTCCGGCTGTTGTTACCGGTGTCGTTACGGTGTTTAGTGTGCAGGGACAGCTCAAGGCGTTTGCTAACATGTTTCCGGCATTTGCAGCCACATCGCTGGCAATACTTTTAGCCGTGCCACTGCTGCCGCCTGGTATGCGTACTATGCTGGAGCACCAGGGCGCTTGGCATTATTTATCTAACTCGGAAGCATTGGTAGTGGGCATCGGGGCCGCTATGAGCCTAATGTTTTTATGGTCGCAACGCAGGTTTTTTCAGGAGAAGAACCGCAAGCACCATTAGTGCATCGCCATTGACTTTTCACCTTAAATTTACGATAATATACCCTGTTCTTACTCTAGCCCAGCGTGCCGTGTAAGGGAAAAGAGCAGCGCTGCTTGCCCTTTAGGGTCGGCTTTGCCGACAGCGCGATGATAATTCCTACGATTAGAAGGAATTATATGCAGAACCAGAGTCATTCCAGTCTAAATAAAAAGAGCAGAATGACACTGCGAGAAGCTATATAAAAACCGTAGGTTTGTCTCATTAGGGGCCCATAGCTCAGTAGGTTAGAGCAGTGGACTTTTAATCCACGTGTCCTGGGTTCGAATCCCAGTGGGCCCTCCAAATAAAATGCCTCAGCAAAGCTGGGGCTTTTTATTTGGATGAACCAGTGGAATTAACGAACGAGGTTCGGTCGTTAGTCTGCTGCCCGAGTTTACCCGGCGCACAGATTAACGTGCGCTACCCCAGTGGGCCCTCCACAGATGAACCTAGTAGGACTACTGCGGTTAAAACGCGGTAACCCTTTTTAATTAGTTATGGTTGCATTTAGTAGTAGGTGTAGTTAATACTAATCTGTACCATGTCAGAATTATGCAAAACCGAATGTGTTTTTTACGCTCACTGTAATGAAGTCGCCGATCGTGACCCCGAAGCTTACACAAGAAGTCGAAGAGAGGGTACGAACGTCGATGGACTATCAACTCCGCAACAAATAAGAGCTGCTCAAGAGCTATTGGCCTTGGGCGATACTTGCATGTCTGAGGAACCAAATATACCTCGCGATTGCAGAATTGTTGCTGGGGCAGTTATCAGACAAAACATTGGCTAGAATTATTTAGAATAGTTGCAATAGATTTCACTATAACTCTCCAAAGTAAAACATCGCATTGTAAGGAGTGAAGCGCGCAGGTGCTAGCACCGAGCACTGGAACGACGGCATAGCGAAGCATCATCCCAGTTTTAAACTTCTTTTGGCAGATCGATCGAGCACGCCGGAATGCAGAAGCGGAACGAAGTGGAGCGCATCCCAGTGGGCCCTCGCAAAATATCGTAGTCCTGGGTGCGGTGGAGCGAGAACGCGCACAGGAATTCATTCCGAGCACGCCACAGCGACAAAGGACGAAGTCCGCTATCCTACGGGCCCTCCAATTCCAGATCGTTAAGACTTTTTTGGAAGTTTTTTATTTTGATATGATTAGTGGATGATAAAAGCTGTGATTTTTGATCGAGACGGCGTGCTCCTCGACTCCGAATACGCTAATGTACGGTCAGGCGAGCTTGCCTTTGGGGAGCTGGGCGTTACATTAACGGATACAGAAAAGAAGAGTATCGTAGGACGCCACCCAGAGGAGTATACTCAACCAATCTTGATGAAGCACAATTTGAGTTACGACAAACTCGAAAAGCTCTTGAGGGATCGATATTATGAGCTCTTTGAATCAACGCCTGTTTTTGAAGAAACCATTCAGATGCTAAAAGATATTCATGCCGCAGGGATTACGCTAGCACTCTGCACTTCCGCGGCAAAAGGGAGTACTGTCAGATTGCTTGAAGGCCTAGGAATAAAGGATCTGTTTCAGGAAATAGTTACAAAAGAAGATTATTCTAGGCGCAAACCAGACCCAGAACCGTACTTGGTAACCGCTCAAAAGTTAGGCATTGCGCCACAAGACTGTCTTGTTATCGAAGACTCGGAGGTTGGACTGAAAGCGGCTTTGGGCGCCGGAATGAAATGTATTGTAATCTTCAATGCGTACACCAAGGAGCATGATTTTAATGGCGCCCAGCAAGTCGTGGACTCGGCTAGCAAACTAAACTTGTCCGAAATAATCAGATAACCATTGCCAGCGTTGATGCGCTACGGTCAATGTCAATAAGGTCAGACCTTTTACAGATAAGCCTTTTACAAGTTGCGTTTTTGGGGAGATGTAGCTACTCTCTTTGCGTGCCATCCCGCAATATAGTCAGACAAGACCAAGACGATAGTTATTATCATGTATATGTCCGCGGTATAAGCAAGGGCGTTATCTTTAACGAAGCCACAGACAAAGAATATTTTTTATATCTGATTAGCCGGCACCTCTCGTTGGCACCTTGTGTAACCAGGCTAGGGTACATTTATCCCCACTTTAGGGAAAAGGTAGAATTAATCACTTTTTGCCTTATGGACAACCACTTTCATCTCTTGTTCTATCAGCTAGAGAGCGGTGCGTTATCTTGTTTGATGAAGAGCGTCATGGTCGCGTATGTGTCCTACTTTAATCAGAAATATAGACGGCGCGGGCCACTTTTCGAGAGTCGCTTTAAGGCATCAATTATAGATGATGATATATACTTGCTGCACATCTCTAGATACATTCACCTCAACCCAAGGAGCTGGAGGCATTTTAAATATTCGAGCCTGCACTATATTGGTCGGGCCACTGAGCCCGATTGGCTACAGACGGAGCGTTTGCTCAGACTCCATGACAGTCGTAATGAGTATGTGACTTTTGTTGCCGAGTACGAAGGCCGCAAGATTGTGTTAGAGCAGATAAAGGATGAGCTGGCAAACATGTAAATCTTGTATCTGTAAAGGGTCTGACCTTTATGGAATGGGGCCAATCATGGCTCTTTTTGTTTGCTATAGTTAATGTATGTTACCGACTAACGAACTTTTTTGTATATCTGCAAATGGCAAAAACATAGTATTTGATCCAGTAAACTCGCATGCCGCAACCCATTTTAATGATGCCTCTACGCTGCGAGCAATTGCAGAAGGACTACTAACTAGCATGTCGCTTGAAGGTGACTTGATAGCAAAGGACGTTGATTTAGGTAGAGTTGTTGGCAATAGCGATGTCGTTGGTATAGATGAAACGGATGAAGTCGTCTATGCGATGCGTAAAAATCGTGAAGACCAGGGCTATGTTCCGTTTACTAAATCTCGGTCCTCTCAACCAAGTTCGATGGTTTCTATGTATATCGTTAAAAAGGATGACGAGACGTATGAATTATCGAGTGTCTGGGTTGGAGAATATGGAAGTCCAATGTTCCCACAAATGGATAACGCAACGGCCGAAAGCATACCCTATTGGAGCCGTCATGCGTTCGTTTGGGGAAGCCAAGAGATTATTCCTGGCTCGGTACTTACTAAATGCCCCTGGTAATTTAGTAGAATATAAACCGGCGGCGACTCTTACCGCTCTGTTTGCCTAGGCTGCAACTTGATCAGCTCATTCGTATCGGTGTTAAAGCCGTATAATTTTTCTGGATTTTGTAGATCTTCTACGAGTTTTTCGTTAACAATTATAACGTTTGCGCCGGACTCTAGAGTAACATCGCCGGCTATGACTGCGCCGGTAAACGTAGCTATATCGTCGGGGCTAAGTGTCATGCTCCAATCGAAGTCTTTATTGCCGTCGTTTGTTTGATGTTGCATGGGTGTATCTGTGTAGTCTGGCAATAGCGTGTAGACCTTGGCATCTTTTAGCTCGTCTGCAAGCGAGTTAAAGTACGATGTAATTGCCGCCTTGGAGCTGCAGTATAGTGCTACATCCGCAGCAGGAAATCGGTCAGAGACCGAAGACACACTGACAATTACAGCCTTGCTAATTTTATCGAGCAGCGCATTAACGACGAGCATTGGCGCTAGAACATTTACAGAAAACGTCTTTTCGTAAGATGCTTGGCTAACCGCAGATGCATTTTCTATATCAATCACGCCGGCATTGCTAACCAGCACGTCAATCGCGGGCTCTTGCACTGCTTGCAAGCATTCCGCAATTTTTTGGTGTTGGCTTAAATCACACTGCAGCCACACAAACTCGGCACAAGTAAAATTGGGCTTTGAGCGAGAAAGGCCGTACACTTTGTAACCGTCTTGTAGTAGGACTTCTGTGATTGACTTGCCAATGCCATAACTTGCACCTGTAACAACTGCCGTTTTCATATAGGGCATCATAACACGCCTCTGTGCCGCATCCCTGCTGTCTTATTTTTTGTCTTAGTACTTACTCTTCTGTCTGTCCACAAAAGCCACCTGGTACCCGTCTGGATCTTTAATGACAAATCGGTACGAGCCCCAGGGTGTAGGGCCAAGTTTTTCCACCACTTCGGCCCTGTCTTTTACCTTTTGCCATAGGTCATCTATGCCATCCGCTTCGAAGTTGGTAATATCAAACGATTCATTGCGTTTAAAGCCTGCTTTTTCGCGAATGGCAAAAAGCTGATCGCCAAATCTAAACGATTGCCACTTGGTTTCGGGCCAATCGCCGCCAAGCTCAAAGCCCAGCATGTCTCCGTAAAATTCTTTTGATTTTTCTAGGTTTGACACGGTAATAGTCACGGTTTGTATATTCATAAACATATGATAGCAACTGCAACCCTTACTAGGAATGCATGTCTTTGACGCCGTCAGTATAGCAAGCGTTGTATGCTTAGGCCGCCTAAAAGAAGATGCAAATAAACTATTGTTGTTATAGGGTCTAAAGCATGGTATGATTTTGTCTTAACCTTATGGAGTAATTGTTGTGTCCCCACGATTTGAAAAAGGCGCGTTATCACTTGGAATAGGACTGGTCTTAGCCGCCGGTACTTTGGCTGTATATGGAGTAGCCCATCCTCAAGAGCATGTTACGGCTGCACCTGCACCCGTAACCGAAGCTACCCCTTCTGCTAGTTTTGCCAGCCCCAGCCCTACTGCTGTCGAGATTATACCCTCCACCCAGTTCGAAGGCCTGGCCAACCCAGCCACCAAACGTAGGGCCGAAAAAGTTATCTCTACGTTCGAGAACTCAACAACCAAAATCCAATACGATTACGCCGAAAATCTTGACGATGGTCGCGGCATAACCGCTGGCCGTGCTGGTTTTTGCTCGGGTACGGGCGATTTGTTGGAAGTGGTACAGCGGTATACCCAACTAAAGCCTGGCAATGAGCTAGCTAAGTACCTGCCAGCCCTAGAAGCCGACAATAATAGCGATTCTACCAAGGGCCTATCAGGATTTGAAAAAGCCTGGAAGCACGCTTCGGATAACGACCCAGCGCTTAACCAAGCTCAAGACGAAGTGTACGACGAGCTGTACTTTAATCCTGCTATGGCACGCGCCGAGGCTGCGGGTATTCATACTGCCGTTGGGCAGTTGATTGTACTAGATATTATTATTCAGCATGGTGAAGGTGATGATCCCGATGGGTTGCCGGCAATCATGCAAGAGGCAATTGCTGCTATGGGCGGCCCTGCTAATGGCAACGAGCAAGCATGGCTGCAAAAGTTGTTGCAAATTCGTAGGCACCATTTACTTAACCCAGCAGACCCCTCTACTCAGCAAGACTGGGCTGAGTCGGTTGATCGTGTAACTGCTTTGGAGTCTATATTGGCTACAGGTAATTTTGACCTTAAACCACCACTCTCGTGGTCTGTATACGGCGACTCCTTTAAAGTAACAAGTTAGTGGCTACTGAAGAGCTTGCAAAAAGCTGCTTGTCCAGTTGTGCACGTCTTCGGTTTGCACATTGTGTTTCATAGCCTGCCAGCGCTCGTGTTTTTCGGTGTCGGCCATGGTGAGGGCTTGATGCAACGCGTCGGCTAGCTGTTCGACATTGTCTGGTGCTACCTGTAGTGCGTGTGTTAATTGCTCGGCCGCACCAATGGTAGTGCTGATGATGAGCACACCGGGGTTGGGGTGGGCAATAACGTACTCTTTGGCGACAAGGTTCATGCCGTCGACAATTGGCGTCGTTACCAGAACATCGGCGCATTGGTATTCTGCCATCATTTCTTGTAGGTTGAGGTTGCGATAGTCGTAGTCGATGACGCCAGGATGCGCACGTTTGATTTCGTTTACCAGCTGATCGATTTCTTGTTTAAGATTGCGGTACTCGGCCAGACCCTCGCGCGAGGGGGCAACGACTAGTTTGTACCGAATGCTAGCCTTTGGATGTTGCTGTAAATAGCGCTGCATAGCGCGCAGCTGGCCGGGTACGCCTTTGGTATAATCCAGGCGCGAGATCGACAGTACTGTTTTGCGATCCGATTTTACAGCTGGACCACGCGGTGTAAACGTTTTGGTGTCTATGCCGATTGGAAAGTGCGCGATGCGTGGGGCAGGGGTGTTGGCATCTTGGTAGCACTGTTTTAGGTTGTGGGCATCGCGCATAGTTTGCACGCCGCACAAATCTACTGTGGCTAGGCTGTCTAGAATGTCTTGCCAATGCGGTAACGACGCCAGCAACTTGGGTTTGGCGACGGTAACGTGCAAAAAGAAACCAATGCGCCCTGTAAACCCCCCTGCACGCAGCATGCCGGGCACCAAAAACAAATGAAAGTCGTGTATCCATATTTGATCATTGCCGCCTGCCTGGGCCAAACTGCGATTGGCAAACAATTGATTAACGGCAACGTACGTTTGCCAAGCTTGTTCGCTATACAGCGCACGCGGTGTAAAACCATGAAACGCTGGCCACAAGACGCCATTAGCAACAGCATAGTAATAGTCGTTGTACATGGTGGCGGGTATATCGACAACTTGTGCGTAGCTTGGCAAGCTTAGCTGTTTGGTTTCGATTGGTGTGAGTGGGCGTTCTAGCCCCGCCCAACCTATCCATGCGGCGTTGTACTCGGCGCGTATCGGAGTTAACGCACTAGCCATGCCGCCAGGACTGGCAGCGCATTCCAACCCCTTTTTCGACTGCCGTATACTAAAGGGCAGACGATTAGCGACGATAATTAACCGTTTAGGCATATGTCGCCTCGACTATAGCACGATTATGGCCATACAGACGATAAGAAAAGCAACAGACAAGATGCGTGCGGCGTACGCGCAGGCGCATCGCCGTTTGTTATTGTTGGATTACGACGGCACGCTTGTGGGCATTGCACAGACGCCGGCTCAGGCCATACCAACCGCCAAGACGCTCGAGGTGTTAAGGGTACTCACCGATGATCCTCGTAACGTAGTAGTTGTTATTAGCGGGCGCGAGCAAGACACTCTGGATAACTGGCTTGGGAAGTTGCCCGTAGGACTTACCGCCGAACACGGCGCGTTTTCGCGTTACGCCGGTGGTGTTTGGCAGGCAACGGGCGTGCATGATATTAGGTGGAAGGCGGCGGTGCGTACGTTGTTCGAAGAAGCAATTATAGCCTTGCCGGGTTCGTTTATAGAAGAAAAGCGCACCACGCTGGCCTGGCATTATCGCTTGAGCGACCAACGCAAGGCTCGCAGCCAAGTTGCCCGCATTAGTGATACGCTGCGTGCGCTGCAGCTGTCGCGTACCACCGTTATGGCAGGCAAAAAAGTGCTCGAGGTACGTACGCAAAGCGAAGACAAAGGCACGGCCGCCAAACGTTGGTTAGCCAGCGAAACATTTGATTTTGTGCTGGCTGCTGGCGACGAGCCTACCGACGAAGCGATGTTTGCTGCTTTGGACCCCGAGGCTGTAACCATTAAGGTGGGCGGCGGCGACACCCTAGCACACTACCGAGTAACGTCGCAGCCCGCACTATTGGCTTTTTTGCATAGCTTGGCGTAACCAAAACGCTTATACTTAAGGTCAAGATGTCTGTAATCGAGGCTCACAAATGGATTCGCCTGGATTTGGCTGCCCGGCAGCGCTATATGCGCGAGTTTTATGCTACAAACTTACCCGATAGCGTGCACGAGCTATTGGGTTTGGTGCGCGCCCCGCACGGGTACGGCGTATATGCCAGTATTGGCCCTAACTACCAGTATGCGGTGTTTGGTCGCGATAGCGTGGCTGTAGCTCAGGACGTTTTGGCTGTACAACCGACATTGTCCAAAGAGATTATTTTTGTACTGGCACGGCTACAAGGCAGGGGCTTTAACTCGTTAAGCGAAGAAGAGCAGGGCAAAATTCATCACGAGTACCGCAGCCTGCAGTTTAACAGCCACGAAGTGCCTAAAGCCGCTCGTATGGTGCTAGAGCGCATTAGTGTTATCTGGGGTGGCAACGAAAAGCAGCTGCAGTATTACGGCTCGTACGATGCCACGCCTTCGTTTATCCGTTTAGTACAGCTGTATTGTCAGCATTATGGCGACGATATTTTAAACGAAACTTTTACGGATTGGTCTGGCGTCGAGCGCACCTTGCGCGACGCCGTGCGTGATGCAGCGGCATGGCTGGTAGGCAAGTTGACTGCTTCACCCTGGGGGCTGTTCGAGTTTAAACGGCTTAATCCTGCTGGGCTAGTGAACCAATCGTGGGAAGATTCCGAGATTGCCTATTTGCACACCGACGGCACGACTGCCAACTCGGACGAAGGCGTTGCCGCCATCGAATTGCAAGGCTACGCCTATGACGCGCTGTATGCTGCCATGCAACTGGTGGCCGTTGATGAGCACGAGGCCGATGCTTGGCGGCACCTGGCCAGCCAGATCCGCGACCATACGCTTAAAGAGCTATGGATGCCCCAAGAAAAGTTTTTTTGTATGGGTCTAGACCGAGACGCCGAAGGTCGAGCACGCCAGATTGCTACGCTTACGGCTAACCCGGGGTTGTTATTGGACAGCTCTATTTTTGACCACATTTCGCGCAAGGAGGCTTGGCCGTATATCGAGGGTATTGTGCGCCAGCTGTTTACCGAGGAGTTTTTGACTGTGGCTGGCGTACGTACTCGCGCTCGCAAGCACGCTCACCTGGTGAGTTTTGCCGACTATCATGGCAGTCTTGTCACTTGGCCCAAACAAACGTACCGCATTGCCTGCGGGCTGCGCCGGCATGGCTTTTATACTTTGGCGTCGCTACTCGAGGATACTATTTTGCATGCCGTAGCGCAGGCCGGCGAGGGTTATGAGTTTTTCTTTGTCGATCGCCAGGGGCGCGCCAAATACCACTATCGTCAGGAGCACCTTGACGAGCCGTCGTATCACGATTTTGGCGCGGCCAATATGCCCGAGCCAGGGCAGGCCTGGACTATTTCGGCCATACTAGCGATAGTAGACAGCCGGCATAATCCCGAGCCAATACTCCCTGTAAGCGAAGAAGTACGACAGCTCGAGAACGACATTTTGCGCCACCATTTTGTTCGTGATATTGCTACTCAGTGCGGTCTCAAACTAAACTAACCCCCTGTATTACTCAGGCCTATAGGCAGTTTTACAGTGGTGTATCCAGGTAGGCTTATAAGATTTAATGAACTTTTAATGTTTGCTGTGCAACTTGTTCGCTTGCATGTCAACACAATACGCCATATACTATTTGCAGTACTTTTTTCTGTCAGTTGTTTGATTCTGTGTGTAAAGCGTGAGTAGGGCAAGTACAAAGGATATATGCGAATAGCGATGTTAGCCAGTCCCTGGCTACCCGTCCCCCCGGTGGGTTACGGTGGTGTCGAAAACGTTATCGATCCTCTTATCCCCGAGTTTGAAGCAAACGGGGCAAGCGTGGAGCTGTTTACTGTGGGTGATTCCACTGTGCCGGCCACCAAAATGCACTCGTTGTACGATACAGGCCAACACGAATTTATCCATAGACCTTATTACGATGCGCTGCCAATTATTGCAGCGCATTTGTTATATGCGCTGAACGCCATCGAAAAAGATGGCGGTTTTGATCTTATTCACGACCACAACTTTTACATTGGTCCGCTGCTATATGCTTTTTGCCGCAAGAGTTTGCCGCCTATTATTCATACATTGCATGGCCCGCCGTTTACGACGCCCGATCGCTTACAGATGGGTATCCCCGACAACATGCCTATGTGGCGCCAATATGGTGCTATTACTAACGACCGCCTTCACTTTGTGCCCATCTCAAAAACGCTTGCCGATGCTGCGCCCAAAGAACTTAAGCGGTTGATGCTACCAGTGGTACACAATTCGGTTAATGTGTGCGATTTTCCATTTGTTGCCAAAAAGAAGGATTACTTTTTGACACTAGCACGATTTCATCCGGATAAGGGTCAGGCGATAGCCGTCAAAGCGTGCCTTGATCTGGGTGTGCCGCTCAAAATGGCAGGTGGTGTGGGCGACCTTAGACGTCCCAAGCAGATACTATTGGAGCTAGCTAACCCGCTTAGTAAGTACCGCACACTTGCCGACTTTCGCTATTTTAGCGACCAGATTTTTCCGTATTTGGATGAAACCATTGAGAGCGTGGGTGATGTGAGCGGCGAGCGTAAGCTTGGCCTGGTAAGTAACGCCAAGGCACTCCTGGCCCCTATACAATGGGAAGAGCCATTTGGTATGGCGGTTATCGAAGCATTAGCTTGCGGTACACCGGTCATTGCCATGGACCGCGGCGCTATGTCCGAAATCATCGAACATGGTGTTAACGGCTACCTGGTGCACAATATTACCGAGCTTAAAAAATATATGAAGCGAATCGATCAGATAGATCCAGAAGTATGCCGCGAATCGGTTATCCGCAAGTTTTCGGCGCGTGTGCTGGCCAAGCAATATTTGCAACGGTACCGGTACGTTATTAATAAACACAAAAAGTAGTACTTGCCCCGTTGCCCCAGTGTATTATGAATGACGAGGTATACTAGGTGTATATAAAAGTGGGGGTGGTATGAAACGCACAACAGACACAAAAGACCAACGGGGCGACGCAGTAGTGTGGGTGCTGATTGTGATTATTTTGATTACGGCTGCTGCTGTGGCGTACTGGTTGTGGCGCCGCAACGCCGAGCCGATAAGCGTGCCCAAAACCATTGCTGTCGCTGTGCAGTCCTGCAAGCCAGCCGATCTGACATTGTCCGAAGGGGCAAGCGAAGGCACAGCCGGTACTATCTACAAGCACGCGGTCGTTACCAATAGCAGCACGCACAATTGTTCTATTGTGGGCTTTCCGGCGGTCTTTTTGGATAATGCCAGCGGAACGGCATTGGGCGATGGCGCAGCGCCCAGCCCCACTCTACCCGTAACGAGCATTACGTTGGTACCTGGCGGCAAGGCGCATACGGTGCTGGGGCTCCCCGATGCCGGTAATTTTGACCCGTCGGTTTGTAGTGTGGCATCAACTAAGCTACAAGTGTATATAGATGGCGCTACCGATCCGGTTGTAGGCGATTGGGTCGACCAATCGTGCCCGGGCTTTTCGTCCACCACTTTCCAAGCCGGCGCCTAATCGCTGCGCGGGTAAAAAAGTTATAAAGTCGAAAGCGGAGCCGTACGTACCCGCTTTATAACTCGCCCCGTTGGGGAAGGTTTGCTAGAATGCCGGCGTGCGCAAACCATTACGTCGGCCGGTACTTATTAGCGTCGCCTGTTTAGCTTTTTTGTTGGGCGTGGCGGGTGCGCGAATACATCCGTTTTTGGTGGCATGGAGTGTTGCTGTGCCGCTTGCCTTTGCGGCAGTACTAAGTTGGCGGCGGAAAGATCTGACGACGCTTACGTGCCTGGTGTTGTGCTGCTTTTGTGTGGGATTCTGGCGCGGTAGTGTTGCGGCTGGGCAATTTGATGTATATAGCCGATTGGCCCTACGTAAAGTGGTAGTAGTGGTGCGTGCATCAGACGATGGCGTATATGATGATCACTCGCAGCTGACGTTTCCGGCCGACCATGCTCGTATTCGCATGCCTTTTACTACAACACTACCTGGGCAGCTAAAGATTTCGGGCTTTGGTGTTAGTAGCGTTAATCGTGGCGATAGTGTGCAGGCAACTGGCAAGTTGTACCCAACACGCGGTAATAGCAGCGCCAGCATTAGTTTTGCTGATTTGCAGGTAGTGGCGCATGGCAGTTCGCCGATTGACGAGCTGCGCCACAGGTTTGCCGCCGGGGTACAATCGGCACTGCCAGAGCCGCAGGCCTCGTTTGGGCTGGGGCTGTTGATTGGCCAGCGCAATACATTACCGGCCGATACGTCGACAGTGTTATTGGCAGCAGGGCTTACGCATTTGATTGCTGTGTCTGGCTATAACGTGACTATTTTGGTAAACGCCGCCCGACGACTGCTTGGCAAACGATCCAAATTTCAGACGGCGGCAACATGTGGTTTGTTGGTAGCAACGTTTATAACGCTTACTGGTTTTAGCCCGTCGGTAGTACGGGCTGCCATTGTAAGTGGTTTGGGGCTGTTGGCGTGGTATTACGGCCGAATAGTGCATCCTGTGGTGCTACTATTGGTGGCTGCCGCTATTACGGTATACATTAACCCAAATTATGTGTGGGGAAATGTCAGCTGGTACCTCTCGTTTTTGGCTTTTAGCGGCGTGCTCATATTGGCCCCATTGGTTACGCGGCGCATATATAGCAACAAACGCCCCAATGTTTTAGCGCAAATTATTATCGAGAGCGTGTGCGCCGAGGCCATGACACTACCCTACCTACTGCATACTTTCGGACAGATGTCGTTGGTTGCACTGCCAGCCAATGCATTAGTAGCGGCCTGCGTGCCCTTGGCAATGCTTTTAAGCACGGTCGCTGGCCTTGCCGGCTGGCTGGTGCCGAGCGTTGCAGGGTGGTTTGCCTGGCCCGCCAAACTGCTCTTAAGCTATATGCTATCGGTGGCCTCGCTGTTGGCCGGCTTGCCTCATGTGTTTATCGAGCATATAACATTTAGTACAGTCGACATACTAATGGCGTATCTTTTTGTGTTCTGGGTGATTTATTTTATGAGTGCAAAATTGCCCAAACGTGGTATACTAACAGATAAGAATCAGGTAACAAAAGAGGAAGCAACAGGCAATGAGCGGGCACTCCAAATGGTCGACCATTAAACGCGAAAAGGGCGCCAAAGACGCCGCCCGAGGTGCAGTCTTTACCAAGCTGGGTAGCGCCATTGCCCTTGCCGCCCGTAGCGGTACCGACCCAAGCACCAATTTTGCGCTGCGACTGGCTATCGACAAAGCCAAGGCTGCCAATATGCCACTGGCCAATATCGACCGCGCCATCCAACGGGTTGCCGACAAAAATGCTGCGCAGCTGCAAGAAAACATGTACGAAGGCTATGGCCCTGGTGGCGTGGCCATTTTGGTAGAGGTGGCCACAGACAACATCAATCGCACCTACCCCGAAGTCCGTCTGGCGTTTTCTAAACACGGTGGCAACATTGCCGAAAAGGGCGCGGTGGCTTTTCAGTTCGACCAAAAGGGCATGATACGTGTTAATGGCAAAGGCGACGAGTTGCTTATGCAAGCCCTGGACGCTGGCGCAGACGACGTCCAAGAAGAAGGCGACGAATCGGTAGTCTACACCGAGCCCAAAGAGTTGGCAAAAGTACGCGATGCCCTACGTGCGGCGGGTGTGCAAATTACCGAGGCCGAGCTTACCTACGTCCCCAACACTACTATAGAAGTAACCGATAAAGACACCGCTGGCAAAATTATGCGCCTAATGGACGCCCTGGATGACGTTAACGACGTTACCAACACCCACGTCAATTTCGATATTTCCGAAGAATTGCTAGCTTAACCAAGGAGTGTCCGTATGCGAATTATTGGCATCGACCCAGGCACTGGTATTTTGGGCTTTGGCATCATTGAGAGCGACGGACGAAAGCAACAGCTGGTAGACGCCGGTGTTATTCGTACGCCCGTGCACGAAGACGATGCGGTACGTTTGCAAACTATTTTTGAAGAGCTTACCGACATTATCGTCCAAACTAAACCCCAGGTAATGAGCGTCGAAAAATTGTTTTTTGCCCGCAACGTAACCACGGCAATGACAGTAGCCCAAGCCCGAGGTGTAGTGCTGTTGTGTGGCAAGCAAGCTGGCCTAGACCTGTTTGAATATACGCCGATGCAAATCAAACAGGCCATTACTGGCTACGGCAAAGCCGACAAAAAACAAATGCAAGAGATGGTGCGCGTGCTGCTTGCTCTTAAGGAAATCCCCAAACCCGACGACGCCGCCGATGCTTTGGCGGCGGCGTTGACACATAGTTCGACAATACGTCAGTAAACGAGCCATGCTACACGTTTTAAAAACCACAGAGACCATCTTGCCAACGCTGGTGTCGTTGCGCGAAGCACCTAGCTTGCAGTCGTTCTCCCCGCCCCGCGCCCTCGCCCGTTTTCCTCTGGAGGGGCTTATCGAACTGTCTAATCTTACCCGGCACAATAGGTTGGGGTGGCCCGAGCCGGGTAAGACAGTTCCGATCGTAGGTATACAGACTCAGACTTTAGAAGGTGGTCATCGAACTGTTCTTATGCGGGACGCGCGTACCGTAAGCATACACGCACCTGATTGGCTTATCGTTGACCAATATTTATCCACCGACGGTAGGCCAGAGGCAATTAGGTTGGCCTACGCCAGCAAAAATGTACCTGACTCAGAAATTGCCTTTTTGGGTATGCCATTTGACGCCATGCTACAAAAGGTCATGGACCCAAAGGAAGACATGCGCGAAGTTTACGCTGCCACCATACCCTTTGACCGGCGTACTGGTGTGCGTCTCCTGGGAATGTTTACGAGCGCCGTGGCGCACGTGATTGCAGGCCCGATTCGGCCATAGGTTGCTATAATGCCACAGTATGATTGCACAACTCACCGGCGTGGTTGCCGAAAAAACCGAAGATAGTATTATTGTGGACGTCAGTGGAGTGGGCTATGGTCTGTACGTATCCAACGAAGATTACGGCCGGCTGGGCAGTGGTGACCTTACCAAGCTGTATATTTACGAGCACATTCGCGAGCAATCGCACGATTTATTTGGCTTTGTAACACGTGACACCAAGCAGTTATTTGTACAGCTGCTGGGCGTGACGGGCATTGGCCCCAAAATGGCCCTAAGCGTGCTCAACATTGGCAACAGTAGCGAGGTGCGTCGTGCGATTGCCGGTGGCGACACTAAGTCTATTCAAAAAGCGAATGGCGTTGGCAAACGCGTGGCCGAGCGCATTGTAGTAGAGTTAAAAGACAAAGTAGGCCTAGAGGGCGTAGACCTGGCCACAACTGGCCTACTACAGTCCGATCGCGCTTTAACAGCCGACGAAGCCGTAGAGGCTCTGGTGGCCTTAGGCTACTCGCCCCAGGATGCTGCCCGTGCGTTGGCAAATGTACCTGCAGATATTTCGACCGAAGAACGTATTCGCCAAGCCCTAAAGCAATAGCTTTTTGCAGTACTGTACAATAAGGGGAATAACATGGCAGTAGAACGGATTGTAACCACGGCGCAGCAGCCCGACAACCAGCAGGAACAAGAGCTGGAAGTAACGTTGCGCCCACAAGACTTTGCCAACTACATTGGCCAGGAGCGCATTAAGCAGAATTTGCGTTTGGCTATTGCCGCTGCCAAAAAGCGGGGCGACCCGCTCGATCACATTTTATTATATGGCCCCCCGGGTTTAGGCAAAACTACCATGGCCAGCGTAATCGCACACGAAATGGGCGCGCAAATTAGGATCACCAGCGGCCCGGCTATTGAGCGCCCCGGCGATCTGGCTAGTTTGCTCACCAATTTGCAAGATGGCGATATTTTGTTTATCGACGAGATCCATCGGCTTAACCGCGTGGTCGAAGAAGTGCTGTATTCGGCCATGGAAGATTTTAAGCTGGACATTATGTTGGGCAAGGGCCCGAGTGCCCGTAGCTTGCGTTTGGATTTGCCCAAATTTACCCTCATTGGCGCAACTACGCGCACCGGTAACTTGGCGGCGCCGTTGCGTGATCGTTTTGGCATGATTCATCGTTTGGAGTTTTATACTCCGGCCGAAATCCATCAAATTATTGAGCGTGCTGCCAGTATTTTGCAGGTGCGTATTGTGGCCGAGGCCGCCGAGGAGCTTAGTCGTCGCTCTCGCCTTACGCCGCGCATTGCTAACCGGCTGCTAAAGCGCGTGCGCGATTACGCTGATGTTAACGGCGATGGCATCATCGATACTCGTATTAGCGCCCAGGCCCTGCAACTCCTAGAAGTAGACGAGCTAGGGCTCGACCCAGCCGACCGCATGCTGCTGTTGGCTATCATCGACAACTACAAGGGTGGCCCTGTAGGGGTAGAAACACTGGCGGCGCTAACGGCCGAAGAGCGTAGCACTATCGAAGATTTTTACGAACCCTACCTTATGCAAATTGGGCTTTTGGAGCGTACTCCACGGGGCCGCAAAGTAACGCTCAAAACCTACAAACACTTGGGGCGAATGCCTCACGAACAATCCGATCAGATAAACCTGGTATAATTAACTGGTTATGAACCCTCAACAGCCCAGTCAGGGCCCGCAGCAGACGCCACAACCAGGGCAATACCCCTTTCAATATCCGCCGCAAGGCCAGCCTATGCAGCAGCAGCCCTATGCCCAGCCGCAGGCTGCTCCTATGCAGCAACAATATCAGCCGCAACCGCAGTCGTATGCAACCATGCCTATGGGCCAAGATCCGGCGGCTGGCGAAGAGCATTTGCAAAAGACGCCTACCGGCATGCACCCTATGGTGGTGCTGCAACCCGGTGAGCGCATTATCTGCACCGTTAAGCGGCACCCGTTTGGTATAGTTTCGTTGTATGTTGCCGCTGTTATTGGGATGTTAATAGCTGTTGTATTGGCGGTGGTCTTGGTGCCAAATGCACTAAGCCAGGCAGGTCTGGGTTCTGACAATAGCGCCATGATTTATGCCGGTATGGCTATCGTTATTGTCGCTTTGATTCTTATTTTGGGCCTTGCCACGTCGGTGTACTGGCAAAATGAATGGGTGGTGACTAGCGATAGCATTACCCAAATATCGCAAACCAGTTTGTTTACGCGCCAGGTAAGTCAGCTAAGCATGGATAATCTAGAAGACGTTACCGTAGACCAAAACGGCATTCTGCCGCATTTGTTTGGTTTTGGTACGCTCAAGGTAGAAACTGCCGGCGAGCGCTCTAAATTTCAATTCCCGTACTGTCCACGCCCCAACGACTATGCTCGCAAGATTTTGGAAGTACACGAAGAGTTTTTGGAAATGCGTCGCAATGTTCAAAATCATGGTATAACGTATACCAACAACGGTTAGTAATTAAGCTTTTTTATCTTCCTCCTAGCTACTTAGCTCCTTCTTTGCTATTCGCAAAGTACCTGTACTCGCTGGAAGCGAGTACCCTTACTTTTTGCGGTCAAAAAGTAAGGGGTGCAGCGCTACCGCGCTGCACCATGCCCTTTGCGAAGCAAAGAAGGAGCTATGCAGTTTGAAGAAGAAAACAAACAAACAACAGAAGGCACATGATTGACTGGAGGCGGGGTCTAGTCCGGGATGACGGAGCGAAAGCGGTTAGTTGAGACTACTTTTAACGTACTTTTCGCCACCCTCTAGCATCGCTGTAAGCGTGTAATGCGCACAAGGAGTATTGACGTTATCGCAGGCCGAGCCGTCCGAGGCAGTTACCTGGTAACTGTAGCACTTAAGCGTCGGCTTGGCGGCGACTACGGGTTTGTCGGTGGTGGTGCAGGCAGCAATAGTTTTGCTCCAGCTGGGGTCTTGCAAGGCGTCGGCCGGTAGTTTTTTTAGATTTTGAGCACGCCAGGTGTCGTTGCTAATTTGGGCAAAGGTGGGGTACATGTTGGTACCGGTTTCGGTGCCGGCGTAGTAGACCTCTAATTGGCCTTTTAGCACATCGATGTCGCTTTCGCGCTCGTTGTTACGGTTTTTGGCGCGCACACCACTGTAGGCTAGCAGTACCAAAGTGCCCAAAATACAAACGATAATAATTACCGCTAGTAGCTCGATAATAGTAAAGCCCTTGTTGTTTTTAGAGCGAATCATATGCTGATTATAGTCACACGCTGTACACCTAGGCAAGCACACTTACGGCGCGTAGCACTTCGGCTATAGCGGTTTGGCCGCGTAGCGCTTTTATAAGCCCATCTAGAGCCATGGGTATAAAGCCGTCTTTGAGTATGGCGGATTGCAATGCTGAGGCGGCATGGACATCATCGCTCAGCAAGGCTTTATGGAGCGCAGACGAGTTGCTTATAACTTCGGTAATTGCCGTACGGCCGGCGTAGGCACTGTGGTCGCATGTTTCGCAACCAGTGTCGCTGGCCCGCCATAGGTGCGTAATGGCCGTAGGGCTGCTGCTGAGTTGTTTTACATCGCCAAACACTGCCGGAGCCGCAGCTCGTTCTAGGTCGTGAATGCGTTTGTATGCGGCGGCGCTGGTGATGCCAA
Organism: uncultured Candidatus Saccharibacteria bacterium; assembly: GCA_964494495.1. Lineage (GTDB taxonomy): Bacteria > Patescibacteriota > Saccharimonadia > Saccharimonadales > UBA4665 > PMNU01. The sequence continues at coordinate 84,970 of CAZBQZ010000001.1, forward strand.
AACTACGGGCTAGCTCTTTTTGCTCGTCACGGTTGAGTTCGTAGCGTACTCGACAATCAGGGCATAGGGTGCGCACGAGGCGTTGGCCCAAGCCGGCCCGTAGCGCAGTCACTAATACAAACGGCTCAACGCCAGCAGCTTTTAGGCGCAGTAAAGCGCTAGCCGTGTTGTCTGCGTGTATACCCAAAATAACTAAGTGGCCGGTTGTGGCGGCGTGTACAGCGGCTTGCATGGTCTGACTGTCTGGCGTGTTGCTTACCAAAATGATGTTGGGATCTTGTTTGAGTGCGGCTTGCAAACCCTGGTATACGCTCATGGCGTTGCCAGCCAGGTACGTCTGGCTTACACCGGGCAGACGGTGTTTAGGGCTGGTTTCTACCGTAGCTATGCTTACCATGGGTGTGTTGAGCGCAGCCAATAGACTAAACATGGTGGTAGAAGTGCCACTGTGGCGTGCACCCGCAACCACAATCAGACCATGGGGGTTGGTAAGGCAGTGTTGCAGGGTGGTAAGGTTAGTGCCCCAAAAGCCTAGTTCGGCTAGATCCATAGGTTTTCCGCGCTCGATATTGAGGTGTAGCACGGCCTTTTCGCCACCAAAAATTGGCATAGTATTGAGTCGCACGTCTACTTGGTTGCCGCCGGCGGCGATTTCGTAGTGACCTTCTTGCGGTGCGGCGGTTTCTTGGGTGTTAAGGCCGGCTAGGGTTTTGAGCTGGGCCATGATGTTTGCCAGCGCTGCTCGCGGCAATTTGTGAATCCCACGTAAACTGCCGTCTATGCGGTAGCGCACCAGCACAAAGCGCTCGTGCGGTTCGATGTGTATGTCGCTAGCTCCGCGCATAACGCCATGTTCTACGAGCATAGCCAGCGTTTCGGACACCTGCTTATCGCTAAATTTATCGGCGTTTACAAACAACCGCCCCATAAGTCCATCCTTGGTAGCCATTGCTGTTAGTATAGCGGAAAAAGCATAAGCGGTGCTACCATATTTGAACCTTTGCCGCCCAAAAATGTGAATTATTTTGTAGTAAGCGCTAGGCAGTTCGACTAAGGTATACTAGTATTGGACTCGGTGCACATCTTCCTCAGGTAACAAAACTTGCCCTGGTGAGTGCCAGACGATAGTTTTGGGGAGGAGACGTATCCATAGGATGCGGCGACGAGCAAAACTGTTGATTGGTGCCGCTAGGGCAAGTTTTGTTTGAGGAAGATGTGTAACGAGTTCATAAAGAGGCCGGTGGAGATAACGACAACTGGAGGGTACGATAATGGCCAACGACAAAGGCAAAGAAAGTAAAGTAGACAAAGAAGCTAAGGCAGTTGCTATGGGCGCTTCCGAAGGCAAGAATAAAGCGTTGGGTATGGCGCTCGAACAGATTGAAAAGCAGTTTGGCAAGGGCTCCATCATGAAGCTCGGTGAAGGCTATGCTCAAAAAGTCGAGACCAGCCCCACGGGCAGTATCTCGCTGGACATCGCGCTGGGCGGGGGCATCCCCAAGGGCCGCGTTATTGAAATTTATGGTCCAGAAAGCTCGGGTAAAACCACGCTTACCCTGCACTGCATTGCCGAAATTCAAAGAAATGGTGGCACAGCCGCATTTATTGATGCCGAGCATGCGCTCGACCCATCGTATGCCAAACGTATTGGCGTAGACGTCGACAACCTACTGCTGAGCCAGCCCGACAACGGCGAGCAAGCCCTCGAAATTGTCGAGACACTGGTGCGCAGTAACGCCGTAGATATTATTGTGGTAGACTCTGTAGCCGCTTTGGTGCCTCGCGCCGAAATCGAAGGCGACATGGGCGACAGTCTGCCAGGTTTGCAAGCTCGTCTTATGAGCCAGGCTCTTCGTAAGCTGACTGGCGTTATTAACCGCAGCAAGGCTACGGTGATATTCATTAACCAGATTCGTATGAAGATTGGTGTAATGTTTGGCAACCCCGAAACAACTACCGGCGGCAATGCTCTTAAGTTTTATGCCAGCGTGCGTATGGACATTCGCCGCATTGGTCAGATTAAGCAGGCCGAGGCCGTGATTGGCAACCGTACTCGTGTTAAGGTGGTTAAAAACAAGATTGCTCCGCCATTCCGCGAAGCCGAATTCGACATCATGTATAACGAAGGCATTAGCCGCAGTGGCGACATTTTGGATCTGGCCGTGCAACACAACATTGTTGAAAAATCTGGCGCATGGTTTGCCTACAACGAAGGCAAGATTGGCCAGGGGCGCGAAGCTGCCAAGACGTACTTGCAAGAAAACCCTAAGGTGATGGAAGAGATTGCCGCTAAAGTGCGTGCGGCCGCCGCGCCAAAGGATTAACATGGGCTCAGAAGCATTCGAGATATGGGAAGACCCCACCGGGCACGCTCGTTTTTATTTCTCGCATATAGGCAGTGACTTTGCTACCGGCACACTTGTGCTGGTTTCTGATTCCGAATTGCCAAGACATCACCGGCCGCTGGCATTCGAGAATCTGGTGCAGGTAGGTGGCGTCAGCCAACTAACACTTACCGATGCCGATGGCAATGTACAAGAGACATTTGAGTTGCGTCCAGGCACCAGTATCAAAATGAAAAAAGATCAGTGGCACATTCATGCCAACCCTTACGAGGAAGAGTCAATTACGCTATTTAAGGCCGTTGGCGACGTGACTGCCGTAATAGCAGACATGCGCCGTACCTTTACACGCATTGATCCAACTGCCGCCCCCGAGGAGTAGTATGAGCAACCTGAATCTTAAGTCCAATCCGACCTTGGCTGACATGCAAAAGTACGCCCACGATATGATGTTGGAACGCGGTTTTAACACCGATCCAGCACATATCGCCAAGTCGTTCATGCTACTTACCGAAGAGGTGGGCGAACTAGCCAAGGCTGCGCGTAAGACCGCCGGTATGAGCCTGGACAAAAACGCCAACGCCCAAGACGTGCCTGGCGAAGCAGCCGACGTGTTTATTGTGCTGTTGTGTATCTGCAATATGCTGGGCGTGGATTTAGAGCAAGCCTTTCGTGACAAAGAAGAGCAAAACAAGCATCGTAGGTGGGTAAAATAATGGTGCACCCTCCGGTGGTAACCGTAGACCAAGACGATACTATCATTGGCGAGATGCCGCTGAGCGAAGCACGGGCCACTGGCACCATTTACCGCGTGGTGTTTGTAGTGGTGGTCGACGGCCAAGGACGCTATCTGCTGCAAAAACGCTCACAGCACATGGTGCTTTTTCCGGGCCGTTGGGACGCAGCTGCCGGTGGGCATGTAGACGGCGGGCATAGCTACGAAGAGGCGGCTCGACTTGAGTTAGCCGAAGAAGTAGGCGTGCATGATGTGCCTTTGACACAGATTGCTCATTTTTATACCGACATGCCACTGATGGGCATTGCCAGCAAGCGCTACGTTACTGTGTATAGGGTCAATCTGGACGTTTTGCCAAAACAACCCGAGGGCGATGAGGTTGCCGAACTGCGTTGGTTTACTGTAGATGAAATTGCTAGCCTGGTGCGCGAGCACCCGGAGCTCGTGGCCGAAGGCCTGCAGCATTTGTGGGACAAAGTGCTGGCATGACCATTACAGCGATAAAACAACAGGTAAAGCGCCAAGATCGTTATTCGATTTTTGTTGATGGCAAGTATGCTTTTAGCTTGAGTGAAGGCGGCCTGATAGATAGCGGCCTAGCCAGTGGACAAGAACTGAATAGCGCGCGTTTGAACGAGCTAAAACAAACCGCTGGGTTGGACAAGGCGCGTACTAACGCATTGCGCTTTGTGGTAATGCGGCCACGCAGCGAATGGGAGCTAATGGATTATTTTCGGCGCAAAGGTGTTGACCAAGAAGCGGGCAAACAGATTGCCGATGGCCTGCGTCGGTTAGACCTTTTGGGCGATGAGGCCTTTGCCAAAGCATGGGTGGCAAACCGTAGACTACTTAAATCAGTGAGCAAGCGCCGCCTTAAACTGGAGCTACAGCAAAAGCACGTGCCTAGCGATGTTATCGATGTGGTGCTACAAGAAGACGAAACCGACGAACGCCAAACCCTCCGTGACCTTATTGCCAAGAAGCGTAGTCATTATCCCGACAACCAAAAACTGATGCAATACCTGGCCCGTCAGGGCTTTAGCTACGACGATATCAAGTCAGCGTTGCAATCCGAAAACGATTAGCAAGTTAACCTTGCACGATCCGAGAGAGCGGCGTATCATAATCGTGTAAGCCTATTCGGCTTCCTTTTTTGACAACCAAATCAAGGATCCTTGTATGAGAAATGATCGTCATACCATATATGATCACGGCCGATTTAGCCATGGCAGTGCAGGTGATATGCCTCCGGCATTTGCCGCTGCAAAACCTCCAGAAAAGACACCAGAGGAGTTGGCGGCGCTCGATTTGGAGATAGCTGCCATGGTCGCAGCTAATGCGCCCAAATCACCGTGGCGATCGCCACGCCGGGTCGAGACTGTCGATTTACCCACAGCGCCAATGGCCGACAACGTCCGCGAACCCGATTTCAAAATGGATGAGTCGTTTGAATCCGGTCGGCCCGTTATTTGCCTAGGGAACACTGCCCTTATAGAGACAATACCTATCGAAGCACCTAATTTAGTAGCATTGCCAGAGCTCGTTACGACTTAAGCTATGGCACGGGCGCCAGCCGGAACATTTTGCAGCGGATCGTTAACGACGATCCGTTTGTCGTTTATTTCGACAATTTGCGAGCGGTCGACACCCAGGTTGCCGCCGCTAAAACTCTTAAAGAGCGATTGCGAGACGTATAATTTTTGGATATACAGGCTTTGCGTTTCCACGGCATAGTCGCTTACTTTGCCCAACTTGCCTTTGCTGCTGGTAATTACCGGTTTGCCCAAGAGCACAAAATTGATGCGCAATAAATCTTGCAAACGAACAAGCTCGGATGCCTCGGTTAGTACATCGTGGTCGTTAATAACAATGCCTTGGGGCATCACATCGCGTACATCTTGCGCTACCAAAATAAGCTGCTGCCGGCTGGCATCGTCGTGACAGTAAAAACCCTCTATTTTAAGATTGTTGGGGTTAATGATGGGGGTAAGGGCCGTGGCTACTTGTGTACCGGTGCGCAAGCTCAGTACCGGCCGATTAAGGATCATGCCGCTTAGTTGTAACATGCTTTTAGTATACCGCGCGTAAGTGAGGCCACAAAACGCTTGTGTTTTCGGGGAAGGTTCGCTAGTATCGGCGGCGTGAAGCGCTTCGTTTTGTTTTTGCTGATGTGCACGCTTGTCATAACGACGCGAACAGCGTGGGCCAATGCTGTTTTGGGTGGCCCATTGCTGATCACCGAGGTGCAAGCAGGTAGTAGTGTCAACAATTCCGAAGAGTTTATTGAGCTATACAACGCGAGCGACAAACCCATCAACCTGGCCGACAGACAATGGCAGGTGCAGATTGCCAGTTCTGGCGCGTTGTCGTGGAGCAAACCGTACCGGACCATACACCTAACGGGTACGGTTGCAGCCCATGCATACAATGTAGTGGCTAGTAAAAAGTATATGACGTCGTTGTCTAAGGCTACTTTTAGCGCCGGGTTGTCGGCCGTAGGTGGGCATATTCGGCTGCTATATACCGCCAGTCAAACGCAGGCCGACGGCACCTGTGCGTCAGACCTGGTTGTGTCAGACGAAGTAGAGTGGGGCGGGGCTTCGCTAGATGCCCGCAGTACATACAAGACCGATAAAAAGGGATTGCCTGCGGGCAAAAGCTTGGCGCGTGCCTGGAGTGGGGCCGGGTATGTCGACATTAATAACGACGCGGCAGATTTTTCGTTGGCTGTGCCGACACCCAAGGCTAATAATCCAATAGTATCTGACAGTGTTGCCACTAGCCCTGATTTGCTTGCCGACAATTGCGCGGTAGCATCGTCCGGCGATGGGCAAGCTAACCCTCCCATAGGACAATCAACCACCGGCGCTATACCGTCTGTGGACCAAGGGTTGCTAGCCCCGCAGCTGAGCGAGTTACTGCCTAATCCCGCATCTCCCCAAATCGATACAAGTGACGAGTTTATCGAGCTGTACAACCCCAACTCAGTTGCCTTCGATCTGAGCGCCTTTGTGTTGCACAGTGGTAAGCACACCTTTGCATTTGCGGCAGGCACCAGCCTGGCACCAACCGCATTTGCCGCCTATTACTCGCGCGATACTAAGCTGAGTTTGCCTAATAGCGGTGGCCAAGTGCAGTTATTAGACCCTCTGGGCAGTGTGATTGCGCAAAGCGACGCGTATGACTTAGCTCCTAGTGGCCAATCGTTTGTCCTGGCCAATGGCATGTGGCAATGGAGCCTTACGCCTACGCCAAACGCAGCCAACAGCATAAACCCGCCCACGGCGGTAGTTGCCAAGGCGACACCTTCGTCAACTGTTACCAAAAAAACGAGCGTCAAAGGCGCAACCACCAAAGCCGTAGCCGCGCCAAAGACAACCAAAAAAGCTGCTTCGGCACCTGCCAGCGACTCGCCACCTGCGGCTACTGTGCAACAAAAATCGGGCGGCTTTCACCCAGGGGTGCTTGCAGGGGCGGCCGTGCTCGCGGTACTATACGGGGCATATGAGTACCGACGTGACGTGGCAAATTGGATCGGCAAGCGCCGAGCGAACCGAGATGCTAGCCGAAAAATTAGGCAAAGCCTTGCAGGGCGGCGAAGTGATTGAGCTAGCCAGCGATTTGGGCGGCGGCAAAACCACGTTTGTACGCGGGTTGGTGCGTGGCACGGGCAGTAGCGACAAGGTTGCTAGCCCTACATTTACCATTAGCAAGGTGTACAAAGCCGACAAATTCGAGATTCATCACTTTGATTTTTATCGCCTAAACGACCCGGGTGTTATTGCCGACGAGCTGGCCGAGGTAATTGGCGACCCAGCAATTGTCGTTGTGGTAGAGTGGGCCGACGTGGTGCAACATGTCTTGCCGGAAGACCGCCTGACAGTTGAAATTGAACAGACGCCTGAAGGTAACCGTCTGCTTACCTTTCGCGCCGCCCCGGCATATGCCTATCTGGTAGAGGCGGTGCAGTCATAATGTTGGTGCTTGCTATTCGTTCCGACAACCCCGAAGCCGAAGTTGGGCTGTTTGATGGTAACACGCAGTTAGGATACGAGAAGTGGACCGCTGGCCGCCAGTTATCCCAAACATTACACCGCACAATTGCCAGCTTGCTGGCAGCTCATGGCAAACATCTAGAAGAGATAGAAGGTGTTGTGTGCTTTAAGGGCCCAGGTAGCTTTACCGGTCTGCGCATTGGCATTACCGTGGCCGACGCTTTTGCGTACGGCTTGGGCGTGCCGATTGTGGCCACCTTGGATGAAGGTTGGGTGCAAACCGGCATTGCCCGCTTGCAAGCGGGCGAAGACGAGCGCATTGCCATACCCTACTACGGCGCTCCGGTGCACATTACGCAGCAAAAACGCTAAGCCTGTGCAAGCGATTTTATTGCCCCCAAAAGCTATTTAGCGTATAGTTTTAGATAAGGATTTGCCTGAAGTGTCTAGCATATCCGACATTCGTTACATTTAATTACATTTGACTTTCAGATTGGTTATAAAGCTAGGGAACGTGATAGCGATTGCTTGTCCCAATCTGTTTAGCTAGAAAGGATAATATGGATCCAATTACCATAGTGCTTGCTGTGGCGGGCCTTGCCGTGGGCTTCGGCGCCAATACCGTTATTACCAAAAAACGCATTGGCTCTGCCCAAGAGCAGGCAAACAAGGAGTTAAGTAAAGCCAAACGTGAGGCCACTAAGTTGCTTGACGACGCCCGCGAAGAATCTGCCAAATTGGTAGACGAAGGCCGCAAAGAAGAACAAGCTCGTCGCCGCGAACTCAAAGATATTGAGCAGCGTTTGGTAAGTCGCGAAGATACCCTCGATAAAAAACTCGACGAGCTGGACAAGCGTACCGAAAGACTGCGCGCCGCCGAAGGCGAAGTAGAGGGCCTTAAGGACGAAATTCGCGACATCCGCAAAAAGCAGCAAGAAAAGCTGGAGAAGGTCGCTGGCCTTACCAAAGAAGACGCTGCAAGTAAGCTGATGCAAATGACCGAGCGTGACATCAAAAACGACCTCACTGGTTTGATCTCTAAGATGCAAAACGAGGCTAAAGACGAAGCCGAAGAGCAAGCCGGCCTGATTATAGTAACTGCCATGGAACGCATGGCCAGCGAAGTGACTGCCGAGCGCACCGTTACCAGTGTTAAGCTCGAGGACGAAGAAATGAAGGGCCGCATTATTGGCAAAGAAGGCCGCAACATTCAGGCCCTGCAGCGTGCCACCGGTGTAGACATTATGGTAGACGATACCCCTGGCTACATTGTGCTGTCTAGCTTCGATCCAGTGCGTCGCGAAGTTGCCCGCCAAGCGCTCGAAATGCTTATGAAGGATGGTCGTATTCACCCTGGCCGCATCGAAGAAGTTGTCGACAAAGCCCAAAAGAACGTCGAAAAAGACGTATTGCGTGCCGGCGAAGACGCTGCGCGCGAGGTTGGTGTCATTGGTATTCCTAAAGAGATCCTGCATTTACTTGGTGAGTTGCGCTACCGCACCAGCTACGGCCAAAACGTGCTCAAGCACTCCACCGAAATGGCGCATATGGCTGGCATTATTGCCGAAGAGCTGGGCGCCAACGTCAAGACTGCCAAGTACGCTGCCCTGGTGCACGATCTTGGCAAAGCCTTGACTCACAAAATGGAAGGCAAGCACCACCATATTAGTGGCGAAATCTTGCGTAAGTACGGTGCCCCCGAAGCCGTTGCTTTGGCTGCCGAGCAACACCATGACGATGTAGAGGCAACCAGCACCGAAGCGCTCATCATTCGCGTAGTAGACGCCATTAGCGCCTCACGCCCCGGCGCCCGCAACATTAGCGCCGAAAACTTTGTAGAGCGCATGAAGGAGCTCGAGAACGTAGCTAATAGCTTTGGCGGTATCGAGAAGTCGTACGCCATTAGCGCTGGCCGCGAAGTACGCGTGTTTGTAAAGCCACAAAACATTGACGACCTAGCTGCCATTAAGTTAGCTCGCGACATTGCCACCAAGATTGAAAGCACCATGCAATACCCCGGTACCATCAAGGTAAATGTCATACGTGAAACCCGCGCTATCGAGTTCGCCAAGTAATCGGCTTTCGCAGTAACGGCTTTTGCACATGGCACACTTTTCCCGAAAATCTTCCGCTCCTCACTTCGTCGTACCACCAGTACGTCTGCGCTTCGGCGCTTGGCTTTTTAAACAAACTACACTCATGTGCGAAAGGCTGGTATAGGCGACATGAAAGATTACGACGCTTACTTATTTGATTGGGATGGCACATTGGGTCAAACGCTGGACAACTGGCTGCGCATTTTGCGCGGCCAGGCCAATGCCTACAGCTTGCAGGTAACCGACGCTCAGATTACTGCCGAGTTTGGCAACTGGGATTGGGCCCTCAAGTATGGCCTAGACTCTGCGCTACGCGACAAATTTGTAGACGAGGTGCGCGAAGCCGCCAAGGCTCAAAACCCATTGGTGGCCATGTATGACGATGCTTTGCGGGCGCTCCAATTGCTTAAAGCTCGTGGCAAAAAGCTAGCCCTAGTTTCAAGCACGCCCGCACATGTCATAGACATCGCGCTTAATCACCATCAGCTAGCTGAGTTATTCGACGTTATTATTGCCGGCGATAGAGTAACCAACCACAAGCCTCACCCCGAGAGTATCGACCTGGCGCTCCAGCTGCTAGGCGGTATCAAAAAGAGCCATGCGCTCATGCTGGGCGATTCCGACAAAGACTTATTGGCGGCCAATAACGCCGGCATTGACAGCCTATTATTTTATCCATCGTTGCACCAGTTGTTTTACGATCGCAAGTACTTAGAGTCGCTCGGCCCGCGTTACACCATTACTGCCTGGCAAGAATTTATCGATCAACTACCAAAGGAGCATGCATGAAGTACTTGTACATTTTTGGCGCCAGCATTGTGCATGGTTTGGGTGGCTCGCAAGGTGGCTGGGCCGACAAAGTAAAATTTAGCCTGCACCGTGATATGTATGGCGAAGATGCTGCCGGTGAAGTGTGCGCTGTATACCCGCTTGGCGTTCCTGGCGCCGATACGCCCGCTCTGCTTGATCGGTTTGAGCATGAGTTGATTGCTCGTGGGGCAAGCCCGTCGCACGCACAGGATACTGTTATTGTGCTGCAAACAGGAACCAACGATTCTAAGGCTATAGATACTCCGGACGGTTTTATATATAGCGCGGAAGACTACGGCAGTTGTCTGAGCAGTATCGTGAACATCGCCAAAAAGTACGCCGCAACCACAATCACCGTGGGATTACCGCCAGCAGATGAGCGCAGAGCTTCGCCCAAGCGTAATGCCATAACTGGCGGCTTGTCGTACTTTACCAATTCCCGCATTGAGCTTTTTGAGCAGACAATGCAGCAAGTAAGCAAGGACCAAGGCACTCAGCACGTGCCTATCTTTGCAGCGGTGCCAGACGATTGGCTCGAACACTACGTGTTTACCGATGGCGTGCATCCCGACGATAAAGGCTACACCTGGATGGCAAAACAAATAGAACCTGTAGTTCGCGCTGCCTTGGGCGACCTTTTGTGAACTGGCGCCAAGTCGGTACACTAAAGATATGATAAAAGCAGTATTATTCGATTTTGGTGGCGTGCTCAGCGAGCAAGGCAAGGCTGGTAGCATTGCTGGTGTAGTTGCCGAGCTGTTTGGCCGCAAGTTGGCCGATATGCAGTTTCAGGATTTGCACATGCAGTTTTTTTCGGGCGCGCTTACCATGGCCGAATATTTGGCAAAAGTGGGTGAGCGGTACCCAACGCCTCGGCCAATTACCGAGCAAATGTTTGTTGAGCGTGTACGCATATTGACGCACAGCCAACCGGTCTATGCGTTGGCAGAACGTGTGCGGGCGCACGGCATAGCCACAGGCATTTTGTCTAATATGTATGCCATTGGTGCGGCGCAGCTGCGGGCAGCCAGTAGCTACGATGGGTTTGACCCAGTTGTATTGTCGTGCGAAGCAGGGCTTGCCAAGCCGCAGACGGCCTTCTACCAACTGGCACTCGACAAGCTGGGGTTGCCTGGTTCCGAAGTGGTATTTATTGACGATCAGGCTCAGTACGGCCCGCCGGCCCAGGCATTGGGCATGCGCTTTATATTGGCCGAAAGTCCACAGCAGATTGTGCATGATGTTACGGCGCTTATTCAACAAGAAAACGATATCGCTGTTTAAGGTGTTACAATGGGTGGCATGCATATTCTGTATATCGGCGACGTCATGGGCGAATCTGGAATTAAGGTGGTGGAAAAAGTACTGCCCGGCCTGAAAGAAAAACATCAGCTAGATTTGGTTATTGCTCAGGCCGAAAACTTGAGTGATGGCAAAGGCATTCGGCCCGAAGATATGGCTCGTTTGCAGAAGGCAGGTGTTGATTTTTGTACCGGTGGCAACCACAGCTTGTTCCGTGACGAAATATTTCCGCAGCTAAACGACCCTAACTCGCCTATTATTCGTCCAGCAAATTACCCCAAAGGTACTCAGGGCTTGGGCTACAAATATGCCGAAACCAAACAGGGAAGAGTACTGGTAGTAAGCTTGCTGGGCCAAATCGTCGGCAAAGACGCGGGCATGACCATGGACAATCCACTTAAGACCATCGATTACATTTTGGCCGAAGAGCGCAGCCCACGCGTGGGCACCGTAGTTAACTTTCATGGTGATTTTAGCAGCGAAAAACGCATTATTGGTTACTACCTGGACGGCCGCGTAACGGCAGTCATTGGTGACCACTGGCACGTACCTACAGCCGACGCCATGCTGCTACCAAAAGGCACTGCCCACCAAACCGACGTTGGCATGTGCGGCTCGCTCGATTCGAGCCTGGGCGTGCGCCTCGACACCCTGATCCCACGCTGGAAAGATGGCATGATCACCAAAAACATCCTCGAAACCACCGGCCGCATGCAGTTCAATGCCCTACTCATCGAATTCGACCCCGCCACCGGTCTGGCCAAATCCGTAGAAGCCATACAACAAATCTTTTAGAGAGACTTCTTATTTGTTGTCTAATCTGTTAATATAGGTGTCAGTCCCTTTTTGAGAATGCGCATGCACTCTTAATCGCCAGTAGGGAAAAGTGTAGCGGGGTGTGGCGCAGCTGGTAGCGCGCCTGGTTTGGGACCAGGAGGTCGAAGGTTCAAGTCCTTTCACCCC
>CAZBQZ010000002.1:0-73180 GCA_964494495.1 uncultured Candidatus Saccharibacteria bacterium
TTTTGTCGGTACAAAAAGTAAGGGTACTCGCTTCCAGCGAGTACAGGGACTTTGCTGAATAGCAAAGAAGGAGCTAAAAAAGAAAAGAAAGAAACAACAGAAAGCGCATTATTGACTGGACCCGGATCTAGTCCGGATGACGGGGAGTGGAAGATTGGAGCGAGCCAGGGGCGGCGAAAGGTCGGGAGGAAATGAGTCTTATCTATTCGCCGTGCTTACGAGCATGCTCATTAAGGTACTCGCGGATATACAATGCCGCCGTAGCGCCATCGCCAGTAGCACTGGCAATCTGCATAGTAGCCCCACTGCGCACGTCGCCTGCTACAAAAATGCCTGGTATGTTGGTGTGCATATGATCATCACTTTTTATAAGCCCACGCTCGTCTAGTTCGATACCGGTGCCCTCCAAAAATTCGGTATTGGGCTTAAGGCCAACAAAGACAAACACTCCGTCGGTTTCAAACTCTACTTTTGTGCCGGTCGTGGTGTCGGTGCCAATTACTTTGGTGACTTTGCCGTCTTCGCCCACAATTTCGTCAGTAGTGGTATTAAAATGAACAGTTATCTTGTCTTTGTGCTTTGTGGCAAGGTCTTGCTGCAAGATTTCGGAGGCGCGCATGTGATCGCTACGCACTAGAAGGTCGATGTGCGAAGCAAAACGTGTCAAAAACATAGCTTCTTGCACGGCCGAATTGCCGCCGCCAACCACTACTAAACGCTTATCGCGGTAAAAGGCACCATCGCAGGTAGCACAGTAGTGCACACCGTGGGCGTAATACTCTACTTCGCCTGGAACGCCAATCTTTTTGTAATCACTACCAGTGGCAATAAGTATAGCCTTAGCCAGCATTTCGCCCTCGGTTGTTTCTAGGCGTTTGTATTTACCTTCGTCAGTTACGCCTTTTACTTCGCCAACGATACGGCTAACTTCGCCCAGCTCGATCTTAGCTCCAAAACGCTCGGCTTGCTCGCGCAAAAGATCGGCATACTCTAGGCCAGCTATACCTTTTGGAAAACCAGGGTAGTTGTCTATCCAATCGGTAACCGCCGCCAAACCACCAACTACGCCACGTTCGAACAACACTGTCTCGATGTCTTCGCGCGTGGTGTAAATTGCTGCGGCTAGCGCAGCCGGGCCAGCGCCAATCATAATTACGTCATGCACAGGTGCGCTAGTGCGCGTAGGGTCGTCATTCATAGCTTTATGTATACCTTCGTTTAGTGCTTAGGCTAGTGCCGGTGCCAAGCGGGCCAAGTTGTAGCCAACCACCACATGCTGACTGTCGTCTTCTTTGGTGACTACAGTTACCGGCACGGTGAGCGCGCCACTAAGGCGCAAAGCTTCTTCTTGGCGTTCAGGGTTTTGGTCAAGATTTACTACGTCGTAGCTATGGCCCTTAGCATCCAGCCATTTTTTAACCATGCCGCAATATGCGCAGGTGTTGGTAGTAAAAATAGTGATATTCTTGACCATAGCTATCCCCTCTATATGTTTCTTTTAGGTGTTAGGTTTATTATATATAGCGCTTATGTTTAGTTCAAGGCGCTATATATTGTGTTTTTTACAGATTTTGCCCTCTGTTGAATTACTGACCAATAGAGATAAGCGTAACGTCAAAAACTAGGTCTGCGTTTGCAGGAATGCCCGATCCACTTGGTGGGTTGGCACCATACGCCAAACTGGCAGGGATAAGCAAGCGACGGGTGCCGCCTGTCTTCATGCCAGGGATACCTTGCGTCCAGCCGGCAATAACACCATCGAGCGAAAAAGTGGCAGGCTGCCCGTTGTCGAGTGAACTCTGGAAGATCACGCCAGTAGCGGCCACAGCGCCCGTATAGTTGACAGTAACAGTGTCGCCGGCTTTAACCGTTGAGCCATTACCTTCCTTGGTGTCCTGTGTTTGCAGGCTATCGATGTGGTCGGTAGGGGTAAAACTGGCTAGCTTAGTGCCCTGCAATTTTTGAGAGCTATTGGCGTTTGTGTCACTATTTTGAGCACTAGACGAAGTTGGTTGGTTCACGTTCTTTGCCTCCTTATTATCCTTAACTAACTGCCAGATAACGAGTACGCTAAGCGCAGACGAAAAGGCAAAAAATAATACAGCGATAATCGCAGCGATCACGCGTTGATGCGGGCGTGTTTCAGCCATAGAACCTCCATTCACTTTCTGTGCTGTTTATTATACGCATGACTAGTGGGCGCGGCCAGCGACTTTCGTCGTAATTTTAACCTAAGGCTAGCTACGCCGCGCGCTTCTTGCGCGCAAATACAGCGATAATCGCAGCGATCACGCGTTGATGCGGGCGTGTTTCAGCCATAGAACCTCCATTCACTTTCTGTGCTGTTTATTATACGCATGACTAGTGGGCGCGGCCAGCGACTTTCGTCGTAATTTTAACCTAAGGCTAGCTACGCCGCGCGCTTCTTGCGCGCAAATACAGATACTAGCTTAACGATAACAGTCGCGGCCACCACGCCGATTAGGGAAGCAAACCCACCTACCAACTTAATAAGCGGCACGGTAATAGCAATACTAAGTAACACCCATGATACGCCTTGGGCGCGGCCAACGCGTTGACGCAGATACTCTGCCCCAAGATAGTAATACGGAAATACTGTGATCACCAGCAGCGTACTCGATAGCAAACCAAAGATAAGTACCACTGCCAAACCCTGCCAAAACGGGCTTGTAATTGCCAGCGGTATAAGCGAAACCACGGCAGTAACGCTGGTAGCGGCCAGCGGGCGGAACCGCTCGCTCAGCGCGGCCACTGCGGCGTCTACCGGGCGCATTCCAGCTTGACGGGATTGATTAGCAAAGTCCACTAGCAAGATCGTATTTTTAATACTAAGCCCAATGAGCGCAAAGAACCCTAGCATAGCAAAGAAACTGATCGGGTTGTTGCTAATGCGTAACCCCAGCATGACGCCAAACAAGCTAAATGGCAACGCCATAAAGATAAGTAATGGCTGGAGCAACGAACGGAATTGTACGGCAAGCAATATGTAAATAACGGCAAGCAATATTGGGAACGCCAACGCCAACGATTTAAACGAATTCTGATTTTCCGACTCCTGACCAATATCAAACTGCAACGCACTGGAGGCTAGGCCGTAGCTACTAAGCTTCTGGGCAGTGTACTCATCCTTTACTGCGGTTTGCGCCAAGGTTACTAATGTAGAGGTGTCGGTGCCATCAAAGTCGGCACTTACTTGCACGTTCTGCTTGCCATCCGCGCGCGTATACACACCAGGATCCATAACCGTTACATTGGTAAAGTGCGCTGTCTTGCCGCTCGGGCGGGTAAGTGTTGTTGATTCTAGGAATGTAGCCAGGCTGTTAGCTGTTCTAAAGGCCGCTTCGCGATCTTCGGCAACAAGTTTAATGACAAACGGATTATTAGGTGGACCAACATCTTGCTGGCCAACTTTAACCTTGGCTTCGCGGAACTGCTTGTCAAACGTTGTCTGCAGCTGCTTGACCAATTGGGGCGATGTAACATCACGCTTCTCGTAAGAGATTATCGTCACGCTTAGCCCCGAGCCTTGTGCCGTGCCGCTTTCGTAATACGAAGCTTGCACAAAATTACTGCCAAGCTGTTGCCCAACAAGTGTATCCGCATCGTTGGCAATAGCCTGAGCTTGTTGCACGGTGGTATCTGGCGGGTAGTTGAACGTCAGTATCAGACCATTGGTGTCTTTGGTTGGCGGGAAGATATTAAACACGACACCCTTGGCAATAAAGCCAGCCGCCACAATAAACCCAAGGCCAATAACAAGCGCAATGCTTCCAACCGCAAATAACCGCTTGATTGACCCCTTAGCCCACAGCATTGGCCGTCCAATACCCCGCGCTAAAGCCGCTTCAAATCCAGCCGCCACTTCGTGGACCCCTTTGTCACCCAATTGTTTTTTGCCCAACAGCAAAAAGCGTGCAAAAAATGGAATAAGCACTAATGCGCTCAGCAAGCTAATAAGCAAGGCCGATATGATAGTTATTGGTATAGCCCGAATAAACCCACCCAAAACACCACTAACAAAGATAAGTGGCGCAAAGCTCAGTACAGCTGTTAGCGTTGCAGCGACCATAGCGCGGCTTACCTTGCGCGTGGCATGGCCTACAACATGTCGAGCATCCTTTTGGCGTCGCCGGGCCGCATCGATAGCCTCTACCATGATAATAGTGTCATCGACAATTAATGACAGGCTAAGCAATAAGGCAAACAATGTAATGACATTAAGGCTATAGCCAATGAGGTACAGCAGCCCGCTGGTAAGCAGCAGAACGGTAAGCATCGACAACACGGTAATAATCGAGGCACGAATGGCAATAACAATCGAACCCACAACCAGCACCGCAATAAGACCTTCTAGCAGCACACGCTGCAGCTCGCTGATACTGTCCTTAATAGACGACGCGTAGCTAGCGCTTACCTCGGCGTGGTAACGAGTAAACTGAGGCTGCGCGTTAAAGGTCGCCAAGGCGCCGCGCACTTGGTCGTCCAATTTGATAGCGTCGGCTCCGTCTTTAGCCGTAACCGCTATGATACCCGAGTTATAAAAACTACTAACGTTGTCCTGTCGCATGCCAAAACGGTCGAACGAGCGCTGCACTGTCGTTGGCTGCCCAGTGGCTTGATCAATAGCTTTCGCATATGGATTTTGTATAAAAACACTTTGTACTAGCGACAAATGTTGCGCATTGAGCCAATCGGCTGCTTGTTGGGCTTTAGTTGTTAGGTCGGCAGTACTATCGCCGTCGTCTTTGCGGAATAGCGAAATAGTAAGGTCGATCTTTTTGGTATCGCCGCCAGTAACACCAAAGTACGGTACGTCGTAGGCCACAATTGCCGACTTTGGCAACATGTCTCGCGATTCGATGTCTTTTTGCAATGTTTTTACAGCCTGATGAGCATCGACGCCCTCTTTATATTGGACAGAGACGCTAAAAAAATTAGCCAAGCTTTGAGCTTGCACGCTGCTCACGCCCTTTTGTTTGAGCGCAGCCGTGCTAATGGGTTTGGCTAAATCGCTGTCAACTTTGGCAGGGTCGTTAACAACGTACGTGCCCGTAACAATAGCTACCGGAATGTTAACGCTGGGAAAACCCTCCCGGCTCAAAAACGTGGTGTAGCTGAGAATGCCAAATGTAGCCAAAATAAGCCAAACAAGGGCCGTCGTGCGCGGCCTATCAAAGAAAAACAGCGTCAGACGCGCCAATAATTTATCTTTTGGTTCTTTTGTCGTTTTGAGTTTAACGTTGTTAACTTGCTTCATATGCATAATGGTACCATGAAGTCATTATCAGAACATGAATTCTAAACATATATAGCTTGGTGTCTTGTGACTAACTGGCGATGTCGTACTTTTTGAGGGCTTTTTTGCCAGCGTCGGAGTGGCGGTCTTGCAGTGATAAAAGTTCGGCGTAGATACCTTTGGTACGCGCCAGTTGCTCAGGCGAGCCGGTTTCGTCCACAACACCGTTTTTGAGTGTAATAATCTGATCAACGTTTTGGATGGTGCTTAAGCGGTGGGCGATGATGATGGTAGTACGACCCTTCATTAAGCGCTCTAGCGCCTCTTGCACCATGTGCTCGCTGCGGCTGTCCAGGCTGCTGGTGGCTTCGTCCAAAATAAGAATGGGAGCATCTTTGAGCAACGCCCGAGCAATGGCAATACGTTGCTTTTGGCCACCAGAAAGTTTAAGGCCACGCTCGCCAATTTCGGTGTCGTAGCCGCTGTCAAATTTGCTAATAAACTCGTGGGCATTGGCCGCTTTGGCAGCAGCAACTACCTCTTTTTCGGTGGCCGAGGGCCGGGCATAGCTGATGTTCTCGCGCACTGTGCCGCTAAACAGCGCCGGTTCCTGAAAGACCACACCAATAGCGCTACGCAAAGATGCTTGCGTAACACTAGCTACATTGTGGCCGTCGATGGTAATAGTGCCACTTGTAAGGTCGTACAAACGAAGCAACAAATTGGTGAGTGTGGTCTTGCCCTCGCCGCTTTCACCCACTAGCGCTACCTTGCTGTCGGCTGCTACGGTAAAGCTAACCCCCTTAATTACCTCGTGCTTGCCATCGTACGCAAAATGCACATCGCTAAAGACAACTTCGCCGCGCGTTACTTTTAGGTTGCGCGCCCCAGCATGATCAGCCACTTCGGGCTCTTGATCTAACACCTCGAAGTAGTCGCGAGTGTTACTTACAGCACGCTGTGTTTGGTCTACCAAAAAACTGATAGTAAAGATAGGAATACGAATGAGCATGGCGTACTGAATAAGCAACACCATAGTGCCAATGCTGTAGTGGCCCTGCGCCGTGGCCACAAAAATATACATAAATACAGCCAAAAAGATTAAGTTGAGCGCTGCGCGCCGGACAATATCCTGCCGGTGCCACAATTTGCTTTGTGGTCGGGTTATGGCAACTACCTTATCGAAGCGGCTAGCAAAAAACTTGAGCTCGCGTATTTCCTGCAAAAAGCTTTTTACCACCCGTACCTGCCCCACGGCCTCGGCAAAGCGACCACTGGCAATGTCTTGCTCTTCGTTGATTTCCTTCTGATATCCCTGCCATTTGAGGCTCGTACGAGTAGTAAGCCAAACAAATACTGGGTAGATACCTAGCAGCATCAACCCCACTGGCCAACTGTAGTGAAAGACAATCGCTAACGAAAAGAGAGTGCTAAACAAAAACTGCAAAAAGTTGTTGCTGACCGTTTGCATAAAGTTACTTATCTGACCAATGCCGCGGGTCATGCGGTTGATAATTTTGCCCGACAATTCGGTGTCAAAATAGGCCTGTGGCAATGTCAAAACATGCTGGTAGTAGCGCTGGCTCAAAAATTGCTGCAACTTGGCACTCATTAGGTCGCCAATATAACCGCCCAAATTGCTTAGGATGGTTTGTGCAAAATCGGTTACAAAAATAAGCGTAGCAAAGACTGCCACACCCCAAATATCACCCGTGCCAAACTGAATGCGATCAATAGCCGCCTTGGTAAACAGCGGCTGCAGCTGGCTCATAATTGCCAGCACAATCGTAAAGCCCGATATGCCTAAGTAATAACGGCGTAGGCTCCTGGTAAAGGTTAGTATTCGCCAAATATCTCGCATTACCAGCCCCCGCCTCCGCCGCCACCACCGCCACCACCAGAAAATCCGCCGCCACCACCAAAGCCACTGCTATTTGAGCTGCTGGGTGCACTAAAGCTACTGCCAAGCTGCCCGCCAAAACCACCACCCAGTGAGCTGGTGAGGTATAACACGTTAAAGGTCGTCCAGTTGCCGCTATACCAATCGGGTGGAGTGCGGTAAATATCGGTAAATTTTTTAGCCCACTGGTTTTCGACGCCAAGTACAATGGCATAGGGCAGCAGCTTCTCAAACAAATCGATAGTCTGCTTTGGTTCATTGCCCCTGTTAACATAAGGCGATTCTGGGCTTTGCAGCATTTTAAGGCGCTGCTTTTCGGCTATTTCCATATACATTTTTAGACCTTTAATGTGTTCGTTGGCCGCGACACCCTTAGCCGTACGGCTGGATGACTTGTACAAGAATACCGCTCCTACTACGCCCCCCAGCACGCAACCCACAACCGCACCAAACGACAGCTGTAGCATGGGCACCACCACAAAACCTATAACTATTGCCGCCACTGCCGTGCCGCCAGCACCACCCGCCGCCACAAATGTCGGATTGTTGCGGAAATACCCAAATGCCAATAGTGTTTTGTTGACGTCCTGGCGAAGCGTACGGGCGACTTTGGCTAGCTTATATTTCAAGAAGCTAAGGTCCACTTCTTGGTCGGCGACAACGTCGATGAATATGGCGCTTAGCAATGCTGTCTCGAACCGATTAAGTTTGCTAAAGTCGGGGTTAACAAGTTGTAATGCGTAGGTATTTGTCGGCCTGCTAAACTTCTTGTCCTTTTTAAGTTCGATAATTTTAAGATACCTCTTTACTGCCAGATCGATAATGGTTGCAGTTATGTCGCGGTTGTCTACCTTAAAGTCTACCAACGTGCCTACTTCAAGCGGAGAAAGATGGTCTGGCGGGCCATACTCTGGGACGATAATACCCCTACCCTTTGGGTCACGCCCGCGAGCAAACCAATATGCCCAGCCCGCTCCCGCAAGCAGCGCAAAAGGTATTGCAAAGCTAATGATCATGCCGATATATTCGCCAAGGGTCTCGTACCAGGCCGACGTATGGAAGAACCCCTTGGCAAAACCCACTACTACCGTTAACGTCTGCTCTGGTGCTAGCTGGCCAGTAGTCTGGGCAGTTACTAAGCGTGCAGTGGTGTCGGCCGTAATAACACACGCCTGCCCAGTGTCACCAAAGCTACCCGTATAGCATGTCGGCACATGGCCTGCCACTTGCAATCCTTGGGGCAGATGCAGTTGTAATGTAACTTGCGAAGCCCATTGCTGCCATTGGTCGCCATTAATATCCCAATATAGCTCGTCGTGGTCTTTGTAAAACCCAATCACATTGCGCACCGTGTAGTCGACGGTATATTCCTGCTGGCCCGTTACGGTCTGATCGGGATCGCCAATCTTGAGCACCAAGTTACCATTTTGGCCATAGGTGCTGTACTGCGCGGGCGCGCCGCTGTCGGATGATACTGCATTGACATGCAGCTGCAACCGATGACGTTTGTAGCTCCCTGGCAATGCCCGCAAAATGCCATGATTGTGGTCTGCAAAGGTTACCTTGATGTGCTCAATTATGCGCAATTGTCCCTGGTGGTCTGCATTGGTCAGTGTATCGTCGGCCGCAAATGAATCAATAGTAAAGTCATTAACATCGGCATGTGCCAGCGGAGCCGCACCAAATATGGGCAGACAAAGCGCTGTCAAGGCAGCCACAATAAAAAGTCTCATCTTCATTATCACCTACTATATACGAAAGCTTACAATTTTAAACAGAGGTCTGCGTGCGATTGTTTGGTCGTGTACGAACAAACATGTACGACAGACCCAAAAGCGCTGGCCAAACAATTAGCGCACCAAGCGCCAAGTAACTTACACCATGCGCTCCACCGTAATACTTACTTAACGCTGCAAAAATCAGCGGCACCCCAATGCCAATTATCTCGCTTAAAAAGGCGGCGATTGAACTTGTTGTGGCCCGAATATGTCCTGGCACGTTATCCTGTAAATCGACATCAAAAATAATCTGCAGCCAACGCCAAATCATCATACACAAAACTGAGCCCAGTACTACAAGCGCGACACCATGCACGAATGCAGTAGCCATCAGTAAAAGACACGAAGCAATGTAGAGCATCGTCCGCATAAATGCGCGGGTGGCGGTTAATCGGTGTGCTATCCAGTTAGTCGAGATATATAGTGCCAAGCCGCACATAAGGGCAACTGGAATCCAGCGTGTCGGCACGCTTGCTGTTCGGTAGTGTAGCGGCATGTATTCCTCGAACCAACTACGCAATCCCATAATGACGCCCAGCCAAAGCACAATTCGCCACACAAGCGGGCGTGCTATAACAAAACGGCCCGCCTCGGCCAGCAGCTGTAAGTGCTTCTTTGGCGTTTCCTCGTGCGTTTGCTTGACGTGCGGAATAGCCGCCATGATGCCGGCTGCGACGAGGTTCATCCCAAAACTAACAATCAGCAAAAGTGCATAGTTAATCTTGTGCGAGATAAGCATCGTTACCACACCATACGCCACAAACATTCCTAAATATGCCGCAGTTGTCGTTAATGTCAGTATTTTGGCGTATTGTTTTTGGGCATTTTTTGCCGACAGTTCGTCGTATATAAACGCCTGAAGAGCACCCGACTCTAGAGCATATCCCACCCCAGACAGCACAAAGCCTACTGCAAAACCTACAAAATGCGGCGATACTAGCCAACAAAAGTACGCCAAGCCCTTCAAAAGTTGAGCAACTACTAATAACGTTTTACGTGAGTAGCGGTCGGCAATAATGCCTGTTGGAATTTCGGCTATCAGTGCCGTCGCAACCCATATTGCAAATAAAATATTGATTTGCGGGATACTCAAATGCCCACGGTCGGCAAACATAATCGAATATAGCGGAAAGATGACAATACAATTTGCCGTAAAATTTTGCAAAAATAGCAGACGTTTGAGCTTTTGCATGGGTGTTGCTAGATACGCTCGGCAGCGCATTTTTGCTGGGTTGCAGCAGCGATGTGGTCGAGCAGTTTGGCAACTTCGTCGTCAGTAAGGGTGCGCTCAAAGCTGGCTACTTGCAGACGCAGCGTAATTTGCTTGTGGTCGGCGTCGTCCTCGCGTTGGTAAATGTCTAGTGGGCTCAGTTGCGCGTAGGTGGTCTCGGGCAGGACGCCTGTTAGCGACTCCCAGGCGGCATCGAATACGTCGCGGTAAGTTGTTTGCTTGGCAACTTTTAGGCAAATATCTTGTTCTACTTTAGGAAAACGTGGCAGCGGCGTGTAGCTGCTCTTGGCGGCATTTTGCATAAGGTCGAGTGCAACCTCGAACCCGGCAGCAAATGCGGGCAGCTTAAGTGCTTTGCGTACGCTGGGGCGGAACTCACCTACCACGCCCCACGCCAGGCCATCTTTGACAATCACGGCCGAGCGCTGCGGCTCGTACGGGGCACACATCTCGCGGCCCCAGGTGTCGTCGCCAAAGTCAAAATCTTTGAGTGGCGCAAGCGTGTTGTTAACACCAGGCAAAACTTCTTCTAGATAGCGCTTGGCGTGGTAAAACGGTGCATTGGCAAAACTCGTTGCTGTTTTGTCGTTGGCGGCCAGCACCAGGCTTAAATGGTTATCCTCTTGCGGAACAGTTGGCTCGGCCGGATCGTTGACGCCCAGACAGTGAATTTTGTTCATCTCGAACAAAGCAAACTGATCGTAGCCAGCCTTGATGTTGGCATGAACGCGGTCAAGCAAGCTTGGCGTGAGGCTAATGCGGTAATATTGCAGATCGGGACTAAGGGCATTGGCTAGTTGAAAAGCGTGCTCGGTATGCTGGCCCACTTTTTCGAGCAAATTGCCATGCACAAAGGTATAGCCCAATAGTTCGTTGGCACCCGCAGCAGCCAATGCCTGACGTAGTCTGGCCTTTAGCTCCAGTACTGGGTTTTTGGTTGCGGGCTCGATACTGCGGCGCGGTAGCACTAGTGGCAGATGATCAAAGCCGTACAGCCGGCCTACTTCCTCGACAACGTCTTCGGGGATTTCGATATCGGTGCGCCAAAATGGAGCGGCAACAGTTAGATTGTCGCCATTTACCTCAACATGGAACTCAACATTGGTAAGCAAATCCTGCATGTCGTTAGCCGACAAATCAAAGCCCAAACGGGCATTGATAAACTCGCGACTAACAGTAACCGGCGCATGGACGCTGCCCCGCTCGTTAGCCTCAGGCGATACGTGGTTGATATCGATAACAGGGCTGGCGACCTTGCCACCGGCAAAATCGTGCACTTCTTGGGTAATTTTGCCTAGCACTGCCAGGTTTTGCAGTGGACTTTGGCCTTTGTTAAAGCGTGTTACTGCATCACTAAACACACCGTGAGCCATGCTGGTTCGGCGAATACTGTACATATCAAAGGTGGCGCACTCGATGATTATGCTCTTGGTGCGCTCGTCGACTTCGGTATCGCCGCCGCCCATAACGCCGCCCAGACCGATTAGTTGTGTGTCGGTGGCAATCATAATGGCATCTTGGCGGGGAGTAACCTCTTTGCCATTCAGCAGCAGGAGCTTCTCGCCTTCGCGCGGCTTGCGTACCACAATGGTAGCGTGCTCGCCTTCGCTTGCGGTTTTTACTTTGTTGTAATCGTAGGCATGCAGCGGCTGACCGGTCAAAATCATGTACCAGTTGGTGTAATCTACAATGTTGTTAATGGACCGCAGGCCGGCACGGGCCAAATCTACCTGCAACCAAACCGGGCTTTGTTTAATCTGTACATCTTTGAACACAATGGCCGTAAAGCGCGGCACTAGCTCGGGAATTTCGTTGCGTACCTCTAGCCGTAGCTCGTCGGTTTCTATACCAGGAAATGTTGGGTGCAGCATGTACCACTCTGGGCTTTTGTAACTGCGACGTTGGATGCCTTCTAGTTCGCGAGCAATACCAAGCCAACCAAAGCAGTCAGGACGATGGGTAAACATTTTGTTTTCGATGTCGATAATAAGGTCGTCTTGCAAATGGAAGGCCTCGACAAACGGTGTACCCGGGGCAATTGGCCCTAAGTCTTCGTCGATGTCTAAAATACCTTCGTGGCTGTCGCTCAGGCCCAACTCGCGGGGGCTTGCCATCATGCCGCTGCTAAGCTGGCCACGAAAATCGCGGGCCTCAAGCACAAACGGCTCGGCCTCGCCAATGGTGCTTGGCACAGTTGTGCCAGGCGGCAGCCAGGCGGCCAGCATGCCGTCGTGCACATTAGGAGCGCCGCATACTACTTGCACTAGGCCATCTTGGTCGCGCTGTACATCAGGCACTTTGTTGCCGTCGTCTACTTTGCATATGTGCAAGCGGTCGGCATTGGGGTGATCGGCCACGTGCACAACGCGCACGATGACAACGCCCTCAAAGCGTTTGCCAAACGGAATTACTTCTTCTACCGCACCCAATTGCGCGCCAATGCGGCGCACCAGCTCGTCGGTGCCATCGGGTGCTGGATCGCCTGCCGAATGGTAGTGCTCGTTTAGGTATTTGGTGGCGCTAAGACTAATTTTCACTTTAGGGCTCCTACAATTTTGGCTTGTACAGCCGCTAAATCTTCATCGCTCATACGTGGACCAGCAGTGGTGCTCAAATATCCTGGGTAGTGCTCAAAAAACTCGCTGCGATTAGCGTGGGTATAGCTGCCATCGTCCGCGGGGATCATAGGAATGAGCTTGACATGCAGATGCGGTACGCCCTCGCCCTCAATCACCAAGCCAACGCGTGGTGCGTTAAATGCTTTTTGCAGACCAGCGGCTACTTTTTTGGCGGCTAGCAACAGGCCGCTAAAGGCTTCGTCGCTCACGGCAATATAGTTATCGCCGGGGTTTTGTTTGGCAGTTACTACGGTAAAACCTGGGGTGTTGGGCCAGGGCGTCAAAAATGCGACGTAATTATCGTCTTCCCACACCTTAAAGCTGGGGAGTTCGTTGGCGATGATCTTGTCGTATAAGGTTGGTTCGCTCATATTTTTGGTTCCTTGCTAATCTGCTGCCATATCTTGTATTTTTCGAGCCAAGGCTGCATGTCTTTTTCTTGGTAGGCTTCGGCTTGTTGATAGGCACTAGCCAGCGATGTGTCGATCTCGACAATCAAAGCCGATAGTCGAACCATAATTTGCGGATCTAGCTCAAAAAAATGCTGGCGGCCGGCAAAACGATACATAGTTAGCATGCCAGCGGCATACTTGCGCGACTGGCCCCATTCGTACTCCATGCCCGTAGGCGAGCCATTGCCAAGCGCCAAGGCAATATGAAACATTAGATCACTGGCGCACATGCGCAATTTTTGGGCAAACGACCATTTTTCTTCTTCTGGTAAATCTTCTAGCTTGCTGTATACATGCTCGGCAATAGCATTGGCTTCTTTCCAGACGTGGGTCTGCTCGAGTTTGAGCGGCTTAGGGGTAGCAGGCTGGCCCATCAAAACTGCCTCAAAAAGTCTAGTTTGCCACTTTCAAAATAGCGCACATCTTCGATACCGTTTTTCATCATAACCAAGCGCTCCATGCCGCTACCCCAGGCAAAGCCGGTGTACTCGGCAGGGTCAATTCCGGCCATTTTGAGCACGTTGGGGTGAATCATGCCGCAGCCCAAAAGCTCGATCCAACCTACCTGGCCGCACACTGTACAACCTTTTTTTCGGCAAAAAGGACAACTTAAAGAAAATTCAAAGCTGGGTTCGGTAAATGGAAAGTAGAAAGGCTGTGTGCGAATTTCGATTTCTTGCCCAAAATAATCCTGCAAAAAAGTCTTGAGTGTGGCCATAAGGTGGCCAACGTGCACGCCTTTGTCTACATATATACCCTCAAATTGGTAAAAAGTGTGCTCGTGACGGGCATCAAGGTCTTCGTTGCGATACACGCGGTCGGGCACTAACACCGCAATTGGCTTGCCCTGCTCGAGGCTACCTTTGTATTTTTGCAATAAACGATTTTGCATGGTGCTAGTGTGGGCTGGAGCAATAAACGGATGGCCATTTGCGTCGGTTTGCTTAGTCATAAATGTATCGTAATCGTCGCGCGCCGGGTGGCCTTCGGGGAAGTTAAGACTACTAAACATGTGATACTCGTCGTCTATCTGGCGCGATTGCTCCACCGTAAAGCCCATGCGGCAAAAAATGTCGGCAATGGTGTCAAGTTCAACCATAAGCGGATGCTTGCTGCCACGATCGGCACTAAATAGTGCAGGACGCTTGTCCGCAGGAACGTTTACGTCAAAAGGCGCGGTGACATCAATAGCTGGCAATGCTGCGGTGGCTTCTTGGGCATTGGACACTAGCTCCTCTAGCTCTGCTTTAAGTTGGTTAATTTCTTGGCCAAAACTGCGCCGCTCTTCGGGTGCAAGCGTTGGAATTTCGGCATACAAAGCTCGAAGTTCGTTGGCTTTTAAAATGTCAGATTTGTCAGATAGTTGGCCCAGCCGGCTTTTAAGCTGCTCGGCAACCTCAGCAATATGCGAATTTGTATAGTTCATCTTGTTAATAAGTATATCAAAAGAGTGGGTGCGCTATAATAGCAGCATGTTAAAAGCAATCATTTTCCATGGCACGGGCGGTACTCCCGACGATTTCTGGTACAAATCGGTAGCCGAACAGCTTACTGCGCGCGGCTATCAGGTCGAAATTCCGGCTTACCCAGACATTAACAAAGAACCAATCGCGGCATTCCTACCTAAAGTCTTGGCCGCCCATCAGATAGACCAAGACACAGTACTCATAGGCCACTCGGCTGGCGTGCCGCTGATCTTGGCGATTGGCGAACACCTAGCCTTCAGACAAGCCATCATGGTTGCTGGTTTTTCCGAGCCATACGACGGCGTCGAGCAAGACCCAATTTTGCAGACTAGCTACGACTGGGACAAAATCAAACAAAACTGCCCGGACTTTTATTTCATCAATAGTGATAACGACCCGTGGAGTTGTGACGACGTACAGGGTCGCAAGATGTTCGACAAGCTTGGCGGCACCCAAATCATCAAACATGACGGCCATTTCGGCAGTCATGGCGCTAAGCAGGAATACCCCACCTTTAATTTAATCGTACGATTGGCGGCATAAATAACATGGCAAACTTTTCTTTTGACGTCGTAAGCGAATACGACAAAGCCGAAATGAACAACGTACTAGACCAAACCGAGCGAGAAATGAGCAGCCGCTACGACTTTAAAGGCACGCCTGCCGCTATCGAGTGGCTTAACAGTGGCAAAACCGGACTCAAGATTACCGGTAGTGGCGAGTGGCAAATTGATGCCATTTTGGACATCGTACGTAAAAAGCTGGCCACCCGCAACCAAAGCCAAAAAGTGTTGGATGTAACTAAAGACGTAGTAGAAAGCAACCTCAAAACCACCAAAGAAGTGCCGTTTAAACAAGGGCTCGACCAAGAAAAGGCCAAAAAGGTTACCGCGCTAATTCGCGAGCACTACCCCAAGGTAAAACCACAGATTCAGGGAGACGTAGTGCGCGTGGTTAGCAGCAGCAAAGACGATCTACAGGCTGTTATGCAGCTGCTGCGGGCCCAAGATTTTGACTTCCCGATCGAGTTTACCAACTACCGTTAGTTTGCCTTGGGTACCGCAGGCGGTGCCAACTCTTGCGCTTTTTGCATTTCCTGCATCTCTCGCTTTTGCAAATCGACAGGGTCTGGTGGAGCAATTTGGGGATCGAAGTTCATATAACCGCCTCCCGAGACGTCACCACTAAACGGCAGTGGCCCATGGATAACAATTTCGGTATTGGTAGGGCCGTATGGGCATAAACCCACGCAGCGATGCTTAGGACCCTTAAAGTGTGTGCTGTCGATTTGTAATTGCCCACCACTGCCACCCGATACCTTGGTAGTAATG
Source organism: uncultured Candidatus Saccharibacteria bacterium (assembly GCA_964494495.1). GTDB lineage: Bacteria > Patescibacteriota > Saccharimonadia > Saccharimonadales > UBA4665 > PMNU01. The sequence goes on from CAZBQZ010000002.1 coordinate 16,034, forward strand.
CCGCTAGTGTCTACCGTACCAAACGTGCGAATCTCCACCCCATATTTAGAGTCATTTTGAGTCGTAAACCCTACACCATTAAGCTCTATGTGTACTTGCGCAAATACTGGTTGTTCACGCCACTCACTGTGGTGCAAAGCCGTATAGCGCTGCCCAATAGTGGGAGCCACACTAAAACCCAACGCCAAACCGGCAGCTGTTGCCAACAAACCAACGCTTACTAACACTGCCGTTACCCACCCGGGAACTGTCCATTTGCGACGAAGCATAGCCCGACCGGCCAGCAGCACAAACACTGCCAAAATAAGTACGGCCAACGTACTGGCAACAATAGCACCCACCTCTTGCTCGTTTTGCGGCAACAGTTTGTTTTCGGCAATCTGCAGCCCATGACCGCCCAGGTAGGCACCGCCGGTTAGTGTGGCAAGTGCCAATGCCAAGCCACCCACCATAAGGCCAACACCAATTACACCTAGCAGCACGCGTGCCACCGATTGCACAAACCGCCCCACGCTCGTGCCAACGCGGGCCGCTGCACCCGATACATCGACGCGCTCCACGACTTGTTTAAGGGCTTCTACCGTCACGGGCTTACCTTGCATTTGTAACCGCTCGCTGCCAGTTTTAGCCTCGGGCATTACCAGCCAGAGTACGCCATAGAGCAGCAAGCCGCCTCCGCCAAAGAAGATGAGCGCGGTAAGGATAAGCCTGATAATGGTAACGTCGATGCCAAAATAATTAGCCAATCCAGCACACACGCCAGCAAACATGGCGTGCTCTGGATCACGGAAGAGCCGCTTAGAAGTAGGTTCTTCGTGTGTACGGGCCTTGGGCTGTTCGCTTTCGTCACCAAAATCGGCAGGTTCACCGAGTTGTGTTTGTAGATATGTGACGTCGTCTTTGAGTATAACTTTGTCGCCGGTTACTCCCCGTTCAGCCAACAGCTCGGCCATACGCAGTTCAACCTCATTGACCACATCGTCGTTACCATCTACTGCTTTATTAATAGCATCGAGGTACGTGCGTAGCTGCCTATGTGCGTCAACAGAGACAGTAAAAGGCTGACGACCCAAATGTATATGTGTTATTTCGTTCATGACTTCCCCTTTTCTAAGGAATTAATTGAGGCGCTCAGCCGGGCGTAAGTCTTTTGCAGCTCATGCAGCATCTGCTTGCCAGCTTCGGTCAGCCAGTAATATTTGCGGGGTGGCCCTTGCTCGGATTCTTGCCACTCGTAGGCCAACAGTTTGTCGCGCCCTAAGCGACTAAGTAACGGATACAACGTGCCTTCTACCACAATTAACTCGGCAGCACGCAGGCGCGTGATGATTTCGGAACTATACACCTTGCCGTCCTTGCAAAGCAGCAGTACGCAATACACCAGCATGCCTTTGCGCATCTGGGTTTCTACTTGTCTTTCAAACGAAGCTTCGTCGGTTGTTTCATTCATACACTACTATGCTATACAAGGTACTATATTTTGTCAAGCACCCGGTGATGTTAGTGGGCGTTGCCTATCTTACCTGTCGACAAGGATTTTAGTGCTTGCAGAAGCGAGTATGTTACTGGGTAGTCGACTTTCAACTTTATAACTTTTTACTTTCAACTATACTGATAACCATGAGCAAAAAAGACCAATTGGTCGCGGCAGCGCGTGCTGTTTTGACTAAAAACGACCGTGGGTCGTACACCGTCCCCTCGGCTAGCCTGTACCCTCACCAATGGTTGTGGGATAGTTGTTTTACTGCCATTGGGCTGGCTACCTACGATGTTGAACGCGCCAAAATGGAAGTGCTAAGCCTGCTAAGCGGCCAGTGGAGCAATGGCATGGTGCCACATATTATCTTTAGCAAAGGCCATGACTACCGCCGCGACCAAAACTTTTGGAACAGCAAACTAAGCCCTTTTGCCCCTGATCAGGTAGCCACCAGCGGCATAACTCAGCCACCTATGTTGGCAGAGGCCATTGTACGCATTGGTGAGCACCTGCCAATTACCGAACGCCGCAGCTGGTACCGCCAGGTGTGGCCGGCATTACTGCGTTACCACCAGTGGCTGTTTACCGATCGCGATCCACACCGAGAGGGGCTTACCCTGCAAATTCACCCATGGGAGACAGGCCTAGACAACACGCCGCCGTGGATGAGCGAACTTCACGATCACCTATTGCCTGGCTGGATTCGCGCAATACGCAAGCTTCGGCTAGATTACGTGATTGGCTGGTTTAGGCGCGACAGTCATATCGAACCACGTGGCATCCGCTATAGCACCATCGACGCACTGGCAATGTTTGACGCTCAGCGTCGTTTAAAGCGCAAAGCCTACGACATTCAGCGCATTTTAGATCACAGCCTATTTGCCATCGAAGATGTAGCATTTAATTCTATTTTGGTGCGCGCAAACGGACACTTGCTCGAAATAGCCAAAAGTATTAGGCAAGATGTGCCTATATCCTTGCTAGCCCCCATTGAGCTGGGCAAAAAAGCGCTGGACGATCTGTGGGATCCTTACACCGAGGCATATTACTCCCGCGATTTTGTCACCCACCGCTTGCTTAAAGAACCCAGCATCGCCAGCTTATTGCCTTTATATGCCGGTTGTATTTCCAAAGAGCGAGCCGCAGTACTGGTAAAAAACTTAGAAAACGAACATACCTTTGGACCTGCATTTCCTATCCCTAGCGCCCCGCTCAACTCGCCATGGTTTCTTCCAAACGGCTACTGGCAGGGGCCAACTTGGTTTAATACCAACTGGCTTATTGTTCAGGGCTTGCGACAATATGGCTATCATGATCATGCAGACGCTCTTATTGAAAGTATGGTAGAGCTAACTACCGAGCACGGCTTTTACGAATACTTTAATCCGCTGGACGGATCCCCGCACGGCGCACCGGAGTTTAGCTGGACAGCCGCACTGATGCTCGATCTGTTAGAATCAAAGAAGTCATGAAACCCACCTACACCTACCCTAATTACCGTGGCCCAGCCCCCTCGCCACGAGACAACCGTAAGCTGTACCACAACATGAAGCGCAAAGAGTTAATCTTTCTGATTGCAGCCGTACTTGTCGGTGCAGCGCTGGCGATATTTTTCTGGAACCATCATCGCACCGCGCAAGCAAGTAAAACCGCTGTCAGTACCTCGACAACCGTTCGAGATAACTTTGATAAAAAGCGTTACTCTTTGGTCGACCCCAGCAGTATTTGGATCGTGGCCAACAAAAAACATCAACTTAGCCCGACCGATTATACACCGGCCGATTTACGCAAACCCGCCATCACTCTGCGCGTTCCCAACGACGAAAGCATGCAGGTACGTGACGAAACCGCCACTGCACTAGAGCATCTTGTGGCCGGCGCTAAAACCGACAGCCTAAACCTAATGCTCACCAGCGGCTACCGCTCGTACAATTACCAGGTGAGTGTATATAACGGCTACGTCAAACAAATGGGTCAAGCCGAAACCGATCGCACCAGTGCACGCCCCGGTTATAGTGAGCACCAAACAGGTTTTGCCGCCGACCTCGAACCCACCAATGGCACGTGCGAGCTACAAGTCTGTTTTGGAGACACCCCCGAGGGTAAATGGTTAGCGGCTAATGCATACAAATATGGTTTTATTATTCGTTACCCCGCCGACAAAGTGCCTATAACTGGCTATGACTACGAGCCATGGCACGTCCGTTACGTTGGCGTAGCGCTGTCCAACCAAATGCATAAGGACGGCATCGAAACACTCGAAGAATTTTTTGACGTTGCTGGCGGCGACTACAAATAGTGCAATAATCTTAAGTCATGTATGGGCAATTTAAGCCATAGTATTTTATAATAATTGCATGTCTCCTTTTGAAACATTCGTTGCCAAAGACAAAAAACCTATATTGGGTCGCCTTGCCCGCCACGCCGCGCCAATGATTAGCGCATTAGCAGTGCTATTTGCGATAGACATGACGGCTCCCTACTTTCGAGTGGTGGCCCCACCTGGCGAAGACCACTCGACCGTGACTGCTGATACATGGCAACTTGTTGATGACGGCCTTAGCCACCCTTTTGCGCAGTGCACCATCGAGGGTATGGCTGTTGCACCCGCAAACACACACACCGACCAATACAAACGTGTAACTCTGGCTGTTGCGTTTGTATTGTCGAGGACAACAGCGCAAGCAGTTCACCAATCGGCACCTAACATACAATGGGACACTCTAGTATCGGCGCAGAACTTAAGCCAAAATCCAAATACAATCTACAACCAGGTAATTGCCGAGCAACTTACCCTAACGCACGATGACGCTTTTGTGACACTTTTAGTGCCCACTAATGGCGACCTAGTACGCATAAACGCCATCGAGACTGCCACAGTCGCAAATGGGGTAGTGCATAGTACACCGCTACGCTGCGCGGCAGTGGCGCTCGACAACGGCATTGCTACCGTGCATAACTAAAAACTTTAATCCTCAAAATTGGGTTTTTCGAGAAGCAACGGCTCGACACTAGGGCTACTTTGAGCAATCTTTACTACGTCTTTGTCGACCTTTTTGAGTTCTTTATGCGCATTATTAAAGTGGTTAACAGTGGTGCCCAAGCTGCCACCCAGCTTTTGCATGAGCTGCTCGTAGGTGTTAATATGCCGGCCCAGCTCGCCCACGCGCTGCTGGATTTCCTTGGCTTGCCCCTCTATTTGCAGAGCACGCAAACCCTGCATTACTGTTTGTAAGTACGCCATAAAGGTGGTGGGGCTTACGATAATGACGTTCTTTTCACGAAACGCATACTCGATTAAATCACGGGCGCTGGTGTTGGTAACGCCTACTTTGTTAACAAGCAGGTCGTAGTAAATAGCTTCGCTGGGGATGAACATAAAGGCATAGTCCATGGTGCCCTCGTTGGGGAGAATGTATTTGCTGGTCTCGTCGATGCGATTTTTAAGATCGGCTTTAAACGCCCGGGCGTGCACGGCTTGCTGAGTTTTGTCTTTTTCTTCTACTAAACGATTGTAATTTTCCAGGCTAAACTTAGAATCTACTGGCAACATTTTTTCTTTTTCAAGCATAATAACGGCGTCGCAAATAAGATCGTGGCCTTCGTCGTCTTTACCTAGTTTGTATTGTAGTTTAAAGCGCTCGGGCGGCAAGACGTTTTCGAGCACTTGGCTCAGATAATACTCGCCCAGCACGCCGCGCTGCTTTGGGTTTTGCAGCACGTTTTGTAAGGTACGCAGCTCGTCGGCCACGTTTATGACACGCTTGTTAGTTTCGTCTAATTTGGTCAGTCGCTCGGTGACATCGGTAATAAGTTTGCTGCTGTCCGAAAACTGTTTTTGAATAGATTCGCGCATCATCTGCTGATTCTTGTCCATACGATCGGTAATCTGCGACTGCAGGCCATCTTTGAGCTTGGTAATATCGTGGCTAATTTGGGTCAGGTCTTGTTTAAGCAACAACGACGAATTGGCATCTGGCACAGGTGCCGCAGGCCGGCGTACTACCAGTACAGCCAGCAGCACACACACCAGCCCCAATATCACCACAGCAATCAGCATAGTGCTCCTATTGTACCCTGTTTACCCAATAACCGTAAGCACCCTCTGCTAATCAGACAATAACTCCCCCATTCCCAAAAAAGATACCCCAACCCCCCGATCGCAAGCAAAACTCTCCGAAGGGTTCGGGGCATCAGGAAGGACGGATTAGTCGGAACAGGCTAAAGCGGCGGCAAAAAAATGCCTACGGCAGTCCTGATTGATTCTTTAGTAGAAGAATCAGGACCGGTTTTTGCCGCCGCTTTAGCCTGTTCCGACTAGTCATGTTCCTGACGTAGCCCCGGGAGCTTTTTGCTTACTTTTTGTCGGTACAAAAAGTAAGGGGTCTCGCTTCCAGCGAGACCGGATAGCTTTGCGAATAGCAAAGAAGAAGCTAGGTAGCTAGAGAAAAAGGATCACGATAGGAAATACACAGTTAGAGAATAGACGCTTGGCTAAACCCGCAGTAATGCACAAAAAAACGCTAATTTATCTGAATCGATTTGATGATTGCCATAGCATCCTGAAAACTAGCCGTATCGTACGACGTCTTGCTAACTGCATCAAACGTCAGCGTGTCCCCACCGTCTGTCCCATAGCCCCCAGCAAACATATATGTGTCACTGCCTGTCAGGTCTACACCGTAGCCAAACGCCTGGCCCGCTTTGAGCGCTGTATTGCCGCTGACGATTAGCATGGCAAAATTGTTAGCATCTGGACCGCCGTAAGACACATTGGTATATTGGCGTTGATTGGCGGTAGGCTGAGCGTAGGCGATAATTTCGGAATCAACCACGGCAACTTGCTTTATAACGGTTTGCTGAATAGCATCGGGGACACTGCCGTGCCGCATCTTAAGCGTAAACACACCCTGGGTCGCGGTGCCATTGTGCGTGTAGCTAATGCGTGGCGAAGTAACAATCACTTCTGCCTTGTCGGCCGATTCTTTAACCGTCCAATCGCCGGGGTGCGTAAAGCTAAAACCTAGGCTAGCACTCTTGTACGTGGCGGGGCCGGTGTTGGTAGCGACTGGTTGTTGGATGTGTGTTGTCTTGGCAGTGGCAGCAGGCTTGTTGCTCGACTCGTGCAGTACCAACAGGGTAATACCGCCACCCAGAACAAGCACGGCAATAACAATAAGGGTGGTAAGGAGTACTCGTTTTTTACGCTTTTGGGCGTAGTACACCGACTGCGGTGCATGCGTCGGCCCAGGAGTAAAATCAATGTGTTGCGATCCGCTGTCGTTTCTGTCTGCTGGGCTATCCATATGCTACAAATCTACAACAAGTTACACCTTCTAGCAAGCGCATAACACGCTTGCGCTTTTGGGGACGGCTGACTACAATAGGAGCTACGGAAGTGTGAGGCTTCCTTAAGACCTGGGAAGTCTCCCGGGTCTTTTTGGATTATCTGAGTCTAAATATTTTCTTCACACGCGTGGGCATCACATGAATTGCCCCTACTACAGCACATGCGGCTGCTGCACCACCAATAACATCTAGTGGCGAGTGCACGCCCAGGTACATGCGAGACCAAGCTTCGGCCAGCACCAACACCACAAGCAAAATCCGCCAGGGCCAGGCTACAAAAATCCACAATGTCAGGCACAAGGCAGCCAGCGTTGTAACGTGGCCAGACGGAAACCCTGGGCCTCCTTGACTAGCGCGCAAAATAGCATCGTGCGTAAGTAATGCCGGACGCCCACGGTCTACAATGCGCTCAATAATAGAGGTAAATACATACGCCGAACCTCCGGCCACGGCATATTGCCAAGCCATTAGACGATATTTAGGGATAATTAAAAACACGACAATAAGTGCCAAAATGCCCCATACGGCATTGCTCAGCGGCTTTGCTATCTGCCCCGTCACCCAATGTGGTAAATGCATGCCGTTTACGGCCATAAAGGCGGAATGCTCCCATCCGCTCATTGTTTTGCTAAAGGCCAGTGCGGTAGAAACGCCCAAAATAATAACACCAACAATAAGCAGTGTTATATAGCCCCGGGATAGACCAGTAGGTGCTACTGTTTCTTCTATTTTTGGCGGGGGTGTTGGTGCTGTAGCCACAGCCTTTTTAGGTGCCGGGCGTTGAGCTGTGTGGGCAGCATTCATTACTGCTTAGTATACCATTGTTAGCGTGCTTTATCCGAAGCCTGTAGTGCTTTTCGGGACGCAATAACCGATGCACCAATAATACTCAAGCCAGCCACACCTGCAATTACTTCTGGCACATTAACAAAGAGGCCCACAAACAAAAGCACAGCTAGTGCCGCAATGGTGTAGTGTGCTCCATGCTCGACATATACGTACTCCGATAACGTGCCGCGGCGCACCATAAAAATGGTCAACGAGCGCACCCACAATGCGCCTACGCCCAAACCAATAGCAATCAAAATAACGTCTTGCGTAACCACAAACGCGCCAATAACGCCATCAAACGAAAAGCTAGCATCCAACACCTCTAGATACATAAAGCTAACAAATGCTGCCATGCCCGTAAGCAAGCCCTTGTTTTTGGCTACACGCTGGGCTTCGCCCCGAGCCATAAGCTCGGTAATGCCATGCAACACACTGTATACAACTACGCCCAAGCCGCCGGCAATCAGTGTAATACGTGAATGATGATTAAACGGTAGTAGCGCCGCAGCAATCACCACCAACCCCGTAATCAGTGGCGGTGCCCAGTTGCGTGCAAGGCGGGATAGCGAACGTTCCAACCTTGTAAACCACAATACTTGGTGCGTTTGGTCGGCAAAAAAGTCCAGCGCCAACACTAGCAAAAATGCCCCACCAAAAGCCGAAATAGCCGGGTGCGCCTCGTTGAGCTTGGCCGCATACTCTTGTGGGTGATGCAATGCTAAGTCAATTACCTGGCCCCAGCCAATATGTGCGGTGATAACGACAATCAAAATAGGAAAAATAATGCGCATGCCAAAAATAGCCACGACTGCGCCGACAGTAAGAAACATATTTTGCCAAAAGCGCGACATTTTATTAAGTATCCGCGCGTTTAGAATGGCGTTATCGAAGCTAAAAGCCACCTCGATGGCAATCAGAATAATGGCGATAAACAGTCCGCTACCGCCTTTGCCAATAGCAACCCCCACCAGCGACACAATAGTTGCTAGTGCCGACACCGCAAAAATACGAAACGGTGAGTGAGGATGCAGAGGGTGATGCATGGTCTATATAGTATACCCAAAAAATTTTGATTTGATCCTCGCAAAGTGCAATTACACCTAAAACATGGTGTGGTTAGCGCCCGGCGCTCCCATGATATATGCTGTAAGCATAGTAACGGAGATTACACATGGAGCGTTCTAGTATAACCAAAAATGCCTACCAGGAAGCTATAATTAAGTTCTTCGAAGCTTGCGGCACTGTGGCCACGCAGCTTGCGCCACGCGGGACAACAGCCAACCTTGGCCACCGCCTATGGCTACCATACCCACGCACGCGGCACGTCGAATCTGGCTGGTTGTTAGATATGGTCTCTACTCCTGGACGACGTGCAGGTGTTCGGCCAAACGGATATCTGCGTCCACACGGAGATTGGGTCGAAGCAGTGCCGCCGCGTACGCATGGCGTCTTACTCACGGCAGACGGAACAGCCCTGCGCTTCGACGGTAAGACGCATTCAGTTGACACCTCCGGCACAGCCCAAAAACCTCAAACTATAATTTTACGAGACTTAGTTACAACCCAGCTTACTCCAGACAATTACACCGGCAGAAACCCCTATGCCGATACTCTCCTCGTTGCGCTAGGCAACCTCGTAAACGCCAACAACCTCGAGACAGAAGGTGTGCAACTGCCTCCGGTAAATGCACCGCAAGCTTAGCCTTTAAAGCGAATAAACGGCACAATAAGACCATCGAGCAACAAGTGACTAAAGTAGCCAGCTACGGCCGCGCCGTAAATGAGTAGGCCTAATGTCCAAAAATGATGATTGTGCAAATACGGCACTACAATTATTGGCAGCGGCACTAAAATCATTGCCAGCTTGCTGTGTGTCCAACCACGGTGCTTGCCAATAATAGGGGTCATGGCCAGCAGCCCCAGGTAAGCGGCGGGTTCGAACTTGCCAGTTACAATAAGCAAAATTTCGGCAATAAACGCAACGCCAAAAAAGATGTTTTGGCCCTTAGAGTTGGTATCGACATCTGGGAACAAGCCAAACAGAATGGCCACCACATACAGCCCGATAATAAGCTGCCAATCTTGCAACGAAATATGCCAGCGTTCCAAAATATTTCCGGGCGCTAGCTCTACAGCAGCTAGGTACGCCGTATTAACAACGACGCCCCCTGCAATATGACCTTTCCAGCCAGACATGCACCTACTATACCACCATTACGCTTATGCCAGCATACTAGTTTAAGTTATAAAGTAACAAAGTTTAGCTGCAGTGCGTACAGCTTGATAGCTTTTACTTTACCGCTTTTAGCTTATTCCCGAGCAGCTTTAAGCGCACGTGCCATCCAGATAAGTTCATCATAGGCATTCTGGACATTCTTGATTTGCATATCCATATACTCTGGTTTGAGCGTTCCGGCTTCATCAAACATATCTTGCACCTTAGGGAAGTACAGCTCGGGTTTGACTGGTACCATCCACATAGTGTGGTACACCGGCAGCAAGGCTTCACATACGCGTACACCGCCCCACGGGCCGCTGCTCACACCTGCAGTTGCCACTGGTTTGTGCTTGTAGTTATCAAATTCGCTGTCCAGCAAACGCTTAAGCGAGCTGGGAATGCTGTGATTGTACTCTGGGGTTACCACATAAAAAGCATCGGTGCGAGCCGTTATTTCGGCATACTTAGGGTCGTCGCCGTCGCTATCGTCGCCGTCTGGCGGCAAAGTGTAATCCTTGGGGTCTACAAAAATAATCTCGGTGTCGGGGCGAGTCTTGCCCTGCTCGGCTACCCACTGCGCAGCCAAAATGCTCTGGCGGCCTTCGCGCTTGGTGCCACAAATAACTGCAATTACAATCTTGGTGTCCATATGCATCCTTCGTTATTACTACAGTATAGCGCAGGTGCCAGCAACTTATTCAGCGGCGTAACCAGGGACACGGTGCAGTTCGAGTAGCTTGGTTACTTCTGGGGTTGTTTCGACATGCCGAAGTATATAGTGAACTCTAAAGTATGCTTCGCCGCCCGGCATCTCGCCCAAGCTTTTAGCTACAGCAAGCATGCGGTGGCGCCTATCCTCGACAGGTTCGAGCAGCGTCAGCCGAGAGATGCCTCGAGGGCCATCAGTAGGTTCATGCATCTCTACTGTACAGGCACGGGTATCATCATATACGTACACATTTTGCGGTGTTGCATCATTAGGCGGGGTAATATCGTACGCTTCGTGCTCGGCAAGCATTTCTGTCCGAAGCTTATTTTCCGCTCCGGCAATTTCAAAGGCATTCCATATAGCGCCTTCGCGGCCAATGCCAACAGCGTCAACACCTCTGCCGTCGTCAAAACGAATAATTTCAAAACTCATAAGGATAGTTATAGTAACATAATAGTAAAACATTGGCAATATTATACCCTCATGTGAGGCCAAGATATATTGACCATACTATAATATTATGATATAATGTGCACATTATGCTTATGAATCCAGGCCTAGCTCCTGCTACTGCGTACGCCGAGCCATTCCCTGTCGTAGAAGACCCAGGTATATCAGCGTGGCGCAGGCGTGGTATTGCAGCCGCCGCCATTATAAGCGTTGGCTTTGCCGGTGCCGGTTGTACGCCAGGTAACGAAGGCGCACGCGTCGGCGTCGACCCACTAGACAACGCCGCAGCAACTGCCAGCGTTGCGCTTTCTACCCTGAGTGGCGACCTCTTGGGGACATCCCCTAATGTAGCCGATGCAAAAAACCAGCAAGCTAAAGCCAGCAATGGCGACCCTAAGATTAGTGAGTCGCTCAGTCGCGCCCTCGACGCCGCCCTTGCTCGACAAGTGCTACGCGGTAGTCATTCCACCTCCGCCCAAGGCTACAGCGATGCTGCAGACATCCAGGATATTGTTACTCGTGACCAAGTCATCAGTGCCATTTACACAAATAACGTCGAGGCTACTGTCTCGGCTGCAAATGGCGAAAATCACGACGAAACTCAAGCTGAGCTTGCTCGACTCACCGCCGACGCACCGGCGTCCGCTGCCCACCTAGAGGCCGACGCACAAATTGCTGCCGACTGCGGGTATGCCTCCGACCTTATCGACGACATATATTATGAAAAGTTTGATCTAGCCACGCTTCAAGAAAAACTAAAGGTTGTAACCGACCCCAAGCTCCGCAACGCTGCCCTTTTGGGTGCCTACAACGTATTTGCCGCCGTCACGCTACAAAACTTTTACTACGACAAAGTTGACTACGCCACCGCCACACGCCAAATCAATACTGTGCCTAATGGCGCCATCCGGGTCCAAGCACTTGCCGCCCTACGCATAGCAAAAAACGAGTACGATGCTTCTGAGGCAGATTATGTAGCAAGCGGCCTTAGGCTCACGGGCGTAACAATACAGACCACCCTTTCCGAAAACTATGCCGCAGCTTTCGAAAACGACGAGCAGGCCGCCAACAACTTAGGCATCGACCTCTACTCCCAAGCATCAAAAGCAGTCGACGAAGCCAAAACGCAACTAGGCGCAGATTTTGCCGCACAAGCCCACATTACCCCTACCCCGCTTACCGAAATAGCACCACTGGGTAATCTAGGTGCCGACATCACCCTTGGCAACGTTGTCGCCAAAGAAAAAATCAAAAATGTAGACACCTTGGCCACTGCCAACGACGATGCCGACACCGCACCAAAAGTATTTAAACAATTTGGCGCAATACATCTGCAAAATAATTCGTTAGAGCTTACACTGCGCGACGACGCCAACCTAACGCCCGCCCAACGCGCCGCGTTTCAAGCATCGTATCAACGTGTTAAACCACTGCTAGAAGCCGCTTTTGCAAGAGGCAGTTTACTTGCTGTCCGCTTTACACTAGCCGACGACTACAACCCCTACTACGACCCCAACAGTCGCGAGATTATCATGCAGCTAGACAAAAATGACTACTTAAGCTTAGATCAGTTAACAGGTGCTCTTTTGCACGAGACCATCCACTCCATTGTGCGAGACAAAATCGATGGGCTGAATATAGACGAAGCACAAGCCAAAGCGCTAAATATCGCCTGTAACAACCTCGTCAGACAAAGTTACGCGCACTTTTCTAAAGACCTGGTGATTAACCCCGACATACTTTCCAATCTCCGTGACTCACTGGATGCCAAATACCAACCCATAGTCGACACTATGATCAAGGCCCAAAAAACCGATAACTTGACGTCGTTAGCGCCCGCAGACGATACATTGATTACCCACACCGATACACCCATGACAAACCGGTGTAATGATGTAGGGTCGACAAAATCCTGGCCGACTATCTGGAAGGATGCCGAAACAGTGGCTGGCGTAAGCATCGATGCGGACGACAGCAAAACAATGTCGACCAACAAAGCTTGGCTTACCTTTGTAGTAGCCTGGCAAGATTCTGTACGCCAATCTTCACCATTTGGTGCCGTTATTAACGAAGCCAACTACGCCGACACACAGAGTGAGGTTAAGACACTTATTGGCCACTCCGAGGATAACGACAACGAAGGTACCGCCTCGGCGGTAGACGATCTGCTGATGTACCTTACGCTATTTAAAGCCGAGGTAGCTAAACTCGAGCCAGCCGAAGCCAAAAGTGTACTCGACTTTATGACCATCGTCGCTAGCCTGGTGACTACCAGCGCGCCCTCTACCAAACCGCTTATTGCCACTAACCTCAAGCTGTTGGGCGTCAAAAACACTACACTGCTGGGCTAGCGTTCGAGCCGGTGAATGTCTTCGTGGTCGAGCCCAAAATAGTGGGCTACCTCGTGCCATACTGTGTGGCGCACCTGTTCGCGTAGCTCATCTAAAGTAGTAACGCTGTTGAGCATGGGCTGTTTAAAGATGGTAATTTTGTCTGGGCCAAAGCCAGTTTGCCCATTACGTCGGGCCAGCGGCACGCCTTCGTACAACCCAAACAAGGTTTGATTACACTGCAAACGCAGCTCTTCGCGCTGCAGAGCCGTAGGCTCGTCAGCATACACAATAGCAACGTTTTTGACCGCGCTGCGGTGCTCTGATGGTAGCTTATCAAAAGCTTCGTCGATAAGGCTGGCAAATTGATCGTCGTTTATTTCTAGCATGTCTCACCATTTTACAGGGTGTAAGCGATTTTACATACGTCCCCATATATTGTTGCAATACTGTTGTGGTTAGCTTGAAAAGAAAGGATCTAAACTATGAACATCATAGCTTGGCTTGTATTAGGTGCCCTTGCCGGCTGGATCGCTTCGATATTCACCGGTACCAATGCGCAAATGGGGTGGCTTGCCAATGTTGTCGTAGGAATTGTCGGTGCATTTTTGGGAGGCTTACTCTTTGAGGTGCTGGGTGGCACCGGCATTACCGGCTTTAACTTATGGAGTTTGCTTGTGGCCGTTGTGGGCGCGTTTGTTTTACTTATGTTGCTTAAGGCATTTCATCATCCTAGCCCCACGCGCTAGCGCATATAGGTATACGCATATTACAAAAAGCCCCCTCAAACCGAAGGGGCTTTTTGTAAAAGCGAAAGCTTCATTAGCGTTTAATTTGCTAACCTTGGGAGGTCGTACCTCCTAAGGTTACACCATTAGCCGGGATGCTTATTTGGCGCGCTTGCGCTTGGTGGGGTCTAGCTCGCGTTTGCGCAGGCGCAAGTTTTGGGGAGTTACTTCAAGCAACTCGTCGTTTTCGATAAAATCTAGGCACTCTTCTAGGCTCAAAATAACCGGAGGAGTCAGCTGTACGACACCGTCGCTACTGCTGCTGCGCATATTGGTCAGGTGCTTGGCTTTGCATACGTTAATTTCCATGTCTTCTTGGCGGTTGTTAAGGCCAATAACCTCGCCGGCATATACTTTTTCGGCTGGGCCAACAAACACGGTGCCGCGAGCTTCGGCGTTTTGCAACGAGTAGGCGGTGGTAGTGCCAGTCTCGAACGAAATAAGCACGCCGTTACGCAATTGCTGCAGGGCGCTGCCCATTTCTTGGTAGCCAGTCATCAGCGAGTTCATAACAATGGTGCCTTTAGTGTTGGTCATAAGAATATTGCGCAGACCAAGCAAAGCGCGCGTAGGCAACTCGTAAACCAGCTTGGTAACACCCTTGGGGCTAGCAAACTGTTCTTTGAGGGTGGCGCGGCGCTTACCCAGCTCCATTTGTACGGTACCAACGTGCTCGGCAGGAACTTCGATAATCAATTCTTCTACTGGCTCCATGGTTTTGCCGTTTTCGACGTGCGTTACAACTTGTGGGCGACCCACTTCAAACTCATAGCCTTCGCGGCGCATGGTCTCGATAAGCACACTTAGATGCAACTCGCCTCGGCCGGCAACGGTAAAGCCAATGCCATTATCCTCTACACGCAAACCAACGTTGGTTTCTAGCTCTTTCGTAAGGCGGTCGCCAATCTGGCGCGAGGTGTTAAACTCGCCCTCTTGCCCCTTAAAAGGCGAGGTGTTGGGGCCAAGGTAAATGCGCAGTGTAGGAGCTTCAACTTCTAGCACCGGTAAGGCCTCGGGGTTAGCGGCATCGGCAATAGTTTCGCCAATGCGGGCATCGGCCACGCCAGTTAGCTGGACAATGTCTCCAGCAATGCCGCCAGGTACTTCAAACTTGCTAACACCGTGGCTCATAAATACCAGTTCTACTTTGGACTTTACAATGCTGCCATCGGTTTTGCACAGAGCAACTTGATCGCCGCCCTTAATGTGCCCGCGACTAATGCGGCCAATGGCGTACTTTCCCTTAAAACTGTCCCAGGCTAAAGCGGTTACCAACATTTGGAATGGGCCGTCCTGCTCTACAGCAGGTGCAGGAATTTGGTTAATAATGGCGTCAAAAATAACATCTAGACTGCCGGCTTCGGTAGCGTCGGCGGGTAGGTTTTGCCAAGCTTTGCCTTCGCGGCCAATGGCGTAGTACACGGGGTAGTGCAGCTGATCTTCGTGAACAGCAAGTTCCAAAAATAAGTCGGCCAACTCGTCTTCTACCTCGGCAATGCGGCGACCATCTTTGTCGATCTTGTTAATGATAACAATGGGCTTAAGGCCGTTAGCTAGCGCCTTGGTAAGTACAAACTTGGTTTGTGGCATGGGACCTTCTTGGGCATCTACAATCAGCAGACAGCCATCGGCCATGTTAAGCGTGCGCTCTACTTCGCCGCTAAAGTCGGCGTGCCCAGGTGTGTCGATGATGTTAATACGATAATCGTTGTGTTGCACGGCTGTTACTTTGGCAGTAATGGTAATGCCGCGCTCGCGCTCTTGATCGCCACTGTCCATAATGAGCGTCTGACTCATTTCGGCTTGGTTATCACGAAAAGTAGCCGACTGCTTAAGCAGGCCGTCTACCAGAGTAGTTTTGCCGTGGTCCACGTGGGCAATAATGGCAATGTTGCGAATCTTTGCTGGGTCTTGGGTGTTATTCATAAAATAAGCGCCCTTCCCCGGCGCGGCTTGCAGTTTCTTTATCATTATTATAGCATAAGCGCGCTTTTCTAGCAACAAATACGCGCCACGTAGTCAGTCTTATCGCAATTTGGTATACTGTACTTCTTAGATGTGTCATATATGTAACCTAACAATTGTACGAGGGTGGGTATTGTCATTTTAGTTATTGAGGTAGTGCTGCTAGTTATGCTGTCGGCGCTTTGTTCTGGCCTCAATATTGCCCTTATGTCGCTCGATACCGCCGATTTGCGGCGCAAAAACAAAATAGGTAATAAAGACGCTGCCAAGGTATTGCCGCTGCGTAAAAACAGTCACTTGAGCCTAGCGGCTATTTTGCTGTCCAATGTTGCCGCCGTATCGGCCACTTCGTTGGTGCTCGAAAGCGTTACCGGCGGATTGATTGCCGGCATTGCCAGCACGCTACTCATTGTCATTTTTGGCGAAATTATCCCTCAAGCGCTCTTTTCTAAAAAAGCCCTTTGGTTTTGTGCGCGTTTGTCCGGTGCCATGCACTTTATGATTTTTGTTACCTACCCCATATCCAAGCCGTTGCAGTTATTGCTCGACAAGTTGTTTGGCCAAGAAACAAACCAATTGCAAAGCCGCCGCGAGCTGGGTGTTATGATCACCGAGCATTTGGGCGACAACAATAGCGAACTCGATGAAGACGAAGTAGAGATTATCCGTGGCGCCCTACTGTTAAGCGAAAAGCGCGTGCGCGATATCATGACCCCCTTGCGCAACGTATACTGGATGACTCCCAGCGACACTATCGACGGTGCCAAAATCGACGAAATTAAACTGCATGGCTGGAGCCGCATACCCATCCTCAATAAGCAACGTACTATCAGCTACGGCCTGCTCCTTATGAAAGACATGGTGGACGTTAACTTTAATAAGCAACCAATCGCAGTGCACGAGTTACCGCTATACCCCGTGCAAGTCGTAGGCAGTATGATGGCGCTCGACACCCTATTTCGCAAATTTATTACCGGGGGTGCGCACCTGTTGCCGGTAGAGCGCGACGACGAAATTATTGGCATTGCCACCATCGAAGACCTACTGGAAGAAATTGTGGGCCACGAAATAGAAGACGAAACCGACCGCCACCGCCGGCTTAAATCTGCCAAAAAGTAACATTTCTAGGCGTTGTAAACCACGACACCAGCAGCATCCATATATGTTGGGCAACAATAACCGGGCTGAAAGAAATCATCACCACCTCTGGCGGTAACGACTCGCTCGTTAAGTCCAAACGACTCAGGGCCAGTGCATGTCTCGGGACGGCGGTTGCCAATAGGCACTGCACACGCCGCAACGCCAACCGGCAATACGCATGCCGCACAGGCGCGGGCTACTTGTAATTGTAATTCTGGCGGTGTGGATGGTGTATCCGACGCGGTAACCTCACCGGTAAAGGCCATATTGCTATCTCCTTTTGCTATGCCAGACAGTATACTACATCATCAATTACATCCATCAGCTATAATGTACACATGCAACCGCTTGCCGAACGTATGAGGCCCGAAACGCTTAGCCAAGTTATTGGCCAAAAGCATTTATTAGAGCAAGGCCAGATTATTCACCAAGTAATCGAGCGCAAAATGCCCACCAGCCTTATTTTGTGGGGCCCGCCCGGCAGTGGCAAAACCACGCTGGCCCGCATTATTGCCCGCGAAACCGAAGCCGAGTTTGTAGAGCTAAGCGCCGTAACTGCCAAAAAAGCCGATGTTACCAAGGTGGTTGCCGATGCGCAAGTTAACCAGCGCCTGGGCATGCGCACCATTTTGTTTGTAGATGAGATCCACCGTTTTAATAAGGCCCAACAAGACGCGTTTTTGCCATACGTAGAAGACGGCACCCTGGTACTAATTGGCGCCACCACCGAAAACCCCAGCTTTGAGGTTATTACCCCGCTGCTTAGCCGCTCGCGCGTATTGGTACTAGAGCCACTTACCAAGGACGACATCATCACTATTTTGCAAAAAACGGCTAAGGCCGAAAAGCTAACTGCCAAGCGCCTGCCCGCCAAAAGTATCGACCTTTTAGCCGAACTTTCTGGCGGCGATGCCCGGGTTGCGCTGGGCAATCTCGAGTTGGCATTGCAGCTAACCGACAAAACCATCACACCAGAGGTAGTTACAACCGCCGCCCAAAAGCGCGTGCCCGGCTACGACAAAGCCGGCGAGCAACACTACAACATCATCAGCGCGTTTATTAAAAGTATGCGTGGCAGCCAGCCCACCGCCGCGCTGTATTACATGGCGCGCATGCTGCAGGCGGGCGAAGACCCTAAGTTTATTGCCCGGCGCATGGTTATTTTTGCATCCGAAGATATTGGCTTGGCGGCACCTGCTGCCCTCAACCTGGCCGTCTCTACTTTTCAGGCCGTAGAGCGCATTGGTTTGCCAGAGTGTAATTACGCCTTGTACCACTGCGCGACAGTACTGGCCAAAACACCTAAATCACGCGTGGTAGCCAATGCCATGAGTGCCGCCCAAGCCGCCGCCCGCGACTACCCCGACCTGCCCGTGCCCTTGCACTTACGAAATGCCCCCACAAAACTAATGAAAGAACTAGGCTATAACAAAGGTTACAAATGGGAAGCCAACTTTAAACACGACGACGGCTTCTTGCCTGCGCAATTGCAGGATACAGACTTTTTAGCTAAAAAGTAGCATGCTCCATGGCGTCACCCCAGTACGATGCACGCCCTGAGTCGTTAGCTAACTGCACATCAACAAAGGGCAGCTCGCTAGGGCCATGGATCCCCACCGAACTACCTAACGCAATTTGGTCTCCCCGCCTAATGAGTCGCGAAGGAGTCTGTTGGCCGACCCTCGTACTAATATCCACAAAATTGTAAGCACCCTTGGTGTGTGTCTTAGCTACTACTTGTAGACTGGCTCGTTCACCATAGCCTGCGCCCAGGCGCATTGCAAACGAATGCACAGGCAAGCCTGCAATATAGCGACCGACTGCGGCACGTCGCTTGGAAATAACCGATAGATTAGCATACGCGACGGTTCCATCCGACCATTGCTCCTTCGGCGCGTACGGCTGAGTTTCCAGCAAAGACGCAGCCCCTCGTGCGACATGAAGCACTGCGGCCCCGGCCAACAGCCTGCGCTGCTGCACCTGCGACAACGCATTGGCACCGGTGACCTCAAGGAACGCTGCGCTCATACCACAAGTGTTTCTTTCAGATTCTTGAGCCATAGGCGACAAGGGGTAATCCACGCCAGCAAGTGCCTGATCCATGGCCAATAGGCCAATCTGTGCAATATCCTGTATTACATCTGGCACACCCTGGGGTATACATTGCTGCCACTCTCGAGGCAGCGCGGTTACGGGGCGCAGTACCGGAAAGGCTTCATCTGGGTTGGAATGGCCGGGGCGAACAATCATATGTACTCCTTATGTCAAAAGGCATAATACTACAGCCACTACTTATGCAAAACAACGCTGGCTTTCTACCTCCGGATATTCAAGATCTAGGCCGCTTCGCTGGATGGTTTGGTACTGCGTAATAAATCGACCCAATCGCTACTAAACACAGCTGCACTGGGGTCCACTACATGCTGCAAAAAGGCATCTTGATCAAACCCTATATGCACAACCTGAAGTTTATGCTTATCTCCGCGGCTACCCACTGCAACATGCAGCTGTCTATCAGCTACAGAACTATTAATATCTCTAGAGACCACCTCTAGATTAGTCTGCCTTTGGTCTCCAGTTGAGTATCGCGTTCGCAGGCTCATATCTACAACGCGCCTCTGATTTCGGCCTGCCGTCAAGTTCGCAGACCTTGCTCCATGACTAGCTACAAACGCACCACGATGCTGTTGTAGCACATAGGAAAGTTCAACAAGCGCTGCCCCAATGCGAGCTAAGCCGCAATCGACATCTGGCACTTCTCGCCGGTCTAGTTCGTCGTCTAGTTCTTCGTTAAGTGGCTCCCTAAGGGAAGTCATAGAGCCCAAGTCGCTTAATCCGCCATGCTGGCGTAGCACGTATCCTACGGCGGCAGTACCGACATACACTAAGTGATCTGTCCCAAGTAATAAGCCATCTGGCTGAGTCTCGGTCTGCCACTTCTCGGGTAGGCGGTTCATGTCGGTTACTGGAAAAGTAAACTCTGTGGGTACTATTTCTATAAACATGAACATACTCTACAACAACCCGTGGATCCTGCAAAAAGCTACTGTGAACCAGCATTTCTCAAGCTGTGCATAACTAGTATTTGCTCTCTGCAGATATGAGCTATACTACTAGGTACTATGAAACGAACCGTAAGCACGATTGTGCTTTTTGTTTTGCTCACGCTGACTGTAGCAGCTATTGTAAGACTAGACACAGCAACCACCACAGGGACTATCCTTGTCCCGAAAGGTACAGTCGCGGATGGAAGTAACTAGCCCGGCATTTGGCAACGATCAGCCAATACCAGAAACCCACACCAACAAAGGCGCTGGGACTAGCCCGTCGTTACTCATCAGCAACATCCCCTCGGGCACACAAAGCTTAGCAATTGTTATGCACGACCCCGATGCGCCCAGTGGCGACTTTGTGCATTGGCTGGTCTGGAATATTTCTGGATCTAGCACCGTACTGCCCGAAGATCACTTGCCAAATGGCGCTTTGCAGGGCAAAAACGATTTTGGTAACGCCACCTACGGCCCGCCTGCACCGCCCTCTGGCACCCACAGATATATATTTGACGTGTATGCGCTTAACACACAATTGGCGCTACCGGCAGGAACCGACCGTCACACACTGCTTATCACAATCGAGGGTCACGTACTGGCCCAAAGCCAGCTTACTGGCACTGTTACGGCGTAGCATCTAAACCTTAA
This sequence comes from uncultured Candidatus Saccharibacteria bacterium, assembly GCA_964494495.1. Classification (GTDB taxonomy): domain Bacteria; phylum Patescibacteriota; class Saccharimonadia; order Saccharimonadales; family UBA4665; genus PMNU01. The sequence goes on from CAZBQZ010000002.1 coordinate 36,989, forward strand.
CGACAAGTGCTATAGTACAGGTATGGATCCAAACGCCCCACAGCTCAAAGTAGTTATCGTCGAAGACAACACCAGCCTTAACGACATTTATAAAACCCGGCTCGAAATACTGGGCTACAAATGTTTTGCGGCTTACGACGGCGAAGAAGCCCTAGCGATCATCGAACGTGAAGCGCCCAACCTTGTGCTACTCGACCTTATGGTGCCCAAAATTGCTGGCGACCAAATTTTGGCCCGCATGCGCGCCAGCGATTGGGGTAAAAGCATCAAAGTGTTGGTAATTTCTAACCTCAACGAGGCCGATGCCCCAGCCGGCCTGCGTGCCCAAGGCATCGAAGGCTACGCCGTAAAAGCTAATCTCACCAACGATCAACTAGACCGCTTTGTAGACCGCATCTTAAAGCCCGAAGGCCAACAAGAAGACGTCTCGCTCGAAACCAAGGGCTCGTCCAACTATTTTGTAAACTAGCCCAAAACAACAGATACAGAGGACGGACCTCTAACAGAGAAGAAAAATACCAGTTTGGCAGATGGGCACTGGGCGTGCTAGCATAAGAAACATTAACAATTAAAGATATACAGAGGCAGGGAGAGATCTAGCTCGCTGAACTGCCAGCAACCTATTTGTAATAAACAAGGTGCTCCATCTAGCCCGCGTATGCGGGGAAGATATGTTTTGGTTTCATATCCTTTCCGGCGTACGCCAGAAAGGATATTTTTATGACCAAAAAACCAATCGTGCGCTTATTTACCAGCGAGTCCGTGTGTGCCGGGCACCCAGACAAGATTGCGGATGCCATTTCGGATGCCATTGTCGACGCGGCATTTGCCAGCGATCCGCACGCCCATTGTGCTATCGAAACAGTGGCGGGTGCTAACCAAATTTGTTTGTTTGGCGAAATCAAAACCACGGCAAAAATCGACTACGAGTCGGTGGCACGCGAAACCGTCCGACGCTTGGGTTACACCAACGAAGCTTGGGGTTTTAGCGACAAGTCAATCTTTAGTAACGACGTCCATGAACAGTCGCCCGAAATTGCCATGGGCGCCGACCAAGATGGCGCCGGCGACCAAGGTATGATGTTTGGCTACGCATGCACCGAAACACCAGAGCTAATGCCGCTGCCAATCGCCTTGGCTCATGCCCTGGCCCGCCGCATTGACCAAGCCCGCGAAAAGGGCGAACTGGCCTGGCTGCGCCCCGACGGTAAATCGCAGGTGACTATCCGCTACGAAGACGATAAGCCCGTGGCAGTCGAAAAGCTCGTTGCTGCCGTGGCTCACGACGAAAAAGCTCAGGCCTCTGACGTGCGCGCCGACATTATTGCCAAAGTGTTTACACCTGTACTCAAAAAGTATGGCTTTAAGCTGCCAAAAGACGAAGATATTGTTGTTAACGGCACTGGCCTGTGGCACATCCCCGGCCCCGAAAGCGACGCTGGCCTTACCGGCCGCAAAATTGTTGTAGACACCTACGGTGGTTATGCTCGCGTGGGCGGTGGCGCTTTTAGCGGCAAAGATCCAAGCAAAGTAGACCGCTCCGGGGCCTACGCCGCACGTTACATTGCCAAAAACATTGTGGCTGCCGGTTTGGCAACCAAATGCGAGGTAGGTCTGGCATACGTTATTGGCCACGCCAAACCTCTGATGCAAACCATCGAAACATTTGGTACAGCCACAGTAAGTGATGACGAACTGTACGCGTTTAAGGAAAAGCTCATCGACACCAGCGTTAAAGGCATTATCACCCAGCTGGACCTTGCTCGCCCCATTTACAGCAAAACCACAGCCTATGGCCACTTTGGCAAGCACGACCTCCCGTGGGAGCAAATCAAAAAATAAAGATAGCTCCTCAAAACAATTAAAGCCCTCCCGAACTTGCAAGTTCGGGAGGGCTTTATATATCTGAGCACGTCCCCATTAAATAAAATGTCTTGACATACTATACCAATGGTACTATACTACTGGTATATGAGGAATAATCATCACACCGACGACGCCTATACAGAGCAGCTTTTGCAAGGTTGGGAAGAAGTATTCAAGAAGGGCCAACTGACCCTTTGGGTGCTGCTGGCCTTATACGACGGCCCCAAACATATGGCCGAAATCCGCCAATACGTTGCCGCTGCCACTAACGATCAGGTAACCGTAGACGACGTTAGCTTGTACCGGGCCCTACGCCGTTACTACGACAACGAGCTTACCGATGTCACTACTGCCCCGGGTAAAGGCCCAGACAAAAAGATCTACAGCCTAACGCCCATCGGCACCCAGGTATTACGTCAGTTTGTAACCCGCAACATTGTAGGTACGTTGTACAAGCCAGAAGTTAAAAACATCATAGAAAGGATAACCTCATGACCAAAAATCTTAAACACTTCTTAATCTTTAGCATCATCTGGGCTGCTGCCTTTTTGGCTGCCCTGCTGTTTGGCATCCACCGCGATCAAGCCACTAGCTCGGTATATCTATCATTCTTTGTTGTCTTTGTAGTAGTACAAACCAGCGTCCAGCGTTACCTTGCCGACCACGACAGTCAGCGCGCCACACGTATTAATTTGCCCGCCTGCTACGCCGTCATCTCGGCCAGCGCATCACTCATCGTTACCTGCGGCTGGCTTGTTGCCTGGCGCCAAAGCGTTTGGCTCGTCGCACTCGCTGCCATTGGCAGCGTAATTGTCGTTTGCCTTACTGCAGCCACAATAAATAAAGGCAAAATTAAGGCCACCAAAAAAGAAGATCTCTTTAAGTAAGATTGAAAAATAGCGCCAACTACGGTAAAATCCCTCTGTTGGCGCTATTGCATTGGGGGTTGGCCAAGTGGTAAGGCACTGGGTTCTGGTCCCAGGATCGGGGGTTCGAATCCCTCACCCCCAGCCATAGTATTCGAACTTGAATCACCTCCTCAAAAGGGGTGATTTTTGGTTTGGACTTTGAGGGGGAGAGATAGGACGTCCAAACTTTTGCCCCTACAACCTGCCGGACGTTTTGAGAAAATAGCTCATCGGCGAGCCAAAATCGAGTGATCTGTTGTATAGTAGTGACAGATATGTCCAAGCTAGCTTTCAATGCGCTGATTATTCTCGCCCAATAGGGCGTATATTTTTGACATACCATTTCAATTTTTCCAAACTTAAATCTGAAGGATCGAAGACTATGAGTTATGTCCCCGCTACACACAAGTTTGTTGCTGTACTGAACAAAAAGGTGCCGATTGGCAACTTGATGAACGCACTGGGTCACGCAACGGCTGGTTTTGCCGCTTCGTACCCAAATAAAGAAGAATTGCGCTTTGATAACTACGAAGATGGTGACGGCAACGCCCACCCCAATATTTCGGACAACCCGTTCATTATTTTGCAAGCAGACAATTCTAATAAAATTCGCACTTTCCGCCAAGCTCTTATTGATGAGGGTATTCAATTCGTTGACTTCACGAGCAGCATGACTGTGGGCACTTACGCCGAGCAGCAGGAGCGAACGAAGGCTACGCCCGAAGCGGAACTGGAGTATTGGGGCATAGTCACTTTCGGCGAGATAGACAAGCTCAGTGCCTTGACCAAAAAATTCTCGTTGTGGCGAAGCTAAGCTATTCATCTAGTAGCTCCCGGATTTGTTGAATTTCTAGTCTGAGCTTGATCTCGTCTTCTTCGTCATCAGAAGTTTGGACTACGAACCATCTCCCCAGCCATAAGATTATTCTGTAATATAACCCCTCAAATGGGGTTATATTTTTTTGCCATTTTTCCATAGGGGAGATAGGCCAACCAAACTTACATGTGCCTAACTTTGACGTATGTCTTATTTAGGTATAGTATGTAGACATGAATCATCGTCAAAAGCTAATTCTCGTCGTGCTCTGCGCCATCATTATGGGGTTTATCAGTGGCAGATTATTACTCTTTGACGGCTCGGCTGCGAACGTCTTCCCGTGGGGCATTTTGGCAATTGCGGCATCACTTCTAGGCACGTCAAAGCGTCAAGCAATCCAACTTTGTGCGGCTTTCTCATTTGTCGTTTCATTCTCGTTTTTACTCTTCAACAATACTGGCACCACTACTCTAGTTCAGGTCATAAAATTAATTGCAGCAGCAGGTATCGCTTCATCATTATTTGGCCTATTGGGCGGCATTTTGCTAGGCTGGTTGAGCTGGAAAGTGCGACATGGTTTTAAGAAAAAGACAGGAGACCGCTAGGTATGAAACGACAATTCAATCAACTACCGCAAGTCGCATTCTCTATTTTGCTCGCACTGAGTTTAAAACCTCGTCACGGCTACGAAATCATTAAACAGATAGAGGAAGACTCAGCAGGAAAGATAAAACTGGTATCAGGTGCGCTTTATACCAGTATCAAAAAACTACACGAGCAGGGTTTGATTGAAGAATTGACCGAAGCCAGTGACACTCGCCGCTATTATAAACTTACCGAAACAGGCTCGCGGGCTCTTGCCGCCGAGTTGTCATATTATCAGACAACTGTTGAGCTTGGCCGTAAGCGACAAATCCTAACCGCGCAGGCGGCTTAATATGAAGCAGCTCATCGCGATTTATAAACAGGCTCTCAAGCTACTACCGACCGGATACCGTGACCGTTACGGCGAACCAATGGTGCGGACGCTCGAAGACATGATGTCCGACCAAACAACAGTTATGGGCCAATGGAATGTATGGTTGCGAACTATGCTCGATCTACCCATAACTACCGCGTACCAATATGTGCAAATAGGGGGAAATACTGTGAACCAAGCCCCTAATTACGCAAGACAAGGAACGATGCTTAGTGCCGTATTGCTAGTACCATTTATCGTCGTTGTTATACTAAACAGCATTCATCCGCTCGCCACGTCTTTGAGCGGCTTGGGATACTTCTGTGTCTTTGTTCTGCCGGTTATCGCATTGCTGTTAGGTCTAGCCATTCTTGGCCGGCTGACTGCAGCACATGATCTTTGGTCACGGCTAAAAAGTATTAAACAATTGCAAAACAACTGGATATTGTTTGCTGTACCAATACTCGCATTTGCGATGGTATCATTCGCTTTTGGCCATGACAGCGCACACTGCATTACCGAAGGTCAGCTAAATAAAATCGTACGGTGCATAGGCGATTCCTAAACGTCGCCGTTCTCAATTAGTAACAGAGCGGTCTCTACTGTAGAAGTTCACGAATTGCTTTGACATCCTCATCGGAAAGTGAAATAAAGGTTATATTCCAGAACATGCTCCCCAGCCAAGCGCAGGTCCAATAAAAATTTTCTTCGGAAGTCTTTTTACTTTGATATGATGTCAGCAATGGATGATCTTGACCCTAAAGCAAAGCAATGGCTATTAGAAGCGCTTGGCGTGCCGTTTAAAGCTAGCAAGCACGCCCACTCCCATCAGGACGAAGTTTACAGAATAGAAACACAGCACAGCAGATATTATCTTAAGATTTCGACGACACTTAGGTCCGAACATGACAATCTTAAGAAGCTCGAGGTAATCTTAAACGTTCCCAAGGTAATTGATTTTTATGACGCCGACGAGAACGACTACCTACTAATCACCGAACTGCCTGGCAAGAATCTTGTTGAGCTAATTGCAGATTGGTCCAATATTGACATTGTCGATAGATTTGCCGAAGCTATTAGGCGACTTCATGGCGTTGATGCTACTAGAATATTTCCTAAAGCAAGCGCAAAAGATGTAATTTTGCATGGCGACATGGCCTTGCCTAATATTATTATTTCGGAGCAAGGGCATATTGGTTACATAGACTTTGGTCAAATGGCCTTTGGATCTCCCGAGCTCGATTTAGCCGATGCAATATGGAGCTTACAAAGAAATATTGGCCCAGACTACGGGGAACTATTCTTAGAAAAATACGGGCCAGTGACTATGACCCCCAAAATAGAGGAAGCCCTTAAGTTTAGATATCAGCCTTCTGAGAGCAAATAGCGCCTGCTAAAATGGTTCTAACCTCGTCGACAATGCCTGTGGAGCCAAGTGCAAGCACATAAAGGTCTTCTCGCTCACGAGCAAAAGTCTTTTTGTTTTGAGGTGCATCATCCTCGACAAACTAGTTGAGATTTTTACAAAACCATTATATACTATGCGCATGTTGTCCCGAATTCGCCAAAACGTTATGCAAATCCGAGCATTACTGACGCCGATCGCAGGATTTTTCGCTAGCAGTTACGGCAAGCTAGCAGCCGTGAGCTTGGTTGTAGTACTGTCGGCAACGCTTGGCTTACTTGTAGCGTCGCATGAGCCGTCCACCCACACCAAACAATCTGTTAATGTAAGTGCCACCGAGATCAAGGAGGCCAACATACCGAAGGTAGATGCAACGAGCAACGCTATTCCTGAGCCATCTCCGTCGGAACGGATCGCTACTGGCCCCCAGCTTCAGCCTAAAGGCAGCGTTTCGGGCCCAGAGCCAGCACACGAGGCTCCACCATATATCACAGCTCAGACCTCTATCGAAAACACTACACAGCAGCTCTCGCCAACATGCGATTTTACCGTTGTTGTAACAGCTTCTGCGCTCTATCATAGTGGCCAGTCGCCTTATGCAAGCCATACTGTTAATTTTGCCCTTGCCTTGCAGGCTAGTGACGGTTCGGCAAATTTTAGCCAAATGTTTAGCTACACATTTGCACCAGGCGAGACCAAACAGTTCAGGCTGAGCGGTAGCTTCAACAAACCCTTAACCGAGTCTACATACCAGGTAAAGCCGAGCAGCACAATGACACTTGGTTCGGGCAGTGCGACGCTTGGGCCAAATCCAACCTTCGGTGCTGTGGGCATTTGCGGGCCACGCTCTCCTGCCCCATAGGTGCACACTAACCAAATTTACATTCTGGCAACATATCCGGCACAAGTACAGCAGAAAGACTCCTTGTTTTGCCGACTCTTTGCGGGCTGACTCAGAAATATCTGGCGAAGCTAGCGGTCGCAGGTTACAATAAAGCTTATGGCAAATATACTCCTTATCGAAGACTACCCAAATCTGCAAAAGATTTATCAAACTGTTCTTGAAAAAGAGGGTCACACTGTACTCGTCGCATCTGACGGCAATGCGGGGCTTCTTGTAGCTAACCAAAACAAAATCGACCTAATCTTACTCGATCTGCTCATGCCGAATGCCGACGGCTTTGCGTTTTTAGAGGCATACAAACTTAAGGACCACCCGTCGGTAAAGCTCATCATTCTAACTAACGTATACACGCCAGAACTTTTAAACCGTGCGTTAGAGCTTGGAGCTAATAACTATCTTATTAAAGCGGAAATTACTCCACAAAAAATGGCCAAGATGGTTAACGAAACGTTAAATCTGCCAGCTAGAACGCAGTAACCTCTAAGCAGTCATCGTAAGCGTTTTGTTAACAATCTCCATGAGTTCTTTGGGAGTGTACTCTGATTTAGTCAGGTATAGGTTAGCGCCTAGCGCCGTTGCTTCGGTCCGTAGAGTCATGTTATCCATGTTGCTAAATACAATGACTTTGGTTTGAGGGTGCTTTTTAATGTCAAATTCCTTTAAAAACTCCAGGCCGTTCACTTCTGGCATAAGCAAATCGAGCAAAATCAAGTCAGGGGTGCGTTCGGTGGCTAGCTTTAGGGCCTCCGTGCCGTCTTTGGCCAGCATAAACTCATGGCCAGCTTCTTGCACGGCCATGCTATAAATTTTTTGCAGGCTTGGGTAGTCTTCGACTATCAATATTAGAGCCATGGTTTCTCCTACTTATTTGGCAATCTTACCGTAAATGTGGTGCCTAGGCTAGGCGTGGATTGAACTTCGATGGTTCCACCGTGCAGCTCAACCAATTTCTTAACAAGATACAACCCCAATCCACTGCCCTGAGCTTTAACCGACTTTGGGTTAGGCAAACGAGAAAACTTTTTAAAGAGTTGGTACAGATCTTTTTGGTCAATTCCATAGCCCTGGTCTTTGACCCTTAGGACAACTGCATTTGCTTCGCCCTCTACAGACACTGCAATTTCTGTCTCGTCGGGCGAATACTTGATGGCGTTACTAATGAGATTTTCTATCACCATATGTATCTTCTCTGAGTCCACCCATGCGACAACCGGCTTTTCTGGTACGCCAACAGTTATTTTTTGTTTGTGCTCTTGTGCGATGGCCTGTAGCTGGCTGGCAGTTTTCTTAACCACTTTAGCTAGGTCCACCTCGGTCTTGGATACTTTCATTTGCTGGCTTTCGGCCTGAGATATAGACAAAATCTGATTAATAAGACGTAGTTGCTGCTCGTTTTCTTCGTAGGCCGACACCAACAAGTCCTTTTGTTTGCCCGTTAGGGATGGCTTGGCGTAGCCATCTAGCAGCAAAGATAGGAAGCCTTTTACGGCGCTCGCGGGCGTACGTAGTTGGTGCGAAGTTAACAGGATAAATTCGGTTTTTGTTTTGTCGAGTATCTCTAGATTGCCCGCCATGATGTTAAAGGTGTGTGCAAGAATACCAAACTCATTGTCGCCATTATCGGCCCTAACCTGATGGACTCTTTGGCTAAGATCGCCCTTGCTAAGGGCGTCGGCAGCAATAGACATAGTAATAAGCGGATCGGTAATAAGGCGCGCTGCATACAGCGCTACAAACACACTAAACACTAATATGACAAACGTAAGCAGCAGAAAAGTGTCACGCAAATTATACAGCGGCTGGTACATCTCGGTGCGCGCAGTTTGGACAGCCATTCCCCAACTTGTCCCTTTAATTGGCCGCGTAACTGCAATAACCGACTCGCCTTGGTAGTTTACTGCGTTAGAAAGCGTGCCCGTATGCCCATTTATTGCCTGGATGATTGGTCGTCTAGTTTCGTGGCGGTCAACAGTTAGCCTAAGCGCCGCCGTTTTGTCGAGTCTTAGTGGAGCAATGTACTGAGCATCGCCATTGGCCTCGCGCCTGGCTAAAACTGTTTCTCCTGTGTCTCCCAGCCCAGAATAATCGGTTGCTACAAATTGGAGATCATCGGCACTAGCGTCAATAACAATAATACCAACTGAGTTGTTGTGGTACATTATGGGGCCCACAAGATTGATGTGGAGCTGGCCCATGTCATCGGTAAATAAATAGTCTGTAGAGTTGTTACGCGTCCTTGCTTCCTTAAAGTAATCTTTCTTTGAATAATCCTGGCCCATGGCAGACTGCTGGGTCGAAGTAACAACCTTGCCCTCAAGACTTAATATCGAAATCTCTTTATATTTCGGCGTTTGGGTCTTCGAGGTGCTAATTGTTGAGGCTAAAAGAGCTAGGTCTTCGGGCTGTCTAGCCCGGTTGTAGCGATCGAGTGTTGTTGGCAATAGCACTCGACTCGTAAAGCCTTCCAGCTGCAGCTTATTCTGGCTAACGATGTCCTCTATACGCCGTTGTTGGACGCTTGCTTGGTATTCTAACTTGCCCACCGATTGATCGATGACATAGTGCCGAAATCCAAGATAAAGGATGCCACCAACCAATAGGGTTGGCACCAAAGTCAGCCCCAAAAACCACGCTATGATCTTCTGAACAATTGACATACTAGTAGCTACCCCGATTCGGTTGTTGAAGTCGGCGGTTGTAGTAGCCTTTTAGCCCCGCGTGCAATCAGCCCAAAGCCGAACGCAAGAAGACCAAGGAACACATAGATTATGGCAAGGATCGCCCCTAGATTTAAGTTGGCAAATCGGGCATTGCCAAGCGAGGCCAGTACCTGGGTAAGTATTGTAATGGCCACGATAATAATTATCCCGTTATAAAAACTAACTAAACCTGGCCGATTGATCGTTTTAGAATAATGAGAATACCGCTCTAGGTTAAATACTAGCAGCAAGCCAAGAAACCATGTCGCAATAACTGGCAAAATGATCGTGCCGATAATCATGCTATCGGGTAAAAAGTACGTTGGCTGTACTGATGGATCTAGCGAAGTTTGCCGTGTGGGATTGGCAAAAATCATAAACAGATAAAAAACGCTAAACAGCACAACTGGAAAAAACACCGTTGTAGCCTTTGCGAGCCAGGTAACTTTTGGCGTTATAGAGGAGGTAAACTGCAACGAGCCCATAAACATCAATAAAAAGCCTAGTAACGGAAAGAATATCCCCATGTAATTACTAAATATATTCCAACCCGCACTCGTAGAATCGTGGCTAGCATACGTATATACTGCCCTAACCAAAGTAGGGACCACCAAGCTGGCAACTAAGGCAAGCAGGCCATACGCAATCTTTGTAAAACCATCACGCTCGGCACCGCGCGGCTGCTTATGCGCAAATTCACGCAGATGAAGCCAACCGAAAACGGCAAATAGCCAACAAATAAGATATGGGAGCGAGACGCTAATAATCAAAAGATTGAGTGTTACAGCAGAAAGGTGATACTTCGCAGCGACAGGAGCTTGAGGTGTTAACAAGGTAATACCGCAATACACTCCCCAGAGCAATAAAATGAGAACCGTAAATCGCAATCTCAGTTCAAGCTTAAGCATTACTTAAAAGTATAGCACTTCAAATATGAGCCCCATAACGAGCTTCGGGCTCTGCTCCGCCCGCTACAAACATACCTTGGGGCTCAAACCTCTCAGCCCCCAACCGTATTTATTTGTCATTCGCCAAATACTTGTTCGTTCCATATACTACGTTCATGAGTAAATTTGCCGTTATCTTTGACATGGACGGAGTCTTAATTGACTCTACAGCTATTAATCGCGAGTCATTCGACGCTATTCTTGCAGCGGACAGCTTATCAATGGACAAGATTGAGCGCCGCTCTGGCATAAATTACAAAGGCGGCTCGCTACGAGACCTTTTAATCGCAATCGAAAGCGACTACGGTATCAAGTTTGATCTCGACGTTTTTTCCAAGCTGGCTGGCGAATATCAATTTCAGAAATTAAACCAATTGCCGCCAAACAAAGAACTGAGACGATTACTTGATCAACTGCGCTCCCACCATGTCCCGACAGCAATCGCTACTTCATCGCTCAAATGGCGAGCGTTAAAAATTCTTGAGGCGTTAGCAATAACGGAGTACTTTGATGCCGTTGTCGCTGCCGATGATGTAAAAGAACACAAACCCAGTCCACACTTATTCTTAGAGGCTGCAAAACGATTAAAGGTGGCTCCAAACCTCTGCGTGGTCATCGAAGACGCAGACACAGGTGTCGAAGCTGGCAACCGTGCCGGGATGGCAGTTGTAGGATTTGAGCAGTTCAACACTACTAAGGGCTCGCTTGCAAAGGCTGACTTGATCGCCAACACCTTTACCGACCTCTCCTACCAGGTGCTCGAAAATCTGGCCAATCGATACCCTACAGCAGCTCAGCCTTGACTATCCAGGGTTTGTAAGCATATTAAGGTCTAAACGAGAGGTCTTTGTTATGGCTAAGAAATGAATACGTACAGTCCAAAACTTATTGTCTTAAGAGGTAACTGGGTCTGTTAAAAGTACTGTCGCAAAACAGCTTCGCGAAGCAAGCAGCAGTACTATCGCAATAGTCGAGTAGGATTATCTTAAACGTTTCATTTTAAAGGAGAAAGAAACAGAAGGCACAAATAATATCGGCAAATTGCAGCACGTACGAACGAGCGAAGGTTTTGTCGACGACCAAGCGCGCCAGCTGGCACTCATGAAAATTATCGAAAGATGTTACCAATCAATGCCTGCGCATAGAATAAGACATCCGTAATGTAGATCCCCACTCTCAACTATAGGCTGCTATTTTTACATGGTATGCTTAAAATAAGTGAAGCCTAAAAATCTAAACAAAAACGTCTTTTTGCCACTAATAGTCGTAGCGCTCTGCGCCGTGGGTCTTTCTTTATGGCTCAATTTAGGCCTGTTTATTTCGGCAATTTTGTTCTGGGGGGTGCCGGCAATATACTTTACGATGCGCCTTAGGGGTCGAAACTTTTGGCGAATTATGTTGTTTTCGGTGCTGGTATCAACCACAATCGGACCCCTAATAGATTACCTGGCTATCGTTAACCACGCGTGGGCTTTCCCACATCCGATACTGACGTTCCATGTACTAGGGCCGGTTACCCTAGACGACTGTCTAGCGCTGTTCCTCTATGTATGGGGTCTTACCACTGTTTTTGAGGCTACTAGCCGGCAAAGTGCCCATCCGCTTGGCCCGCGATTTTACTGGGGTCTCGCCGGGCTTGCGGGCGTAATGTCCGTTGGGTATGCGGCCATTGCGTTCTTGCCATACCAAGTGGGCCATATACCCTACATGTACTCACTTATGAATACCTTTATACTAGCCGTGCCACTCGTACTGTTCTTAAAGAGCAATGCGCACCACCGCCGTGATTTTGTGCGATTTACACTTTGCCTGTTGCCAGTAGGATTATTAAACGAGGTTGTTGGGTTGCAGCTAACGCAGTGGGCATTTCCTGCCAGTGGCGAATTATTAGGGCGATTGCCATTCATTGGCCAGCGCTTGCCAGTCGAAGAGCTATTCTTTATAACTTTGGCTGCTCCGGCAATCATGGCCTATTATGTCTTCCTGCTTGCAGACCCCCATAAAGGCACAAAGAAGAGTGCAAAGTCTCGTGTTCGTCTCGTCCGCTAGAGACGCTACTACTTTACGGTAAAATCGCCGGTTATCTTGGTTGCCAGGTGGTCGTGGAAATTGTATGTACCCTGTTCGGTAAGCCGTATAACCGTATCGTGGTGTGCATATGCGGCCTCGCGGCTCTGGCCAGCATACATGCTGTCCTTTTCGAGCGTACCAAAGTTTATGTTATGCGTGACGCCGTCATGATTCATAAAAGTAAGCGTGTCGCATACATGCGCGCTAATATGGTTAGGTACCGCAACGTTGTCCATAAGCATTATTTCGTGGTTTGTGCCGGTTCCGGCAGGGCAAGTGCCGGTCTGCTTACCATTAACTTGGTACAATGCCTCGTCGGCCGCTATTTTGTCGGTTACAGCCATGCCCGCCATGTTGTAGTGTAGGTTCTTCATAATCCACAGCGAACCGCCCACCACGACAAAAATAATACCAACCGTCGACATCAGGAATAGTGCGTTAAAATGCGGCTTTTTCTCTCTACCCAAGTGCAAGAAAAAGATTACCTGCACCATCATCTGCAGTACGGCAAACCCCAGGATAATTACCAGCCGCTCATTCGCACCTAAGGTTTTGTGGACAATCAAGTAATACGGGATGAGCGTAAATACCAGCGATAGGATAAATCCAATAACATACGACGTCATCGTCCCATGGTGGGGTTCGTGCTGGGTGTTGGGTTTGTGTGTGGTATTGCTGCTCATAGAAATGCTATTAGGTACACTACGGTAAAGATAAAAATCCAAACAATGTCAAGGAAGTGCCAAAAAAGACTCAGCAGCGAAAGCTTACGCACCAGGTGCGAGTCGAGCCCTCGTTTCCAAATAAACACCAGGGTTGTTCCCATCCACAGCAAGCCAGACGTAATATGTGCTCCATGCGTACCAACAAGCACAAAGAACGACGAAAGCGAGGCGTTGCTGCGCCAGGTATGGCCTTCGCGCACAAACTCGGAAAATTCCTTTAGCTCCAGGACCAAAAAGGCCGCACCCAACAAAAAGGTAATCCCAAACCATGTGAGCACCTGGTTTTTGCTGCCCCGACGCGCAGCCAGCATGCCGAGCCCAGCGGTAAAGCTACTGGTAAGCAGTATAAGTGTTTCTGCTAAAACTCCTGGCAATTTAAAAAGTTCGCTGCCTGCCGGGCCGCCAGCGGTGTTATTGCGTAGCACCGAAAACGTCGCAAACAGCACCGAAAACATGAGCAGGTCGGTCATCAGATAAACCCAAAAGCCAAATCCAACCCTGTCGTTAGAGATTGCTTCGTGGTCTTCTACTTTTAGCTCTTGCTCAGCTTCCATGTGTCCCCCGTTTGAGTCCCACAAACCCCAGAGCCCAAACCACGACAACCTTAATAAATTCCCATAAACTCATATCTTCGCCCGGCTCTGGCTTCTTTGCGTCGTCGGTCTTTTTGCGGTCTTCCTCAAGCTTTTCAATTTCTTTTGCAGTAATCGTGTATTCAATTTTATCGTTAAAGGTGCGAGCAATAAAGCAAACAATGATACCGATTATGCCAGCCACGGCCAACCAGTTAATGTGCCAAACAAAGGCAAAGCACGTAGCAAATGCACACGCGGCTATGTAAATACCCGAGGCAGTGTTGTAGGGCACGCGGATGTCCTCGTACTTGGCCTTTGGCAAGCCGCCCTGCTTTTTAAACTCGTAAAAGGCGTCCCGGGTAGTAACGGTGGGGATAACAGCCATGTTGTAAGACGGCGGCGGGCTGGCTGTTGCCCATTCCATGGTGCGGCCATCCCAAGGGTCGCCGGTAACGTCTACCAATTGGCGTTTTTGTATAACGCTGGCAATTACTTGGACAATCTGCAGTGCAACACCCACGGCAATAACCAATCCGCCAATAAACATCAAGATATAAAACGGCTGCCAGCCAGTAGACGAGTCGTAATGATCAAGCCTTCTGGTTGCACCCATAATGCCAAGCACATACATCGGGATAAACGACAAACAAAAACCCACAATCCAACACCAAAATGCCTGCCGGCCGATTCGCTCGTTAAGCCTAAAACCGGAAAACTTTGGAAACCAGTAGTTGATGCCGGCAAAGATGCCAAACAACACGCCGCCAATCACGTTGGAGTGAAAATGTGCTACCAAGAACAGGCTATTATGTAATTGAAAGTCGGCCGGCGGGACTGCCAACACCACGCCGGATATACCACCAATCGCAAATATACCCACAAAGCCCAAAAACCACATCATCGGCAGGGTAAATTTAATCCGGCCCTTATACATAGTCGCAATCCAGCCAAACACCAACACCGACGTCGGTATGGCAATAACTATCGTCATGACGCCAAAGAAGGCATTCACATCTGCGCCTGCGCCCATCGTAAAGAAGTGGTGTAACCACACCGACAATGCAAATAGCATCACGCCAATCATCGCAAACACCTGCGAGCCATAGCTAGCGATTGCCTTACGGCTGTACGTGGCAACAACCTCAGAGAATATGCCAAACGCGGGCAGCACCAAAATGTACACCTCGGGGTGCCCCCACATCCAAATAAGGTTGGTGTACATCATGGCGTTGCCGCCTAAAGTGGTCGTAAAGAAATGCATGCCAAAGTAGCGATCAAAAAACATCAGAAAGAGCGTTGCTGTCAGCAGCGGAAACACCGTAACAACCATAATCATGCTGCACAAACTACCCCAGGTAAACATTGGCATCTTCCACAATGTCATGCCGGGGGCACGCATTTTGAGTATGGTCATAATAAAGTTAATGCCAGCCAGCGTCGTCCCAATACCCGAAATCTGCAAACTCCATATCCAATAGTCCACCCCAACTCCAGGGCTAAACTGGATTTCGCTCAAAGGAGCAACAGCCAACCAGCCAGTAGCGGCGTATTCTCCACCCACGCCAAAGAATAGATTGACCATGAGCACGCCACCCACATATAACCAAAAGCCCAGCGTGTTTAAAAACGGCGACGCCAAGTCCCGCGCGCCAATCTGCAGCGGCACAATATAGTTAATAAGCCCAAACACAAAACCCATAGCGACAAAGAAAACCATGATGTTGCCATGGGCCGTAAATATCTGCTGGAAGTGATCGGCCGAGAGGTATCCGTGCGCAGAACCAAGTACCGAAACACTCGGGGCAAGCGCCTGCTGCAACCACACCATAAGGGCGTCCAAACCGCCGCGAATCAGCATAAAGCCGGCCACAATAAAGTACATAATGCCGATTCTTTTTGGGTCAACCGAAGTAAGCCATTCACCCCACAGCCACTTCCACCCCTTGATACGCACGAGGATGGCCAATGCCGCAATGGGGAGCAAAATAAACCCTATAGTCCCGCCAATAGTAAACCACTCGTGTGGTAAGGCGTGTTCAGCCAGTTTGCCTAAGAAAAACTCTTTCATTCGGACTTTCCCATATTTGTCATATGTGCATGATCGCCCATCGACGCCATGTATTTCATTAGTACTGTATCATACAGATTGCCATCTACAGCAGCATAGAAAACGGCCGGATTGTTCTGGCTAGGTTGGAGCAATTGTTGATATTCTGCCTCGTTTAGAGTCTTGCCGGACAACTTTACCTGGTTGACCCAAAAGTCGAAGGCAACTTTAGGACTAACCCGCGCTGTAAATTTCATATCGGCAAAACCAGCCCCATTTATCTCGGCCGAACTACCCACATAGTCACCTTGCGTGTCGCCCACCAGGTTGAGCTGGTTAGAGTGCCCGGTCATCGAATACAACTGGCCACCAAGATTAGGAATCCAAAACGAGCTCATAGGCGCTTCGTCGGCCGTGAGCATAAATGTTACTGGCGTGTGTTCTGGAATCTGCACAAAGTTAACAGTGGCGATGTGTTGCTCGGGATAGATAAACACCCACTTCCAGCGCATCGAGACAACTTGAATAGTGATGGGTGTGGCATCGGCATCGATTACATGCCTGGGGTCTAGCCTATGGGCGGCGGGCCACATAATCGTGGCCAGCACCAACGCAAACAGGCTCGGCACCAGCCACATGTTCGAGACAAGCAACCTATTGCCCCGCGCCTTAGAGCTGCGCGTTACTTTGGCGTTCGATTCTCTATATTTCCAGGCTATAAAATAGAGAAGAAATAGTGCCGGAATGGCGATCACCAGCAGTATAGCCACCACCAGAACCGTGAGCTCGTGCTGCTGATGAGCAACCATCCCCCCGGAGTTAAACAGCGCAACGTTGTTCCCGTGCATCAGTGCCGCAATCACCACCGCCAAGCATGCCAGCCCAAACGCAACGCGTAACGCGATGCCGCCTGCACTTGCTCGTTTTCTATTTTTTGCCATTAGTCGTTGCTCCCTCAGGAATGACCGTAACCATTACCAAAAACTATAGCAGGTTATGCTGTAGTGCGTCTATCAATCAAAAGTTACATACGTTTTGAGCTATAAATCCCGATCCAGCTTACGGAAAGCCAGCCCTGCCGCCAGAAAAAGACCAGCAGTTATAATGAGCGGCCAGATTGACACGCCCAGGTCGATATACCAGTTACTGGCCGGCAGTAAGTGAATAATTATAAATTCGTGTAGTGCTTCTAGTGCATACACACTCAGTGCTAGCGCTAGCCAATGAACGGCCGGCACATAGCGTAGACCAATAATGTTCCTGACTTGCCAAGCAGAGAACGCGGCAGCTGCAGTGCATACAAACGTAAATGTTAGTAGGCCGGCGTATATTGCATCTGCCATACCCGGATGGGCAACGTAAGGATATGGTATAAGCGTCGACAACCCCGCCACAACAAGGCTTGCAATAAGCACCACCCAAAGTGACCGTAACGGTCCACGGAGGTTCAACAGACGCGCCAGCTTACGAACACCCACCAACAATCCTACCGTGCTTATAAGATATGGTAACAGCAAGTAGCCGTTGGCCGCCCAGGCAGTATCCCATAACTGAAAATACGACAAAAACGGCAGCTGCAATTGCGCAAACGCTACAAACAATACACTAATGGCCAGCACTGTATACGAAATCTTTAAGCCGGTTTTAAAGTTGCGCAAGTTTGCCAAAAAGTACCATGCCGCACCGAGCTGCAAAACAGTAATGGCTATACTCATTGACACACTAATAAGAAAGCTTGGCTTGGTAGAAAGCCCAAAACCTACAAAAATACCAAGAGCACCTAGTGCCGCGGCCAGTGACGCGCCAATCCAAAACACTAATCGTTTATTCATGAATGTACTCTCCGTCTAACACTTGAGTGAACTGCCTAGGAAAACGCGCACGCAGGTCCTGTCGAGTAAATTTGCGCAAAGGCTCTTTGCTAACAAGGTAGTCCTCTAGCTCTAGGTATACCTTCCTCATTGTTGCCTGCTGCTCGGCCGTAAAACTGTCGCTTGATGTTTTGGCAGTAATGAGTCGAATCTGGTCTAGGTAAGGATCGATCTGCTGTGGGTTAGAAGCTAGTCCTGCCGTGTACACTACAATATCGAGCACCGACGGCTTGGCCGGCAAATCATCGACGACTGACGCTGGGTGTAACAAACTCTGGAAAAAACCCACAAATACATCCCTTAGTTACACATTATCCTTATGCTATTTTATGGAATTCGAAACGCGTTCGCAATGCCCATTATTGGCAAAATCGGACGTATAAACGTCGCCTAAAATTCTGAATCGTGCCTCATTATAAGCTGATGTAGCCATGCTATAATGCGCTTATGCTACGGATACGACTCCTTTTATTCATGATCCTCGCGTCGGCCGCCCTAGTAACTTTCTTGGCCACATTCTTGCCGGTGCCAAATCAATTGGAGGCTACGGGCCAGGCAGGGCCCGCAGTGCTAGCAGCTTTTACTATGGTAAGTCTGGGAGCCGCAGTTCTTTTCCTTAGTAGTTTAGGGGCTTTTAAGACCGGCTTTCGAAAAACGTATTATCTTATTTCGGCCGGCATTGTCACCCGCAGTCTAAGTGTAATTGTGTTTGTGGCGCTACAGTACATAAGTGCTGGGCTGGCTTCGCATTCGGGGCTTATCCCTTTGCGGCTTACTGGTGCAATTTTAGTGTATTTAGGAATCCGCAAATTTGCTCTTATCCTCTCGCTTGGCGGACGGACAACAAGCTATAAAATTATCATAGCCTTTGCCGCAATCGGAATTGTCGCCTTGAGTGTCTACCATTACCTGTCTGGGAGCACCAGTATAGCAGTCACTATCGGGCATTGCTATGATTGGGCCGAGCTCGTGCTTTATGCCTCCTGTATTTTCCTAACAACCCGAATCAAGGCTGCGACCGGCTCTCAGTATCGTCGGCCACTGGGTTGGTTCACGGCCGCCCTAACGAGCTATTGCATCGGGTCGACACTAACGCTCTTAAACGCTTACGCCCACATGCCCATAGCTTTTATTGCATCCGTAGGATTAGCCTACTTAGTGAGCTACATATTATTCTTGGTGGCAGGGTACTCTTTTGCCGCCTCAACAAGACACAAACAAGAGCACTTGGTAAGTTCCAGCACGCCGGTTGATATCGTCGTATACACTGCATCGCTTGCATCCCAGCCTCAAGATGTTGACCCCATCTTGGATGGACTACGAATAGTTACTGCCCGTATGGGAGCAGAGCTTGGACCAGCCGACATTGAGGAGCTTGCTTCGATCTACCGCCACCTAGAGGACTATCTTATCACTCAAGAACGCTTGCGAGTTTATACACGACAGGAAATACGAGGACAAATTCGCGAACGTTTTGTAGTACCGCCTACGCTCAAATTCTTAGATACTGAGCCCATGACCAAAGTCTAAAAGAGAGGGTGCTTAAGCGTACTTTCATTTGATATAATACAAACCGACAGAAAACCAAAACCTAGGAGCGACAATGAAGATGCCCAGCAGAAAGATACAATTACCCCTATTCGGCCCCGCCCTATTTATAATCACCGCTCTTATATTTGGAGCCTTTGAGCACAACTATAGCCTCATCAACAACACTATAAGCGAACTTGCGATTAGCCGGCATGGCTTCATCCAAACGATTAACTTTATTGTATGTGGTACGCTAATTAGCATTTTGGGAGTGCAGCTCTTTAGGCTCAAATCTCCTCTTAAAGGTAGCCGCTATGCTGCGGTGGCCATTACAGCTATGGGAATTGTTTTGTTTTTGTCGGCATTCTTTGTAACCGACCCATTGCACGTTTCGTCTGCTACAGTACACGGTACGATTCATAATAGTTTGTTTCTGCTTGGTATTTTAGGAATGGTGAGTGCACAGGTTGTGGTTGGGATTATTAACCCGCGGTCTGGTTACGGCGTGTACTCATTCCTTAGTGGCCTAGCGTCGTTTGCCGGCCTCGTTGGAGTAATAGGTTTAACCAATACGCCAGGCGCCCCTCAACGCCTACTCGTCATACTAATAATGACATGGATGACGATCACCTTCTTACGGGCAAACAGTCGCGCCAGTCGTAGATAAGTGGGCTAGCAGTAGAGAGGGTGCTTTAGTACCTCGTTTGGGTGCATCGAACATACACGTCCAAGAAATTTAATCAATCACGTACCGAGCCAACTGGCGCGCATAGCCGTCGTCGGTAGGACGGCCAGTTAGCAGCCTGTACCAAATAGCACCAAAAATTATATCGGCCAAAAAATCGAGGTCGGCAGCGGGAGAAACCAAGCTAGCGTGCTGCGCCCTATGCAAATGCACAATGAGTACCGCTCGACGTTGAGTAATAAAACTGTCCCAAAATTGCTGGGCAAACGGTTTGTCTAGTTGTGCTTCGGCCATCAAGCCGCGCAGCACGGTGCCATGCGGCCCTGACAACAACCGGCAGATGCCTTGCAGCCAAGTATCCAAATTTAAAAGTGCGTCCTTAGTTTGAGGCTGGTCAATCTCCTGCGCATCCGCCAATAAAGCTTCTAGACCAATATCGGCAGGCGAACTCCACCACCGATACACGGTCTGCTTACCCACACCCGCCTTTTGGGCAATGCCCTCCATGGTAAGCGCTTTGTAACCACGTTCGGCAATAATAGCTAACGCCGTTTGATAAATTATTTGTCGCTTCGCTTCGCTCCGGGGACGGCCACGAGGTGATGAGTTGAGGGTTGAATCCATGCGAACAACTATATACAATACGTAGTGTATTGTATATAGTGAATAGGAGAAAAAATATGGTCACTACCCAACAACGACGTGTATTTATCGCCGGAGGTACTTCTGGCATCGGCCTTGCCACAGCCAAGCTCTTTGCACAACAGGGCGCACTAGTAACAGTAGCGGGGCGCAAACAAGAACGGATTGCGGCCGCACACCGCGCATTAGGTGATTCTGCCACTATAGTCCAACTAGACTGTAGTGACCGCGCGGCGCTCGACGCGTTCTTTGACACCTGCGCCGAGCCATTCGACGATTTAGTGTTGGCAGTTAGTGGCGCCAAAGGTGCAGGAGCATTTGCCGAGCTAAGTATGACTGCTTTGCAGGAAGCCATTGCCGAAAAGGTAGTGCCCCAATTTACAACCCTACAGGCAGCCTTGCCCAAGCTCACGAAAAACGGCAGTGTTACATTTATTAGCGCTGCCTCGGCTCGCACCGCCACGCCCGGCGCCGCTGGTCTAGCTGCCGTAAATGGTGCTATTGAATGCGCCATCCCGACTTTAGCGCTCGAGCTTCAGCCCCTACGTGTCAATGCCGTGTCGCCGGGCATTATCGATACCCCTTGGTGGGATCAACTCCCAGCAGAGCAACGCGACGCCATCTTTCAAACCACAGCTATCAAGCTACCGCTCGGACATATTGGCAAAGCTACCGACGTAGCCACCGCCATTGTATTCTTAGCCCAGAGTACGTTCATTACCGGCAGCATACTGGAATGCGACGGCGGAGCCCGCATTAAATAGCCACGACGGCTCGACAACTCACTCTGCTATTATCGGCACTATCTTTTAGTAACTAGCGGCAGAAAAATCTCATCGATTATACTCGCCAATGCCGCGTCCAAAACTGGCTTAGTGGAAAATATAAGCTCGTGGCGCAGTAAGTCGCTGGGTAATGCTGCAATTCGCGGGGTTACTTGGCGCAAATCTATCTCGCCGCGATCGGCAGCTTGCTTAAGTATTGCCTCGGCTGCAAACGGTGTGGCACTAAATGCTTCCTGTGGCAGATCGCTTATTTCGGCCAAAAGCCCCCGTACAACTTCGGGAGTAAAGGTTTGATATTGCTGCCGAATGTCTTGCAGTAACTGCAGCATGTCACCACGAAGACTACCCGTATTAGGTATGTTAGTGTGTACCGATGCAGTGCGTTGCCTAAGAGCCGCCAGTACAAGTGCCGCACGGCTTGGCCAGCGGCGGTACAGCACAGTCTTGCTGGTTTTGGCACGAACGGCAATGCCTTCCATGCTCAAATTTGCATAGCCAACGGCATTTAATTCTTCCCATGCGGCCGCAAGAAGCGCGTTTTCCAGTTGGGTTCCGCGCCGTCTAAATTGGGGTTGCAGATTATTGTCCTGTATCATAGAATGGCATTATAAGATACTAAGCGTTTCTAATCAAGGGGGCAAGCTATGAAAACAACCAAGGGCACAACCATTGATCCTGCACTTCGTAAGATCATTTGGGTGCTGGTACTTGGCGCTTTGGCGCCAGCACTCGATTCAACCATTGTAAATGTTGCCATACCATCTATTGGCACAGCGCTACATACTTCGCTGGCAACTACACAGTGGACAATTACTATTTATCTACTAGCAATGGGTATGGCCATGCCGGCTACCGGCTGGCTAACCGAACGCTTTGGCGGCAAACGTATGTGGCTAATTTCGCTAGGAGTATTCCTGGCTGGTTCGATACTCTCGGGCATAGCCTGGGACGCCACGAGTCTGATTGCGTTCCGAGCCGTGCAAGGTATTGGCGCCGGGTTAATTATGCCAGTTGTCACCACGCTCTTAGTGCGAATCGCAGGGTCAGGGCATCTGGGCGGCATGATGGCCATCGCTATGCTGCCAGTTGCCGTGGTGCCAATATTTGGGCCGGTGGTTGGTGGTTTGATTATTAACTACTGGGATTGGCGCTGGGTGTTTTATATCAACCTACCCCTTTGTCTTGCGGCAATGTACTTGGCCTGGAAAAAAATGGAGCCAGACACCATCGCTGCAACTTCGCAGCCACTCGACATACTTGGTTTAGCATTGCTTTCGCCAGGGCTTGCCACGCTTATATATGCACTGTCGCAAGTGTCTAAGCACAGTGGTTTTAGCAACACAGCAGTGCTTGTTCCTGGTATTGTCGGCCTGGTGCTGATTGCGGCGTTTATCTGGCATGTGCATTATAAGGCCAACAAGCATCCGCTTATTAACCTAAATAGCTTCCGTATACCTTCGTACAGCGCATCGGTTGCCGTGCTATTTCTGTCAGGGCTTTCGGTGTATGGTCCATTACTATTGCTAGTTTTGTACTATCAAAACCTAGTGGGCCTTAGTGCGCTTATGACCGGCCTGGCGCTGGCGCCACAGGGTTTGGGTTCGCTATTGCCACGTGGTTTTGCCGGAGGGCTAACCGACCGTTTAGGGGCTCGGCCAGTTGTACTCATTGGCTTGCTACTAACGGCGCTTGGTACTGTACCCTTTGCGTTTGCAGGGCCCGATTCCAACCAATGGCTGCTCGCAGCTGCACAGTTTGTGCGTGGGCTTGGTTTGGCGCCGGTAACCATCGCCGTTATGGCCGGTGCGTTTAAAGATGTACCTTCTGCGGACATACCCGATGCCAGCTCCACCACTCGAATCGTACAGCAAGTGGGCGGCTCGTTTGGCGTTGCCGTCCTAAGCGCCATACTCATTACCGGATTAATTACCCATGGCGCTACCGGGCAAAGTCTGGCGTATCACGCCGCCTTTTGGTGGTCGATCGGATTTACGGTGCTGGCTGCCATCCCTGCATTTTTCCTACCGCACGACCAAGCGTCGTCACAAGGGCAAGCAGCTCCAGCTACAATATAGTCACCAAAAGTTTGGCTGCACCATACGACTAGCGGCTATTCCACAATCAGCGTTTCTTCGCCCAGCATGTCAATAATTTTTACGGCAACTCGTGCACTGTTTTTGGGCAGCTCCAGCTCGTACTCGCCTAATACAAAATCTGACTTCTTCTCGGGCACATCCGAATATACGATGTTAAATGTTTTGCCATCGTAATCGGTGTCAATGACGACTACATCTATCTGCGACCTAAAATCTTCAATCTTTTCGCCAAAAATACTTCTGTCTATTTCTAACCTTTTAATGATTGTAGGAGAAAGATAATCGTTGATCTTAAAGACCACCTTGCTCGCGCTCTTAGCAATAGATACGTCTGCCTCTGCTGGATCGTGCACAATTATGCCATCTGATTGCACGTCCCGCACTTCGATCTTGTTTACCGAATGTGTTTTATTGCGACTAGCCAATAGTTCGTCTACACCCAGCTCGACGCCACTTCCAATAATTAGTACATCGCGCGTTTCGTCAGTACGATTCTTAAGCTCATCGAGTACTCCCTGTACAGTAAACTTATTTACCGGCTGGTTTAGCTCTGCGATTGTTACTAAGCGGTCGCCGGCAAGTCCGTCAAAGTAGTTATCTGTCTTTAGGGGCGATATATCATATTTTTCAATGATGATTCCTTTTAATTCGTGTATCTTCTGAAAGTCGTAGTTATTTACACGAAAATGCAGTACTGGCTTTGGAGAATCTTCTTTTTGAAGACGCTTCATTGTAGTCTGGATTGATCCCTTATTTATGTCTACGCCAATCCACCTCCTGTCGAGTTTCTGGGCAGCTTCGGCTGTAGTCCCAGAGCCCATAAAACAATCAAGAACGACATCGCCTTTGTTTGAAGACGCTTCAATAATTCTTTGGAGCAGCTTAACGGGTTTTTGTGTAGGATATTGCAGATACTCACTAGACCCGCTGATAAACGGTTTTGTTTCGTCGTTGTCCCAAACATCTCTTGTGTAGACTTCGGAATAGTACTGGTCGAAAAGCAAAGATTTAAATTTAGGGTTAAGCGCTTGATTATGGCTCAAGCTGTCCGATACTTCCTTCCTTTGCTTATCGGTTAGTTTTGTTAAATCGGCATCGTCTTTAAGCGTGTCAATAAACGGTTTGTCGTATATGATTTTTTCTTTTAGAGGCTTAAAGTTGTAGTCTGCTGTTCTTGAATAGCACAGTATATTGTCGTGCTTCCTGGCCCAAGTATTTTTTCCGACACCTTGTATGCGGTAGCCCCAGACTATTTCATTGATAAAATTTTCTTGCCCAAATACTTCGTCCATTAAGAACCTTAGGTGGTGCACTTTGTGCCAATCGCAATGAAGATAAATAGTGCCCTTCTCGCTAAGCAATTCCCTTAACAGAATGAGCCTTTCGTACATAAACTGAAGGTAGTTATCGTTAGCCCAAATATCGGTGTATTGGGTTTGCTCTAGTACGCTTTGCTCTTCTCCCCCTACCTTATTCTTGCTCCCACGTAGCTCTACCCTGCGTACATAATCTGCGCCACTATCAAATGGCGGATCGATATAAATAAGATCTACCTTGCCTCTAAAACCGTTTACAATAAGCGTGCTTAGTACCTCTTTATTGTCGCCGTGGAATAAAAGATTTTGCCAATTATTGTGGAGCCTTTCATATAGAGGGGCTTCGCTTTTGCCGCCAACAGTTTCGACAAGTTGCGCCGGGTAACTCTGCACCACATCAATTGGTTTTTTGCCAACCCAATGAAGCATAGGGCGACCTTTAATTTTTGATATCTTTTGCGGCTTGTCGTCCGACATAACTTATAACTCCCCTACCAGGTTAATGACTTTGGCTAATTTATCTGTTGCTATTGGTGTATCGGTAAACAAAATGTGGTACTTAAACTTGTTCTCTGGTAGCTCTTCTAGCCGCTTTACGGCACGCTCTTTTGCCAACACTTCAGGATCTTGTTCTTTGCCCTTTGCTTTTACTTCAACAAGCAAAAATGATCCATCGGTTTTGGCTATTACAAAGTCTGGAAAATATGCATGATACGAACCGTCAGGCTTCTTGTACTCAAAATATAAGTCCGTGAACGCCTTGTTTGTAAGACCCCCAGTAAAATAGATATCCGCTACTTCTGCTTGCGTTGTTTGCAAGCGATCCAGCATCTCTAGCATAAAATGTTTTTCTGGATCAGAATCAAAGTTGTACGGCGAATAATGAAATCCGAGACCTCTCTTGTTACGTTCAGTAACGTCTGCTTCGTGCAACAAATTACGCTCGCCAGTATCGTGTATGCGAATTGTATAGCAGTAAGCGCCGCTGGCATCGATGTGCATTACAGGACGGTTATCGTCATCTACGAATTTAATCAATGCCAGTGCCTGGGTAATAGTCTTTTCGGCAATTTGATACTCGCCCAATTGTGATTCTACCTGTCGAAAAAGCTTTTCGAGATCTTTTCGAGGCACATCTTCGTTGCCATATATATTGCCCAATTGACGTTTTAAAACCAGTGGCTTTAGGTGGTAGTTTTGTGCCAATAAAGTGGCCGCGGTACATTGATCGTACGCATCATTGTTAAACGCGATATCTTTTTCTTCGCCCGAATTTGTTAACGCGATTCCTGTACTAACTACAAGCGGCGAAAAGACCGTTCTGTACACCTTTGCAGCGTCTGTGTTGTCTGGCTTGGTAAGCGATAACTCCTTGGCGCTCCCCCGACCAACAATCGTTTCTACTCTTCGAGTTAGCTCCAGCTTCGGGTAGGCAGCCTTCTTAAAAACTAGGGTTACTTCTTTATTTTTCGCCTCTTGCTTATTAAGTGCCGCCAGGTCTGTGTTTTCGGTTTTGCTTAACTCGTCATTAAGTATTTGTTGGTTGTGCGATTCAATATATATGCGAGCAGGCTGCGTATTGCCTGCAACCTGGCGCAGACAACGAGCCGAAGCTTGAAGTACAAAGTTATTGGAGCTAGTTAGCTGTCTGATAAGCGCACAGGCAAAAAGCGAAGGACAATTCCACCCTTCTTTGCCTTTACTAACAAGTAGGATTACTCGTTTTTGGCTCGTAGGATCGTTAAGCCTGTCAAACTCACGCAGTTCTTGTGCGGACGACTTTTGGGTGTTCATCAGAACGATACTAGGGCTTTGGCCAATCTCGGCTAAGGCTTCTTCGATTCTAGGCTTGGACTCGTCTAGGTGCTCTTGGTTTTTAAAATAGAATGCTATTTTTGCAGATGAGCCATTAAGGGTAGACGTATCTTTATAGTTGTTAAAGAAATCCCTTATAACGTCGTCGAACACTTCTTCTGGGGGCGTGTCGTCAAAATCGTACGTAATAATACTGTTTTGTAAACTTTTTAAAATGCCGTCTTCTATGCCCTTGCTAAGACCATACCAATACACAACATCTGGCAGTGTCTTTGTGCCCACGTAAGGAGTGCCGGTGGTGTTTACGACACAGACAAGATTATTTTCTGCGTGAAGATAATCTATTGTTGCTCGTACTCGCTTTAGCTCTTCGTCGAGCTTACTGCCATATGTGTTCTGCGCTTCGTCGCTGAATATACCAAGGTTGGGTAGGCTTTTAATCTTCGCGAGGCGTTGGTTTTCTGTTAGTTTGTGTTGCTCCTCGAGCGTAGCTAGCTCAAGCTTTGTTTGTTTTTTCTTTTGGGCTGGCTTTTTGAGTATGATCTTCTCGGTATTAGTTACAACTATATGATACGAACCGCCTTGATCAATGGCGATGTTAGTCGTGCCAGATTGTGCATATGTTATCTTTAGATTTGCCAAAAATTTCTTGTAGAAGCGTGGAGGAAGTATGTGTTGGTATGGTACGTCTGATAGTTCCTTCAGCGATCCAATTATGGTGGTGCCCGGTGCGAATACTAGCGCGTTCTTCATAAAGTTACCTGCTGGGTATTCCAGGCTCATTGCAAATTCGGAGGCAATGATACTGCCTATAAGTACCGTTTTGCCAGTGCCCATCGTTAGAGCCATAATATAGCTGGCATAATCTAGGTTGAGCGATTCGATTATGTGATCTAAATTAAACTCTTTGGCTACCTTGCTGTCTTTAATTGCATCGTCAATAATTTGTTCTATAGGCAAGTACTTCGTATCGCCAGCGAACCCAAGTGCGGCTCCAAGTTCTTGTTTGTCTTCGAAAGCGATTTTATATAGGTCTAGTAGCCTGGGCGTCTTGAGAATAAGGCGTATGTACCAATACATCTCCAGGGCTTCAATCTGCGGAACCCTCAGATACGTACTAGTGCCATCCTCGTTTCGCTGGTATCGCAGGATTTCTGCAATTGCAGGGTAATCAGGGCATTTGTAATTAGCTTGTCGCCACTGGCTAATTTTGGGGGTTAGCTTTTGCCATAAATTCATTTGGTTTTCCCCTCATCAATAAGTTTTTGTATGTCGGCTTGCTCGATAAGCAGTTTTTGACCTACTTTAGTTGCCTTGAGCTTGCCTTGTTTAACCCATCGATACAGGGTAAGCCTACTGATATGTAATAGTTCGCAGACCTGCGTAACCGTTACATAGGTTGGTTGTATACCACTCATATTCACTTGTATTCATTATAGCTCTAACTTTAGTAAAAACTGGTAAAGTTTTAACCTTAGCCTCTTGAACTTGCCGCTACGTATGGCCCTTGCTTTCCTAAGTCATACGATTAGCACAGAGCTAGTCTCAAAAACTGTTAGCTTTCTGACTGCTACTTGCCCCCGAAGGGCTACATTGGACACATGGGCAATGTAGCCCTTAATTAAGGAGAAGATCATGCTGAAGGAAATCGTCAAAGAAACAACGGATGCAGTAGTCGCAGCAATTGAGGGGGCGGATGACATTATGAGTGCAATTACTCGCACTGTTAAAGACCAAGTAGTTCATATTTTTAAAGAGGCTGGCGAGGTCTCGACGACTGGTCTGGACAGCGTTGCGTCAGTGGCCAGTGGTGCTATTCAGGGAGTGGGAAAGGTTGGCGCCTCGGTTACAGACGCCACACAGCAGGTTATGCATGGCGCAATCACCGGCGTAAGCGCAGTTGGTGGCGATATCATTGGCGCAACTAAAAACGCCGCTCATGGCGTTATCCAGGCAGCAAGCGAAACGGGAGGCGACCTGGGTAAGGTGGCTATATCTGCAGTAGAAGGTGCAGTGAAGACGGCGGGTGAAGTTGGGGCCGACGCCGCAGAGGCTGCCCACGCTGCAGTCGTCGGAGTACTTGATGCTGCGGGGGATATTGGAGGCGATGCGGGCGAAAAAGTGCGTGGCGCGCTACTAGCCGCAACATCTCTGCCGCGCGATACCATTGAGTCAGCTATCAAGGGGCACCACACCTCGAAACATAATTAAGCGTAGCTCCCAAAATACAGTAAGCGGTCGATTGCTAGGCGGTTGTTACAGATATTCCAAATCACGAGTTTTAAGCTGCTACTATATATTGGATGAATATCTACATTTCTCACTCTAGCGGGTACGATTACAAAAACGAGCTGTACGAGCCAATCAGACAGTCCGAGCTTAGCGCCGCACACCATTTTTTCTTGCCGCACGAGCCAGAAAACATTGATGTAGATGCGGTTGACCAGCTAAAACAAACTGACGTTCTTGTCGCCGAGGCATCTTTGCCGTCAACCGGCCAAGGTATCGAACTTGGACAAGCAAGTGTTGCCGGTGTGCCAATTATTTGCTTTTACAAAGTCGGAGCTAAGCCTTCCAGCTCACTGCGTTTTGTGACAGACAAAATTATCGAATATAAAAATACGAGCGATCTGCTTACTAAGCTCCAGGCCGAGCTCGGCAAGATATAATACGTACTAATGAACACTTACGTATTACTTTTGCGCGGCATCAATGTGGGAGGAAAAAGCAAAATGCCAATGGCGACGCTTCGGCTTTGCCTAGAGCAACAAGGTTTTGCCAATGTTACGACCTATATTCAAAGTGGGAATGTAGTGCTGCAGTCGGACCTTAGTGCCAAAGCGCTCGCCCAAAAAGTTGAAACCGCCCTGCCAATCACATTTAATGTGGGTAGCTCGCCTATTAAAGCTTTGGCGCTGACTCGCAATCAGCTGCAGGCCGTCATCGATAATAAGCCCAAAGGCTTTGGCGAGCAGCCCGAAAAATATTACAGCGACGTAATCTTTCTGATTGATATTGGTGTAACCCAGGCCTTACCCATATTTGACCCCCGAGATGGGATCGACAAAATCTGGCCAGGCGATAAGGTAATCTACTCGCAACGCCTGAGTGCCAAGCGTACTCAAAGCCGCTTAAGCAAAATTGTTAGCACCCCGGCCTACAAATCGATGACCATCCGCAATTGGAACACGACAACAAAATTGCTAGAGATGATCGACAAGGTAGACACCAGCGAGCACTAGCCAGACGGGCTACGCCCTAGTATTCCTGGGCTCAACACAGCATTCTTTTTTTCGATACTTTCTGTAATCGTTTGTGAAGCCTGGATGTAAAGGACCTAGCGTCATACACATACCCGCCGACAATGTCGGCGGGTATTACAGTTAAGGTTTAGGTGCACCCTAGGTTAGCTGCAAAATTGTTAGTTGGAAGTTAGCGACATGTCGTCAACTTCGAACGAATCGCCAGGGTTCATACTGCCGCCATATACGGCAAAAGCTAGCTGGTTGCCGTTAGAGACAGGGGTGATGCTGTTGGTAATCTGCTGCCAATTGGTGCTAGTGGCTACTAGGGTTGTTTTGGTGTCGGTAACAATA
The DNA here is from genome assembly GCA_964494495.1 of uncultured Candidatus Saccharibacteria bacterium. Lineage (GTDB taxonomy): Bacteria > Patescibacteriota > Saccharimonadia > Saccharimonadales > UBA4665 > PMNU01. The sequence continues at coordinate 67,246 of CAZBQZ010000002.1, forward strand.
GTGGCGCCATTAAGCTCGCGCTGGCGCAGTACGATGCTCTGGCCTATAAAGCCAGGCTTGACCCACATCGAGGCGTTATAGGTCTTGCCCGCAACAGTGTTGGTAACCCAACGAGGGCTGTCGCTAAAGCCAACTGCACTGTTGCTAGCGCCGCTTACGCCCAACACCAAGATATCGGCAGAACCACTGTGTGAGCTGTAGATGTTACGCGTAACGCTTACCAACGTTTTGCTGCCGTAGCTGCCAGTCCAACCTGTAAGGTTTGTTTCGACACCGGGGTTAGTGACCCATTCGGTTATTGTCGGCACTATAGTAACGCTAGCGCTAGCCGAGCAATTACTGCCAGCATTAGTACATGCAGTGTCGGTAGTAGTGGTTGCAGCCGTGGCTGTGGGCGTGTCGCCGACTGTGCCAGAATTTAGCTGGACAACCACTTGCGCGTTGGTAGTTGTGTGGGCGGCAAGGTCGCCAAGACTCCAGGTAACGGTATTGCCGCTTACACTGCCGCCGTTGACGTTTACTACCGACATAGTACTTGGTAGTGTAACGCTTACGCTTGCCCCAGTGGCAGTCTGGCCACTAGGATTTTGCACTCCTGCCGTAAAGGTGGTTTGTTGGCCTACCGTTACGCTGGTGGGGCTGGCGCTCAACGTAGTAACAACCTGCGGCAGCACGGTTACGCTGGGTTCGGGCACTTCGCTATCCAGGCAAGCCTGAACATCGATAGTAAGTGTCGCTTGGCAGTAAGAAACCTTGGCGATATCACCGACAAACTGGTCGGTATTGTTGGCTTGGGCTGGCAGTGGGTATTTGTTGCCAACACTAAGGTAGGCGCTTGATGTAATTGCGCCAGTAGGGCTAATACTAAAACTGTCGTCTTCTACGGTATTACCGGTAGTGGTGTTTACCTTTACCACACGTAGTGTTGCTGTGGCGTTACCGCTCGCTGGGTCCGGGGTTTTGTAACACTTAGCAATGTAGGTAGCACCGTTCTCTAGCGGCAACGCATTGCGCACTGGCAAAACAGTAGTTGGTGTTGCACTGCCCGCCAATCGGCATTCCATAAATACATTGTTACTATTGTTGCCACAGTTGCTATATTGCAATTTTACCTGCGCGGTGTTGGCGGCAAAGCGGCCAATTTGCGTTATATTGCTCGAGTCGCTAAAACAGTTGCCGCTGGTTGGAGCCTGGAAGGTAAACCGTGTAGCCACACCAACCGATGCCCCGGCCGCTGCGTTAATGGTATTGCCGCTGGCTGGTTTGTATTGGCCAACCGACGATTGACTCACCAAATCGCCTGCAAAATGCACACCATACGACGACTGACTCCAATTGCCCTGCAAGCTAAGGTTAGCACCACTGTTGCTGGCAGCAGCGTTAGCAACTATTGCAGACGAACCGTCCAAGGCATAACTATAGATGCTGTTATTAGTGGTGGCATGGGCCATGCCTGTACTCAGTAGCAATGACATTGGTAGCGCGAGTGCCACTGCGACAACAATACGCACCCCTCTATGTATCAAGTTGCTGACTACGTTCATGACGCCTCCTATTCGTTATATACGTATCATCCGCTAAACATAAAAAGAACACAATATAAATTTTTCATTAACTTTTCGTCGTAAAAACTACGTCATCTTTTTGTCATATGTAGGAGTATATTGCTAAATAGATATATAAGGAGATGGCGATGATAGGCAAAAAAATGGCACGGCCGCTTAGCAGTGTTGTAGTGGGCGCTGTTTTGATATGCGCAAGTTTGGCAGGGCCCTGGGCAAGCCTAGTGCACGCATCAGCCGACACAGTAGACGAGTTGCACTACTCGTACGGAAATACCAGCGATAGTGTCGTTTTTGATTGGCACGGCCAAGAACAAAACATCTATTATGGTCTTGACACCACCTATGGTAATCAGGCCGTCGCTACCGATTCGGCCATTACGCCAGTAGACTCGGCTGGCCCCTTTCGCGAGGTAGCACTTACCGGGCTTGTACCCAACACCAGTTACCACTATAAGGTTGGCGTAGACGGCCTAGACCATACGTTTAGCACTATACCGACTGGCGACTTTACATGGTCTGACATTGGAGACACGGCAGCAAGCAATTGTGACGCATGGATGACGCAAACACATGCACTCGTTGCGGCACAAAATCCTAACTTTGTAACACACGGCGGCGACATTTCGTACGCCAATGAGTGCGGCACCGCTGCCGTCCACCAATACTACGTCGATCAAGAAGCTTGGTCACACAGCGCTGCTTTTCAGCTCGCGTTGGGCAACCACGAATATGGTTCACCTAATAGCGAATCGATCCCGGGCGCAATACGCGACAGCATGTCAAATTACAAGGGTCGCAGTTTTATTACCAATGCGCAAACTGTGCCGAACGACACTGCCGATCAAATCAATAACCCAGGCTGTGGCTGGGAAACAAGTGCGTCGACCAACTTCTGCCAGGGCGAAGATTGGGGCTGGTTTAGAGCTGGAAACGTCCTGTTTATTTCCTACCCCGAACCATGGGTAAACGCCCAAACCGACTGGGGCAATCGCGCGGCTCTGCTCATGGCCAACGCTCAAGCAGACCCTACCGTAGATTTTATCGTTACCTACGGCCATCGGCCGCAATACAGCAGTACCAGCAGCTCTATAGATACGCAAATTCGGACAGCCATTACGCAGCTTGCACAGTCATTTAGCCCAACTGCGAGCAACCCGAGCGGTAAATACATTTTAAACATCCAGCATCACGTGCACGGCGAGGAAGTCTTCTCGCCTATATACGGGCTGGTAAATATGACCAACGGTGGCGGTGGTTCCGGCCAGGCTTCGTACGATGCCACCCCGGCTGCTAACTCTATCTTTAGGTCGGCGCACCCCGGTCAGCTTGTGGCGAACTACAGTGCTGGCGCGCATTCCTTGACGGTCAGATTGCTTTGTGGCCCGCAGTATTCTACAAGCACAAAGGACGCCTGCACATACGGCAGCACGCTCTATACCCAAACATTCCAATCAGCTAACACTCCAGCCATACCAAAAATTGCGACCACACTCACCGACAACGTCGGTACCCCACAGGTAGGACAGCAACTTACATACACCGTAAGTGTTACTAACCAAACGGCTAATACAACCACCCAAGGAGTTACCGCAACCCTCACCTTGCCCACAAACGAAACTATCGTAAACGCAAACGGCGGTACCGTAAATGGCAACACCATTAGCTGGAACTTCGGTACACTCACCGGTGGTCAATCTGCCACTACGGCGCAAGTTATTGTGCAAGTAGCCAGCGGCAATGTTGGCGATTATCTTACGGCAAACGCGGCAGTTACCTCAACTGACGGTGCCTGCGGAAACACCGGTAGCGTATGCAGCGCCAGCGATACCGACACCGTCACGGCAACGCCTACCGCAAAACAGTGGGTTGGAAACCTGGGTGTAGAAACCAACCTTACTGGCTGGACTGGTGTATATGGCAACACAGCATGGTCGCTCAGCAGTCGTGACACCTCTACAGCACATAGCGGTGCAGCCAGTATTAAGGTAACAGCACTAGCCGGCGCAACAAACGGTTCGCTAGGCTTTAACGACAACCCTCGCTGGGTTACTAGCACGGTCGCTGGAAAGGCTTATACCCAAAGCGCTTGGGTAAAACCAACATTTGTGGGCCAAAAGCTAAATTTGCGCTTACGCGAGTGGAACGGTAGTACTCTGATTACCGACAAAGTAATTACCATAACAGCCGCCACCATCAACTGGCAACAAATCAGCCAAACGGTAAACGCCGCAGCTACCGGCAACCAACTGTCGTTTGTTGTGTATGCCAGCAGCTTTAATGCCGGCCAATCATTCTACGCAGACGACTTCTCGCTCACTACCGCCAACTAAAAACAGCTTGGGGCGCTTGGCACATTCGACAAAACCAATATCCAAGAAATTGTTAATCAAATACTGCAACTTATATAGCCAAGTCATTGTCGACCATATCTCTAGATTACCAGTACCTCGCTATGACAATCCTGCAAGTGTGGCGATCTTTTTTCGGTCCGCCCGCTGGTTAAATCGACCAGGATAATCAACGAGCCCGGTATTAAGTACCGTAAAACCAGCACGGCGCAATGGCTCGCCTGCCATCTCAAAAACATTGGACTTTATAAGAATAATTTTAGTGCTGGGCTCCGCCAGCATTCGCACGCGCTCAATAAGCCGAGGCAGGCTTTCGCCTATGCGCGATTGTCGCTCCTTCTTAGTTACGGCGTGCTGCTGAGATTCTTCCAGGGCTTCTATCATATACCAGCCATCGTGCGCGAATCGGGTTAGCCATTCGGCCTTATGTTCTTCGAGCTCTGACTCGGACATGCCAAGCGCCTCTGGGTAGAGTGCACGAATAGTGTTAGTAAACAACCGATCGTCAGTGCGGATCTTTTCGCTGCGATAAAAATGACGACTGCTTTGGATGCTGGCGTTGGGCGGTGGTGACTCGGCAATCAGCAAAAACTTTAGGTGTTTGGGGCGATACTTTTGCCTCTCGTCGTCATATAAACTCATATCATGTATTGTAACGCGGCCTGCCGTTGGTTTACCAACAGCAGGCAATACAATGAAACAATTGCCAATAACCCACCTAGCTGTACGGAAAGAAATATTGTATGATAGCTATTAAAGGAGTCCCCCCATGACAAACAAATATCCCGGAGGTAATGACGCGTATTGGCAAGTGCCAGGCGGTATATACGTGCCAGTAGGGCCCGTGCCAGAAGTCCCTGACGACTGGACGCAAGCTCTTACTCTGGCCAATACAATGCAGGGGCGATTGGGCGCTATGAGCCCAGATGAACGCGCTCATTTCGACGCCCAGGTACTCGCGGCTGCGGAAGGAATCGGCGCGCTCTGCGCCGCAAAGCAAGCCGAGCGGCTGGCTGCGCAGTAATAATTATCTATTAAGGAACCCACAATGGGCCAAAAAAATGTATACCAGCCGCACGTCTCGTTTATACGCGTGGCTACAGCCTGCCCAATTGTGCATTTGGGCAATGTGGCGCGCAATGTAGAGGCTATTGCCGAACTATACGCCCAGGCCGTCGCTAAAGAGGCCAGCCTGGTAGTCTTTCCGGAATTATCGCTTGTTGGCTATACGCTAGGGGATCTTCTGCAGCAACGCATTGTCTTGGATCACGCGCAAGAAGGATTACTCAACCTAGCGGCCCTTACCAAAAATCAGCCCACGGCCATGATTGTTGGCCTACCCTTTGCCATACAAAACGCGTTATATAATTGTGCTGCAGTATTAGCAAACGGCAAGGTACAGGGTTTAGTACCTAAAACCTTCATTCCAAACCATAAAGAATTTTACGAAAAACGGTGGTTTCAGCCATGGAAACAGCCGCATAACATCGAGGCTTCTATCGGAGAAGGCACAATACTATTGGGCACTAACTTGCTCTTTACAATCGGCCGCGCTCAATTTGGTATCGAAATTTGCGAAGATTTGTGGGCAGCTGACCCACCAAGCGTAGCACTCGCACAAGCCGGAGCGGTTATAATTGCCAACCCATCGGCCTCGCCAGAACAAATATTTAAAAGCAGCTACCGCCGCCAATTAGTTACACAGCAATCTGCGCGACTGGTGGCCGGGTATATATATGCCGGCTGCGATGCCTCAGAATCAACCACCGACATTGTTATGAGCGGGCATCAGCTAATTGCCGAAAACGGCACTTTATTGGCCGAACGACCTCCGCTCGATGCTAACCAGCGTCTTAGTATTGCCGACATCGACATCGACCACCTCTTGAATGATCGCCGTAAAGATACCAATTTTGGCAACGATTTTACTATGACCACTATTGATTGCAGAGATCGGAAGAGAGTCGTGTATGGAAAGAGTGTAAGTCCTGGTGTATATCTAGGTGGTCGCCGTATAATTTA
>CAZBQZ010000002.1:73190-81234 GCA_964494495.1 uncultured Candidatus Saccharibacteria bacterium
CAGTGTTACTCCGCAGCAAACAGACTTACTCATGTCCCCCAACCCCCATCCTTTAGTCCCCAAAGAAGAACCCATATTACAAAACGTATTTGATATCCAAGCGCAAAGCCTTACAACACGCATCCGTAACACGGGCGTCAAAAAACTGGTACTGGGTTTGTCGGGCGGGCTAGATTCTACCCTTGCACTACTGGTTGCCGCGCACAGCGCCAAACAATTGGGCATACCGCTTGGAACGCTGCTCGAGACCATAACAATGCCAGGCGCTGCCAGCTCCAGCAGTACCCAAAGCAATGCCGCCAAACTGGCCAAAGTCTTTGCTGTACCCAACCAGACGACATCAATTACTAAGCTTGCCAATGACCAATTGGCCGCCCTGAGCCACGACGGAAAAACACAGGACATTACCTACGAAAACACTCAAGCACGACTTCGTACGGCGCTGCTTTTTAACCGCGCCAACCAAGTTGGCGGCATGGTACTCGGCACAGGCGATCTGAGCGAAATTGCCTTGGGCTGGTGTACGTACAACGGCGATCATATGTCGCACTACAATGTTAATGCCAGTGTTCCTAAAACGTTAGTACGGCACTTAGTGGCCTACGTAGCTAGCCAAAAGGAGTACGCTAACGCTCGACCGATTCTTCTGGCCATACTCAACACGCCCATCTCGCCAGAGCTTACCAAAGCCAGCGCCGACGCCGTAAGCCAGCACACCGAAGACCTAATAGGACCCTACGAGCTGCATGACTTCTTTTTATACTATTTGGTGCGTTGGAACGATGCGCCCGACAAAATATTATTTTTAGCCAACCAGGCTTTTGCCGGCCGCTACACAGCGCGCGAAGTAAGCAAATGGTTCTCTGTGTTCCTAAAACGTTTTATGGCCAACCAATGGAAACGTTCAGTGGCAGTAGACGGCCCCAAGGTAGGCAGTGTTAGCTTATCACCACGTGGGGATTGGCGAGCGCCGTCCGATTTGGGCAGCTTTCCGTCTTAAGATGGGTCGCCACTGGGCGATGAGTCGTTGGCGTGTTTGAGAGCTGTTTTAAAATTATCGCCCCAGCCAAATTCGGAGTACGATACCACATCGATTTCTACAGAAAAGCTAACAAATTCGCCACCAGTTATCTTGGCAATTGGCGGTACTACGTCATCGCCCGTCTCTTTGGCGGCAGCGACGGTTGCACGATAAATTTCTTGTTGCTTTTGCTGATCGGTTACTTCTATGGCGCGGCCGCTTACCTGTAAGGCGGCTTGCTTGGGAGCGTCGTAAGCTACTAGCATAACGCGGCCATCGCGCACCAAATTAGTGTACTTGGTGGTTTCGCGCTTGGTTGTAAAACCAAAATGCAAATCTTTGTCGACGTTAAAATAAATGGTGCTGGCGTGCGGCCCACCATCTTGATCTAGGGTGGCAAGCACCCCAATAGGGTGCGTGCTGGCAAATTCAAGTATTTTGGTGCGTTGTGCTGGTGTAAGGTCGACGAGCTTAGTAGCATCCATACTTCCATGCTACTACATGCTGGTAGGATATTCCACAATCGAACCGATTAAGATCGGCCGGTACTCTTTTATTATTCGACGAGGGTCTTCGATAGCATACGTTTCTGTAACTGAAAGCCCCAGAGCTTGATCCATAGCTTCGAAAAGCTCATTACTGCTTGCCGCATCGTACGGCAGGCCGTGACGAGCTAGCGCCACTAGCGAGTGCAGCCGTGTACGAGCGTCACGAATAAATGAAAAATACGTGCCAATCTCATCTAGATTGCGCATTGCATCACCCAACTTGTCCATAGCGCCAGTAAATTCTTTGCACGAGTTTACATCGGGCAAGGCGTTGGTTGCGGCTGTAACAATAGAATCGGCAAAATGTGCGTTAGCAAACATGGCTTGATAACTGCGTACATGCGCTACATCGTGCTCGTGCAACCGATGACCAGGCGGCGAGATGGGAATACACCAGTTAGCAAAATAGGCCGTGTACTCTTGGGCGGGTATGTAATCATATTCTTGTCCTTCGGGACGTCGGTCGATAACAAAGCGAAAGCCGCTTGCCAGCGGCGGCATAATGCCCATTTCTATGCCTTGTCTAGTTAACATTAAGTCTTGGTAACTGTTTCGTTCTTTAAGCCCATAAACCATATCGTAGTCAACAACTTCCCTCACTGGTTTAGGGGCTGTCAGAAGTAGGCTCAAGTCCAGGTTGAACTGTGCGCGCTGGTTATCCATAGCAATATTATACCATAAAATCAATAACGTTGCCCGGCCCACTCGAATAGGTCGTTTTGCTATACTGCGGGTATGCAAGCAGTGGATATTTTACGCCAGCGGCTCGGTAATCAACACCTGGAGGGAACAGCTTTGACCGATGTCAGAGCGACTGTGCGCTGGTTGTGTGCTGTACAATCTCAAGACTTTGGCGGAGCCGCTTGGGCGCTGGCGCAGCGTACTGTGGGCGCTACCCGTGCAAGCACAGAGACCGCGTTTAACGATGGCTTGTTCTTGCGCACGCATGTGCTGCGCCCAACATGGCATTTTGTGATGCCAGAAGATATCCGTTGGATGCTAGATTTTTCGCGCCCTCAGCTTAGCAGACTCATGGCTCGCAACTATCGCACTCTAGGCCTAACCGACACAGTACTTGCAAAAACCAGCGAGACTATTGCCAGTGCACTTGCCGGCAAAAACAGTTAACGCGCAACGAATTAAAGGCCCAGCTGGCCCCGTCGGGGGTGGATATTTCTGACACGGTACGCCTGGCGCAAACTCACAGCTAGGTCGGTTACCCTTACGCTAAAACTGTTTTACAGCCTTAGCGTCAAGCAACATCGGGCACTAGAGCAAGCTGCGCAGCGCTACGGCGCTTTCGTCGGCTTGCCCGTTAGGCTTTCCTAAAGAACACTTCGAGGGGCTGCAAAGCAGCAACGCTTCGTGCTACCATAAACAGTATGAGACCAATTTGGAATGGTTCTATCAGCTTTGGACTTGTTAATATTCCGGTACGGCTTTTTAGTGGCACCAACCCGCACGAGGGCATTGACCTCGACATGCTGCACAAGGACGACCACCAGCCTATCCGCTACGCGCGCATTTGCCGCAAAGACGGCGAAGAAATTCCATGGAACGACATTGTAAAGGGTTACGAATATCGTGATGGCGACTATATTGTGCTTACTAAAAAAGAGCTGGAAAGCATTGACAGCAAAAAGACGCAAACTATCGACATTACGCAGTTTGTGGACGAAGCAGAAGTCGATATCCGCTACTTCGAGAAACCCTACTACCTAGAAGTAGTCAAAGGCGGCGAAAAAGCCTATGCGTTACTGCATGCCGCTCTGCACCAGTCCGGCAAGCTAGCGCTGGCGACATTTGTACTACACCAGCGCGAGCACGTTGCGGTCATTAAACCCGTTGGCCGTGCCCTAGTGCTTAACCAAATGCGCTACCCAACCGATTTGCGCGAGCCCAGCGAACTGCACTTCCCAACCGACAAAGACCTTACCGCCAAAGAAATCGACATGGCCATCAGCCTCATTAAACAAGAAACCAAGCCGTTTATCCCCGAAGACCTACACGACACATATACCGAAGAACTCGAAGAGATGATCAAAAACAAAACCAAGGGCAAAAAGCTCACCACTGCACACAAAGCGCACGAACCCGAGCACACATCGGCCAAAGACCTTATGAGCGCCCTAAAAGCCAGCCTCAAGGACTAGCACCGTTATGGGGTTGGAGAAATACCGCCGCAAGCGCAAGTTTGATGCCACGCCCGAGCCGCATGGCTCTGATGCGCCCACAAAACAGCACAAACTCGCCTACGTTGTGCAAGAACATCACGCTTCTAGCCTTCATTACGATTTTAGACTTGAGCTAGACGGCGTCCTTAAAAGTTGGGCCGTACCCAAAGGCCCCAGCCTCAATCCGCACGAGCACCACTTAGCTATACAAACCGAAGATCACCCCTACGAATACCGAAGGTTTGAGGGTGTAATACCCGAGGGCAACTATGGCGCCGGCAACGTCATTATCTGGGACGAAGGCTGGTACGAAGCACGCAAAGGCGACGCAGCTGCCAGCGAAAAAACGTTGCGCAGCGAGCTCAAAAAAGGTCATCTAACATTTATCCTGCATGGCAGCAAACTAAAGGGCGAATTTGCCCTCATTCGCATGCCCCACGGTCCCAAAGGCGGCTGGCTACTCGTAAAAAAGGGTGACGAATTCGCCTCCAGCAATAACGTAACCAAGCAAGACACGTCCGTTAAAAGTCACAAACGAGTAGACGACATGGGCGCACATAACAAACTCCCCGATCTCTCTGGCTATCCCAAAAAGTCCAAGCCATGGCGTGTTACTCCCATGTTGTGCACGCTTGTAGATGAGCCATTTAGCAAAGACGGCTGGCAGTTCGAAATAAAGTGGGACGGTTACCGCGCCATTGGCAGCAAACACGGCAGCGATGTCGATCTGTACTCGCGCAATGCCCAACCCTTTGCTCAAAAATATCCACCAGTGATTGAGGCACTGCATAGTTTTACTCATGACGTCATTGTCGATGGCGAGATTGTAGTAACCGACGACAGTGGCATCTCGCATTTTGAATGGCTGCAACACTATGGCCAAGACAGCAACGCGCCTCAAGGCCGTTTACGATATTATCTCTTTGATATTTTGTGGTGCAATGGCCGCGATGTGCGCACCATGCCCCTCGCTAGCCGTCAAGCACTCCTCAAAAGCGTGCTGCCAAAAAGCGATGTCCTGCGCTTTAGCGAAGCCGTACCAAACGCCGGCCTCAAACTATTTGCTGCCATGCAGCATCAAGGTCTAGAAGGAATGGTGGCCAAACGTACCGATAGCACCTACCAAGAAAATGTACGCGGCAACGATTGGCTCAAAATTAAAACGCACTTGCGCCAAGAAGTCGTCATTGGTGGCTACACCGAACCTCGCGGCGGCCGCAAATATTTGGGTGCACTGGTGGTGGGCGTCTACGACAAAGATCAATTTGTATATGTGGGCCACTCTGGCGGTGGTATCCCCGATGCCGATCGTCGCCAGCTGCGCGACCAGCTTGTCAAACTCGAACAGTCCAAATCGCCTTTTGCTATCGAACCCAAGCCGAACGCCCCGGTGCACTGGGTACGCCCGCAGGTAGTATGCGAGATGAGCTTTGGCGAGTGGACCAGCGACGGCCTCATGCGTCACCCCGTCTACGAAGGTCTGCGTGTGGACAAAAAAGCAGCCAGCGTACACCGCGAAAAGCCCAAAAAGCAAGCAGTGCCACCAGCGGCCAACCTACCCAAGACGCCGGGCGACTTGCCGTTTGAGCTCACTCACCAGGACAAAATTTTCTTCCCTAAACACAAGTATACAAAGGGCGATCTTACCGAATACTACCGCAGCGTTGCTCCTTACATTTTGCCGTACTTAGACGATCGCCCATGCTCGCTCAACCGTATGCCTGGTGGTATTGCCGGCGAAAGCTTTTTTCAAAAGAACAATCCCCACTTGCCAGAGTGGGTGCCGCATGCCGACATTTTTTCGGAATCTAACAACGAAGACTTGCGTTGGATTGTGGGTGGCCAGCTACATACATTGCTGTACATGGTGCAACTGGGCTGTGTCGAGATTAACCCCTGGAACTCGCGCACTGCGCACCTGGACAAACCAGACTGGATTGTCATAGACCTCGACCCAGAAGGCGTTACTTTTAACGACGTTATTGCCGTATCCCAAACCGTGCACCAGGTGTGCGATGAATGGCATATCCCTGCTTACCCCAAAACATCGGGCAAGACCGGCATTCACATTTTTATTCCGGCCGGCGCCCGCTACACCACCGAACAGTGTAAAAACCTGGCGCACCTCATTGCGCTCGAAGTTAACAAACGCCAACCCCAGCTCACCAGCGTTGAGCGTATGCCCGAAAAGCGCAAACACAAAATTTACCTCGACTTTTTACAAAACCGCGAAGGCCAGACTCTGGCCGCACCGTATTCGGTGCGGCCCACGCCCGAGGCGAGTGTATCGACGCCACTACACTGGGACGAGGTCAAAAAGGGCCTCGACCCCCAAGACTTTACTATCAAGAACACACTCACACGTCTAAAACGCACTGGCGATCTCTGGAAACCGGTTATTGGCAAACCGATTGCGCTAGCCACCATTATCAAAAATATTCCCCAAAACTAAGGCCGCTACCTCATCGTCTGCGCGCCCCTCCCGTCATCCTGGGTTCACTCTAACTTCCCAATCCCCGTCATCCCGACCTAGACCCCGCCTCCAGTCAATCACGTTCCTTCTGTTGTTTTCTTTCCTTTATTAGCTACTTAGCTCCTTCTTTGCTATTCGCAAAGTACCTGTACTCGCTGGAAGCGAGTACCCTTACTTTTTGACCGCAAAAAGTAAGCAAAAAGCTCCCGGGGCCAGACGTCACAACGTGACTGTGCTTGAAGCTATTTGTGGCGAGAGGCCCCGAACCTGGTCGGCAAGAGAAGGTGGCGGTTGCAAGGTGGTGCTGGCATCTTTTTTGGGTTCAGGAGGAATCTTCTTTTTATTGTCCTGGATTCTGGATCTAGTACGGGATGACGGGGATAGAGGTTAAATGGAGTAGTGGACATTAAAAACCGCAAAATACTGTAAGTTTTCATACAAACACCCCTGCATACCGTACAATAATGCTTATGAATACATTACGAAAAGCGGCCGTGGCAATCGCCGCACCCCTTCTGGTTCTATTGCTACTGGGTTTCGGTTTTGCATGGAGTGTCCATCAAGCATTTGGCAACCCCGAGCATATAAAAACCGCTGTACGCACCAGCGGCATCTACCAGACAGGGATCGGCGAAGTGCTCGACCAAGCCCAAAAACAACAGCCCAAAGCAGGCGAGTCCGACTCCATACCTATTACCAACACCGATGTGCGCGCGGTTGTCATACAGTCATTTCCGCCCAGCGAATTGCAAGCCCAAACCGAAGGTGTTATCGACTCTGCATACAACTGGGTAACCGGCAAAACACCCACCCTGCAATTTAGTTTCAACCTAGCAGAGCCCAAACAAAAACTGGCTGACGGCTTAAGCCAATACATCAATCAACACTTGTCCAGCCTGCCAGTTTGTGCCGCCAATCAAATCCCCAGCGGCGAGGTCAACCCGTTTAATGCCACCTGTCTGCCACCCGGCACTGACGTTGCCAGCATAGCGACCAAAACGCACGACAACATACTAATGGGTGATTTTCTCAAAGATCCATCCATTACCCAAGACACCATCAAAAACAATAATGGCAAAGCACTCGACCAACAATTACAGACAGTACCCCAGTCCTATCATCGCTCGATTTTGGCCATGTACGGCGGGGGAGTGCTGGCACTTGGCCTTATAGCCGTTGTCATTTTTGCCAGCAGTAGTTGGCGGCGAGGCCTGCGCCGCGTGGCAATTATGGCAATTAGCGTGGGTGCTTTTGCAGCCATCATTGGTTGGCTAGGCAGCTTTGTAGTGCACCGCATTGCACTCAAAATTGCCGACCAGCAAACTGTTAACCAACCGTTGCAATTGCAACTCATTCATATTGTGCAGTCCCTGGCCAACGAATTTAGAATGCGGCTAATGAGCTACGGCATTGCGCTTGTAGTACTTGGTATTATTTCGCTGGTCGTCGTGATACTTACACGGTCAAAGGGTATTACCAAACCGGCTGCTCCCCAAACCAAGCCAAGCGAACAACTCAGCGTACCAAACGACGTCATCGAAACTACTCAGCCCGAGCCCAGAAAACCAGCAGAGCCCCGGCCGCGCAAAAAAATACAGCTATAGGTTACTGGGCATTGCCCATAACTAAGCTGTAGCCGGCCCCATGCCAGGCACTCGTCATAGTAACCTGCAGTTCAAGTCATTAGCACTTCATAAGTACAAAAGGCACCCGCCTTACAGCAAGTGCCTTTTGTACTGGCGGAGAGGGAGAGATTCGAACTCTCGATAGAGTTACCCCTATACTGCATTTCGAGTGCAGCGCACTAGACCAACTATGCGACCTCTCC
>CAZBQZ010000003.1:0-75059 GCA_964494495.1 uncultured Candidatus Saccharibacteria bacterium
CCCGGCCGGAAAGAAGGCTTGCGATTGTAGGGTTGTGGTGGCATCTTTTTTGGGTGCAGGAGGAATATTCTTTTATTATCCTGGATTCCGGGTCTAATCCGGGGCGGCGGCAATGACTATTTTGCCTTAATAGTGCAAGAACTCGCGCCAAGCAGGCCGACGAATGGTTACATGCACCCGTGATGGGCGCGAGGGAACCATTTTTATTTTGACATCCACGTTCACGTGTAACTCCCGAGCGGTAGGCTACGCTTGGCAGAACCAACACGTAAAAAACCACTTACTTTTTTGTTTTAATCTCACTTTTTTGTCTTTCGGCGGTCTCCCGCAGAAGTACGTGCATAATAACAAGTACTGCTTATGGTTGTCAACTAGAAAATGCGAGTTCGTTGTTTTTGGCTGCTATATCCCCAAGGCCGCTGAGCACCTTTGGTTTTAGAACACGGTCGGCCATCTCGCTTAGCGCTTCACTTAGCACATCGCTCACAGATTCCCTCTGAGCGGCATATACCGGCTCGCTACCGGCGTCAAAAATAGGCTGACATTTGCACATACACACCTGGCACGGTCCAATCTCGGTTGGTTTAGGGCTGGGGCAGTTTTTGATACGACAAATACCTTTGGTCTTTTTCCAGCTTTCCTTGCCTTGCTCGAGTAATTCGGCCACACCGCCGCCGTCCAAACCTAGGCGGATAATTTTGTCGGCCGAGACTAAAGTGCCACAAATAATTACCGGCTGTTCAAACTCGGCCGCTTGATTGATGACGCGCAGTGCTTCATCACTGCGACCCATGGCCAATAGATTAGAAGCCCGTTCGTAGTACGCTGCCGCTTTTTCGCCAAAACAAGCCTTGGCAAATTGAGGGGCTCGTCCACAAATAGCCCGCAAAATATTTAGGAGTTGTTGGCCGTACACGTACTGCTTTTGGGCCTCGGTAAGCTGGCCAGCGTCGATGTAATAATCGAGCCTAGCTTCTAGATTGGCTAGCTGCGGTTCGTAAAAATCGATCATCTTTTCATTAGCCTGAGATGTTTCGCGCAGAGCGTCATACGGCGTGTGGTTAGGCTCGTCCGAAACACGGTCGCCATACATCACTGGCTCGCCCGCAATCCTACTGGCATGGGCATCCAATAGTCGCTGTATACCTACTGCGCCATCATAATCGGCAAGCGAGAACAGCGCAGGCGAATTGAGCATATCAACATCTGGCGTATCCCGTTGCAACACCTGCACTCCTGCTGCCTGCAAAAAGGCCTGCGAGCTGCCGTCGGTGGAGTTAGAACGACTGGCCTGCTCGATTATGCGTGTATACGTGCCGTTGGCATTGCGGCGCAGTGTTGTCGTGCGGCTCATGCCCTTGTGGTTAAAGTCGCGGTAGCCGTGCTCGCGGGCATTAAGCATCAGAACTGGAAAGTCGGATTGCTCTTGCACGGCAGTGTTGGGGTCGACAGTTCCACTAGCTATGCCGCGGTGCTCGCGTTGGATAATAAGTTCGGTGCATAGTTCGGCAAAGCGCCGCTTGTATTCGTGTGCCGGTAATCCGCTATGCAGGCCATTGAGCAAGCGGTTGAGCACCTGGGCGTTTATCTCGTCAACGGTATTGGCAGTAATTTCGATGCGCGACAAGTGGCCTGACTCCGTAAGGCCTTCCCAAATTGCCGTGCGGGCGTTAGCGCGGTACTCCTCATTGCTCATGGGTATAACTTCGCTGTGGTTGTCTATAAGGTGCTGAGCTTGAGCCTCAATCTGGGCACGATCGTGCTGTTCGTAAGCGCCTCGAAAGCCAGGGTGTAGTAGTTCACCCTGTGGTCGTGCGCTTTCGATTCCCCTCTCGTGCATATCCCTCGTTTTGTTTCTCGAACAGAAGGTGCAGCTAGGGCTACCAACTCCTGCTCGGGAATATTTGGCTTTAGATGCTGTATCGGACTTATCCACTCTTAGGGGGCTTTACCGTTGCGGCACAGTGTAGGCGTTTCACCTACTTCCAGCATTGATTGTTAAGTACATATAACTATAACAGCCATGCACGCTACATGCATGGTGTAGTTTTACCAACAAAACACTAGAACTTACCTTTTTGCGGCACTAACCCTGAGATGTGCGCTGCTTGAGGTTAGTTAGGCGCGGGATAAAACTCTGAGCAGCACCATCAAGACCCAATACCTTGAGGGCGCCAACCAGCACATATAAATGATCTAATTGGTCTACTGCCAATTCTCCCGACCGCTCTAGCTCAGCAAAAAAGTGTTCTACTTTTTCTACCAGCCACTTTTCTTCGCCCGGTTTGATGATATTGCTCGTTATCTTAGCGGCATCGCTAAGCACGACCACTTCCAATGACCGCGCCGAGTGGTCTCGTTTACGGATATGGCCACGACGGATAAGGTTGTTAATGTGAAGCGCTACCGTTGCTACCGAGGTATAGCTAAGCCCAGCCATAATTTCGCGGTAGCTCGGACTATAGCCGTGCTCGCCAATAAACTGCTCTATATACGTAAGCAGCTCTCGTTGCTTCTTTGTAGGGCGTATGGTCTCTGTCATAGTTACACCACCTCCTTGATAGTGCCATCGCGTTTACTCGAATAAAATACCCATAAACGATACCAAATAAAATTCCACACCGTAAAAAAGCCGGCCGAAACAAAAAAGCCTATATACGGCGAGATACCAATACTCTTTAAGCCCCAGATAATAAGATAGTCGAGCCCAAGGTTAACAGCCGTAAGCGCACTATATTTAGCAATTGTGCTACCTTCGTGCCGCTTAAGTCGTGGGTTGTTAAACGCCCAAAAGCGCTGGATAAGATAGTTGGCCGTCCAACCAAACACATCGGCCAGCATCTTTGCAGGCAACCAGCTCCAGCTTAGCCCGCTATAACAAATCGCAAAGACGGCATAGCCTATCCAAAAGTAGCTAGTGCCCCCTATAAGATATTCAATAAACTGTATCACTTCTTGCCGTGATACGCGTAGGCGCAATATACCCATCGTACCTTTCAGTATACCAAGCCTGTCATTAACTCGCCCTTAACTGCCGCACCATTTGGATAATTTGGCAATTTTTGGTCACAGTACGTAAAAAGCAAACGTTTACACTTTGGCATCGCCAAAGCGGCACGTAGGCTTGCAAGAAAACAAGCAACCAGATAGGGGTGGCGACAGATGAGTGGTACAATCGAAAGTAATGAAAAACAACGCCTCGCTTATTTACAGCACCTGTTTAGTTGTGGGCGACTTCTTGGCTTTGGTGGCTGCTTTTATTACTGCCTATGTACTGCGGGTCAAGCTGGATGTGGGCATTTCTCAGCAAGGATTTGGGGCTATTAGCGGCCGCACATACCTTGGCGTCTTTTTGGCGGTGTTGCCTTTTTGGATCCTTATATTTGCACTTCTTGGCCTATATAACCACAGTATCTACGAAAAACGTTTTACCGAGGTTGGCCGGTTGTTTATCGGCTCATTTATTGGCTTGATGTTTGTCATCTTTTGGAACTTTTTGTCCAGCAAGCCTATTTTTCCTGCTCGCTTGGTTCCCATATATGGCTTTGCATTTGGATTTATATTTTTGGTCATATTTCGCAATCTGGCCAGGTTTATTCGCATTCAAATGTTTACCCACGATTCTGGGCTAACTCGGGTAGTGCTTGTAGGTAATACAACCGTTACCGCGCAACTGGTAGATTGGCTAGCCGACAGCCGACATTCTGGCTACCAAGTAGTTGGTGTTGTGGGCGGCAAAAAGAGTTTGGGCTCGCGCCCCAACATTAATCTGTACCACAGCTTTGGCCAATTTTTGGAAGGGTATAAGGGAGGCTTGCATGGCATTATTCAAACCGAGCTATATGCCGACGAAACCAAAAACGCCAACATACTTAACTTTGCCCAAGAAAACCACGTTAACTACCGCTTTGTACCCGGCAACACCGAACTGTTTATTGGCAATATCGAGGTAGAACTATTTCGTAGCAGTATCCCGGTAATTATTGTGCACCAAACAGCATTGTTTGGTTGGGGACGATTAGTAAAACGCGTAACCGACTTGGTGCTAGGGGGCACAGCCCTTGTTTTGGCATCACCCATTTTGTTGGCCATTGCTATTGCCGAAAAAATAGCCGAACCACACGGCCCTATCATGTACAAACCCAAGCGCCTAGGGCGTTTTGGCAACACAATAACCATTTTCAAATTTCGCAGCATGAAGCAGCCCTACACCGACATGAGCCCAGAGCAAGGCTTTGCCAAAATGGGCAAGCCAGAGCTGTCTAAAGAGTACCGCACCAATGGCGATCGTCTAGACAACGATCCGCGGATTTCGTCGCTTGGACATTTTTTGCGCAAAACCAGTTTAGACGAGTTGCCACAACTGCTTAATGTAGTGCGCGGCGACATTAGCTTGGTTGGGCCACGCGCGCTCGATCCATTCGAACTAGAGAAACACCCCAAAAAGAACCTTATTTTGGCAGTCAAAACGGGCCTGACTGGTCTAGCTCAGGTATCTGGCAGACGCAACATAGACTTTGAAGAACGTCGCAAACTCGATTTGTACTACGTGCAAAACTGGACCATTTGGCTCGACGTTGTCATTATGCTCAAAACCATCCGCGCGGTTTTGGGCGGCCGAGGAATTTAGCATGAGCACCACCAAGCCAAAAGCACTCCGGGTTGCCATTGTGCAAGACTGGCTCTATGGTGGTGGCGCAGAGCGGGTAGTGTTTCAGCTCCACCAACTTTTTCCTGACGCCCCTATCTACACCAGCTACTGCAGCGACGATTGGCGCGCCAAGCTAGATGGCAAAGTAGTAACGGGCTGGCTGCAACACCTTGGCGGTATACGCAAGTTTATCCCTGTACTGCGTATCTGGTGGTTTACGCGCCTCGACTTGCGCGAGTACGATCTTGTTATTAGCAGCAGCGGCAATGGCGAAGCCAAAGGTGTGCGAGTGCGCTCGGGTACGACGCACATCTGTTATTGTCATACCCCTACGCATTTTTATTGGCGCCACTATCAAGAGTACTTGCGCCGCCCTGGCTTTGGCGTCTTTAATCCGCTGGCACGCCTTGGCTTGCGCCTGTTGGTTGGCCCATTGCGGCGTTGGGATTACCGGGCAGCCCAACGGCCAGATTACTTTATTGCCAACTCCACCCATATTCAGCAAGATATTAAAGCCTATTATGGCCGCGATTCGGTGGTAATCCATCCACCTATAGATACCAAACGCTTTTCGGTACCCGAGCCAAAAGCGCGCCACGGCTTCATAACCGCCGATCGTCAGGTGCCAGCAAAACATATTGATTTGATTATTAAGGCCTGCAACCAAATAGGCGCGCAGCTTACTGTTATTGGTAAAGGGCCAGAGCACGCGCACCTAAAGGAGTTGGCTGGCCCAACCGTAGACGTCGTCGATCGCTTTGTCTCTGACGCGCAAATACCGACGTATTTTGCTCAGGCTACGGCGTTTATTAAAGCTAGCTTTGAAGATTTTGGCGTGACACCTGTCGAGGCTCAAGCGGCCGGCACGCCGGTTATTGCCTACAATGCCGGCGGCGCACGTGATTATGTGGTGCCAGGCAAAACCGGCGAGTTGTTTGCAAAGCAAACGGTAGATTCGCTGGCTAAAGTGCTTAAATCGTTTCAGCCAGACACATTTAACCATGCCGCTATTCGGGCGCATGCTCAGCAATTTAGCGAAGAAATGTTTCGTGCCAAAACAGAAGACTTTATTAACCTAGTATTGACAAAAAAGCAATAAAGAGTACATTGAGTCTAATATGTGCGGTATCGTCGGATACATTGGTAATCGAAATGGTGGCGACGTTGTGCTCGCCGGGCTTAAGGCCCTCGAATATCGCGGCTACGACTCGGCTGGCATGGCCATCTTGGACGATCAAGGCAAAGCAAAGCTGCTCAAGCAAGTTGGCCGCGTAGACGGCTTAGAAAAGCTCATGCAAGAAGAAGATGTCGCCAACGCACCTGTTGTTATTGGCCACACCCGCTGGGCTACACATGGCCAACCATCTGTCATTAACGCTCACCCACACAGCAATGCCGACGAAACTATCTTTGTAGTGCACAACGGTATTATCGAGAATTATGCCGAGATTAAAGCCTGGTTACAGCAAGAGGGCTATACGTTTAAATCGCAAACCGACACCGAAGTTATCCCTCAACTAATCGACCACTACTACAAGCAAAGCCACTCGTTCGAGGAAGCGTTTGTCAAAATGCTCAAAGAAGTGCGTGGCGCCTACGCCATCCTGACTACCAGCACCTACGAGCCACACAAACTGTTTGCTGCACGCCTGAGCAGCCCAATGGTTATTGGCGTAACCCCCGAGGAATGCATTGTAGCCAGCGATCCTTCGGCCATTTTGCAACACACCAAAGAAGTAATGTACGTGCAAGACAACGAGATGGTTGTTATCCAACCCGGCCACTACCGCATTGTAGACCTCATGCACGACAAAACCGTGGAGCGCGAGACCGAAATCCTAGACTTTGACGTCGACAAAATTGACAAGGGCGACTACGCCCACTTTATGCTCAAAGAAATCTTTGAGGCACCTCAGACTATTCGTATGGCAACGCTAGGCCGCATTAATGCCAGCACGCACACCGTTAAATTGGGCGGCCTAGAAAGCGTGGCCGAGCAACTGCGGCATATCGACCGCATTGTTATTGTGGCCTGTGGCACTGCTAGCTTTGCCGGTATGCTGGGCGAATATCTTATCGAAGAATTGGCCGACATTCCAGTAGAATTACAAATTGGCTCCGAGTTTAAGTACCGTAAAGAGCCATTCTCGCGTGGCACTGCCTTGATTGTTGTGTCACAGTCCGGCGAAACCGCCGACACAATTGCCGCCATCAAAAAAGCCCAAAAGTACGGCGTGTTGTGTCTAGGGGTGGTTAATGCCGTGGGCAGCACCATCGCCCGCATGACCGACGCTGGCGTCTATTGCCATGCCGGGCCAGAACAGGCTGTGGCTAGCACCAAAGCATTCATTGCCCAAGTACTGGTGCTGATGCAAATTGCCCTCTTCCTGGGCCGCGACCGCTCGCCACACTACAACGATCTGTTGCACGAAATCGAATCGCTTCCTGCCAAGGCCGAAGTTGTCTTGGCTCAGGCCGACACCATTAAGGCACTGGCCCAAAAGTACAAAGACTACCGCGACTTTTTGTTTATTGGTCGCCGCTACGCCTACCCAACGGCGCTCGAGGGCACACTCAAGCTCAAAGAATGTGCCATTATTCATGCCGAAGGCTTTGCTGCCGGCGAGATGAAGCACGGCCCATTGGCGCTCATTGACGAAAACTTCCCCACACTTGCCCTTGCCGGCAATGGCCCCATGCTTGAAAAAACCATTTCTAACATGCAAGAAATTCGCGCTCGCAAAGGCAAAATTTTGGCCGTAGCCACCGAGGGCAACAAGCTCGTGGCCGCCAACGCCGACGACACCATTTTTATTCCAGCTACCATGGAACAAACCGAACCTATTCTGCAGGCCATTGTCGTCCAGCTGTTTGCCTACTACGTTGCCGTTGCCAAAGGCCTGGACGTTGACCGCCCCCGCAACCTGGCCAAATCCGTCACCGTCGAATAAACCTTTACACCTATTACGACACATTTCTGGAATTCCAAGGACCAGCCTTGGAATTTAGGCTAGGCGGGCGGGTTAATGTGGGAGTGGTTCCAGCATATCTTAGGGTCTCACCCCATACTATGTGATTTTATGTTATAAGTAGTTTGTTCTGTTTGTATCTTTTAGTATGGTCTGGATATCTTTAATCTTTTCGATTTTTTGCTTTGGTATCACCAGCAGCACATCCTCGGTATCGATAATTACCAAATCTTCTACCCCGGCTACGGCAATGAGTTTGTCGGGACGATCGGTTTTGACCAATGTGCCGGTCGTGTCCACGCTCACTAATTTGCCACCATCGTCATAGTTTTCGCGCCCGTCGCCGCCTACAAAGTAGTCGTACACCGAGCCCCAAGTTCCTACGTCTATCCAACGAAAGGGAAGGAGCACCACGCGGCCATTGCCACTATTAAAAACGTGTTTGGTGACTTCCTCGGTTGGGCCCTTTTCCATAGAATCATAAATTTTGGCAATGGCGGCGTCTTCGCCGGGCTTGTCAAAAGCGGCCTTAATTTTCATAAGAGCGCGGTACCAATCGGGACGATATTTTTTGTACGCCTCTAACATAAGTTCTGGATACCAGGCATAGTGGTTGCTGTGAGTAACGACGCGGTAATTCTCTACCAACTCTTTAGTTTGGCGATAGCTTGAGCTGCGATAGATAAACTCGGCCACCTCGTATACTTCTTGCGCGCCACTGCCACGCACCTGGCTGCTCAGCTTAAAATAGTCGATGCCCATGTTGGGCTCGGTGGCTTTTACACCGCCGGTTAGCAACTTTTTATCCTGCTCTACCAGCTTGCCCACATCGGCAATCATGGTCAAAAATGCTTCTTCGGGCTGGCGTATGCAGTCGGACTGCACCATAAAGAATGGCTCGTTGGGGTGCTGCACGCTCAAACGCAAGAACGCTAAGCCCTCGCCTGGGCCCCGGTCTTTGACGGCGTCTGGCTCTACAATATAATTTTTGAGTGGAATTTGGGGTGATTGCTCGGACACATACTTGATAAATTTACGCTTGGTAGAGATAAAAATATCTTCGGGGGCATACACCTTGAGCAATGTGTGTATGGTTTCGGCATAGGGAGATTGCTCGCCAATAATGGCCTGAAATTGTTTGGGCTTGTCCTCGCGCGAGTACGGCCACATTTTAGTGCCTTGACCGCCGGCTATAACAATAATCTTCATATTTGCCTCTCCCCCATTAGAGCGTTACGGCTTCTATCATAACAGATGCTATTATATGGCAATGGATCATCCTCGCCCATTTCTTTCAATTGTTGTACCTGCTTACAACGAGCAAGACAATATTGCCCCGGTATACAACAAACTGCGCCAAGCTATACAAGCCTTTTCCAGTTACGAGCTCATTTACGTCAATGACGGCAGCCGCGACAACACGCTCCAAGAATTGCGGCGCCTAGCCGACAGCGACAAACACGTGCGCGTCATCAGCTTTTCGCGCAACTTTGGCAAAGAAGCCGCTACCAGCGCCGGCGTACACTACGCCACCGGTGAAGGTATTTTGATGATGGACGCCGACGGCCAATTCCCAGCCGAACTCATCCCCCAATTTGTCGAAAAGTGGCAGGCTGGTGCCCAAGTAGTAACCGGCATTCGGGTCGCTAACCGCAAAGAAGGGTTTACCAAAAAACTGGGGTCTCGGCTCTTTTACAGATTACTCAAAGGGCTAGGTGGCCCGCATATGCAGCCAGGATCAACCGACTTTCGGCTCATCGACCGCTCGGTACAGCAAGAGTTTGCCCGCCTTACCGAACGCAGTCGCATTACCCGAGGGCTGGTAGATTGGATTGGCTTTGACGAAGCCTACATTTACTTTAAAGCCGACGCGCGCCTGTCTGGCGACCCAGGCTACAAATTGTCCAAGCTAGTCAAACTAGCCATGAACAGTTTTATATCGCTCAGCTACGCCCCACTGTATTTGTCGGTATATGCCGGGTTGCTTATTACACCGTTAGCACTCCTAACTGGTTTGTTTATTATTATCGAGCAGCTTATTTTGGGCGATCCCTGGAACCTTAACTTTACCGGTACGGCCATGCTGGGTATTATGTTGCTGTTTTTCCTGGGCATTTTACTTATTTCGCAAGGGCTCAGCGCGCTGTACATTTCGCATATTCATATCGAGACGCAAAATCGGCCGCTGTATATTGTCAACGAACGGCAATCTGTCCGTTTAGATTCCTAAGATAATCCAAGGAGAGTTACTATGTACGCACTAGACCACATCTTCAAGGCCTACGACATTAGGGGCAAAGTGGGCAGCGAGCTAACACCTGTTGTTGTTAAACAGGTTGGTCAGGCATTTGCCCAATGGCTGCCCACTAAAGGAGCAGTAGCTGTTGGCCGCGATATGCGCCCAGACTCCGGTGAGTTGGCTGCAGCACTTATCAAGGGGTTGCGTGAGCAAGGCCGCGATGTGTGGGACATTGGCGAGGTTACCAGCGACATGATCTATTTTGCCGTTGGCCACAACAAACTCGCTGGCGGGGCAATGATTACTGCTAGCCACAACCCCGGCGAATACAACGGCATTAAGCTTTGTGGCGAGGGCGCTAGGCCCGTTGGCGAAGACACTGGATTGCTGGATGTGCGCGACTTGGCCGCCGCCAATACTTTTACGCCCGCAACCAAGCACGGCGAACACCTTACCAAAGACATCATGGAAGGCTGGATTAGCCACGCCCTGTCATTTATCGACCCCAGCAAACTCAAGCCTTTGCGCGTTGCCATTGACGCCGGTAATGGCATGGCTGGCAAAATTATCCCCGAGCTAGAGCCATACGTACCTTTTGAAGTTACCGAACTATATTTTGAGCTAGACGGCACATTTCCTAACCACATAGCTAACCCCCTAGAGGCCAAAAATCTTGTAGATCTGCAGGCGGCCATTAAGAAAAATCATTGCGATGTTGGCGTAGCCTTTGACGGGGACGGCGACCGCGCTGTGTTGATTGACGAGCAGGGCGAGCCGCTCAGTGGCACGGTTATGACCGCGTTGCTAGCCGATTACTTTTTGCGCAAGCACCCCCACAGCACCATTCTCCTTAACGCAATCTGTGGTCAGGCCTCTGAAGAGGCAGTCGTTAAAGCCGGTGGCAAAAGCATACGCACCCGCGTGGGCCACTCATTTATTAAGGCCGACATGCGCACGCACAACGGATTGTTTGCCGGCGAGCACAGCGGACACTACTACTTTAAAAACAACTTTAATGCCGACAGCGGCCTGATTGCCGCCGTTATCGGCCTGTATATCTTGAGTCTCAGCGGCAAGCCACTTTCCGCGCTGGCAGCACCATACCGCCAAGCCTACCAGCAAATTGCCGAAACCAACTTTACTGTAGAAGACAAAGACGCCATTATCGAAAAAATTGCCGCCGCCTTCCCAGACGTACCGCAAGAACGGCTGGATGGTCTTACTGTACACACTAGCAAAACCACCTGGTTTAATGTCCGCCCCAGCAACACCGAACCACTACTACGCTTAAATGCCGAGGCCAAAACGCAAGCGGCCCTCGACACGTTGGTTGCCAAAGTAAGCAGCATTATTACTCAGGTCTAAGGAGATATCTATGGGTAAATGGCGGCACGTTAGTTCTGAAAATGTACATACGAATCCGTTTTATGCTGTTCGACGCGACGAAGTTATCCGGCCCGATGGTAAAAAGGGCACCTAGCACGTAGTCGAAGTGCCGCGCAGTGTGTTTATTGTTGCGCAAGCCGCCGGCGGCATACTGTTTGAGCGGCAATTCCGTTACCCCACCCAGATGGACTCATGGGAGATCCCAGCTGGCGGTATCGAGCCGGGCGAAGACTCGCTCCGGGCCGCCCAGCGCGAACTCCAAGAAGAAACCGGCTACACAGCCGACCAATGGGAGCACCTAGGCGAAATGCAGACATCCAATAGCCGAACTAACGGCATGGGCGATGTCTATTTTTGCCACGGTCTGACGCACATCGGCAACGACGCTCAAACCGAAGAAGGCATCACTACGCTGCGCGAAATCCCCACGCCCCAAGTTATGGCCATGATTGCCACCGGCCAGATTACCGACGCTATGACACTGGCCCCACTTATGCTGGCCATTGCCCAAGGCAAAATATAGACAGTGGCTTTGGTATACTGCTAGGTATGAAAAAAACCACGCCCAGCGACGAAGAGATCGCCACAGTAGCAACAACACTTTCCAAACTGCAGCCAGGCTTCTTGCCGCTGCCCATCTTCTTAGAGGTCGCGCGCTTGGTCACGCTCCCTATTGTAGAAATCGTGCCACTTAGAATCTCTGGCGGAAAATTGCAAGTTTTGCTCATTGCACGAGACAAAGACGATCCCTATTATCCCGACGCACTCCATACCCCTGGCACTGTCATACGCGCCACCGACGAGGACGGCAGCTACGCAAGCGCCTTTACGCGAATCCTCTCTGACGAACTAGGCGGGGTAGAGATTGCCGGAGAGCCACGCTATGTAGAGTCTATACTCCACACCGAAAAACGCGGCCAATCAAGTGCTGTAGTATTCTACGTTGAAGTTATTGGCGAGCCACAAGAAGGAACTTTTTACGACGTGGCGCAGTTGCCAGAAACTATCGTCGACTCACAAATTGATTTTATACAAGCGGCGGCCCAAAAATTTAGCGAAACACGTTAAATCAGCTTGTTGCAAAAGCTACAAAGCGCTGGTCGTCTAATAAGCCCGGTCCGATGGTATACTGGGGTGGTATGAAACAAATGTTGGTTACCGGTGGCGCAGGGTTTATTGGGGCAAACTTTGTGCACTATACCGTCAAAAATCACCCCGAATATCAAATTACGGTAATAGACAAACTCAGTTATGCTGGCGACACAGCCAGCCTAGAGCCAGTCGCCAACAAAATCACCTTTGTGCAGGGCGACATCTGCGATCGCAGCCTTATGGACAAATTAGTGGGCGAAACCGATATTGTGGTGCACTTTGCCGCCGAATCGCATAACGACAACTCGCTGCGCGACCCATGGCCATTTATCCAAAGCAACCTGGTAGGCACTGCCACCGTGCTAGAGGCCGTACGCAAGCACGACAAACGTCTGCATCATATTTCGACCGACGAAGTATATGGCGACCTCGAGCTAGACGACCCCGCCAAATTTACCGAAAAAACCCAGTACAACCCCTCCAGCCCCTACTCCAGCACTAAAGCCGGATCGGATTTATTGGTCAAAGCCTGGATTAGATCGTTTGGGGTTAAAGCAACACTAAGCAACTGCTCTAACAACTACGGCCCGTACCAGCACATCGAAAAATTTATTCCGCGGCAAATTACCAATGTACTATCTGGCATTCGCCCCAAGCTATACGGCAAGGGCGAAAACGTACGCGATTGGATTCATGTGGACGACCATAACTCGGCCGTGCACGCCATCTTGGAAAAAGGCAAAATTGGCGAGCTATATCTTATTGGCGCCAACGGCGAAGAAGACAACAAAACCGTGGTCGAAACAATCTTAGAGCTATTGGGCCAACCCAAAGACGCCTACGACCTAGTAACCGACCGCCCCGGCCACGACATGCGCTATGCCATCGACTTTACCAAACTGCGCACCGAACTCGGCTGGGAGCCTCAGTACACCAACCTGCGCGAAGGCCTACAGGCTACCATCGACTGGTACAAAACCAACGAAGCGTGGTGGAAGCAGCACAAAGATGACATCGAAGCAGCCTACGCTAAACAAGGACAATAAACATGAGCGATCACACACCATGGCAACCAGTTGCGCAGGATCTGACTGCCCGGGCTACAAACATCCCTGGTCTGTTTGAATTTCAGCTGGATGTCCGCGGCGATAACCGCGGCTGGTTTAAAGAAAACTTTCAGCAAACCAAAATGCTGGCCGCATTAGATGCCATACATGCCGAGAACCGCGAGCTTATCAACAATTTTACGATTATCCAAAACAACGTGTCGTTTAACAAAGAGTCCGGCGTTGCTCGTGGCATTCACGCCGAACCATGGGACAAATATATATCGATAGTTAACGGTGAGGCATTTGCGGCAGTTGTCGACTTGCGCAAGGGCGATACATTTGGCGTGGTCGAGACCTTTCGTCTTACTCCCAACAACGCCATCTTTGTACCGCGCGGCTGCGGCAATTCGTACCAGGCGCTCACCCCGGACCTCGTATACACTTACCTGGTTAACGCTCACTGGTCGCCCGACGCTAAATATACGTTTGTAAACATGCGCGACCCCGAACTTAGCATCCAATGGCCGCTACCTATTACCGATGAGCTAATCTCGGACAAAGACAAAGCCCACCCCATACTTAAAGACGTAACCCCATTCGAGGCATAAACAACATATGGACGACTCACGCATACTTATCATTGGCGCCTATGGACAGCTGGGCAAAGCGCTTAACGCACAATACCCCAACGCCATTGCCGTCGACCGCGACAGCTTCGACATGACCGATTGGGCCATGGTAGAGACCTACGATTGGTCAAAAATAGACATCATCATCAACGCTGCTGCCTACACCAATGTAGATGGCGCCGAAACAGCCGAAGGCCGCGAGGCTTCGTGGAAAATTAATGCCACTGGCCCAGGATACCTAGCCAAAGTAGCTGCCGCACACGATATTACCTTGGTGCACGTCTCTAGCGATTACGTCTTTGATGGCACCAAAACTCCACATACCGAAGCCGAGGCCTACACACCCCTTGGCGTCTACGGCCAAAGCAAAGCTGCTGGCGATATTGCCGTTAGTATTGCACCTAAGCACTACATTGCTCGTACCACATGGCTAATTGGTGATGGCCCCAACTTTGTGCGTACCATGATGAGTCTGGCCGAACGCAACATTTCGCCCACAGTAGTTGACGATCAGATTGGCCGCCTTACCTTTACGCCTGTACTGGTAAGTGCCATTCATCAACTACTTAGTACCAAAGCTGCCTACGGTATTTACAATGCCACCAACGATGGCAAGCCCGCTAGCTGGGCCGAGTTTACTCGTCAGATCTTTACCGGTTTGGGTCGTACCGACCTAACCGTCACCGGCACCACCACCAAAGAATATTTTGCCAGCAAAGAGGGTATTGCCCCACGCCCGTTGCAAAGCGCAATGGATCTAAGCAAATTAAAAGCAACCGGTCTTACCCTGCCCGATTGGCGCGATGACCTCGCAGCTTACATCAAGACAGAGCAAGCTAAGCCAAAGGAGTAGCATGAAAGGTATTATTTTAGCTGGTGGATCCGGCACACGTTTATACCCTATTACCAAAGGCATTTCCAAACAACTAATGCCCATTTACGACAAACCCATGGTGTACTATCCACTCAGCACGCTGATGATGGCGGGCATTCGCGAAATCCTAATTATAACCACTCCCGACGACCAACCACAGTTCAAACGTCTGTTAGGCGATGGTTCACAACTAGGCTGTCGTTTTGAGTATGCCGTGCAGCCCGAGCCCAAAGGCTTGGCCGAAGCATTTATCATCGGCGAAGATTTTATTGGTGACGACAAAGTCGCATTAGTACTAGGAGACAATATCTTTTATGGCCACGGATTTGGCGACAGTCTCAAGCACTGCACCGATCCAGATGGGGGTGTCGTTTTTGCCTACCCTGTAGCCGACCCAGAGCGTTATGGTGTAGTAGAGTTTAACCGAGAAATGCAAGCGGTTTCTATTGAAGAAAAACCGGCCGAGCCCAAAAGCAACTATGCCGTGGTAGGCTTGTACTTCTACGATAACGACGTAGTACAAATTGCCAAAACCATCCAACCAAGCAACCGTGGCGAACTAGAGATCACTGCAGTCAACGACGCATACCTGCAAAGCGGCACACTTAAGGTGCAAACCATGGATCGCGGCACGGCCTGGCTAGACACTGGTACATTTGCCTCAATGAATGATGCCTCGCAGTTTGTAGAGGTTATCGAAAAACGCACCGGCCTCAAAGTCGGCTGCATCGAAGAAATAGCCTGGCAAGAAGGCTATATAGACGATGGCCAGCTTGTAGATCTTTCCGAAGAACTTACAAAAAGTGGCTACGGTCAGTATCTCACCAGTCTACTTACCAAAGACTAGTCCTTGTATTCCTGGCCGCAACAATATGTCGAGCATAGCCAGTATCAAGCACTGCGAAAGCGGATATGGTAGCATGAGTAGGAATAGTTTTGGTGCAGGAGCCCGTAAACACGCATGGAAGTCGTAAAAAATATTACCAAACAACTCTATCGCCACTCGCTGGTGCGCTATGTTGTCATTGGCGGCACTACGTTTTGCTTAGATTTTTTTCTGCTAGTGCTGCTGCACGGTGTACTGCACGTTAACTTATTAATCGCCGCCACCATATCGTATTGGTCGTCGATTGCTTTTAACTTCCTGGCTAACCGCTTTTGGACGTTTGAGGCCACCGAAACGCACATCGCAAAACATGCCGCAGCCTACGGCATACTACTTGGCTTTAACTACCTGTTTACGCTTGTATTCATTACAGTTGGCACTCACCTTGGCCTCAAATACACCGTCGCCAAAATACTCTCGGTGGCCGTCCAAATGTCCTGGACCTACCTAGCCTACAAAAAAATCATCTTCAAAAAGCCTTCCCCACAGCCAGCAACAGACTAACCGACCGGTGTTTCTAATCTGTTAAATACTAGACAATCTGCGTACAAACAGGTATGCTGGCATACATATTTAAGTGTCGTGAGGTTTTTATGGGTTTATCAGCTTTTTCTACAGCCGAACTAGCAGCAGAGTTACAGACGCGGGAGTTTCCTAACGAAAAAGGTATGCTTGACAGTGGGCTCTACCAACTTGCTGGTGGCCTAAGTGTGCGCTTCGCTGTAGATGGCGCACCAGCTCGGCTCAATGACGAAGGCGAAGTTGAGCTAATGGCTATTGTCCGCGGCACGGGCCCCTATACCGGCAAGCTATGTTTGGTTGGTGGTGGCGTGGGGTGGACGCCTGACGGCAAGGGCAGCTGGGAGCCAGAAAGCGTCAAGGAAGCTTTGACGCGTCACTTTACTACAGATCTCGGTACTACCGCTCATCCGCTTTCTGGCGACTACTCTCGCCCAGACTATCTGGCGCAAGATATGGCGCCCCGAGATGACGGCAGCGTTAAAGAAGACTTCTGTCCTAACCCCAACGCCCGACACCTGGTTGCGGCTCGATTTGTCGTGGGCCTAGAGAATGAACCTACGCAGTTTGGTTCCACCACTCTGGGTGGTCAAGAGGCAAGTGACGTGCGCTGGTTTACCGAACGCACCATGCCAGGTAGCGAAGCATTTGGCTACAATCATGGCGAAACCTACGCGCGCTTCTTCCCTATCGCCGGACAGTACCTTGGTGCGGCTGCAATCGTGCGATAAGGTGCTGTGTTATAACCTCACTTTCTAGATAACACAGACCTAATATCTACCACATCATAATATTCATAAAAATATACTAGTATTGTATAATATACCTAGTGTCTATTTTCAGTTCCATGAAAGCTAATCGTCTTCAAGCTCGTCTACCCTTAGGCGAGGCGGTTCCCCTTGATAATAACAATCGTTCTTTGTCTATGCCCGGCGGCAACAGGCAGGGTTGGCTTGTTGCTAACGACGTAGCTATCAAACACGTTGTACAAGTGGGCGCAGCATACACTCCATGGCCCACCCGGGGCAAAAAGTCAGTAGCCCTTATTGTTGGGAATGGTTTTGTTAATTCAATCCTGCCTGAAGTTCCCACTGATCACGTGCTCTTAGTCGACAAATCGTCCAATGTGCTTAGATGGCAACAGCGCTGTGGACGTATTTTATTGCAAGCTACGGATGCTCAGCAGTACCGACGACAAGTGGTTGCCGACGATGATCCTTTGAGCAAAGATCTAGACCAACGGGCCCGGGGTCATCTACATAGAAGGTACCGTGGGCGCCCGTGGGAGCAACCAGAGCACCGCCACCCAGCAGCGGATTGGTTAGAGGGTGAGGCCGAACGCCTTGAGGAACTCCATTTTTTGAGCAGCCCAACTAGATATGCAGCATGCCAGGAAGACTACAAACAAAAAAGACCGGTGCTTGCCCAAGTCGATCTGACAAGCGATACCGGCATGACTCGTCTAAGTGATACCTTGGCCGACCACAATCTACAAATTACCTACACCAACCTTACCAATGTGCACGAATGGACTGACGATGCATATGGACAGTATATGCAACTATTGGGCAGCCTACCCTTCCATACGGATGCCTTTGTTGGATTCTCGCAACTCCATAATGATCTCGTAGTGCCTGGTAGCGACATATGGCCAGTAGCCACATGGACTACAGGGCTCGACAACTATGCAGCCCTCACTGCCGAACAAATGTCAGGTTGGTAGCTATGTCCTTCTACCACCCAGGGACAATTCGCCATCGTCACCAACCAGCGGGCGGGCGAAGCCTAACCGATTACGAAAGGCAGTTGCAGTTCGATCGTGGCAATTTGCGCGACCAGCGTGTACTAGATTTGGGCTGCGGACCAGAAATGAAGCTAGCCTACCACTTAGGCCTACTGGGTATTACCGATCAGGTTATCTCGCTCAGCCCAGGCTTTTTAAGCGCAACTCATCGGCGTAATGCCTCGCAACGCAACCGCACGCTAGGCGTGGCTGCAGTTGGGCAAGCGCTTCCTTTTGCTGATAATTCTTTTGACATAGTGCTGAGTTTACATATGCACGAACACTTGCAGCGCAACGATGTACCCCAAGTACTATCTGAAATGGCTCGCGTGCTTGCTCCAGGTGGCATTGCCAAATGGGGGCCCGTACTCGATCTTCCACACGATTTTGGATCGTTTGAGGACACCTCACACCTCTTGGGCGGCGAAGGGCTTACTGCACTGGACGTCCGCATAAGTAAACAGACTATTCCTCCCGAAGCCGTAGCACCCATCACCTACAAAGACGCGTTCGACACCCGCCACTACAACGTCCCTAGCTGTATATTTGTGCTAGAAAAAGCACCAGCCAATGCCTAAGCAGTGCGAAAGTACTCGATGGTTTTGGCCAAGCCTTCGTCTAACGCAACTACCGGTTTCCAGCCCAACAGCTTTTGGGCCTTGGCAATGTCTGGCTTGCGCTGCGTGGGGTCGTCGGGACGGGCAGACTGAAACACCAATTGTGAAGCGCTGTCGGTTTGAGCGATCACCTTTTGCGCTAATTCTAACAACGTAAACTCGCCGGGGTTACCAATATTGATAGGGCCTTCCTGGCCCGAATCAATCAGCTGGAGCAAACCGGCAATTTGGTCGGATACATAACAAAAACTGCGTGTTTGTTTGCCGTCGCCGTACACGGTAATGGGCACACCGGCCAATGCCTGGACGATAAAGTTAGACACCACGCGGCCATCGGCCGGATCCATGTGCGGGCCATAGGTATTAAAGATACGAACCAGAGCGGTGTCTACCCCGTACTGGTGTTTGTATACCCAAATAAGTGCCTCGGCAAAACGCTTGGCCTCGTCGTACATGGCGCGGGGGCCATAGGAGTTAACGTTGCCCCAATATGATTCGGGCTGCGGGCTCACCTGCGGTTCGCCGTACACCTCACTGGTAGAAGTGTGCAAAAATCGAGCGTTATCGCGCTGGGCCAAATCCAACAAATGTTTTACGCCCAACGAGCCAACCATAAGAGTTTCGACGGCGTATTGCTCGTACTTTGGAATACTGGCTGGCGAAGCCATGCTGACAACCAAATCGTATTTTTGGCTGGCAACTTTCGTGGGTAATGGCCGGGTAATGTCGTGTTTTACAAAGCTAAATGCTGGGTTTAGCTCTAGTTGGGCAATGTTTACTTTTCGCCCGGTTAACAAATTGTCTACGCAGACTACTGTGGTACCCCGCGCCAACAGTGCCGCGCACAAATGCGATCCCAAAAAACCAGCGCCTCCGGCAACCAATGCCCGGTGGCTCACGCTGACTGGCCCCGGCCAATACCTTCGTACACTAGGCCGGCTGCGCGCATGGCTTCGGGTTCAAAAATATTGCGGCCGTCAAAAATCATTTTTTTGGCCAGGCTGGCCGCCAGTATCTTGGGTTCGGTACTCTTAAACTCAGCCCATTCGGTAACCACCACAAGTACGTCGGCATTCTTGAGTGCGCCGTGGGCACTGTTGGCATAGGTAACAACATCGCCTAAGGCAACCTTGGCGTTAGCGATCGCTTCGGGGTCGTAGGCCACTACTTTGGCGCCGCGGCCCACAAGCTCACGAATAATATCTAGCGACGGGGCCTCGCGAATATCGTCGGTATCTGCCTTAAACGCAATGCCCCACACGGCAATAGTTAGCCCGCTCAAGTCTTCGCCCAAGCGCGCTACCATTTTGGCTATCAGCACTTGCTTTTGGCGGGCGTTAACATCCATAACGGCGTTAAGCAGTTTAAAGTCGTAGTCGTGCGCGGCGGCCACACGCTGCAGGGCCATAACATCCTTAGGAAAACAGCTGCCTCCGTAACCAATACCGGGGTACAAAAAGCGGTGTCCAATACGTTGGTCGTGCCCAATGCCTTCGCGCACCTTTTCTACATCGGCACCAATAATGTCGCACAGGTTGGCAATCTCGTTCATAAAGCTAATCTTCATGGCTAAAAACGAGTTAGCGGCGTACTTGGTCATTTCGGAAGAAGCCTCGTCCATACATAAAAGCGGCACGTCGTTAGTAGTAAATGGCAGGTACAACTCCTGCATTACGGCGCGAGCTTTGTCGGATGATGTCCCAATAACAATGCGGTCGGGCTGCAAAAAGTCGCTCACCGCAAAGCCTTCGCGCAAAAATTCGGGGTTAGACACCACATCAAACGGCACGTCGGTATGCTGAGCAATGGCGGCGCGCACCTTTTGCGCCGTGCCCACCGGCACGGTGCTCTTATTAACAAACACTGTGTAGCCAGAAATTACTTTGGCAACTTGTTGCGATGCAGCAAGCACAAAACTCAGGTCGGCCTCGCCATCGCCCTTTGGCGGGGTGGGCAAAGCAAAAAAGATAACCGCCGGGTTGTCGCTTTTACTAAGCGCCGTCTTAAACTGCAAACGCCCGCTGTCGTAATTTTTGTGTACTAGATCGCTGAGACCTGGCTCATAAATAGGTATGTCACCTTTTTGCAGGCGAGCAACCTTATACTGGTCGATATCAATACACACCACATCGTGTCCCACTTCAGCCAAGCACGTACCCGTTACCAAACCAACATACCCTGTCCCAATAATTGCGATCTTCATAGCTTCACTCTAATGTAAGTCAGCAAGCAGTTCAACCTGAGTATTGTTGTATATTCAGGTTTTGACCGCCCGGCGAATAGGTCGTATACTCTGGGAGAGATAGCATTAAGTGAGGGTACATACTATGCGAGCACTCGTTACCGGCTCTGCCGGACTCATTGGTTCAGAGGCGGTAAAGTTCTTTGCCGAAAAGGGCTTTGAAATTATTGGCGTAGACAATAACATGCGTAGTTACTTCTTTGGGGAAGAAGCTAGCACCGATTGGAACCGCCAAAAACTCCAAGACTTGCTCAAAGACAAATACACGCACGTACAGGCCGACATCCGCGACGACAAGGCTATCGAAGCCGTGTTTAAAAAACATGGCAAGTTTGATATCATCATCCACACCGCCGCACAACCGTCGCACGACTGGGCTGCCCGCGAACCCTACACCGATTTTAGCGTTAACGCCCAAGGCACGCTTGTGATGCTCGAAAATATGCGTAAGCACTCGCCCAAAGCGGTGTTTATTTTTACCAGCACCAACAAAGTGTATGGCGATACCCCCAACACCCTGCCGCTTATCGAACTCGAAAATCGCTGGGAATTGCCCAAAGATCACCCCTTCTACAAGGGCATCGACGAAAGCATGAGCATCGACCAAACCAAGCACTCTATTTTTGGCGCCAGCAAAGTTGCCGCCGATGTTATGGTGCAAGAGTACGGCCGCTACTTTGGCTTTAAAACAGCAGTATTCCGCGGTGGCTGCCTCACCGGCCCGTCGCACTCCGGCGCCGAGTTGCACGGCTTTTTGGCTTACCTTATTAAGTGCATTTACAGCGGCAAAAAGTACACCATCTTTGGCTACAAGGGCAAACAAGTACGCGACAACATTCACTCGCACGATCTCGTTAACGCCTTTTGGCACTTTTACCAAAAGCCACGATCTGGCGAAGTATACAACATGGGTGGCGCCCGCAACTCTAACATTTCTATGCTCGAGGCTATCGAAAAAATCGAAAAACTACTGGGCAAAAAAGCCAATTACGAGCTAAGCCCCGAAAACCGTATTGGCGACCACATCTGGTACATTTCCGACGTTTCTAAGTTTAAAAAGCACTATCCAGGGTGGGATTTTGAGTACGACATCGACGCTATTCTGAAAGAAATGTGCGCGGCAGTGCAGGCCTAGGCGACCATGAGCATAGCAAAATACAAGCGCATTTTAATTACCGGCGGTGCAGGTTTTGTAGGGTCTAACCTGGCGGTAATGCTCAAAAAAGACCTGCCCTCGTCCGAAGTTGTGTGTCTAGACAACCTCAAACGCCGCGGCTCCGAGCTGGCCGTAAAGCGCCTGGCCGCTGCTGGCGTTACCTTTGTGCATGGCGACATTCGCAATACCGAAGATTTGCAAATGGATCGCATTGACCTACTTATCGAATGTGCTGCCGAGCCTTCGGTAATGGCTGGTATTAGCACGTCGCCCAACTACCTTATTAACACCAACTTGGTAGGCACACTCAATTGTCTGGAAATGGCGCGCAAAGACGACGCCGACGTAGTGTTTTTGTCCACCAGCCGCGTGTACCCCATTGCTCACATCAACAACCTCAAGTTTAAAGAAACTGGTACTCGGTTCGAGCTGGTAGAAACGCAAGAAATGCCCGGCGCAAGCCAACACGGCATTGCCGAACATTTTCCACTGGACAAGCCGCGCTCGCTATACGGCGCCACTAAGCTGATATCCGAGATTATGATCGGCGAGTATGTGGACACGTACGGTCTGCGTGCCATTGTTAATCGCTGTGGCGTTATTACGGGCCCATGGCAAATGGGCAAAGTAGACCAAGGTGTGTTTGTGTTGTGGGTGGCCCGCCATTACTTTAAAAAGCCGCTCAGCTACATTGGCTTTGGTGGCCAAGGCAAGCAGGTACGCGACTTTATTCATATTGCCGATTTGTACCGCGCTGTTAAGCACCAACTAGCCGACTTTAACAAATACAGCGGCGAGGTCTACAACGTAGGGGGCGGCCTAGAAAACAGTGTGTCGCTACAAGAGTTGACCAAAATGTGCGAAGAGGTAACCGGCAACCACATCGAAATTGCTTCAGTTATTGACGAGCGCCAAGCCGACCTTATTAGCTTTATTACCGACAGCCGCAAGTTTAAAGACAAGTCTGGCCTAAAGTGGGAAAAAGGTCCGCGCGAAACCGTCAAAGACATTTACGACTGGATCCGCAACAACGAAGAAGATTTGCGTCCCATCTTAACCTAAGGTATACATATATTATGAAACTGTCTGTTGTCATCCCCGCCCATAACGAAGAAGGTTCTATCGAAGAAACCGTTCGTGCCTTTCATAACGAGCTACACAAAGAAAACATCAACCACGAAATAGTTGTCGTTAACGACAACAGCAAAGACAGCACCGAAGACATTTTGCGCCGCTTGCACAAAGAGATCCCTCAGGTACGCTATGTAAACAACACTCCGCCCAATGGCTTTGGCTTTGCCGTGCGCAAAGGCCTAGAGTCGTACAAAGGCGACTGTGTGGCGATTGTTATGGCCGATAT
The DNA here is from genome assembly GCA_964494495.1 of uncultured Candidatus Saccharibacteria bacterium. Lineage (GTDB taxonomy): Bacteria > Patescibacteriota > Saccharimonadia > Saccharimonadales > UBA4665 > PMNU01. The sequence goes on from CAZBQZ010000003.1 coordinate 23,453, forward strand.
GTCCGACCGCCCAGTAGATCTTGTTACCTACTTTCGCACCATGGAAGAAGGCGATTACGATGCCGTGTTTGGCTCGCGCTTTATTAAAGGCGGCAAAACGTTTGACTACCCAGCATCCAAGCTATACCTTAACCGCCTCACCAATAGCATTATTCGAGTACTATTTGGCACGCGTTATAACGACACCACCAACGCATTTAAGCTCTTTAAGCGCGAAACCATTGACGGTGTACGCCCCTTTTTAAGCCACCATTTTAACCTCACCGTCGAACTACCGCTCAAAGCTATTGTGCGCGGCTACAGTTATGCTGTAGTGCCCAATCATTGGACTAACCGCAAGGTAGGCGAATCCAAGCTCAAAATTAAAGAGATGGGTAGCCGCTACTTTTACGTTATCTTATACTGCCTGGTCGAGAAGTGGCTATCCCGGGGTGACTATCAAAAAGGTAAGCCGCGCGCCTCGTAAAAGATTACGATGTTATATGCCACGCTGACACCAATCCTTTTGATTGTGCAGGCTGCATGGTTTATAACCCCCGGTTTGATTGTTGCACTATATTTGCAACGCACTAAGCGCATTGCTCCACTCTATATTGTAGCTATCAGTATTGTTGTAAGCAGCTTGCTTGCGTACGGCGTATTTTGGGCATACATTGCCAGCCCGGGGTTTGGACGAGCGCTTAGCTGGATCATTGGCATCACCAGCCTACTAGCGCTGTATAAAATATGTGCCAATAAAACAACGCGCCGGGTTCTTTTTGCATTCGATGTAGGCGTGCCACTTATCCTATGGTTGGTTGCCTGTTTTGCATATGCATCGGTTACATTTGGTTGTCGCACCGTTAATACGGTTAGCGCACCTGATCAATTTTGCTATGTTTCTGGCATTACCTTTGACAATTTGCTGCCCAAAATATTTGCCAATAATGTGTTTCATGGACAGGCCAAAACGCTGATAGGGGATTGGCACGGCAGCGATAGGCCGCCATTGCAAAGCGGAGCAGTGCTGCTGGAATCGCCGCTTACGCAATCGTCGGGCGTGGGTATTATGAGCTATCAATTACTGGCAACGTTCCTGCAAATGGCCTGGATACCTGTTGTTTGGTTACTTGGCCGTAAACTGCGTCTCAACAATAAGCAGCTGGCCGTACTGCTTGTATTTTGCCTATGTAGCGGCTTTTTCTTCTTTAATAGTATTTTTACGTGGCCCAAACTGCTGGCCGGTAGCCTGGGTGGCATTGCGCTGGCGCTGTTGTTATTCGAAAAACCGTCTAGGGCAGGGTGGTCGCTGGCTGGCGCTGCGATTGGTACCGCACTACTCTCCCATGGTGGTGTAGCGTTTACCTTTGTTGCTATTATCCCGCTACTGCTCACCAAATGGTTCTTCCCTGGCTGGAAGATTGCATTGAGCGCGGTAGCGGCAGTTTTGATTATATTTGCGCCCTGGACCGCCTACCAACACTTTTATGACCCTCCAGGCAACCGAGTCCTTAAATGGGAGATTGCTGGTGTTATACCCATTGATGATCGGTCGTTCGACCAAGCCCTGGTCGATTCGTATAAAGCCGCGGGCGTACGGGCAATAGTGCACAATAAGCGAACTAACGCCACCACACTTATATACAACAAAGCCGGATCTAGCTATTTGTACAGCACAGGCAAACTAGGCAAACTGCGAGACGCTCAATTCCGTTTTGTACTATTTAGTATTGGTCTCTTAAACCTGGGGTGGTTCATACTGCTTGTGCCGCGCTGGCGAAAGCGCCTGGCTAGTTCTGCAATAGATATGTCAAAGTTATGGCTTATGCTAGGCATTGCCGGAGCGGCGCTTGTTGCCTGGGTGGCTCTTATGTTTGGCCCATACAGCACTATTATTCACCAAGGGTCTTACCTAACAATGTTGCTTCTGTTTGTGTGCCTTGGTGCAGCTGTGACCACCATGCCAAAACGTATCCTTGCCGGGTACACCGCCCTGTACGTGCTCTGCTTTGCAGCACTTTGGATATTCACAATATATGTTCGGCCGCTGCACCTGCATAGCGGGCCATATATCGTTTGGTCGTGTCTAAGTACGGCCGCGCTTGCAGGTCTGCTAGGTGTGGTAGCATGGATCGAGCCTCGTACTATTCGGCAACGATTGCGGCGTACTTGGGCTTTGCTAGGCAGCGCCTATCAACGGTCCGAAGCCTGGCTTAAAAATCATCCGTCTATTGTGCTCTGGGGCACCGTTGGTCTTTGTGCGGCACTAGCCTTAACGCGCCGGCCAGAAACCATTACGCAGGCGCAGTTCTGGGCAGAGGATGGCAGATACTGGTACGCACAAGCATACGCCCACGGGTGGTCGGTCTTGTTTGCCACCTACAGTGGCTACTTTGTGGTTATTTATCGGGTCGTTGCCGAGGCTTCGATGCTCTTGCCACTTCATGTGGCCCCGCTCTTTTTTAACCTTGTAGCTCTTGGCATTCAGCTTTTGCCAATCGTATTGCTTATGAGCAACCGCATGCGATCAATTATCCCAAGCCGATTGTTGGCTCTTGGCTTGTGTGTTGTATATATTGGGATACCCAACGCCACCGAAGTCTTTGCTAACCTAACGAATATTCAATGGCACCTTGGCATAGCATCTTTCTTGGTGCTTATTGCCTACATACCGCAAAGCCGGGCATGGCGCGTCTTTGACTTTACGGTGCTTGCCCTCACCGGTTTGAGTGGTCCGCTGGTAATACTTCTAGCGCCCATTGCTGGCTTTCTGTGGTGGCGCATGCGCCGTGCTACACAATGGCGTAATCTGATTTTGCTGGTGGCTCTGTCTTGTTTGCAAATAGCAAGCATTCTGTTTATAAGTCACTTTCACAGAGTCGGTAGCGGCCAACCCGATGCCAATGGCCTCTATTTGCTCGAAATGGTTGTGGGGCAAATTTTTACCGGTGGGTTGCTGGGCCAAATGCACGTCAACTTATTGTATGGCAGCGTGCTCGCGATGCTTGGCGCGTTGGTACTGGGCGGAGGCATTATGGCTTACTGCACGCTTAGAGGGCCACTGTGGCTCAAGCTGTGTAATGCCTACTTCGTCATACTGTTTATATCGATGCTCCTGTCTATCAAGCCTATACCAGGCTTTGATACATGGTGGGGGCTGGCTAATCCCGGAGGTGGGCAGCGGTATTGGTATATTCCTATGTTTATCTGGATAATCAACTTGGTATGGGTTACCTTTAAAGCCAAACTTTTGCCCCTGCGCATTGCTACCGCCCTTTTGCTAGCTATACTAGTACTTGTAGGCATGCCAAACAGCTGGCGTTTACCGGCGTTACCAGACTTGCAATTTAGCAAGCACGCACAAGCCTTCGAGCAAGCGCCAGCAGGCACACATGCACATATACCAATCAATCCGGGGTGGGAGATGGATCTTGTCAAAAAATAACACGATACTAGTTCGCCGCGCATTGCGCGTAGCCAACACGTGGCTAGCCCAGCATCAAACTATAACCACAGTTGGCACATTTCTTCTGTGTGCATTATTGCTTTTCTCGCGGCGGCCAGATACCATAACCAACGCGCAGTTCTGGGCAGAGGATGGAGCAGTCTGGTATACCGATGGGTACGATGTTGGCCTAACACAAACTATTTTTCGTACCTATGCCGGATACCTAGCCGTCATGCATCGCCTTGTTGCGGCAGGAGCAGCACTGCTGCCGTTCCATTTTGCTCCCCTTATATTCAATATCCTTGGGTTACTCTTCTTGTTGTTGCCGGTAATACTTATTGTTAGTAAACGGTTCGCTGCCATTATCCCCTACCGCCTACTGGCCATAGCAATCGCAGTTATATATGTAGGCATCATGAACAACGACGAGATTGTTGGAAACCTAGCAAATATACAATGGTCGCTAACTCTATTGGCTTTTTTGATAATCATTGCTAAACCCAGCCAGGAATTACGCTGGCGTATTTTTGACGGGGCTGCGCTTATTGCCGCCGGATTATCCGGCCCCTCGGTCATATTGCTAACTCCTATCGCCCTTTACGTTTGGTGGCGCACAAAAGATAAGCAAAATAAAATGCAGGCCATTATTTTAGGTTGTGTGTCGTTTGTTCAAGTTGCCGCACTTACCGTAATTAGTCATTATCCGCGCGTTGGTGCGCAAAGCGATGCCAACATGCAAGATTTTGTGCGCATGCTGGTGGGGCAAATATTTGCAGGTGGACTATTGGGCGTCAAATATATTACTTACTATTACAATCACCATCACGTTATGTACCTGCTGGCGTGTATTGGTATTAGCCTTGTGGTGTATGCGGCAATAACTGGTCCGCGCTGGCTGAGGCTCTTTAGCGTCTACTGGCCGCTCCTAGTGATAAGCATGCTATACTCGCAGCGTCCCGTTCCAGGGGCAAATATCTGGCACGGGCTTACCAACCAGTTTGGTGGCCAGCGGTATTGGTTCGTGCCAATCGTTGGCTGGGTTGCTACAGTATTGTGGATAGCGCTTGCTGCTCCGCACAAAATCATGCGCCTTGTGGGATGTATACTCGTAGCGCTCCTACTTGTTGTAGGTATCGGGCAAAACTGGCGTATTGCACCGCTGCCGGACTTGCACTTTCAGCACTATGCCAGACACTTCGAGAAGCTTCCAAAAGGAACTAAATACACGCTGCCCATCAACCCTGGGTGGCAAATGACCTTATATAAAAAGTAGATAAAAAATGGGCGTTGCTACTTCTCAAAGATGAGAAATGTTTGTTTACCCATAATGCGCCACAAAAAGGGAAGCTTAAGGTATATCTTTACAAATGTTGCCTTAGCCGGGTAGCGACTTTGGGTAGTAAAGGGCACAAACCGCAAAATACGTTTTTTGAGGCTAAAACCCAACGCCACAAAGGCTTCTTCGAGTGCGCGGTCGTCAATAGGGGTAATGTGGTCAAAAAACATCCAGTAATCCCTGCTCGCAAAACGAATGTTTGGCTGAAGAATCAAAACCTGGCCGCCAGGACGAAGCACGCGCTTAAACTCGTTGAGTGTTTTTACAATATCGTCGTGAGTAATGTGCTCGAAGAAATTACTAACAAAAACCTTGTCGACGCTTTTGGCTGGCAAGGAAAGCTTGGTCGAATTGTCTAGCAAAAACGTCACATCCTTGCCGACATATTTTTTGGAATCTTTGTTGATGTCGGCAGCGTACTTCTTCTTGCACACGACAGTGTTAATAAACTCACCGTAGCCGCACGGCACATCTAGCACCACATCATTAGGGTCGACAAACTGTTGAAAGAACTCTTTTGTTAGTATGGTCCACAGCACTTTGCGCGTCTCTACATCACTAAAACGTTGACGATATACTTGGTCGATAATCATACTACCCTCATTACTATTACAAAAGCCTCTGTAGCCATGCGTCGGCTTGGCGTCTCTCTTTAATACTGGAGATTATACCAGACACTCGCCTCACCTACACGCCACCCCAATGAATGCTTCGCAGGTACTCTAGCCGCTTCCATACAACTTCTTGGTTGGGGTAAAGCTTTAGCAGGCACGGGTCAGTCTCTTTGGCTGCTATATGGGCACATTGTTGCACGCCGTGTAGGTATACCGACTGCTGGCGCATCTGAATAATACCCTTGGGATAGTTGATGATTATGCCCTCTAGAAGCAGAGTAAGAGTAATGACCGCCAGGTATCGGCCTGCTACCGCCACCCTTTTGGGCGTAGCCGAACGTCGTAGCGTAACTTCGATAATCTTAAACAGCATCACAATAAACGCGATAAGCAAATACAGCGACAATGTCGTATAACGGCTAGAGTACGCTTGCTCTACGCCAAGCCCCAAGCGCGACATATCGGTGGTAACAGCGGCGATGCAGGCGTACAGCGCTAGGCATATCCAGGGGAGCATGCTGGTGCTGAACTCCTTGCGATAGTAGCGCCACATATAAACCGAGCCGGCAATAATTGCTGCTATATATAAAACCGCTACTTTTACCGATAGCAAAAAATCGGTCACTACCGGCCGGGCAATGTAGACCAACAGGTAGTGCACAAATGGGCCAGGTTCGTGCAAGAAGAGCGTCTTAGATGGCTGATACGTTGGATTGTGATACCCAATATAATGAATACCGACAAAAAGTGCGGCCAAGCCAAGCCACAGCCACACCATGCGGCGCATATCTTTGCGCACTAAAAAGATGGGGATACATATAAGCCACACAAACATACCGCTGGCCAACGAATACGTTGCCAGTACTGCACCAGCCGCCGCAACAAACACACGACACAGTAACGAAGCCTGCTTCCAGGTTGTAAGCGCCCACACTGCAATAATTAAGCCCGCGATGTTTAGGTACCATTGTATTTGCCAGCCCCATAGCCAATCTTCCCATGCAAGGGGAGAGAAAAACACAAGACTGCTTACTAACAACGCCCCGGCGCGTAACCAAACATTAGTAAATGTACGGCGCAAAATAGCGTACAAAAATCCAAAGCTAACGGCGGCTACAATCACGCCAAAGGCCACCTCGAATAGCGTATTCCAGTGCGTTAACCAAGCCAAAGTAAACATTACCAAACGCGGAAAGAAGATGCGGTGTTCGTTATGCTGGGCAAAAAAATCAGCAAACCCCAAAGTGCCGGTATGATACTTTTGAATGAGCGTTACAAACTCCCACTGATCCCAAAACGGCACATTTACTGCGTAATGTGCAACAAGGGCAATCAAAAGCAGCAGCGGCACACCGGCCGCCCCAACTATCCACAATTCGCGCTTATGGGTACGCGCAAATCGCGGCACGGTCTCTGGCAAAGCCTGCAGCCTGGTCATTAATCGATTGACTATATCCATGCGTGCACCCTCTACAGTTCTTTACGATAGTATTAGTAGTTTTTTAGTACGAAACAGTATAGAATTACAGTCCGACCATTAACATAAGCGCTAAATCATGATACGGTAGTAATATGTCACGTACTATAAGACAAAAACGATCACAAAAAAAGACTTGGTTATGGATTTTGCCACTTCTTGTTGCGGCTACACTTATCGTCGCAGTATGCATAACCGTGCGCCACCACCGCGACGAACAAATTGCCAAGACGTCTACAAATCCTATTGTTAAGCAAGAAAATAAAATAAACTACTTGCCTCCATCCAAAGACGAACAGCAGACAAGTAACCAACAAAAAGACGACATCGTAAACGGCACCAGCACGCCAGTTAACAACTCTTTGGGCATTACTATCACACGAGTATTTCAGGATACGTCTGGTGCCAATATTCGTACCGTCGTCAGCGGAACAACTACCGGCACATGCGAGGCCACCTTTAGCAAGGCAGGGCAAGCCAATATCGTCAAGAGCTTCCCGGTTGTCTTTGATGCAACAACCGCCGGATGTCAAAACACGCCAGTGGGGCTAAACGAATTCCCCGTTGGCGGCGATTGGAATATTCAAATTATTATTAAAAAAGATGCTTCCCAATCTCCTGCCGCTTCAAGCACTATAACTATTACCAAATAACACTATGAACATGCCTCGCGCCATACCTCATAGCACTCGGTTTCGCGTCCTTGCTGTTATTGCACTGATGCTCGTATGCTGCGGGTTGTATGTGAGGCCGGTACATGCCGTAACGGCAGGCGACTGGCAGGCCGGCAATGTCATAGACGATGTCGTGTTTTATAACACCACAAGCATGAACGTTAGCCAGGTGCAGCAATTCTTAAACGCCAAGGTACCTGTTTGCGACAACTGGGGGACCCAACCTTATGGTGGCACAACACGCCGAGCATACTCCGAAGCTCATGGCGTCAGTTTTCCGCTTACGTGCCTTAAAGACTACTACGAAAACCCTACAACCCATGCCAATAACCTCAATGGCCAGCCTGTCCCATCGGGAGGTATTAGCGCTGCCCAAATAATCGTCAACGTTTCGCAGCAGTTTAATATCAACCCCCAGGTGCTTATTGCCACACTCCAAAAAGAAGAAGCCATTGTGCTAGACGATTGGCCCTGGCCATCGCAATTTAAAACGGCAATGGGGTATGGTTGCCCAGATACTGCCGCTTGCGACAGCCAATATTTTGGATTTTATAATCAGGTTTACAATGCGGCACGCCAGTTCCGACAATATGCAACATCCCCAAATAGTTTTAACTACGTGCCCGGACAAAATAACCGTATTTTATTTAACCCAAACGCTTCTTGTGGCAGTACGACTGTCTACATTCAAAATATGGCCACTGCATCGCTCTACGACTACACCCCCTACCAGCCAAACCAAGCTGCGTTAAACAACCTGTCGGGCAGTGGCGACAGTTGCTCGGCATATGGAAACCGTAACTTTTGGAAATATTTTAACGACTGGTTTGGCAGCACCCGCACCAACGCCAAATGGCTAAGGCAATCTACGGCAAACGGACAAGTCTGGCTGGTTGTTGAAGGCTTGTTGAGCGATGGCAGCTACTCGCGCAAAAAGTGGCGGCTCACTACTCCCGAAGTCTACGTAGCGTACAACATACAATACGAGCCAGTTGCGCTTGTATCCGAAGAGTATCTTTCGCAATATACAGACGATGGCACGCTCGGTACTATTGCCACTAGTAAAAGCTACTCCGAGTTTCAGTTCTTTGATAGTGGGCGGCGCTACTACATACCGGGCATTGATTACTGCGCCAAAAATATGGATGGCTCGCCCAATACCAATACCAGCTGGGGTTTTGATTGCTTTAACACCAACGTGGTCAAGGTTATTCCTGGCAACGAATTCCTAGAGCGTATTCCAGGGGCTGGCGCGGTACCGCCGCTCCTGACAAGCGGTAACATTACCTACAAATTGCAGGGCGGCAAAAAACTACCGCTCTACGACCAGCAGACTATGTTTTCGCTTGGCTACAAGACCTCGGACGCAGTGCATATGGAAAATATCAACGCCCTTCAGCCCGTTGGGCCACTGGTAGTAACCCACTCAACCGTTGTGTCGTTTAATGGCGGCCCTTTCCTACTCTTCGATAGCGCGACAAACACGTACTATAACGTTGGTAGCTACGATACATTCAGCGCCTGGTCGCTCAATAAGGTCGCTAATCCGAACCCGCCTGCATCTTCGTACAATACAGCACCGCCAACAGTCAGTGGAACGGCACTTGGCATCTGGCAAACCGACGGCACTCATAAATATATTGTCGACGCTGGGCGCAAAGTGGACGTGACATCACTGGGCTCCGACCTACCGAGCGTTACCTGGCAGTCGCTTGCCCCGGACATTCTTGGTCAATTACCAACAGCAATCAATAGCAACTATGTATGGGACTCTCAAACCGGCGGCGTTTACCTGCTAGAGAATGGCGTTAAGCGGCATGTGCCCAGCTGGAATAACTTTGTTGGCCTTGGGCTGGTATTTCCGCAGCTTTTGCCCCTACAGCATTCCACGCTGGCCCAAATACCTGACGGCAAAGACAAGCTGGCCGAGGGCGCTCTCTTTCAGACCAATGCCGGCGTCTTTATGGTGGATGGTAACGGCAGTTGGCATATTCCAACATACCCCTTCTTTAAAGACTTTAGCCTAAATGTGGACGATATAGACTACAGCAATACGATCGGTACAGTATACCCCAGCCATGGCGAATTAAGCACAATGGTTAGCGACGGCACCAACAAGTACCTGTTTAATAATGGGCAACGGCTGCCGTTGTCGGCCACCACGATGAGCGACTGGGGCGTACCCGCCGGCTCGTTTGTGCAACTTGGTAATAATGACGTCTTGCGGTTGCCGACCGGCAAAGCATTGGGCAAATTCTTCTTACACAATGGCGGCGTATACTACGGTAGCGGTGGCCAAAAGCATTACGTACAGACCTTCAGTAGCTTTGCCGCATTGGGTGGCGACATGGGCAACTTACCAGCTGTGTCAGACGACTTCTTTAACGCATTACCCTCTGGCGCAAACATCCCATAGAAGACGCGTTTTATACGTAAAAGCGATGCAGTAAGGTTAGTATACTACCGCCAAGGACTAGCCCAATTCCACACAATACAGCCACCTTTGGGCTAAATCGTCCCAAACCACGAACCTCGTACAGCCCATGCACAGCCAGTAGAATTAATGGCGCCACCATAAGATAGTATCGGCCCTGTATGCCTATTAACGCGGTACCGCCAAGCGAGTTCCAGTACATATACAAAAGTAGGTCTATAGTGCAAAACAAAGCCAGCGCTAACGCTAGCAATACCAGGCGTTGCGTTTTTCCCAAGCGCAACCGTATAGCGCCCATCGGTAGTGCGATTGCCAGAGTTGCAAAATAGGCCAACACCGCCCACAACGGCATTGCTGTATCGAGCCAACCAAAGACGCCAACAAACTCGTAAATATTATTGTCGCCACCCAAAACATGCGTCGCAAAAACCGTATGCGCGTACCGAACAGGGTGGTGCAGCACAAAAGATAGCTGAGCATTAGGGGTAATAACTCTGTCGATCAAAAAAGGCGACTGTATATACGAATGCTGCGAAACCACATACCAGCAGCTAAACAACACCATAAACGCGGCAAGAATACTGGCCACATATTGCCACCGCATTCGCTTGTTACCAAACCTACTACCTGGAACAAACAAAAACAACAGGCCTACCAGAGCGTACGGCTGCTTGATGAGCCCAGAAATAAATACGAGCGCCGCCGTTAGTATCCATTCGCGCCTTGTTATATCGCCTTTGGTCAGACACATTCGCACAAACCAAGCAGGCAATAACAAACAAAAACCTAGGGTCACTGCATCTGCAGAGAGTGAAGCCCCCTGAAAAATTGCCATAGGTGCTAGTGCCACAACCAAAAAAGCCCACTTTCCTATCAATGTAGTCCGTATGGCCCAATACGCCAGTGCCAGCCAAGCCACAAGCGTACATATACGCCCAACGTAAAACAAAACGAGCACCGACGAATCAAACAAGCGAGCTACCGCTATACCAACAGCTGCTGGCACATACGCCAGCGGTGAGTACAGCGCTGTATTCTCGAAATGAATAGGAGCTTTTTGGGCGCGATTAAGCGGCACATCCATAATAGCTTTGGTCTGTGAAAATGACGCCCGGTGACTTTGAATAATCTCGGGGGTTGTCATTTTATTGGCTGTCGCTAGCAGGCTTTCGGGAAGCCGTCCGCCCACACCAAATGGAATATGCTGCGATGTCAGTCCACCCTCAGAAACCTGATATGCTCGTGCAAAGTGAGCTTGCTCGTCTGGCACCTGGTATGGTGGCACCATAAAAACAAAAAGCAACCCAATAGGTATGCCAATCAATAGAAATAGCTGCTGAGGTTGGCACGATTGCAACCAAGCCAACAACAATTTTAGCCAAACCAGAATGCTATTTGGTCTCGTGATACTCTTCTTCGGCGTTAACATGCCAAATATTCTCTTTGCTGGTTACGCCATTAATAATATTCTCAACGGCCAACATGGCAGTGAGCATAGAGTGGTCTTGGTTGTTGTAGCGGTGCAAGCCATTCCGCCCCACCAAAAATAGATTATCGATGTCGTTCAGGTAGTCCTTAATGACGTCTATTTGGTTGTAGGTTCCAAAGTATGCAGGGTAGGTCTTTTTCATGCGTATAATAACGCTGTCTTTCACATCTTTTTCGTCGATAATACCAATTTTGGCCAACTCAGAAGTAGCAAACTTTTTCATCGCATCGTCGGGGGTGTTCCAAAGTTTGTCGCCCTCGTTTACGAAGTACTCCATGCCAACCCATACAGTATTCGGATCTTTGACTAAATACGGGCTCCAGTTGTTAAAAATTTGCAGCCGTCCCACCTTTACGTCGCGTTCTTGTATATAAATCCAGTTGTCCGGTACTATATCGTGTGGCGTTGGCGTGGCTGTCTCGTTTTTGATTTTAAGCTTGTCTAGCAATACGCCAACCGTCATAAAATCGCGGTACATAAGCCCATTGGCCACTTTTTTAACCTTAGTGGGCACTGGATCGCCCTCGAAACTATGTATTAAGTCCTTGATAGGCATGGTAGAAAAGAAATAGTCTGCCTTGTGTGTTTTTACAGCACCCGTCTTTACGTCCCGCACTTTAACGCCAGTAATGCTTGAGCCCTTGTGAATAATACCAACTACCTCGTGGTGCAGTGTTAGCTCGCCACCCTTTTGCTTCACGATGTCGGCCACTGTCTCCCACATTTGCCCCGGCCCATATTTGGGGTACAAAAAGCGCTCAATCAAACTTGTTTCGGTCTTTTTCTGGGCAACGTCGCCGGTATTACCTTTTTTGGCAAGGCTTTTTGCCGCATGGGCAAGTGCCTTGGTAATAGACAGGCCTTTGATGCGCTGTGCGCCCCACTCGGGGCTAATTTTGCTGCAAGAGATGCCCCATACTTTTTCGGTATAGTCTTTAAAAAAGGTAAGGTATAGCTCGCGGCCAAAACGATTAATAAAGAAATCCTCGAGGGATTTCTCTGGCTTTATAGGCGACATGCGCGCCTTCATATAACTAGCGCCAATTTTGGCCATGCGTTTTGCGCCAAGAATTTTAACAGTTTGCGGATTGAGCGCTACCGGATAATCAAAAAAACTGCGCAAGTAGTAAATGCGTGATAGGCGCGACCGCACCAGCATCACGTTATCGACTTTCTCGGGGTCGGGCCCATCGTCGGGCAAATCGATGGCGCGCGTTTTGCCCTGGTATGTAATATCAACCTTACCCTCATCGGTAGGGGTGCCCTGTATGGGTAAAATATTCTTCCACCAGTCCATAACTCGGTCGGACTTCGAGAAAAAACGGTGGCCACCAATGTCGATACGGTTGCCTTTGTAACGAACCGTCTTTGATATACCACCAATGTCACCAGAAGCCTCAAAAATAATTGGCTTGATGTTGGTTTTTTCTAAAAATTCGTACGCGGCGGTCAAGCCTGCCGGACCTGCTCCGATAATAAGAGCAGTTTGTCCCCTCTTTTTGTTCATCACGCTTTATTATTAAACAAAACAAACTTACGGGCAAGAAAATTCCAGAAAAAGACAAGCGCAGTAACCACTATCTTTGATAGCAAATAATACACGCCCAGCCCACTTGTCATAATCCACATCAATAACAGCGTAAGCAGCAGGCCAATAACACCAATGCCCAAAAATATGCCAAATTCTGCGCGCCGGCTGGTAAGGGTGCGATTAGCAAATACCCATTTGGTGCTTATGACGTAGTTTGTGGCTACACCAAGGCAAAACGAAATAGTTGCCGACACCAAGTAAAAAACATGCAAAAACTGGGTGAGCCCAAAAAGCGTAAAAAAATCGATGACAAAAGCCACAACGGCCACTACCAGATAACGTAGCAACTGAATGCCAGTATGGTTTGCTGGGTCAGTAGCAACTTTTCGAACCAAGGCCCTATGTCGTTCGGTTATAAACCTATCCACGATGAATGTGGTTCCAGACTGTTTGAAGCTGCTGATCCCAGGTATATGCTAGCTCTTCTTGCGAATGTTTTACGAGCGTGGCACGCAGCTTTGGATTGTCAATTAGCCTGCCAATTTTGGCCGCCATATCTGCCGGCGAAGGTTCGGCAAGCAAGCAGTTGTATCCATTTTTGTGCAGCCAACCGTGATCCTCGTTAAAGTTCATGACTGTTGCCATACCAGAGGCGCTATATTCCAACATTTGGTACGAGGTATGCGGCGTTAGCATATACGAAAATCCGATGTCACAGCTGCGATAAAGGTCAGCCACCTCGTCGAGCGATTTTATAAGACCAAGATTTTTGATGCGTCCACCAAGCCCATATTCGTATTCGTCCCACTCGGCACCAGCAGTGATTATCTCGATACGGTTACCGTAACTCTGCAGTAAGTGTTTGATGGTCAGCACAGCAAGGTTGAAGGCGTTGCGTGGGTTAAGCGGCCGGGCATACAAAAAGATGCGTACCTTTTTCTTGCTGCGCTTAGACGGGTCGGGATAGTACAACTCGCGGTTAACTGTAGGGATAAAACTAAACCCTTCCAGCCCATGCGATTGGTTAACGGCCGCAAGCAAGCCAGGCGTGTTAACGGCGCCTGTAAAACCAAAACGGTAGGTTGAGGCAGCGAGCGCAAATGTAGCGCCAGCAGCATAAAAACTAGGCTCGTAATCCTGGATAAAGTAATACTTGCGCTTTGTCTGATTAAATCGCAACAGTAGGTACGCCGAAACCCAAAACGTGCAAAAAGCAATATCGGTTGCCGGTAGTTTGGCAACAGAAGCGTCTTTATCTTCTCCAAACACAACGATTTCGTAGTTTGTTATATCGGGAAAGTCGCGCGTCATTTCGGCTTCTAGCTGCTTGGGGTCGAACAGCGGATTGTCGTAAATGACAATGCGGTTAAAGACACCTTCTTGGCTCAACTTCTGCACAAAACGAAACATGGTCTGAATGCCATTAAACTTAAAGTGGTTGTAGTAGGGGATAAACCACGTGGCGCTACGCACCTGGCCGTCAATTGCTCGGCTCGTTGCTTTTTTGCTTGCCTGGATGTCGTCTTCGGTAATATCAAAGATGCTGTTTGAGACAAACGACAATTCTTCTTGCAGCGCCTTTTGGTCGGCGTTAAGACGGCCATGCCGCACAAAGCGACGCGCTGATTGCACTCGCTTGGCAGCGTAACGGCCTGTTTTTTTGCGTAAGCCTACCCAGCCATGCTTTTTATATACATATACAGCTCTTTTAAGCTTATTCATAGGTGCTCCTTAAGGCTATTTGCTCGCTTTGCAGACTTAGGTTAGTACTAAAGTAGGGGTCGTGCCAATCAAGATATGGGCGGTAATAGGTGAGTGAATGATTGTAGTCGCCTATCAAGCCTTCGTACGACCCCACTGACACGCTTTCGTAGTGGTACAGTTGGGCAAATGGCCAATATACATTGCGGTAGCCTTTTTCGTATAAACTCAGACAAAAGGCTACGTCGTTGCCGGCGACAACAAACTTTTCGTCTAGTCCGCCCACTTCGTCATATTTGGTTGCCTTAACCGCTAGACAGGCAGCCGTCACCGCAAGGTAGTCGCGCGGCCACAATGGACGACCAAAAGGCGAAGTTGCGTCGGCGGGCTGCAATCGAAACACATGGCCGGCCATGCCTTTCATACCTAAGATTACTCCGGCGTGCTGAATGCGGCCATCGGGATAAAACAATTCTGGCCCTACCGCCCCCGCCCATGGCTGAGATGCAACACCCAACAGCTCCTCAAGCCAGTCGCCCGTAATTACCTCTGTGTCGTTATTTAAAAGCACAATATAATCGCCCTTGGCTTGCGAACGACCATAGTTATTAACTGCCGAGTAATTAAATGGATGGTTCCACTCTAGTAGTCGTATCTTTGGCGTATTAGCGAGCGTTGCAAGATATTCGTGCGTTTCTGGTTCGACGCTATTGTTAGAAATAAGTAATAATTCGTAATTCTTATATGTTGTCTTCTCAAGGATACTTGGCACGAGTGTCTTAAGGTAGGAGACTTTGTCTTTAAAAGGAATAATTATCGAGGCCTTTGCGCCTTTGGGAATGCGATAGTGTAGCCGGTAGTTGGTTGGGGCATCTGGAATACCGCGCACATCGGCGTGCGCACCAATTCTTTTGACATGTTCGGCCAGCGCACGCTCGCCAGCCGTGGTGGCATAACTCTTGTTGCCAATCTCGCCAGCTGTCGATCCGTCGGCAATTCGCCAGTGGTACAGTATTTTAGGAATATGCACGATGCGCTTCGTATGGTCGGTAACGCGTAAAATAAATTCGTAATCTTGCGAGCCATCAAAGCCAGGCTTTAGCGCGCCCACCGCCTCGACAACCGAGCGTTTGACAACAAAAAAATGCGTAAGATAATTAACGCCTTCTAGGAGAGTTGGCGACCAATCTGGCTTAAAAAACGGCAGCGAACGACGACGGCCGTCGTCGGATATTTTATCTTCGTCACTAAAAAGCACATCGGCATCTGGCTTAGTGTCCAGAGCAGCTACCACTTCTAGTAATGCATGTGGCGACAGTGTGTCGTCATGGTCTAAAAAGGCAATAAACTCACCAGTGGCGATGTTGATTGCCTCGTTGGTATTGCCAACTATGCCGTGATTCTTGCCAAGACGCTTATATACAATGCGCTCGTCGACAGCACAGGCGGCGGCAATAGCTGAGGCTCGTGCTTTATCCGGAGAGCCATCGGCGACACACAATTGCCATTTGGAATAAAGCTGCGCACGCACCGATTCGATAAGCGGCAGCAGATACTTATCCGGCGTGTTATAGGCGGGGACAATAATACTAATGGTTGGTTGGTATGCAAACTCTTTTGGCGATACCCAAAGCCGGGGCTCGTTGTGGCGGATCCATTGCTCGTAGCTTATAGGTGTATTGCCGCCAACCGGACGAATAATGGCAAGCCCTTTGCGCCCTGCCGCATACGCACGGCGCAGCGTTTTGCTCTTACCTAAATGCTTTCTAATACTTGCTTTGGAAATACCCATATTATTCTCGCCCCTTAAGCCCAACTCGCAGCACGCGAGAAAACTCCCGAAGCGGCTTGGTTACACGCCACGACGTCGACTGTTTCATGTTGTCTACAATATGCTGTACTGCTTTGGCGTGGTTGTTGGCGTTTGCTAGGGCTTCGCCAACTTTCTCGAGCTGCCCCTGGAGTGCACGTATGATCTCGTCGCGCTTGTCGACCTCGCCAGCAATTTCGCCAGCAATTTCGCCAAGCGTTAGTAAGCCTTCGCGGAGTACGGTGCGGTGCACCGGTACGAAAGCATTGGCGGGCGCTTGGGCAAGGTGCAAATCTTGAATAGCTTTTTTAACATTTGCAACATACGTAGGATTGCGCGAAATGAAATAGATGCGCCGGTATCCCACAGTCACGCCAGCTTCAAGCGACAGGTAGTGTTGGTTGTACCACTGATTGAGTTTGGACGCGGCGTTTGTTGCCGCCGGATTCTGCGCGGCGATAAAAATAGCCGTCTGTACAATTTCCCAGTCCGCCACCTGGTTACTAGCAAGCATGGTCGCGTGGGCGCCCGCCTTACTAACCAACGCTTCTACCTCGGGTTCGTTTGGGATCCGATAATCAATATGCTCTTTGAGCCACGGATGATCTTTGGCATATAGTTTTTTGTGAATGTCATTAAGGTTTACCTCGGCCGCAGACACAGCACCAGTCTCGTCGTCGACGGGCATAGCTATAAAGGCACCATATGTACTCACACGCAACGCCTCGGCAATAAACGCTAAGCGCTTAGGGCGGGGAATATGCTCAAACACATCAAAACTACAGGCTACATCAAACGCTGCATCCTGGAATGTCATATTGGTGGCATCGCCCTTAACGTAACCCGGGTACTCTTCGTCAAAAACGTCCAATATCGTAACGTGGCTTTGTGGTGAAAACTCTTGCGTTTTGCCTTTGTGGCCACCTAAATCGATGATCTTGAGCCGTTGGTCTTGCTTGCCGAATGCTTCTTTAAGTATTGTCGCCACCAGTTGCTGCCGCGAGAATTGATCAAAATTAGACTTTTGCAGCTCGCTTAATGGGCTGCTTTGCGTTTTTACTGATGCCATGTGCCAAATACGTTTACCTTTCCGTATTGCTCGCGCCCCTCTTTGCTGATAACCGAAAAGGTAGCGGCCTCTTCCAGATGATCGTACTCATCCTCGCCGTTTTTATCAAAAATAACAGCGCGCAAGTTGTAATCGCCCGGGTTAAATACAACTTTTGGAATGGTGAATGTTACTTTTTTACCACTTGTTAGCGTATAGCCAAAGCTGTTCGGGCCTGACATATTTGTGCCAGAGGCATCATACAGGCCAACACCAATCACAATGGGCACATCTTTGCCCTCAAAGCTAAACTCTATACTAAGACTTTTGTTTTGCTCGACGGTAATTTGTGCTCGTCCTACTGGCGTGTCATTCAAACGAAGCTTTTTGAGCCGTACCAACCCGTTGCCCCATCGTTTTTCGGTGCTTCCGGCACTTGTTACGGCGGCGTTCATCTCTTCGTACAACGTTGCGGCTTCGCGCGGCTCAAAAACGCCCAAAGCTTCGCCCTTAGCTATCACCAGCACACGATCGCAAAAACGCTCAACCGCCGACATATCGTGCGTGACAAAAATAATTGTCCGGCCCTGTTCTTTAAGCTCGCGAAAAGTCTTGTAGCACTTATTTTGGAAGCTCGTGTCGCCAACAGCCAATACCTCATCAACTAGCAAAATATCTTGTCGGGCACGGATGGCAATCGAAAACGCCAGGCGTACCTGCATACCCGACGAGTAGTTCTTAAGTTTTTGATCCATAAAACGCTCAAGTTCGGCAAATGTTACTATGTCGTCGTAAATCGCCCGAACCTCGCTGCGCGTAAATCCAAGAAGAGCACCATTAAGATAGACGTTCTCGCGGCCAGTTAGTTCTGGGTTAAAGCCAACCCCAAGCTCGATAAACGGCACCAGACTCCCGCGCACATCCACGTGGCCAGTGGTGGGTACATAAATACCGGCAAGCAGCTTCAGCAGGGTGCTCTTACCGCTGCCGTTGCGGCCAACAATACCAAAAAATTCGCCTTTTTTTACCTCGAACGATATGTCATTCAATGTTTTTTGTAGCTCAAATGTCCGACGGCGATAAAAGGTAAGCATTGCACTCTTGAGCGATGTTGTGCGCTCGTGCGGCAACCTAAACGCTTTGCTTACGTTATCTACCTTGACTATGGTTTCGTCGTGCATGACTACAAGTTCTCCGCAAAATATTTAGATTCGCGTTTAAAGTACAGCAAACCACCAATAAATACCGCAATGATGACCAGGGGAGACAACCATGCAAGCCAACTGCCATGCAGCAGTTGCCACGAAGTTGTTACTTGGTGGCTAACTAAAACGTATCGAGCGTCCTGAATAATTTGCGCCATGGGGTTAAGCATCAAAATCTTCTCGATCAATACGTTGCCGACTCTCGATAACGGGTAAAGAAGCGGCGTAACATAAAACATCATCTGCATGACAACTTCCCATATGTAGCCCACGTCGCGAAACTTTACAAATGCTGCCGACAAAAAGAGTGATACGCCAAGCGCAAATATATACACCTCAATCAACACCAAAGGCAGGAACAAAATAGAGCGCATCACATCGACGTGATTTATGGCCATAAATACAAAAACAACCATCAAATTAAGCCCAAAGTTGATAAGCGCCGACAAACTGCTCGAGATAACAATAATCCAGCGCGGGATGCGTATTTTGCGAATTAGATCGCCACGGCTGACCACCGAGCTTAAACTCTGCGATGTCATTTCTGCAAAAAAGTTCCAGACGACTATGCCAAGCAACAGATACACGCCGCTGTGCGGAATCTTGTAGTCGACGTGCACAACCCTTACGAAAACAACGTATAGGATACAAAATAGCAGCAGCGGCCGAAGGAGCGACCACGTATAGCCTAACACCGATCCCTGGTATCGAAGCTTAAAGTCGGTAACTACCAGCTCGCGCAGTAACGCCCTGTTTTTCTTGCTGACTATCTTTTGGAGTACCATATGCTAGCTAATAATTATAAGATAAGAACTGTATTATGAAAAATCACGTTTTTGTTATCATCCCCAACTGGAACGGTGACGACAAGCTTCAGGAATCTATCGATTCGGTTCTTGCACAATCGTACAACAATCTGACGCTGGTAATTGTCGATAACGCCTCTACCGATACGTCCAAAGAAATCATCACACGCAGCCAAGCCAAAGACAACCGCATCCGCGCTCTATACAACGACCGCAACTTTGGTTTTACCGGCGGTATTAATCCTGGGTTTCGGCTGGCAATCGACGAGGGTGCGGCCTATGCCGCTCCCTTTAATAACGATGCCATCGCCGACAAACACTGGCTGCGCGAGCTGATTGCCTTTATGGATACGCACAAGAGTTATGGCATTGCCACCTGTAAAATGCTGCACGCCGATGGCAAAACAATCGATAGCACGGGCGATATGTACAGCATTTGGGGGCTGCCGTATCCGCGCGGCCGCGACGAAGCCACTGGCACGCAATACGACCACGCCACTACTATTTTTGGAGCGTCAGGCGGCGCCAGTATTTTTCGGGTAAGCATGTTGGCCAAAATCGGTCTGTTCGACCAAGACTTTTTTGCATACTACGAAGACATCGACCTTAGCTTTCGCGCCCAGCTTGCAGGTTACAAAGTGGGGTACGCACCTACATCGATTGTCTATCACGAGCAAGGGGGTACAAGCTCCAAAATCAGTGGCTTTACCACCTACCAATACATGAAAAACATTCCGTGGGTACTCTATAAAGACGTACCGGGCAGGCTGTTTTGGCAAGTATGGCCACGGCTGACTTTGTGCTACAGCATTTTTTACCTAAACGCTGTTTTTAAACACAAGACTGGTGTACCAGCTACCAAGGGTGCAGTGCAATCATTACTGAGGTTGCCTAAAAAGCTCGTCGAACGCCGGCGCATCCAAAAAAAGCGCACCGTGAGTATCGACTACATATCCAGCACGCTTCTGCACGATTTGCCACCAAACGCTCGCAAGCTCAAGACGCTACGCGCTCGCTGGTGGCGGCTGATTGGCAAAAAATCTACCGACGAGCCTGCTTCTTAGTCTGCACCGCTACCAAGGGTACTAGGGCAATGCCAGCCACAATCCACCACTGAGCGGCAACTGCTTCGTTGCTCCAGGTGTGCAACAGCATGTTCATGATGACGTACCCCCAAAAGCTGGAAAGCAACACCGTAGCCCAAAGGTCGTGCCGTTTCCAAAGACGCATATATATCCACACGTTTAGCGCTATAAAGAGCAACAAACCCACTACCCCCAACTCATACCCTATTTGCACATAATAATTTTCTGTTAGCAAACCACCAGTAGGATTTTGAATAGAGGCTAAGCCGGCCGTTCCGGGCCCATGGCCAAGAGGGCTACGGATAATTCCTTCTATGCCACGGCGCACATACAGCCAATGCAAATCGTTAGAATCGTGCGGGCCCACCTGTGCGGCAGTGGAGTGGCTCACAATGCCGTCTAACTGCGGGTTGTGGCGCTGCCACACGGCAACTAAAGTCAACACCGCTACAGCAGCAATAGCAACCGGCCAATAACGTCGTGCCAATCGTACCAGGGGAGCACCAAATTGCCAGGCAAGTACCAACAACAGAGTTACCGCCGCACCCAACCAGGCGCTCCGCGAAAAAGTCACATACAACGCTGCAAAATGCACCGCCAACAAGGCTACTACACCAATCTGGCGTCTTCGCGGGTAACTCTTTAGTCGAAGAGCATACGCGCTCAATGCTGCAAGGGGGACTAACAGATATGCGCCCAGCGAATTTGGATCGCGCAGGGTAGACATAGCGCGTGGGAATGCTGGGTTGTCATCTATAAAAAAGTTAGGGCGAACGCCGCGCTCTAGGCTGTAGCCAACATGCGTCAAGATATCTTTTGGCAAAAAGTACTGCACAATGCCCAAAACAGCAACAAGGGTACTAACACCAATAACCACTGGCCAAATCCAGCGTCGGCCCTCTGGCCACAACAAACCAGCGCCAGCACCAATGATAAGCAGGCATGGTATGCGGACGTTGTAAATACTTCCAAGCAGGGCGCTATCACGGAACAGGTGAGGGTGCAGCACCCACAACACAATATGCAACGCAGCGTATAGGCTGGTGCCAACTATTAAAACAATAAACCAACAGGGGCGGCGCCTCTGTTGCCAAGTTAAACAAATAATGAACACAGTGAGTATGGCAATCATCCCGTCCTTGGCTAGCTTCCAGGCATCCAACCCGCCAGTCAACAGACTAATCGATTGGCTCAAAAAGACATGAAACGGCATGTATATAAGGAGTGCCAGCGCGCCCCAAAATGGTATACGACGTAAAGTATTCATCACTTAGGTATAATTATAGCAATGAAGAAGCATCACATTGTTATTGACGCGCGTATTCGACGCAGCAGCACCGGTCGCTACACAGATCGCTTAGTTACTCACCTGCAAAATTTAGACGATTTCAATCGCTACACCATCCTGGTACAGCCCGACGACCCCTGGAAGATGCACTCCCCTGCCTTTACAACCCTCCCCTGCCCCTATCCTCAATTTTCATTTAACCCCCTGCACCAGTTGGGCTTTGCCTGGCAGCTATACCGACTAAAGCCAAGCCTGGTGCACTTTACGATGACGCAACAACCCCTGCTCTACTTTGGTAATATCGTTACCACCACGCACGACCTCTTGATGTTTTACTTTGTACGGCGCGGCACCACACCCATGGTGGTGTACTGGGTAAAAATGCGCTTATACCATTTCCTTATGTGGTGGAGCCACAAAAAATCGAACCGCATAATTGTACCAACTCATGGTGTGGCCAAAGAGTTAATTACCATGCAGCCCTTTACCAAAAAGAAGTTGGCAGTAACATACGAGGCCAGCGAGCCGCCACTCCCAATGCCCGCAGTCAAGCCCGCCGACGCGCCCAAAGAATTTATCATGTACCTGGGCAATGCCTTTCCGCACAAAAACGTTTGGAAGTTAGCACAAGCTTTTGATGTACTCCACCATGAACATCCCAACCTGCACCTGGTACTGGTGGGTAAAAAAGAAAAACACTACGAAGAGCTAGAGCAACAAGTAACCACCCTTGCCTCGCGCGATTTTATTCATATAACCGGGTTCTTGCCCGACGAGCAAGCCAAATGGCTGTACACTCACACTCGGGTGTTTGTTACCGCGTCGTTGGGCGAAGGTTGGGGTCTGCCTGGCCTAGAAGCCATGGCGCATGGTGCACCAGTCGTTAGCAGTGGTGTCAGTGTTATGCCCGAGGTGTACGGCGAGGCTGCCCTTTACTGCGACCCACACAGTGCTGCCGATATCGCCGACAAAATCGACCAGGTGCTCACCAACTCCACCTTGCGCGACAAACTCATTGCAAACGGCGCCAAACAGCTCAAAAAATACTCCTGGAACAAAATGGCCGAGGAAACGCTGACAGTATACAAAGCAGTGTTGCGCGACAACTAAACGCCTGGTTACTCCCCAGCTATACCACAAAAACATTATTCCAAGGACCAGCCTTGGAATAATATTGCAAATATGTTTTTAGCTAGAGGTGTATGGTTTGCCTGGCAGCCGTAAAGCCTAAAGCACCGCGCGCTGGTTGCGTGTAATGTAGCGTTTCGTCCCGAAGTGGTGCCTGATAGGCGCTGTTTGCGTTTGCCACAACGAGGCGAGTACCGTTAGTAGTGCCTTTATCTTGCACGTGCACCGTTACCGCACCCGGATCGCCGCTAACAGAGATAAAAGCGTGATCCCTCGAAAGCTGTGTGTCTGGATCTTCGCCAAAGCTGGTTCTCCAAAAGGTCCTGCCCACACTCAAGCTATCGCTGATGTCGGGCGAGACACGAATACCCTTAGCAACAAACGGTTCTGGACGCAGCGCAATAAAGCGGCTTGCATCGCCTGTTTGACGGTAGTAAGTCATAGCTTCTTCTGCTTGCTCGAGGTAACGTTGTGTTACAGTTACAAACCGTTGTCTGTCACCCAACAGATCGCCACCGGGCATAAACTGGCGTGGTTTGTCGCCATATAGGCGCACACGGCGGTCAATAATATACAGTGCATCTGCGGGCTTCTGTTGTTCGTTGCCGGGTGCAAGCTCGACTTTTGCAATCTGTTCACCATCCATACCGTACCTGGCCAACATCATATCGCGCGTTGCGAGTGGTGGACGCCCGCGGAGTGATTCGCCGTGCTCGCTCGGTTTGTGATCGTCGCGATGAATAAGGTGCCCTTCTGGGCGGCCAATAACTTGGGGTGTAGCATCATCTGGTAAAGCCTCGACAATAATCGGCCGATACCCTCGGGCATCGCGTGGCGACAACTGCCAGTTTCCGCTATAGGCGAGTGGTGTGTTGGGTGCACTTGGAGCCAAAAGGTATGTGCCGTTTGTCGACGTATCGTCAAATCTAATCTGGCCATATTCGATGCTAACACCAACATGTTCGCGGGATACTAGCTTATCGTCAAGTCCAGTGTTGCGACCAATAGCTAGTCGCCCGTTCTGCGCATGGGGGATTTTACCTATCGGCCGTACTGCGCCATCTTCCTCGGGGTGTACGACGACAAAATCACGAACATTGCCGTGCTCGCCGGTACCATAGCTTACCCCTACAATAGGCAACACTTGGCGGCCAACGGTCATAAAGCCGACTAAGTCTTGTTTTGCATGGCTTCCTTCAAAACTCGCATACGAGAAATCGGGGCTGAGTCGCGTGTGTTCGCCGTTTGCAAGAGTAACTTCGCGGTTACCAGGGCTCTGTTCAACCCACATTTGTGGTTCGGTTGGTGCTGCAGGAGCAAGATTTTGATGTGGTACCGGAGAGATGCCGGGCTGAAAAGTTGCCATATACCGCTCTATTTGTTTTTGTTAGTTACAATAACAAATGTAGCACTTTATTGACTTACTGTCAAATTGTATATGCTTACTCTGCCGCGGGCTTGAGAACAATATGCCTGTCGCGGCCTTCACCAGCAGACTCGCTGACAATGCCAAAATCTTGGGCCAACTTGTGAATGGTGCGGCGATCGGCAGCGCTCATAGGTTTAAGCTCCATGGGCTCTTTGCCTTCTTTTACTCGCTTGACCCATTCCTCGGCACGGTCGCTCAGACGCTTGGCGCGCTGTTTTTTGTACTCGGCAACATCAACGTTAACGCGGTTGTATTCGTAGCCTTGGTTTTTAAGCGCGCTGCTAACCAAAAACTGCATGGCGCGCATATTGTCGCCTTTTTGGCCAATCAAGAAACCATTAAGGTGAGTTGATGGAACTTCTAGTTCGATGACATCGTCTTCGTAGCCGGCATGAACATCGGTGTTCAATCCAAAAAACGATAGGAGGTCTTCGAGGTACTTCTTAGCGTAACGGATTGCTTCTTCCATCTATCGTCTCCTTCGTTTTTTACCACTCGTTTTCTTAGCCGATTTGGACTTGGGTTTGGCAGTTTCTATAACCTCGCCCTCAATGGCGTTAGCTTCTTTTTGTTTGGCGGTGGCAACTTTGCTGTCTTTTGTGTCGGCTTCGGCTTCCATTTCTACTGTGTCTTCGCGAAGGAGAATACTTTGCTGTATAAGCGCCACGATGCCGCTTGTTAGCCAGTACAGACCCAGGGCGGATGGAATATTAACGGTAAACAATAAAATCATTGCTGGCAACAAATAGCGCGTACTGCGAGCCACGGCGGCATTGACTTCGCCTTGGTCGGCCGATTTGCCGCTACCAGCGTCCTTAAGAATATCGCGTAACTTGCGCGAGTCTTTAGTAGTGGGCGTTAGCTGTTTACTCTGGTAAAACTGTACCACGGCGCTGCCCAGTACGATGACCATGGCTGGCCAATACACACCTTTGGGGCCTAGTGCAGCACGAGTTAGGTCGACAACATGAAACAAGGTGTGATCAAACTGATGTATGTTTTTAGCCAGTTGCTCCATCCAAGGAAAGTGCTGCAGGGTCGGGTACGCAAAGCTAATAAGCTGGTGAGGGTCTTTGAGCACACGCTGTAAGCCACTGTACAAACCAAGCAAAATAGGAATCTGCAAAATAAGTACACCAATGGAGCCAAACGGATTGATACCCCGCTCCTTATAGAGCTCCATCATCATAGCCGACTCTTGCTGACGGTTGCCGTTGGCGGCTTTTTTTATGCGCTTGAGCTCCGGCTGGATTTGGCGCATGACCTTTACCTGGTGCAGTTGCTTTTTGACCAGCGGCCACATCAGCAAACGGACAATAATGGTAAAAATAATAATGCTCAGGCCAAAGTTATGCCCCGGCAAAAGCGAATACACCAGTACTAATAGGTTAAAAATAGGCTGGACTATCAGCGTCGTAAACATTAAGCAGTCGTCTCCTTATTTTCTATAATAGCATGATCTGATCTGGTACGGCCATCGGCCAATACCCCTGCCTTGCGCAGACAATCCGTAACCGATTGGCTAAGGCGACTATGCGACAGCTCGGCTACTGCGGCGTCGTATACCGTAAATACCAAATCGTACGGTTCGGTAAGCGTATCTAGTTGTACGCGTACCAATTCGTAAATACGGCGGCGAATGCGATTACGCACCACAGCCGATTTACTTACTTTGCGACTCACTACTACGGCTACACGGTAGCCCTTTTCGCGCGGGTTGCGCACCGAGCGCACCGAAACCACACCCCCACGAGACATTTGTCCTCGTTGGTATACGTAGCGAAGCGCGCTGCGTCCGTGGAATCTGTGGGCTTGTGTAATCACTGCAAAAGCCTCGGGCTCCCTGGGCCAAGCAGGCCGTTACTTAGATAGTTCGACGCGGCCCTTAGAACGGCGGCGAGCAAGTACGGCGCGACCGGCGCGGGTAGCCATGCGCTTCATAAAACCGTGCTCTTTAGCACGTTGACGCTTTTTGGGTTGGTAGGTTCGTTTTGGCATATGCTCTCACTCTACAGGATTGTACCCTGTTATTCAATGTAATAACTCTCTACTACTATCTTTACAGTTAGGCAATTGCCTACCGTGAAAATAACAATATTTTACCTACTAATAGTATCAGGTTTTCCACATATTCTCAACCTCTATCCACAATTTAACAGATGGGACTTCCAACTGTGCATAACTTTGACTATTATCTGTTGACACTTGTGATGTTATAAACACGGCATACACACATGTGGAAAAGTCGTATACTTCAGCGTACAATCAGATGTATAAGCGAGTGTGAGGGGTAAAGGTGCAACCAACGTCTAATGTATGGCAAGCTGTGTTGGGCGAAATTGAGCTATCGGTTTCGCGCGGCAACTTTGTCACGTGGTTTAAAAACACTGTTCTGTTAAAGCAGGACGGCGACCACATTATCGTTGGCGTGCCCAATGTATTTATTAAGCAGCAACTAGAGCGCAAGTATAACGACCTGGTGCGCGAAACTCTGCAAAAGAACGGTATTACCGCAGACATAGTTGAATACAAAATCCACACAGCCCTAACCCCCATCCGAGAGGAAGACTCCAGTGTACTAAGGCCCTCGCCTGGTGGTGGCACACAAGCACAGCCAGCCATCAAACCCGCAACGAGTGGCGTTACACATGCATATCGCCAAGGCCTGAACGAAAAGTATACGTTTGACACTTTTATTGTTGGCTCTGGCAACGAGTTGGCCTATGCCGCATGTCAAGCAGTAGCTGCCCAGCCTGGAACTAAGTACAATCCGTTGTTTTTATACGGCGGAGTGGGAATTGGCAAGACTCATCTTATCCAAGCCGTAGGCAATGCAGTGCTGGCAAACAACAATAAAGCCCGCGTGGTGTACATTTCTAGCGAGCAATTCTTGCAAGAGTTTGTCGATGCCCTACGTTTTAAAAAGAACACCGATTTTGCCGACTTTTACCGCGGTGCCGACGTGCTAATTGTCGACGACGTGCAGTTTATTGCCGGCAAAGAAAAGGTGCAAGAAGAGTTCTTTCATACCTTTAACGCCCTGCACCAGGCTAGCAAACAGATCATTATCAGCAGCGATAAGCCGCCCCGCGACATACCAACACTAGAAGAACGCCTGCGCAGCCGCTTTGTATGGGGTATGAGTATCGATATGCAAACGCCTGATTTTGAAACGCGCTGTGCTATTTTACAAACCAAAGCACATACTCACGGTATTGTGCTGCCGGGCGATGTTACCGAATACCTAGCCACCAATGTACAAACAAACATTCGCGAGTTGGAAGGCGCCCTAAATCAACTACTGGCCTTCTGCGAAATGCGCGAGTTAGAACCCAACATGGGCATAGCAAGCAGCTTGCTTGGCTCAAGCCAAAGTCGGCCCAAGCACATTAGCGCCAAACAAATCATCGAACGCACCGCCAGACACTTTCAGATTCCGCTCGAAGACCTTATGGGCCCCAAGCGTGATAAAGACATTGTAGTGCCTCGCCAAGTAGCTATGTATATGTTGCGCAGCGAGCTACACCTAAGCTTTCCAAAAATAGCCCGCGAGCTGGGACGCAAAGACCACACTACTGCTATTCACTCTATAGAAAAAATCGAAAAAGAATCCCGCTTGGACGCTGACATACGCTCGGCCATAAGCAGCATAAAGGACAAATTGTATGCATAATAGTTGTGCAAAACCAGTGGATAGCCTGCGAAGATACGGTGGACGTGCATACATTTTGTGCACGGCTTTAGACATGATTCCTATACTACCAGTGGAAAAGCCCCGACTTACACACCTTTTATTCACTGCCAAGCACTGGCTTTCCCACACATCAAAAGTGCCACTTCACCTCAGTTATGTACACGTTTATCCCCACTATCCACAATGCCTATAATAACGATAACTATTCTAATTACTTAGTTATATAGTAAGGAGCCATTCATGAAACTGCAGGTTACACAAGAAAATCTGAACAAAGCATTAGGTACTGTTGCCCGTGTTGCTAATACTCGTGGTACCCTACCCGTTTTAGCTAACGTACTTATCAAGACGGTTAATAATCGACTAAGCATTGCTGCAACTAATCTCGATATCGCCATAACACATTACATTGGCGCTAAGGTGGCCGACGAAGGTGCCATTACCGCCCCTGCTCGTCTGATGCAAGACTTTGTAAGCAGCCTGCCGAACGGCGTTATTGATCTTAACCTCGAAGAGTACAAACTACATATTGCCACCGAGCAATATCAGTCGGTAATCAATGGTGTATCGGCCGAAGAGTTTCCGGTAATGCCCGCCATTAGTAGCGGCAAAACGTGGACAGTTCCGGCCAATATCCTTAAAAGGAGCTTGCAACAGGTAGTTATTGCCGCTTCTACCGACGAAGCGCGCCCAGTTCTCACCGGCGTATATATCCACACTGTGGACGGTGCTGTGTATATGGCAGCTACCGACAGCTACCGTTTGGCCGAAAAGCAACTACTAAAAACCAAAGAGGACATTACCCTGCTAGTGCCGGTATCGGCCATGCAAGATTTGCTGCGCATTGTCAGCGACAGCGAAGACGACGTTACGGTTACGAGCGACGATCAGCAGGTACTGTTTCATGTTGGTGACGTCGAGCTGGTTGCACGACTCATCGAGGGCAAATACCCCGACTACCGCAAGCTCA
This sequence comes from uncultured Candidatus Saccharibacteria bacterium, assembly GCA_964494495.1. Lineage (GTDB taxonomy): Bacteria > Patescibacteriota > Saccharimonadia > Saccharimonadales > UBA4665 > PMNU01. Next base: position 52,599 of record CAZBQZ010000003.1, read on the forward strand.
TCCCTGCCGCTTTTGCCACAACCGCTACTATGAAGCGCGCCGACTTGCTTAATGCTGCCAAAATATCCAGCCTGTTTGCCCGCGAAAGCGCCGGTAGTATTACGCTCAATGTGGACGAAGCTGCTGGCGAGCTGAGCATTCGCTCGGTTGCATCTCAGCTTGGCGAAAACACGGCTAAGGCCACGGCCAAGATAGAAGGCAGCGGCAGTATTACGCTCAACTCGCGCTACTTGCTCGATGCTCTGCACGCTTTGTCGGGCGAAGACGTAACCTTTTGCTTTAATGGCAAGCTCGAGCCATCGGTACTCAAAGACCCGGCTGCCAGCGACTATGTACACATCATCATGCCGCTTAAGAGCTAGCTCTACGAATTTGACAGGAGTAATACGACAAACCTATGGAAGATAGATCAATTAGACTCATCAACAAACCTGCTGAGCAGCACGCGCTTGAGGCTGCCCTTCAATATCAGGGCCTTGATTTCAGAGAGACTACACAAGTGTCGATATGTAATGGCTACGGCTTTGTGGGGGTTCGAGAAGCGGTTGACGGAAATGTTAAGCCTGTAGGTGTAGAGCAATGGGGTTTTGATTTCACCAATCATTCAGGTTTAGTCGAAGGGGGCACTAGTGTTTTGGCGGTCATTATGCCTCCTTCGGAAGTAGTGCTCAATGGTCTGCGAAATGTAGCTACCAGCAGAAATCCTTTTAGGATTCTTCGTCGCTTTGCTGCCGCAAGGCTGCTGAACCGGCTCGATGACAGCTGGTAGTACACGCACGAGACAAAAGTAAGCCGGAGGACTATTCCTTACCAGTTTACTCTCTTATCCGTATACTAAGTAAGATTATGATTACCGACTTACGCTTGCAGCATTTTCGTTCCTATACCGATGCAGCATTCGAGCTGGATCCGAGCGTCAATATTATTGTGGGGCCGAATGCCAGTGGCAAAACAAATTTGCTGGAAGCAGTGCTGATTATTGCCCGTGGCTCGTCGTACCGCGCCAATGATGCCGAGTTGGTGCAATTTGACGCGCCCTGGATGCGTCTGGACGCCGATACGCTTACAGGCAGGCGGACGGTCAAAATGCAGGCGCAAACGGCTGAGACATGGCTCAAAACGTTTGAGATGGATGAGACAAGCTTGGCCCGGCTGACGCCGCAGCGGCAGTTGCCTATTGTGCTATTTGAGCCTAATCATTTACTGCTATTGCATGGATCGCCCGACCTGCGCCGTTCCTTCCTAGACGACCTCCTAGAGCAAACTAACCCGCGTTTTGGCGCTACCAGGCGTCACTACAAGCGGGTGCTCTACCAACGTAATACGCTGCTCAAAAAACAGCCGCACGGCTGGCGCGAGCAGTTATTTGTGTGGAACGTGCGTTTAAGCGAGCTGGGTGGCCAAATTGCCCGCGAGCGGTACGATTTGGTAACGCGCTTTAACGAGCGCATGAGCGACCTGTATAACGGTCTTAGCCGCCAAACAAATGCTATCGAGCTGGCATATGCGTCCAAGTTTGCCCCCGATAATTACGAATCTGCTCTGCTACATAAATTAGAAAATAATGTAGATATCGACTTAGCGCGCGGCTTTACGGTGTATGGTCCGCATCGCGACGATTTGGCAGTGAGTATAGACGGCCACGCGGCATCGGAATCGGCTTCGCGCGGCGAAACACGTACATTGGTGCTGGCGCTCAAATTGTTGGAATTGCACTTACTTGAAGAGCAAAAAAATATGCGGCCTATGTTGCTGCTCGATGATGTGTTTAGCGAGTTAGACGGCAAGCGCCGCCAAGCCCTAACGGCCTTTGTTGCCGACTACCAAACCTTTATTACCACCACCGACGCCGATGTTGTGGTGCAGCATTTTTCAACCAGCAATATTATTCCGCTGGCAACCAACGGCCAATAGTTTATTGGTCGGATATTTGGCTAAGCATACCAGAATCGTACACGGTAGCCCCAGTACTGTTACTGAGCACCAGTTGTAAATCGGTGATATTGTCGTAGTTGATGGTGGCGTCGTATGTGGCGTCGTCTATAACAACGGTAAAGGTTGCTGTGTTGCCCGTGGTGCTGGTTCGATCGCGCGGCAAGAAGTTTACATTTTTGATAACAATTGATCTTGGCGCAATGTTGGTTTTTTGCGCAAAGCCGCCAAGCGCCAACTTGATGTCGGTAATTTGAGCACTGGTAATACCGTTGTCGACCAGCCTTTGTAACCCAGTGTAATCTGGCTCTGTCTGTAGTGGAGCATTACCCTGCTTATCGTTTAGTAGCTGGTACGCATTGATCCTTTGTGTGTCATTGCTTCCAGTAATGCCGCTAAACATAACACCTTGCGGCGTACCATAGACTTGCGAAGGCGCGATTACCTTTGACGTAAAAAGGCTTCGTAACGAGAATTGCCCATTGGTTTTTGCCACAAAGCTATAGAGAGCGGCGCTTGTTGTCATATAGGTGGCGCCTTTGTAAGACGTCCATCCGGTGACATTAGATAGGCTGTAAAGGAACGAAAATGTTCCACCACTGTAGTAATAAAAATCGTAACCGTCAGGTTGCTGGGCAATGTAGTAGCCAGTACTTATCTTGTAGACGGCGTCGGCCATAAATCCCTTGGGCAAGGTTATGGTACCTCGTAAATTACCCGCGAGGTCGTACTCGTACACATATGCTTGTGCGGGTGTTACGGTTTTTTGATCTGATTGTTGTTCTAGGGTTTGTGGCTGCCCCTCGCCTGCGTCGCCATCGGTACTTCCAGAACCGGTATAGAGGACAATACCCTGATCGTTATCGGCAAAGCCGGCAATGTGGGCGGTTTTGGGTGGCGATACGATAGTGCCTGTAGTATCAGTGACTCCATGCATAATGTACAGTTTGTTGTTGTGACTAAACAGTAGTCCATATTGCGCTAAGGCTGGATCGCTGGGCATGACCAGCGCTGGCTGATCGCTTTCTATAAGCAAATTTGCGCTTGCGGGTAACGAAGCCGGAGTAATGGTTTGGGCTACGACATCTAAATAAACCAAACGATTATCGGTTGTAAAACCTAGCAAGCCACCAGTATAAGGTGCTAACCCACTAAACTCCTGGCCGTTAAATAGCGTGCTGGTGGTCGAAACAAAAGCCGTAGACAAAGCGTGCTTGGTAACGGTTGTTTGTCCGCTGCAGGTATACGAGTACACGACACCCTGGACTGTAAACGGGCAGCTTTGGGTGCTGGTGGCCAGTTGTTTGATGCTTCGTTGCTCGCCCGACGGCGTGGTTAGTTGCACGGTTTTGTTACCGGTAATTGGAATAACATCTACCGAAGAGACATTGCCGCTACTGGCGCTAACTTGCACAGTCCCCTTGCCAAGGCGATAGCTGCGCGTTTCTCCTGGAAGCATTGTTATCTTGGTGTCCTTAGTGTTTGGGCGCGATATAGTGACGGTAATTTGGCTGGTAGCGCCACCCGCCGTTGATCCCTTAATCTCTAGGATGCCCGAGTTTGCTCGACCAACCAGCCATAGTACGACGAGCAAGACAACAAGCAGGCCGCCAGCAACAATTACACCAAACAATATTCGTTTTCTATTAAACTTTTGTGGTTCCATTATTTTTTAGGCAACGCCTCCCATATTTTTAGCAGTAGATCCATAAAAGCTGGGTCGCGGCATTCGGCGTTGCCACCAGTGTGCGGTGTGCCGCTTTTGTCGACACACCCGCGGTCGATGTGTAAGTGGGGCCCGCCCCCCCAGCACTTAGTACCATAGTCCGCCGTGGCTACTGTGCCAATTTTTTGTCCACCTTTTACTGTTACGCCATTAGCAATGCCAGGTGCTGCCAGCAAGTGTCCGTACCAGTAGTAGTGCTTGTCTTTGGTAGAGTAAAACTGAATTGAGTTGCAGTACTTTCCATCCGCGCCGCAACTACTTGGGTTGCAATAGTGTGGGTTAAGGCTGTAGATTTTGCCGTCAGTAATTGCGTATTCATCTTGGCCAGCTACGCCTGCGTACATGAGGTCAAACGCTGGCGACAGTGGTGCATGGTGGCAGGTGCGGATTTGCGCGCTGTTGCCGTACACGTCGGTGTAGGTGCCTGTGGTGCCACGCGCCGGGTAGCCTGGTACGACGCCTGCGGCGCTGCAGGGCAAACCAACGTAATCGCGTTGGTTGCGTGGGGCTAGTGGGAAGTAATAGCCGTCGGCGCTAACAGCGCCTTGGTCCCCGCCACAGTCTGTTGCCGCAGAGGGGTCAACGTTATTGGTCTGCGGTACGGATGATCCATAGTTAGTAAACACTTGCTTGGCATATTCTATGCGCTTGACCATGGGCGGGTCGCCCATTTTTTCGCCGGCGATTTCGAACTGATCCTGAAAGTAGAAGGTTACAGCATCAATTGTTTGCATGTCAGCTGGTGGTGCGAGCATGGTTTTTAACACGGCGCCTTTGTTGCTATTGAGCTCGCTCCAGGTAAAATTGAGCTGCAAGGTTAGGTCGTCCCATGGTTTGTTCTGCGATTTAGCAAACGCCTGCAGATTATCCCACCGGCCATTAAGCCACTGGGCTATACCATGTGCTCCAATTGAGTTAATGTCGCCAGGGTTAACGTTGGACTCCTGCATAAAGTTGCCTACCATTGCCGAGGCATCTAGGGCGGCACGCTTGTCCCCCACCTTTACGAGTTCACCAGACAAAAAGTTAAATGCCTTTTGAATATTGTCGTTGCCGTTAAGGTTGACATTGGCGGTTTGGTCGACTGGCGAACATGCGGTTTGCGTAGGGTCGTACCAAGGACTGTCGGTTTGTAGGCTGTAGATGTCTTCGGCGTCGGCGGCTTCTTCGTTGCCGGTGGTTGGTGTGGTAAATTCGGCGAATGCCTGATTGCTCGTTGTTGTTAGTACTAAGATGAGAACAAAAGCAGAAGTAACAGTAGCGATGCGCTTAAGGTATTGGCCAATATGGAGCCGCGAAAGACGCTGTTTCATTATAGCGCCCCTGTTAGGTGTGCGGTGTCGTAGCTTTCGGCCATGTAGACGCGCCAGTGTAATGCTTCGTCACTACGGAGGGTTCCTTCCGAACAATCAGCATCGGTGGGTTTTTGCGTCTGCAATATGTATGCTGGGTCGTAGCATGGGCCGTATTTTTTGTTAAGGGTATCCAGATTTGGTTCGATGGTCTCAATCAGGCCGGGGTGTGCTGCATCATTGCTGGCTACATCAAAGCTAGGGTCGTCGTCTATGCGATTAAGTTCATCTAAAGTCCAACCCCAGTTGTCTATACCGTAGGAGTCAGGTCGCATAACAGTAGCTGCAGCAAAGGCATGATTGCGCGCCGTAAAGATTCCGGCTAGGCTACCAATAAGCCGCTGGGGCGATCCAATAACCGACATTACAGATGTTAAACCGCTTTGGATAGACGAAGCCATGCCGCTAAACGATGACGGCACCATGCCTACAACATTGCCGAGGAGCGAATACGGATTGTCGATTGCAAAGTAGCGTTCGCTGAACGGGCTTTGACTATTTTTGTCACGCAAGTCGGCGTAAGCCACAATATTGCCGTCGGCTGCTTCTTGGGCATTCATGGGTGCGCCGAACGTCATTTGACGATTGCCCACCTGCTGTGTGTAATCTTCGGCAACGGCATTTTGATTGTAGCGGTCGGCACCGGTGGCCAGGCCCGAGAAGCTATTTTCGTCATGAATAAGGCTGTCTATGAGGCTGCCAATTAACTCGCCAATACCCACACTGGCGCCGAACTGCACTGCACCCTCGACGGCAGCACGGATAGCTTGAGCGACACCCTCCTCGGTGCCGGCCGTAATAACGGCTATGGTTATTTCGGCGAGTGCTTCGCCGTCCTGCACGTACTCGTTAAGCAGTGCGTCGCAGCCAACATTTACAATACTGTCATGTACTTTGCCCAGGCCTGGTATGACGCCGGTGAGCACACTACCAGTTAATACTTGATCGGCAAGCGCTACGGCGTCTTTAAACTGGACGCCGGGCGGCAGGACGCTGGGTATGGCTGCCATCTGGGCTTGATCGGCAGTGCTAAGTGGTTGGCCCGTGGCTTGTTTAAAGAGTGCTGCACTTTGAGCGTCTTCGGTGCCTCCCCGCCCATCCCAGAATGCATTTTCGGCACCCACTGCCTGCTGTGTGGTGTCACCGGTTTTAGTTTGGTCGGCGCTGGTTTGGGTTTCGGCTCCCATGCGGGCTACTTGCTGCTCGCGCCCAGCGGAGTCGATCGAGTTATTTAGCGAGTGTAGGACACACACCAGTGTAATGATGGTTACTGCCGCAGATGCACTGCGTACGCCACGAATTCGTCCGGCAAGCTTGCTACGCACCTCGCCCGGCGTGGTGTTTCTAACATAGGCGTCTATGTCGGCCTGTCGTTGTTTTTCGCGGTTTTCGTCAATATCGGAGTTGCCGGTTTTTGGTGCTTGTTCGCCGCCCTCTACCTGCTCGACAGTATCGGTGGCGTTTTTAGCTCGAGCTTGTTCGTCGTTGAGGTTATTGTAATCCTTACCCTTGTTAAACCACTTAACCAGGCGAATGCCTGTTGCCTGGTAGAACCCTTTGTAGACGCCCCACCTAAAGCGTCGGTTATTAAGTTGGAGAGCTTCGGTTAAGTTGGCCTTTACGTCTTGTGCAAAAGCGGACCTCACCTTGCGCGCTTGCGACCTAGAGAGATCGTCGTAATTGTCTTTTTGAAACAGCTTGTTGGCGTAGTCGTCTAAGTAGTAGCCTTTGCCATCAACCACCACCCCCTGAAACGAGTTAGTGCGGCCCAAAACACCGCCCCATCCTCGGTTAGCACCCTTAAAATCAAACTTGAGCACGTCATCGTTGCCTAGCTGTGCCAATTGTTTTTGAGGATTTATGCCGACAAGTTTATAAAACAGACTGCTTTGCGGCGGTTGAAACCGGCCGGTGCTGTTGCTGGTAAGGACTGACGCGTCAAAGATAGTGCGCGAGAACTGCCTGTCCATAACATAGGTAAACCGTGCCATACCAATTGAGCGCAAGATAGTTGCAAAGTGTACATTTTTGTAAGGGGCAATGAGCAGCACCATGATAATAACAACGCCAAAAAACAAGAACACACCACCCGCGCCTGCGCCAGCAAACATCAGCGTTTTTTTGTGGCGATTTAAAAAGCCTCCGGCATCTTTTTTACCGCCAACTTTTTGTTTCATAAATTTGGTGTGGTCGCCTGGGCCTTCGCGGTCGCCTGGCTTGTAAAAGCCGCCATTAAGCGGGTCAAATTTTGGCTTTTCTTTCTTGCCCCCTTCTTGTTTCTTTAGATCGGAGGGGCTAGTATCTTTGCCTTGTCCGCCACCGGTAACGCCTATGTTTTTTTCTTCGGCGGCGCTAAGGTCTCTGCCGCTTTGTATAGGTTGGTCATCGTCGTAGATTTGGTGTTTGTCGCGCCCGTCAACCAAAGCCATGCCGAATACCTACAGGCTTCCTGGTGTCAGTTTATTTGCCAAATCGATGGTACCACCAACTTTATCCATACTGCCGGCCTGTATTTGCTGAACTTGGGCGGGGTTGGTAGTAATAAGTGTGGTCTCGGTAGGGCTGGCTACCACCTGGATGTGTACGTGGTTTTGGCCGGCAAAAAACAGTCCCTGGCCTACCGGGAATTGGCTTAGGCGTTTCTTTTCTTCGCTCGTTAGTTTAAAGACGTCGGCAAGCACGTCTACCGCCGATGGTGATTGTTTTAGTAAAAATTGCATGCTGGCGTTGGCGACAATGGCGCGGCCCATGCGCGATCCCATAAAGTCTTCAACGTCTTGAGTAATAGTGGTTATGCCCAAGTTGTACTTGCGGGCTCGTTTAGCTAGGCTAAACAAGAAGTTGGCCGAGTCTTCGTATTTCATCAACTGCCAAGCCTCGTCTACAATAAGGAGGCGTTTTTTGCGATCGGTTTTGGTCTTGTTCCAGATGTAATTAAGCACGATGTACATGGCAACAGGGCGCAATTCGTCTTCTAGATCGCGAATGTTAAAGACTACCAGCGGGTTGTTAATGTCGATGTTGCTTTGTTGGCTAAATATACCGGCAAATGTTCCTGTGGTGTATTTGCGCAGACGTTGAGCCAATTGGGGGCCAGTGCCGCTCATGTGTAACAGCGTGTCGTAGAGGTCGGCAATAGTTGGAGGCAAACCCTGGTGTGTCAGTGGGTCGTTAGTAATGCCGGCGCGTGCATAGGTTTCTATGAGCGCGGCGTCTAGGTCGGATTCTTCGACCGGACTGAGCGCCGGTGCCATAACGGCATTGCCGCCTTGCATTTGAGCTTGTGCACCACCCATCATCAGACGCAACAAGCCGTGTAGAGTGATGAGGTTGCTGCGCAACGCATTGTCCGCTTCTTCGCTGTCTACTACGCGCGGTAAGTCAAACGGATTGATACGCGTGGCCGAACTTAGGCTTAGGCGAATATAGGCGCCGGCAACAGCGTCGCTCATACGTTCGTATTCGTTTTCGGGGTCGATGATAAATATTTCAGTGCCCATCATCATGCTGCGCAGTGCCTCGAGCTTGACGGTAAACGACTTACCGGCGCCAGACTTAGCAAAGACCACCGAGTTGCCATTTTCTAGGCTAAAGCGATCAAAAATAACGAGTCCGGAGTTGTGCATGTTAATACCGTACAAAATGCCGCTGTCTTGGCTTAAATCGGCCGAGGTAAACGGAAAGCTAGTACTAATAGCGCCCGTGCTCATGTTGCGCCTAATTTGTAGTTGGTCGGTAAATTGCGGCACAGTGCTGTTAAGCCCCTGCTCTTGCTGCGAGCTGGCAGGCTTGCTAAATACCAACTGTTGTCCGAGCATGGATTCTACCTTATGACTAACAAACTCCAGCTCTTCCAGACTGCCGGCATACACGGTAAAGTAAAAGCCAAAACGGAAGAAGCGCTCTTCGCCAACCTGCAGTTTGTCACGCATTTCTTCGGCGTCCAAAATAGCAGCCTGCTTTTGTGGGTCGCGCACACGGCCCTTTTCGGAGTCAATTTGAATACCGGCTTCCAGCTGGGTGACTTTTTTGCGTAGGTTGTCGAGCACCACCTGGCTTTCTACCGGATATATAAAGAGAGATATATCAATAACTTCGTCTAAGTTGACCATGCTGCTCATCCACCCGGTGTACAACTGACGGGGGTAGCCGTATACGTAGTACGTGCGCGCTAGGCGGGTGCCAAGCTGGAAATAGCTGCTATTAAGCTCAATAGAACTGGGCGCAATAAAGTCGCGCAGTGCGGTAATGCCCTTTTGAAATGCAGCTGCTACTTCTTGTTGCTCGCGTTGTTGCTGTGCCTGTGCCAGCGCAACCGGATCCATTTGTTTTTTAGCCATACTAACCAAGCTCCCTTTGTAAGTGCGCCTGTGGGGCACTGCCCTGACCCTTGGTGATAATGTCGGCATTTAGATTACCAAAGTTTTTGAGTTGTTGGCGGGTGGCGGTGTCGGGGTTGTAGGTGTCGTAGTACAGCTCAATGAGCTCTTGTGTATCGAGGGGTAGGCCCTGAATACCCGATTGCAACAGACCGGCTAGCACCGATTGCACACGGTTGCGCAGTTCGGTTTTGGCTTTTTCTAGGTCGGCTTCGTTAATAACAACGTGTTTTTCTTTGGAGTTAAATAGATCTAAAAAGCCAGTAAAGAAGTTTTTACTTTGGGTAATAGCCTTTTGAATTTCGATGTGTGGGAAGTACGGAATAACCACATAGAACTTTTTGTCCATGATGTTGGTTTGCCGAGACAAAAGATCGATATACGAGATGTAATCCTCCATGAGCATTGCCAGGAGCATGTTGTCGTGCTCGGTGCGGATTTTATCGAGTTTTTCGATGTATGATTGCAGATCAACTTTTTGCGAACGAATAAATATTTGTATTGGAAAATAAAGCGAGTTAAGAAAACCCTGGTACGAATATTCGACAGCTTCTTGCTCTTGCGGACTCATAAGATCAAAGTTGACGGATTTGACCATCACTACAGAACGGAACGAGCCATCGCTCATAATGACAATCCCGTCGCGGATTTCGGCAATTTGCAATGTATTTTGCGTGCTGTTGGGGTTACTGTGGTGAACCGGTTGGGCAATTGGGCGTCCGTCTGGGCCAGTTGCAGTGCTAACGGTAGCCCCTGCTCCAGTTGCTGGAGCACCCGGCATGCCAACTGTATTAGTTAAAGCCGCGGCTTGATGTGTAAGGTCGCTCACGGCGAGTGGCGGATGTGCTTGCGGCATAGGCTGTTGTACGGTTGGCTGAGGTTGCGGGATATATGGCATGCCAGGCGCAGGAGCGCCGGCGTTGGGTTGATTGGGTGCGTTTGGGTTCATTATGTAAAGCCAACCTCTTAGTGCAATTTAATAACTACTTCATCTTGCGGCGCTGCCCGTTCCGCTTCGCGGGCAATAGTTGCAACATTGAGATCGTTATTCCGAGATAGTTGTAGTATAGCAGCCTGGCCCTGCGGCGTCACTGCGGGCGGTTCTTGCGGTGCAGAAACAAGTGGTGCTTGCGGACCGGGGCTGGGCGAAACCAGAGGTAGTGCTTGCGGTGCAGACGTAACGGCTGTCGGTTGCTGCACGGCTCCCTGTTGAACACTGGGCTGTTGCATTGGTGTGCCTTGAGCAGAGAGCGGTTGGATGGTGTGCAAATGTCCGTAGTAGGAGGTGGTAGGCAGCGATTGACGGCGAGCGTCAAGCTCGGCAACAATATGTGCTTCGTCGGCAAATGGGTCGGCTGCTGTTTGTTGGGTTTGTGGTTGTGCCGCGCTTGCTGGCTGTGCAGAACTGGGCGTGACTACCTGCGTATTAAATGTCACCATATTGCCGGGTACACTGGCGCCCTGTGCCGGTTGGTTTAAAAACCAAAAATCGCGTGCCGGTGCGGGCGCTGGCGCTTCTTGCATGCGTTGCATAATTTGCTCGCGGTGGACTTTAGCGCTTTCCGAAATCATAGTGTCTACGCGATGAGCATCGCGATTGTTCTTTTCGTCCAGAATGTCGTCTGACGCCATGACTTCTACATTGGATACCGGCTGGGGCAATGCGCTGGGCCCAATAAGGCGGTCGGATTGGGGCTCGACCATGGTTAGCGATTGTTGTGAATACAGATTTAGGTTGGCGTTTTTAATAGCCCAACCCCGGCTGTCGATAGTCTCGGCCAGGGCACGCAGGCGGCTTTGTACTTCGGTTTGTGACAAGCCGTTGGTGTACTCGATATGGACCTGCTTTGGAACAGTTACTGTTACCAGCTCCTTAACGCCGCTTTGGTCCCAAATGCGTCGCCGCGGTTTGATAAAAAATCTGATTTTGGCTAATGCCCAAATTTCGGTTGGTTGGTCCCTGCCCCAAGGGAAAGCAAAAAAAGCCGATACAACAGCAATTGGCATAAAGATGGCTAGTGCAAACGTCGCATGATGTGTTGCCAAAAAGTAACTTAAATACAAGCAAATAGCCGCTACGCCAGCATAAATAAACTGGCGTAACGACAAAGGCCCAATAAGTTTGTCCTCAGCCTCTATGTCCTGAATAACCTTATAGGTAGACATTACCTATATAGTATACCCGAGTTAGTGACTGGCTTGTAGGGGCCTGTTTAAGGAATGTATACGCCCGCGTCGGAGTACGAGGCAACCAGAGCGCCATTAGGAGCGAAGAGCCGCGAGCTGCCATCTGGATAGATAACCCAGTTGCCTGTGCGTCCATTAAGACGTGAATTAGGGACGAGCACCGAGCCATCCGGGCGTAGTAAGCTGGTGGCATAACCGGACTCGTTTACTGCAAACGGGTCGCCTACGCGCATACGGGCTACACGGAACTGCGATCGGTTTTCGCGGATACGCTGAATAATTATATTTTGTAGGTGGTTGTTACGCAGGCCCTGGGCCACAGCAATCTGGTTGCGCAATTCGCGGCCCGCGGCCATAATCTTGCGCTCTTCGTGTGAGTACTGCCCTTCGTCGATACCAGGAGCGTGGTTGCTAATAACTGTGGCTTCGGCAACTTGCTGAGCACGTACGCGGGACTGCAAGGTAGTTAGTTGTGCATCGACGGCAGTAAGTTGTACTGCCGATTCGGCAGCTCCAGCCTGAGCTTGATCAATGCGTAGTTCGTGAATATGGGTAACATCGGCTGCGGCGGCACGGGTGCGAACTACCTCTTGTACGATGTCAAAGTGGTTAACCTGGTTGTCTACTTCGGCTTCGTCGGAAATATCTAACTCGTCAATTTCTGCCCTGTGAGGTGGAGTTACGGGTCTGGTTGGGGCGCGCCAAGGTCTGCCATTGGTGTACTCGCGCACCATATGGCCACTGGCGCTGTCGAAGTGCAGTACGCTGCTGTCTTCGTATAAAGTCACCTGTTGGGTCGGGTTGTACGGATCGATGTTTACTGTAATGCTGCCGTCGTGGTTAAGTCGCCGCTCGTATGGAGCGCTGGCAACTTCACTACTCATGGCTACCCGCTCCTCTAGGCGGATTCGGGCAACGATAAGCTCATCGTACAAGTCGGAACGAGCCGTAGAGCGTGGCGCTAGCAATTCAAGAGTATTAGCGGCTTCATCCAGGTTTTGGCTTACGGCAGCGGCTTGGTCTACGTCAGGTTCGCCGCTCAAATACCAGCCAACTAAATTGTTACGGGCACTGTCTAGATTGGCCTCAACTGTTTGTACATTTTGTACGTGATCTTCTAGCACGTTGGCAATTTGTCCGATTTCGTACGATAGACCCTCGGATGAGATCTGCAATGCACCAGCTTGTCTGTGTAGGTCATGTAGCGCTTCGGCACTTAAGCCAGGCAGCTTCGATGGTTTGTCGACATTGGCTTTGCCGCCATTTTTCGTGTCTGAAATCTGGCGTAGCGATTGGTTTATTCTGGCCTCGTGCTCCTTGCGGTTTTTTGCTACACGATCAGCGTAGGCTGCAGGCGTTTCGCTGGGGAATTTTTGCGTTTGGCGGGGGCCGGCTGCAATACGATAGAGCGTTCGTGCTTCGAGAACATCGAGTTCGTTCTGTCGAACTTCTGCCGCCTGGCCTGTTACGTCACTGTAAGAATCGGCGTTACGTTCGTACGTCTGACTGCCATTAAGCGCATGGCTCAGTAGCGGCACGAGCCTGTCTGGGTCTCCCTCGTTAATAAGCGTGATGATGGTATCGCGCGTTTCGGCAGTGCGGTTTTGGCTAAGTTGTGCAGCTCGTGCACCGTGATCACGAAGCGCGTTACTTGCGGGCCCCATTACCATTGGAGACATGTTTGGGTCTGCCGCCATGCGCGCTCGCAGCAAGTCTGCATGCCCGCCAGGCTGTTGATTGGCAACTGTGTGGTTTGCAGTCCCTACCCGCGTGCGAAGTTCCTGGAGTTGTCTGAGGATATTAGCTTGAGTCGTGGCTGCGTCCTGCATGCTATAAGGTTCACCCACGCTGGGCATGGGCGTGTCGATCATACCATCGAAATGCTCCGGGGTTCCAGGGTACGCATTAAAGGGATTTATGGGGTTTGTCATGCTTATATTATAAGCATATACTTGATGAAAAGTCAATTACAAGTAGACGTTTGTAATGGTGCTACGAAGCATCGGGGTTGTAGGGGTCGTACGGCTTGGCGCCATATGCGTCCAAGTTGCGACGCGAGCGCTCGGTAGCTGGGTTGGTAGCGGGGTTTGGAGCGTAAATTGGTTTGCCAGTACTTGGGTCGCGCACCAAAGCGGGGTTGCCGTTTGCGTCTATAACTGTTTCGCCCACCTGCGGGAAGTACGTTGTGCCATCTGGGCGTGGAATACCGCTGGTAATTCGTACGTCGCCAGGCTGGTATGTCTCTGTAAGGTAGGTGACTTCTGGTTGGTCGGTAACAGGGTTAACCTTAAGCTGCGAAGCACTGGCTTCCATACGGATACGTCGGCGGCCGCTCGGACTGGCATAGACGTATTGGGGTTGGTTGCCGTTAGGAGTGTATTGAGGGTTTACGACCACAGTACCAGTATTGGCGCCGCTAGTAGGCTGTATAACCTCTGTGCTGGCAATTTCCATGTTGTTGACCGAGCCGTATGGTGCAGCCTGTTCGATCTTGTCGATACCAGCTGTAAGCTTGTCGAGCTCGTCGCGGGCTCGGGCTACTGCGGCAGCATCCGTAGAAGTGTCACGCGTAACTTCGCGGCGCTGGAAGACGCGCCTGGACGCTTGCGACATATTGCGCAATGCCTGTGGCTTATCGCGAGCAGCGGTTACGCCATCGATTTCGAGCATAGCGTTCGACACGGCTTCATCAACGGCGACATCGTCAACGACTCCGCCGCTAGCTGCCATACCATCGTACAACTTCATCTGAGCGTTGTAGCCTATCTTTAGGTCGTGGCGGCCGTTAGCGGCCACAGCGTTTAGCTCACCAAGTAACGAGGCAGCCTGGCCACGGTTTGCTCCAGCCACCCCAAATACTGCTCTTTGTAGCTCGGCCTCGTCGCCAAAACCTGTACTGGTAGCGCCCAGGCGTCGCACTGCGTACACCTGTCGTGCTTTGCTCCAGCCACCAGCTGCCCTGGCTGCCGAAATAGCATCTTCCATGTTTCGTGCGTCGACTGCTGCGTCGCCGGTATTGTACGTACTGGCAAACCTTGTTGCTAGCCCAGCGCGAGCTTCTGCCTCGCTACCAAACGAGAGAGCATGGTGTTGTAAGTCGTTTTCTTTAGTAGCCTGGGCGCGTGCACTTTGCGCATGCTTGGCGGCAACCATGTCACGGTGTTGTGTAAATGCTTGCTGGCGGGTCCCCTGATTGGTTAAGAACCCCAATTTGCTCTCGGCATGGCCGAATGCAGTGGCGCCCTCGGTGCCGGTGTTGAACGCCCCAATACCCCGGTTAAGCGTGCGACTAAAAGCGTTATTGCCAGCAAATTGGTTAAAGCGTCGTCCTTCGCCCATTTTTTCCATATTGTTCTTGAGCTGGTTGGCGCGGAAGTTTTTAAGTCGGTCAAAGGCGCCCTTGCTACGGTCGTTAACTACACCACCTACCGTGGCCACCAGGCCGCCTGCCAGACGGAAAGCTGTTGGAATCAAGAAGTACGGTGCAAAGTAAGCAATTATGAAGATAAACTGGCCAATGACCCCACCGTTGTTGACGGCACCAGCCACCTGCGCAAACACGTGACCAACGGCAATAAAACCAGACATAATTGGGAACATAGCGAGCGCGCCGCTTGTGCTATCAAGCCAGATCTTTCCCCCTTTTCGAGTGTTGGGTAATACGTAGAGGGCAATGGCCATGGGTGACAAAATAACTAGGAAAATAACTGCCATTTCTCGGAAGACTAACAGTATAAAACCAACAAATACAGCAAGTAGCGCGGTAAGCGCAAAGCTCAGTAATCCAAACGCGCCCAAGCCAATAAATGCCACACCACCGAGCACTGCCAGCGCATCTGATGTGCCCGCACCAATGTGGGCAGCCCCCAGCACACTAAACGGCTTATATATAAGTGCTCGTACGCCGTAGCCTAAGACGTCGGACGCAGTAATGGCTGCTTTCATGAGTTGCCACGAAATCGCGATGGCAATCACGGCCACGAGTAGCCTGGGCAATATCTTTTTTATAGCATAGGCGTCCAGAACGTCGGCCCCTAACGCCTGCGAAATAATCATTACCAGGCTAGCAATTACAATAACTGCCATCGCTAAAATGCGCACGCTATTCCATGCTTTATAGAAGCACGGCCCAGGGTTACTGTCACCGCAGGCGCCCTTTTCATTTAGGTATGTGTCGACACTAATGTTAAGCATATCGTTGATGGCGCTGTCGAACGAGCCAGCCAGCGAGATTGCAGCTTGTGCAATCGGGCAAATGAGCCATGACAACGAAATTTTAAAGATATCGCATACTAGCTGGTTTGAGTCGGCGGTGCCTGAACCCGAGTCGTCTATGGCGCCAGTCCCACCACTATACAAAGCGGCGTCGGTAATTGCATAGACGTGCAGGTCGCCAAATGTAACCGCACAACCGGTACCGGTTTTGCGCAGAGTCCAGTTAATGGGGAAAATTTTGCTGGTTTGTTTGTCTAGTGGGTTTCCATCCCCAGCTCTGGCCCGGCCAAGGTATGCGCAGCTAGTGTCTGCGTGGTCGTAGTAGGTTGGATTTTGAGTACCTTGGTTAACGTCGTAGTTGCCAATGTAGAGTGCCTCGTGTCCGTCGCCACCAGGGAATGCCGTAACTAGGCCTTTACCATCGGTATAGAACCAAATTTCTGAATTAGTGCGGTCGGGTAGCAAGTATTCCGGCGATGGCAACCCAGGTTGGCTGGTGTTCCCTCCCGAAGGATCTGTCACTATCGAGCCATTTGCTGTGTAGTCATAAAACAACAAACCGGTACAGGCCACACTATCGATACCGGCATTGATACGCTGAACAATCTGGGCATTGGTTAGCGTTCCATTGCCATTGTCGTTATATGTCAGGTTGAAGCCGGCACTTTTGAAGGCAGGATCTCCACAGACCGGGGCATCTATGAATGGTACATGATTGTCGGTCCCAGCGCTGAAGGGGTCAATATCGGGATTTTGTCCTTGGGCATCAAGGGTTTCTCCCTCCCTGCTGGGTTCATCGGTTGCGGAAAGGAAATATATATTGGTGCTGTCCCAGCGATAGTCGGTGTACATTTCGTGATACGCTGTACCGCCCTGATTATAGGTTATGGTAATGTGCGCTACATCCTGAAAGCTAGCATTGGCCGCTGCGCCAAACAAACCTGGACTAAGTAACTTGGAGATACCGCCTACGACAATGTGGTGTGTTACATAATTACGCACATCATCGTAATGTTGCAAATTACCATTGGTATTTTGGCCGTCGGCAGTCAGACCGTTGGTACCATCCTTAGTGAACTGAAGTACTAAACCATTGCCGTGATAGTTGGCGGCCCCGTGGGCACCACACTGGGTGTTACAGGTGGCGTTGATCTCGCGACCGATAAGCTTTATTGAATCATCGCCATTAAACTGGACAGGTATAAGAGTAAAGCGAGGGCTGTCCAATGTACCGCAACCTAGCCGGTTGCCGGCATCAGTCGCAGGAGTGCTCGATACCATGATATTGCTTATCTTATTTATGTGGGCCAGGATTTGCTTTATATACGACACACCTGTATTTATGTCTATCTCTCCGGTACGCTTGGTTGTGTCCAGAGAGCCGAACCAGTAAAAAAAGCCATTACCGTTGACGGCTACGACTGTCTGAACGGCGGCTTTAATCTCGGCATCGCTCTTGCCAACATACTGAGAGATATTTTTTAAACCTATAGAATTAAAGACAGTTTGGTCGTCGAGAGTGCGTTGTACAAAATGGAACTCACACGTAACGCCAAAGGTTGGATCGATATGTTTGTTCTTATCGTTCCAATCCAAAGTAAAGAGTTCGTATGGTGGGGTCGTCGGGTCGTCGGTGGGGTCGCCATAGACCATTGGAACATTACTGACCCCATTATCGGCACTGGCTCGCGGTATAAATGGTGTGACAAGTGGCATTGCCAGGCTTAGCAGCAGCAAAAAAGCAATCGTCAATGTGGTCAGGCGACTCTTCCAGCCGACTAGTGCACCAGCCATGCTCATTGAGCAGTACTCTGGGTATTAGCGGTAGCGGCTGGGGCGGTAGCGTATGCATCTATTTGATATGTCGAACCACTCTTCACGACGTAGCAGTTAACCAATACCTTACTAGCGGGGGCGTTTAGTTCGTATTGTAGCTCTTTGCGCTCGCTAGGGTTAGGAGTGTCATTGGTAGCAGCACGTGTAAGGTTGCTGGTTTCGATAAGTTTTGGAACGGCCTTGAAATAGTAGTTGTACCAGCTTTTTACAATGGCACTCCACTGTTCTTCACTGCCGCCATTAGTCCGGGCGTTGGCCGAGAACATAGCATAGCTTTTAGAGGCGTCCTGGGCGGCGACATACTTAATGAATGTCGTGCAGGTGCTCTGGTATGGATCTTTGCGACTAACTAGAGTAGTAACCACAACGATTAACACCATTGCCAAGACGATGCCACCAATTATCAAAAATCGACGAGTTTGCGATTGCATGTGTTATAACCTATCTCTCCTATTGTACCAGCACCACGTGCAAAAATCTTCACAAATAGTGGTCTCTTGTGAGTAAGCCGTTTTATGCCGTATACTCCTTAGTAATGAGTACATTCTCGTTCGTTGGCCGTTTACAAAAAGTAGCTTTTGTCACTGCCCTTTTAGCGCTTGCCCTGTGTGCAATGCTGCCGGTGCGCGCCCATGCTGCTACAGCCACCGCCAAATGCTTTGATGCGCTTGCTGGGGTTGCATTTAGTTGCCCGGCAACAAGTAGTTTTGCAGTAGATGGTCAAAAGCCTGGCACCTTTGTCGATGGCAAATGCTACACGTTGTCGGATACATCTAAGGGGTATGTCGCCACAGACTGTGCCGATCCCAAGTTTCAAAACGTAGTGCCCACCCAGGGTATATCTGGCAGTACCGACAACGCCCAGTCCGGCCACTGCCCCGCCAACAAAGACGGTTCTAAGCCGCTCGGCAATTGCAATATCCTTGAGCAATACCTTAACCCTATCATCAACGCATTCACCATTGTTGTGATACTGGCGGTAGTCATATCTATGGTTATCGGCGGCATCCAATACAGCACGTCGGCAGATCAACCTGGTGCCCAAGCGGCTGCCCGCCGTCGTATAATAAACGCTGTTATCGCCATGATTTGTTTTTCGTTCCTGTGGGCATTTTTGCAGTGGATAGTACCAGGAGGAATTCTGTAGATATGGCGAGGTATACTAATTAGTATGTTGCTAGACGGTTTAACACACTTCGCCGCGAGCTGCACTCCACAGTCATTTTTTGTATTTCCATCGTGGTGGCAATACTTTTATAAGGCTGGGTATGTTACGCAAGACGGGATGAATGGGTGCACACTTGACCCTCACCTTCTCAATAACGGTACACTTAACCTAACATCAGTAAGCTTGCTGGGGCTGGGTTTATTAGATATCTTGTTGCGGTTGGCTGCGATTATTGCTGTGGGCTTTATTGTGTACGCTGGTTTTCAGTATATTACCGCTCAAGGCGAGCCCGAAAAAGCTAAGCATGCGCTGGGCACAATAATTAGCTCTCTTATAGGTTTGGGTATAACAACTGTTGCAGCGGCCAGCGTGCGTTTTATAGGCGAACGTGTGGGCGGTGGCACTGTTGGAAAAAAGACCCCTAACGGTATAGATATCAGTGGGTTGCCTAACGCCACAGCCGACAACGGTACGCTTATTTTGTTGTACAACACAATTATTGGTATATTTGCCGCTGCTACACTGCTCGTGTTGGTTATTGCCGGTTTACGCTATGTATCGTCTAATGGCGACGCCAACAGCATGGCTAGAACCAAGAACACGATAATCTACGCCTGTATTGGCTTAGTTATTTCGATGGTTGCGTTTGCCGTTGTTAATTTTGCACTGAACCACCTGTAGGAGGAAGATATGTTACGACGTTTGCGCACCCTAGCCATTACCCTAAGCCTGACATTGGCCACCTTTTTTGTCTTAGGCACACAACCCGTATTTGCCTGGAATCCTTTTAGTAGTGTGTGCCAGGCCGCTAATGGCACCGGAAATAACTCTACGGCTTGCCAAACTAATGCCAACAGCAACCCTATTGGCGGCACAAACGGCATTTTGTTCAAGGTATCACTAATATTGTCGATAATTGCCGCCATTGGCGCAGTGGTTGTCATTATTATTAGCGGGCTGTCGTACGTGACATCTGCCGGTGACTCCCAAAAAGCCACCAAGGCTCGGCATGCGATTATTAGTGCGGTTATTGGTTTGGTGGTCATTGCGTTAGCCCAAGGGCTCATCACGTTGGTAATTAATATTGTGCAATAAGGAATCTATACATGAAAAAGATCAAACATATTCTGCTGGCCATACTTATGGTGGTGAGCTTTAGCGGCGGAACAATTGCATTAAGCGGCGTAGCTGCCGCAGACGCATCTACCGATGCCGCTCGTCAACAGGCTTGTTTGGGTGCTGGCGGTACCTGGAGCGGCGGCACCTGCACTCATACCGGCCCCGACCTTAACAAGATAATTAAAGCCGTAGTAAACCTTTTGAGTGTTATTGTTGGTATTTTGGCAGTCATTATGATTATGGTAGGCGGTTTTCGCTATGTAACTTCGGGCGGAGATTCCAGTAGTTTGTCTTCTGCTAAAAATACAATAATCTACGCCGTTATCGGTTTGGTAATAGTGGCTCTGGCCCAAGTCTTGGTTCATTTTGTGCTAGACACCCTGTACTCCAAACCTAAGCCAAAAACAGCTGTTACATTGAAATTAGACGCAGCAAACAGTATTATAAAGGCATATAACGTAAGCAAAACGCTTTAAAGAAAGGACTTTTAGTATGTTACAAACTCTACGCAGTAAGGTGTTGGCCTTGGTGGCGGGCCTTACATTGGCCGTAGTCCCTATGGCTGTTCCAGCAGTAGTGTTCGCACAAACTGCGCCGGCTACAGACGCAATTGGTTCGTGTCTATCTCAGGGCTCTAACCTGTCGACCGCTGACAGCACCAACGGCTGTACTGCCGGCCAAGCTGGCGAAGGCAGTGCTCGTATTCAGGGCATTGTTACTACCATTGTTAACGTGTTCTCAATCGTGGTCGGCATTGTGGCCGTTATCATGATTGTGGTCGGTGGCTTTAAGTATATTACCTCTGGTGGTGACTCGGGCAATATTACATCTGCCAAAAACACTATTGTCTACGCCGTTATCGGTTTGGTAATAGTGGCTCTGGCCCAGTTTATCGTCAAATTTGTACTCGACAAAGTTGCTGGCCAGTAACTTTTACGGCTTACGCCAAAAAATCCCGCGGCTTTGTCTGCGGGATTTTTGTGTGTCCCTACCTTGTATACTAAAAATCCGCCCGGTTTTACGGGCGGATTTTTATAGTAAACGACGCGTCTACAAGACTTGAATCTTTTTGACGGTGTCTTGTTTGACCTTGGCAAAGCTGATGGTAAGTACGCCATCCTTTAGCAGAGCTTCGATTTCGTCTTCTTTGACTGGTACAGGCAGTGCAATACTGCGCGAGAATTCGCCCCAGTAACACTCCTGGACAAAGTAGTTCTCTACCCCATCCTCGTTTCCAGCCGACAACGTCCCACGAATACTTAGCGTGTTGTCAGAAATACTGACGTCTAAGTCATTCTTGTTGACGCCGGCGGTGCGGGCTTTTACTACCAGTTTCTCTCTGGTTTCGTATACATCAACAGCGAGCTGCCCGGGCAGATCTTCGCTTTCGTCCCACTCGTCGTTAGCGGCTACCGGACCGGTACTAGCTGTTGGGTCTACTGCTGGGGCTGCGCCATCATCGTCACCTAAAAAGGCGGCGGTCAATTCGTCCTCTTCCATCAGCAGGTCGTCGTCGCCACTTGTGCGTCGCGCCATAGTTGTTACCCTCCACGTACATTAGTTCTTAGGTGTTCGAGTGTTTGTGTTAATGGTAGTATAGCTTAGGTAATAAATAGGTTGCAACCGCAAACAGGGTTATTTACAACACAAAAAATACAACATGAGCTTACTTGAACAAATTGTCGCCATTATTGCCCCTCATCACTGCCTAGGGTGTGGCTTTGAGGGTGTGGTGTTGTGTAAGGGATGTGCGGGCGGTTTGGTGCCCATTTCCTCTCGTTGCTACCGTTGTGGACGCCTGACTGCCGACTTTCGGACGTGCCGCAGCTGCCGGGCATCGAGCGCCCTGTTTAGTGTGCGGGCGGCAACTGCGTATGATGGGCTGGCCAAGGATGTTATACACATGCTTAAGTTTGTGCGAGCTGGCGCCGCAGCCGACGACATTGCGGCAGTCTTGGCCCGGCGGTTTTTGTTTGAGGGCCCTACGGTTATCACGCACGTGCCAACGGCGGCAACCCGAATCAGACAACGTGGGTACGACCAAGCGGCCTTGATTGCTCGTAGTCTAAGCCAGGCCACCGGAATCCCATACAGTTCCCTGCTTATTCGCCAAAACAGTGCTCGACAGGTGGGCCGAACCCGTGAGCAGCGTCGCCAACAGGTGGCCGAGGCGTTTAAAACGACCAATCGCAGATTAAATACTCATGTACTTTTGGTTGATGACGTTCTTACAACGGGCGCGACATGCGAAGCTGCGGCCCGATTACTTAGACAAAGTGGCGCACATCGTGTGAGCGCTGTTGTTTTTGCGGCTGCCTAGCGCAAATAATGCCTTTTTGCTATACTTACCTCTGTTACGGAAGGGTGTCCGAGTGGTCGATGGAAATGGTCTTGAAAACCATCGTGGGGAAACTCACCGTGGGTTCGAATCCCACCCCTTCCGCCACAATATATACTCGCCAACAGGGGCGAAATATAGTACAATGCGTTGGTCTGGAGAGGTACCCAAGAGGCTGAAGGGGTCGGTTTGCTAAATCGATAGGGGGG
>CAZBQZ010000004.1:0-74942 GCA_964494495.1 uncultured Candidatus Saccharibacteria bacterium
AAAAGTAAGGGGTACTCGCTTCCAGCGAGGAACATATACTTTGCGGTAGCAAAGAAGGAGCTAGAACAAACAACAGAAGGAACATACGTCCTGCATCCCCGGGTCGAGCCCGGTATGACGAGGGCGAGGTGAGTATGGGGGGTGACGAGGGCAGGCTAGGTTTATCTTCGGGATAATGAAATCAGGTCGCGCATTTTATAAAGCCTTGAGGCCTTGAACAATCAGCTTGCCACTTGCTAACGCAGCAAGATCGTTTTGGTGAGCAGATTTTAGCTGAGTTTGGTAGCCAGCCAAAATACCATGATCGTTGTTATAGTCGGTCGGCTCTAGGGTGAGTACTTTTGACTCTACATTTGCCGAAATGCTTTCGGCTACGGCCATTTTGGAAAGCATGTCGTCTAGTTTGGTTTGCAGGTCGGTAACGTTTTTGCCCTTGGCATCCGCTGCGGTGATGCGTGTTTGTAGTTTGGCTGCAAAGGCGGTTAGCTGCGCCTGAAAAATTTGTTGCGCATCGGCTGTCTTAATAAGACGCACCTTGGGAATCACTAACGCATATACACGGTATTCGGCCACCATGCTTTGCACATCAGCGGCGGCACCCGCAAGGGTAGTTTCGGCAGCAAGCTTAGTGCGTAGCGTGCTTAGATTTTTGGATTCGGTTGTTGCTTCTTCGGTTAGGCTAGTTTTGTCGCTGGGCGTGAGTTTGGAGGTGACATTGATATTGGCGGTAAGGGCAGCAAGCGCCTTAAGACGTCGAGCAATTTCTTGGTCGCCTTTGGTTTTGACGGTCTGCAGGTAGTCGGAGGCTTGGGTAGTAGGAGATGTTTGCGCGGCAGCCAAGGTGCCTGATGCAAACACAATACCAATAAGGCTGGTTGCGAGTAGGCAAATGATGTGTGTGCGTTTAGACATAATTGTTCCTAATTAGCCGGCACTTGCACTTGGCTTTGATTATCGTTAACGGCGGTGTTTGTATCGGTTTGGTCTTGGTCGGCAGCGGCTGCGCTCTTGTCGAGTGCAGTAAGGTCGTTGTTTAGGTCGGCGTTACTGCCAGTGGCGGGCGGAGTTGTGCTGGTGTGTTGCGTTGGCGATGCTGCTTTTTTGCTTGTAAGCAGCAGGGTAGCAACGATAGCAGCGGCAATTAAGACGACAACTATTACAATCCACAGCACGATCTTTTTAGTGTTGCCCTTACGCGGCTCGGGCATATACGCAGGCGGCTTGGGCGCAACACGCATTGGTTCCAGGGGCGGTGTTTCGTTGACAGCAGACGGAGGCGGCACGTCAAGGCCGGTTAGCGGCGGTGGCGGGGCTGGCGGTTCGATGTTCATAGGCTTTATGCTTAGTATACCTGCTCGCCCGCTAGCTAGCAAAACCGACCTTGGGTCGACAAGATCGGTCTTTGGGCATAGGCCTACCTATGAGGTTGCACCTCAAGTTTTTGGCTAGAAGCCTAACGCCTTTTTTACGATGATGACATGTACACGGCCTGGAAATTCTTTGTTATAGACCAGCATTTTGTTAATGCTACTGTTGACGCCGTAGACCGCCAAGGCGCGCGCATCCTCTAGTGGGAATACGTGCTGCCGTAAGCGTGCTTCGGCTTCGGCAATATTCTTTACAATCTTTTGGGCGCCCACAACCCACACTACCTGACCTGCACCGTAGGTGTAGGCGGGCAGCTGGCTGCCGCTCATTGAGGCAATTAAGGCTTTGCCGTCTTGAGTAAGAGCGTGTACGCTGCCGATAACGTAGTTGGGGGCGCTGCCTAGCTTGCGCTGCTCATCTTTTTTGCTGGCGTCGCCGGCCATTGCGTTTAATTTGGTACGAACAGAATCGTAGTCACCTGATTTGTTAAGGACTGTATCCAGGCCAAGATCTATGATGGTCTTGGAACTAACCGTCAGTACTTCGGAGCCCTTGGGGATTAGGGTTAGTGCGGCCTGGCGCGCGGCGTCTTCGTCTTCTACGATGGTAGTTGCAAATCCGTTGGCTTCTAGTGCTTTGCGGGTAGTTTCGATTGCTTCGTCAGTTGCTATAGCGATGTACTCTGCCATGTAATCCTCCTTGGATAAACGTGTTATACTATACTTTGTATAGTTTCAAATTTAGTATGCCAGACTCACTATACAAAGTAAAGTATTGTATAATTTACTTAAAATGAATTCTTCTGACGATCAACCTAAATGCGGCAGTATCGAAGCCAGCCTCCAGATTATTGGTGACAAGTGGAGTGGCCTGATTATTCGTAACCTTACGGCGGGCCCTCAGCGTTTCACCGCGCTGGAGCAGAGTTTGGGCATTGGGCCCCGCACTTTGTCGCAGCGCCTTGATGATTTGCAGACGGCGGGCGTTATAAGCAAGAAGCAGTTTGCCGAGGCACCGCCGCGTGTCGAGTACTCTTTGACCAAGAAGGGTGAAGATTTACTGCCTATTTTGCAGTCCATGGCTAGCTGGTGCACCAAATATTCTTAAGAGTTATAAAGTTGAAAGTTCTAAAGTCATAAAGTGTTGGTTCTG
This sequence comes from uncultured Candidatus Saccharibacteria bacterium, assembly GCA_964494495.1. Lineage (GTDB taxonomy): Bacteria > Patescibacteriota > Saccharimonadia > Saccharimonadales > UBA4665 > PMNU01. The sequence continues at coordinate 2,521 of CAZBQZ010000004.1, forward strand.
CAACCTCACTTTTAGCTTGCAATATCGGGGAAGGTTGGATAAGCTCCGGCCCTATGGGGCCCCTACGAGAAAGATTTTGGGTGAAAGCAATCGCCGTAAGTGTGGTTGCTACTATTCTTAGTGTGTCAACGGGTCATGCTGCAAACGCCGGCCAAACCTACCCATACGCCACCAAACCCTGCATTTGGCAGCCCTATGCCGTAACTGGTACTACAACCAACTGGTGCGCCGACTACGATTTTGGTGATGCGCCAGACGACAATACTGCTGGCAATGTTATTTCTCCGCTTGGTTATTATTATCGCAATTGTACCGACTATATTGCGTGGCGGTTGAGTGCTGCGGGCGTACCGACCGCGCAGTACACCAATTTGGGCAACGCTAAAGATTGGCCCGCAGCAGCCACACTAAAAGGGCTAGTGGTTGACGAGACGCCCACGGCTAGTGCTGTTGCAGTACGTACTGCTGGCCCGTATGGCCATGCAGCTTTTGTCGAGGCAGTTAATGCCGATGGCACGATTACCGTGTCGCAATATAACTATGCGGGGCAGGGCGAGTACTCTTTGCAAACAGGGTTGCCCGGAAGCTTTGGTTTTACGGTGTACATTCATTTTCAAATGCAGCCACCAGCAATGGTTGTCGCACCCCCGGTAATTTCTGCTGCAGCCCCGGAATCCACGTCAGGGATCCCTGCCGTGGATTCCGGGGCTGCATCCCTAGCGGCACCCGACGATCCAACCGAGCCACAAGACGTTCAGGCGCCTGATACTGCCGATGTAGATCAAGGCGGCGCGCCTACAGACACTGAGGAGGATATGCAAACCACTGACGATGCCTTGCCCAATGCCGCCCCGCAAACAACATCCGAAAAAGATGATGCACCCGTTGTTGTGTCAGCCGCAGACGACCTGCCTGTGGTGCATTGGCGCACGGCTCCAGATTCGCCACCTACACAACCGGTCAAGTCGGCGCTAGTGCGCAGCACGGACTCCACAACGCAATCTGTAGCTACGTACGCTGCGCCGCGAGCACTGCTCTGGGGCGTACTTGGCTTTGTTGCGCTTGGCCTGGCTGTTGAGGCGTGGGGTAGCTGGCACCTACGCAGCCGTTGACGTCTGCATTGCTGGCAGCTATGCTACCTTTAACGGTGTTAAGCATCTTTACTAAGGAAGGTATATGAACAAAGCGTCTGCAAACAAGGTGGGCGCGCGCGAACGAACGCTAGAGCGCGGGCAGGTGGTAGTCGAAGCGCTCTTACTGTTAAACGAGGTAGGTTTTGAAGGTCTGACGCTGCGCCGTTTGGCTACTCGGTTAGACGTCCAGGCAGCCGCCCTGTACTGGCATTTTGAAAACAAGCAAGACTTGGTAGATGCCATGGCGGCAGCTATGGTTACTAGCTCGTATAATCAGAACGATAAAGAGGTGCCGCGCGATTGGCGCTCTATTCTTATTCTTGTCAGCCATACGCATCGCCGTGCTCTTACCAGCTATCGTGACGGCGCACAACTAATGGCTCATGCCAATATGCGCCAAACTTCGCTGCTTGCCGGTCTAGAGCGGTTGCTTAAAACGCTGCACGATTTTGGGTTTAGTGACGCAATGGCATTAGAGAGTGTCTTTGCCATTGTTCGTTACACCCTGGGTTGTGTCTTTGAAGAGCAGGCCGATCCAGCACGTGCTCACCCTAAGGAACATACTGCTCATTTGCGCGAAACAGCGGCTGCCTTTCCGGTACTTGCCAAAAGCATAGCAGCTACTATTCAAAAACAGCAGCAGAACCCCGACCACATGTACGAATGTGGGCTTGCGCTGCTATTAGATGGCATTGAACACCGATTGGTTGCAGGCAGCGCTCCAGAGGCGTGATAGAGGTTGACGTCTGCGCCACCTTGGCCTAGGCTAGTAATACATGCTTCGCGACAGCTCATTCTCACGCCTGCCCAACCTCTTTAGAAAAGAGATTGTATTAAATCCAGATGAAATCAAGCTGGCACGCACCTACATTTTGCAGTATTGGCCCAAGCTAGAGCGCTACCACCCTAAAGACGACGAAACACTTATTGGCGTCCCCAAGCCTTACTTGGTGCCGTCCTATGCCGAGGGTCACGAGTTTGACTACAACGAGCTGTATTATTGGGACAGTTATTTTATGATTCAGGGCTTGTTGGACGAAGAACATAAAGACCTCGTGATTGGTATTCTGGAAGACCTCGTGTCTATTTATAAGCGATTTAAACTCATTCCTAATGGCTCGCGCATGTATTACGTCAGTCGGTCGCAACCTCCGTTTCTGACGAGCTTTATTTTTGACGTCTACGATACCTACGATATGGGTTTGCCATGGCTTAAAGAGTACATCGGCATCGCCAAGGACGAATACACTACGGTGTGGATGGGCACTCGCAAGCCAAACGCTCGCCAGGTATACCAGGGTCTTAGTCGTTATTACGACTTTAATTACCTAAACGATATTGCCGAAACCGAAAGCGGTTGGGATATGACTCCGCGCTTTGGACGCAAGGCACTCAATTATTTGCCGGTTGATTTAAATGCGCTGCTGTACAAATACGAGATGGATTTTGCCCGCGCTGCTCGAGTTTTTGGTAACCAAAAAGAAGTGCACGAGTGGGAGACAGTAGCCGCCAAGCGCAAATTAACTATGGATAACCTGATGTGGGACAAGGGCAAAGGATTGTATTACGACTTTAACTACGTCAAGGAACGCCGAGGCAACGTGGCTTCGTTGGCTACATATTACCCTATGTGGGCTGGCATGATTGATGGTCGTCAGGCTGCCAAGCTGGTTGCCGCGTTGCGCCGGTTTGAAAAGAAGGGCGGGTTGGCCACTACTGACGCCTATGCGCTTAGTCAACGTGTACCCGGAGCGCTCCCTATGCAGTGGGCGTACCCTAATGGCTGGGCGCCGCTTCAATTTTTGGTGGTCAAGGCTCTGCAGCGGTATGGGTACAATGAAGACGCCCGGCGCATTGCTCTTAAATGGATGTCTACCAACCTTAAATGGTTTAAAGAGAACGGTATATTTTTGGAAAAGTATAATGTGGTAGACCCCGAAAAACCACCAGCCCAGGGTGTATATCCCTCGCAGACAGGCTTTGGCTGGACAAATGCCGTCTTTGAACGCTTTGCCCGCGAATTTGTCGACCGCCCACTGCCAATCAGTAAGTAGGGTTGGCCCCTGTGCTATAATCCACGTATTATGGGGTTGTAGCTCAGTTGGCTAGAGCGCGGCATTCACATTGCCGAGGTCCACAGTTCGAGCCTGTGCAGCCCCACCATTTTGTACAAAAAGGCTTTAGGGCCTTTTTCTATATGTAGCCCATAGCCTATACTAACAAGTAACCATGAACAGAATGGCGACGTACAAACGGTTTCTTGGTAAGGTGGGCATTGTCGCCCTGGCTGTTGTGCTATCTGTTGTTGCCCTTACGTCTCACCAAAACAAGCACGTGTTTGGCGCGGCTAATGGCCGTATTGCTTTTTCGGCTTTAGACGGCACGGCACCCCAAATATTTACTATGAATCCCGATGGCTCCGACAGACAGCAGCTCACTTTTGGATCGACGATAAGCGGCGAGCCAGTTTGGTCGCCCACCGGGAGCAAGATTGCCTACATAGGCGTCCCCGACGGTGCCAGCTCATCGCAAATTTTTGTTATGAGCCTTAGTGGGTCCCATTCTGTCGGCCTGACTAATGACGACTCTATCAATTTTTCCGATCCAGCATGGTCGCCCGACGGCACCAAAATTGCTTTCGTTTACGATGATGGAGTGGTCGGATCGGCAATCTATGTTATGAATGCCGACGGCACCAACCAAACCGCAGTGACGACAGCCACGGGCAATACATCACCCGATTGGAGCCCGGACGGCACACAGCTGGCTTATGTCTGCGGCAACCAAATATGCGTAAGCAATGCCGACGGCACCAACGAACAAAACATTACTAACGATTCTAACTATTATGACGGCCCTGCATGGTCGCCCGACGGCACCAAAATTGCGTACGCAGTGAGTAATAACCCGTACGATCACAACCTGGGCATCATGAATGCCGACGGCAGTAGCAAGCACAATTTGCTAACCTCGGCCAATTTTGACAACACCGACGTTAGTTGGTCCCCCGACGGCACCAAGTTGTTATACAGCGGCCAGGCCACCAGCTTTGTGCAACTTTTTACCGCTAACCCCGACGGCAGTAACGAGACGGCTATTACCTCAGATAGCGAGTATTCGTTTTTGCCATCGTGGCAGCCAATTGTAGATACAGATGGCGACGGATTGTTTAACTCCAGCGAAGCGCTTGCTCCCAACAATGGCGACGCCAATGGCGATGGGATAAGCGACGAAATGCAGCCGCAGGTAACCGCTGTCATCAATCCACTTACCAATAGCTATAACGTGTTGCAGTCTAATTGCACGACAAACACAGGAGTGTCGGTGGGCGCATTGCCAACCGCGTACAAGGACAGTGGTTTTACGTACACGCAAGGGCTGCTTAATTTTACGCTAACCTGCCCAACTCATGGCACAACCGCAATTGTATCGGTGTACTATTATGGCCTGCAAGATTCGGCTAGCTTGCTGCTGCGAAAATATACTACCGCGACGCACACCTACCAAACCATACCTGGCGTTACCGTTAGTGCGGTAACTATTGGTGACCAAACGCTCACCAAAGCAACGTATCAAATTACCGACGGCAGCGCACTCGATCAAGACGGCACAGCAAACGGAATTATTGTAGACCCAGTGGGTATTGCTACTCCCAACGCTGGTGCGCCCAATACTGGCCTTGGCGGTATGGCTCAGTAGTTGTCGGCACCATTATCGTAAAACAGTAGGAGTGTTTGAGGAAAATGAGCTGTGCCATCGACGATGGTTGTAGCTGTTGGTTTGCCGTATATCGCCTCAATAGTACGCGCATTGCACTTACCAAATGGCGTACCGCTGGAATAGAGCGGCAAAAGGTAGGCAAACGAATGCACACGTAAGTCGACTAGCCAGGCATTGCTGCGCAGCTGCGCAATGGGTTGCAGACACGACTGCAGGGGCACAATGTCTTGCTGACTGAGTGGCGTTATTGCTTTAATGGGCAACACCTGCCAGTAATCGCCAACTAAGATCTCGGTGGGATGAGCCTGCAATGTTTTGGCAACGCGTTGATTTCGCTGCTGCAATACGTCGGCGGTGTGGTGTGGAGTGTGGCTCAAGCTGGCCAAACCAATGAGGGACGCAGCCAGGGCCACGACGCCTACGGCAAGTAGCTTGCTTGGTGTAATTGCAGTGGTACGCATGTAGGTGGCTAGGCCCACAAAACCGGCAAACAACACAATGCTTAGGTAGCGGGCGTCAAATGCGTATGGGTGGGCAGTGATGCAATAGGCGACGACTGCAGTAGCTGTACTGGCCACAAGCATGGTAGTCAGGAGCGGCGCGGTGCTCGTTATTGTGCGGCTGCGGCTTAGCCTGCGAACAACATGGTAGGTTGCGACTATAATCGCCAGCGCAACAAGGGTATTAACACTGGCCGGAATAAGCGCCAAACTTCCATTTCGTGTCGTAATTCCTAGGTTAAGCGTCATTGCTTTTATAGCGTATATTACTGCTGGCCACACCGTATGCCAATCGTCCACCAGGGCGTAAGGTTGCCAACTGCCAACTATGCCCGTTAAATATCTGCCAACCATTGCCACTAGCAACTTGGCTAGTACCCACGCCGTGACCGATCCAGCCAACCAGCGCATGGCTGTATTGCGCACAGGCCCATGGTGCCATAAGTACCCTGCGCCCAACATAAGAATACTGCCGCCAATGGCAAGCAAGACAAACAGCTGGTCGCTGGCTATTAGCAAAACCAACAGCAGTGTTGCAACAGCCCATTGCCATTGCTGGTAGCTGCGCGCACGAGCATACAGCACCAACGCACCAACGTACAGCACATATTCGATGTTACGCCCTGTAAGTATGGCCATATTGAGTGGGGCGGTTACTCCGCCCAGCAGTTGAGCCGGGATTAAAACAAGCACGCACGCGAGCAACAAACACAGCGTTCCAAATACCAGGGGGCGCCGGATGATTTTGAACAGTACGTACGCAAACGCCCCTACGCACACCGTTGTTACTAGTACGGTAAGTGTAATGGTTGCCGCAGGCGAAGAATGTAGCAGGCTTAGCAGCCAAAACAGCGGCCACTTAAACAGTAGCGTGTGCGAAGCCGGGAAGAGTGCTTGAGCAAATGTATGTGCGTTTTCAAACAAATAGCCGTCGGCTAGCTGGTCGGCGTTACTTTGCTGTAGCATGGCGCTTACTAGCGACCATCGCAGGGTTGTGGCCAGCAGTACTGCCAGACCAAACCAGCCATACGCCCATGGGCGATTTGTTATGTGGTGCGCAATCGGCGTGCCGTACCCTCGAAGCGTTTTCATTAGTACTTTTTAGTGTAGCAGTTGCTATACACTATCTGTATGAGACGCGCGTATTGTATGGCAATCGCCGGTGGTATTGTCGCCGTGGCACTAGGTGGCACGGTAGTCTATTTTGTACACACACCTGCCGCTCCGGCTGGTCCAGCCAAGCCAAAAGATGTAGTTACGTACTCTACTAAAAAACCCAGCGAGGCGCCCGTAGCCAAGAGCGACTATGTGTCGACGGCTGCGCCTAACGAGCCTAAGTACATCATTATGCCTTCTATTGGGGCGGAGGGGTATGTCCAAAAGATGGGCGTTGATCAGAACAATCAAGTGGCCGCACCCAACAACGTCAACTTGGCAGGATGGTATGTTAACAGTTTGGCTCCTGGCCAAGCAGGCTTGAGTATTATGGATGGTCATGTCGATGGTTTGCATGGCCCCGGTATTTTTATCAATCTAAATAAGTTGCAAGTTGGCGACACGTTTACGGTGGAGCTTGGCAGTGGCGTGCAAAAGACCTTTAAGGTTGCCAGTGTTAGCAGCGTTGCCGAAGCAGTCGCAGCCACGACGTTATTTGCTCGCGTTCCGTCCATAGCCAGTCAGCTTAATCTTATTACCTGCAGTGGCGCGTTCGACCAACAGGCCCATGCCTACCAGCAACGCACAATTGTGGTAAGCGAATTAATCACCGGATAATTATTTGTATATTTTTGGTCCAAAAATCGTGCTATTGTTACTGCATGAGTATTGCACAGCCCGAACAGTTGTCACCCACTTCTAAAACCGTCTTTACGTCGTTTTCTAAGCGAAATTTTTACGAGCGTGCAGCTATTAGCGCAACAGTGCTCAACGCCGGGTTTACGCCCATTAGCCCTTTTATGAACTTTGATTACAACTTGGGCGGCATTGTGGCCAAAGACCTCATCCGTGTGGCTAACAATACGCTTATTGAACGCTGCGACGAGCTGTGGGTTTTTGGCGAGGTAAGCGATGGTGTGCTCATCGAGATCTACCTAGCCAAAAAGTATAACAAGCCTGTGCATTACCTGCAGCGAGTACTGGGCGACCAGCAAGATTTTACGTTTGTTAGCGAAGACCAAGTACGGCTCGAGGATGTTTCGCAATGGTTGTGGGAGTGGATGCTGTCGGGTCGCGATTTGTCGCGCTGGCACCCCAGGCTGCGTTTTAACAAAACATACCCCGTAGTGTATTCGGCTTACTCCAAGCATAATTTTTATTGGCAAATGCACATTAGTCAATTTTGTCTGGAGCACAAGGTTATACCGCTCAACCCTTTTATGCTATTTAGATATTTTTTGGGCGACAGTGTCCCTCGGGAAGAGGTATATCGTGCCAACAGCGACATTGTGCGCATGTGCGACGAACTATGGGCTTTTGGCGAGGTAAGCGATGGTGTACTGGACGAGATTACACTCAAAAAACATCTAGGCGGCAAGGTAAGTTACTACAAGTTGGAAGGCACCAACCCATTTGTGTTCCGCAAGGTAAGTGCTAGTGCCGTTAACTACGAAGGTCCAGCTCTAGAAAAACGCCGCGCACAATTTTTGACTTAGGCGCTATAATGACGCATAGCATCTAAGACGGAGGAGAATGTGACGACTACGGCGCATACGGCGGCAGAACATATCGAGCAGCTGCCGACTGATTATCGATGGCCGGCATCGGTAATTGCCTTGCACCGGCCGCAGCAAGGATTGCACTTGGTAAAATTTATGCTGGCCGAACAAGTCATGACCCGTAGCGGCTGGCCGGCTTGGGCGACGCGTATAAACACGTGGGGTATAGGCTTTCGTGGGCTTGCGTCCCAGATAGCAGAGCAACGAATTGGCGCTGCGCGTGACGACGATCGTACTTTTTTAGAGGCTCAGCTTATGCTGGCGCAACTACGTAATCGAGACATAGATACTCGCCGTACCTCGCGTTGGGAATTATTAAGCCGTACAGCTTTTTTGACGCTGACTCCCGAGGAACGCAAGCTTCAATTGGCGGCGTATAGCCAACAAGCGGAGGATGGTATGCGGATTGGTGCAATTGCCGAGCCGCTGGCGTTTCCTTATGGCATAAACCCAGGAACTAACTCCGACCTAATTAGCCGTTTACAAGCAGATGGACGAACCGTGACGGCCACCTACCACACGCTTGCAGATGTGTTGCCGGGCGAACAAGCTCCGCTACCAGAATTGCCCGAGAGCACAATGTTTTACCGCGCAACACATGCCATTGGCGCTTTTGTGCACGGCTACGCCGAAGCGCCAATTGGTCGCGAGATATCCATGCAAGAACAAAAGACAGCACGGTCGCTGCACATGCTAGAGTCGTGGGCTCATTTATAAACCATGCATTTAATAGACAACAGATAAATCGAGAGGACAGAATATGGGAGTACGCACCGAAATTAGTAAACAGATTGATGAGCTACCTGCAGATTATCGTCCCAACTTACGCACAATTGCGATATTGCAGCCAGACAAAAGTGCTGTTAAACACTTATTTGGCATAGTGCTTGACGAACATACAGCGGCAACCAATCATCAAGGGCCTGGCAAGGTAACGTATGTTGACAACTGGAGCATTGGTATTGGCCGGCTGGCCAAACGGCTTGTACACGAGCGTAGCGGCCGCGCAGATAGTTCCGAGGCAGCACTTATTAGGGCTCATGCCGAGCTGGCAGAGCAACGGAGTGCAGCTTTGATAGGGAGTACCATTGCACGCGTCACTATTGTGTCGCGTGAGACGTTTATGAAGCTGCCAACACCTTACTATCGTGGTGCACAGCTGGAGGCATATCAGGAGCAAGCTCAACAAGGCATGCTTTTTGCTACTGGCAACGCGGTAGCGCTAACACAGCATGGTATTACCCCAGGTGTTAATAGCGAGCTAGTTCTTCTTAATTATCCAGACAACACACCTTTGGTTTCGGCTTATCAGACATTTGCTGATGTACGCCCACAAGAGGCCCAGATACCAGCCGAGAACCCCGAAGGCAGCATGTACTGGGGCTTTGGCTCTGATGCGCCGGCTTTTTTGCAGTGGTCAATTGACAACCGCCAGCCTGACGACCCGCTCCTAATTGGCGAGCCAGCATTAGCAGCAATGGAGCGTTGGGTAGACGCTAGCCGTTAAGTCGCACAGGCTGTGCCGGCGACGTATAATACACTACACTTGCTTTTTGACACATCGGCTATAATAAGCTCAGATAAAGAGAGGGATGACCAATGGTAGAATATGACCTTAGAAAAAGGATAGACGCACTGCCAAGCGACTACCGGCGGCCGCTCAGATTAATTGGCGGCCGGGCCTACGAGACTTCTCAGATGAGACATTTGCTGGATATTTTGGATGCCGAACAAACTGCCATCAAACACGCCCAAGAAGGCGGCCAGGCCAAAGTAACGTACATTGATAACTGGGATATCGGGGTCGGCAGGCTGGCGCCGTCGGTAGTTAACGACAGATTAACTGCAACGCATGGCGTTTGGAACCTACTCCTGAGTGCCCATAAAGATTTAGCATACGCTCGGACCGCAACATTGAACAACGGCCAGGTGGCGTGGGGTAGTATTGTTCGTCGAGAGACGTTCTGCGCGTTAACTCCCGCCCAGCAAGAGGCTCAACTTCAGGTCTACAAAGACCAGCTAGCGCAGGGGCACTCGATAGGGGTCGCTGGCACATTTAGGCTGTCTAAAGCTGGCGTACGCCCGGGCGAAAACTTTCAGCTCGTTACGCTAGCATCCGACACTGTAGCCGTTACGGCTGGCTATCAAACAATGGTCGACCAACCTCGGGGCAATGAGGTACAACGTTGGGCCGAAAACCCGCAGAGTACTATGTATTGGCATTTTGGGCATCTTGGAGTCGGCCGGTTGCAATCGCAGATTGAGCCTGGGGCTGAAGCAAAGATCCCATTTGGCGAGCCAGCCATTCAGCTCCTTACGTCTTGGGTTGGCACCCCACCACTCTAAATTAATCGATACGCTTAGCCTGTGCATACACGGCAAGTATTTTGATTTCCAAGGCTGGTCCTTGGAAATGGGAAAATATGGTGTAGATGTGTTTTGGCGCGGGCTGATGGTTGGGCTACACTAGAACCTATGTCAGAGCTTATTGTAGATTTGCATGTGCACTCGCACTACTCACGGGCAACGAGCAAAAATGCCGATTTGGCGGGGTTGTATCGGTGGGGCAAGCTCAAGGGCATCAATATTATTGGCACGGGCGATTTTACCCACCCGGAGTGGTTTCGCGAGATGCAAGAGCAGCTGCAGCCGGTAGACGGTGGTTTTTATAAGCTTAAAGATGAGCTAGCCGCGCCCATCGATGCCAGCCTTCCGCCCAGCGTGCGCGAGCAAACTATTTTGTTTGTGCCCACAGTAGAAATTGCCACCATCTACAAAAAAGGCGAGCGAGTGCGCAAACTGCACCAGTTGGTGGTGCTGCCCACCTTCGAGGCGGTGAGCGAGCTGAATGCACGGTTGGGCCGCATTGGTAATTTGCATTCCGATGGCCGCCCCATTTTGGGGCTAGATTCTAAGGAGTTGCTGCGACACATGCTCGAGGTGGATACGCGTGGCCTGTATATTCCAGCACACATTTGGACTCCGTGGTTTGGCTTATTTGGCAGTAAATCTGGTTTTGATTCGTTGCAAGAAGCTTACGAAGAGTTGGCGCCAGAGATTAGGGCTATAGAAACTGGCCTAAGCAGCGACCCATACATGAACTGGCGGCTCAGCAATCTGGACGGCTTGGCCATTACCAGCCACTCCGACGCTCATTCGCCCGGCAAATTAGGGCGCGAGGCAACAGTTGTTGATAGCGCTGCAACATACGACGATGTGCTGGGCGCACTCAAAACCAACGACCAACGCATGGTGGGCACCATTGAGTTTTTTCCAGAGGAAGGCAAGTATCATGCCGACGGCCACCGCGCCTGCAATGTGCGTTTTACACCGGCCGAGACCAAAGCACATAACTCTTTATGCCCAGTCTGCAGCAAGCCGTTGGTTGTGGGGGTGGAAAACCGGCTGACCAGTATTGCCGATAGGCCCGAAGGTTTTGCCCCCAAAAACACTAAACGTGTTGAGTATATAATTCCGCTGCCCGAGATTTTGGCCGAACTTGCTGGCACTAAAAGTACCACCGGCATGGCTGTTGCCGAGCAATATCACTCTGTTATCGAGCGCCTTGGTAACGAGTTTGACGTGCTGCGCACTGTGCCAGCGCAGGCAATAGAGCAGGCGGGCTTTCCGGCACTGGCCGTGGCAATTAGGCGCCTACGTGCCGGCGACGTGGTGCGCGATCCAGGATACGACGGTGTGTTTGGCACCATAAAAGTCTTTAAAGATGCAGCAGAAAGACATACTACACTTAACCAGTTAAGTTTTATATAACGCATGGTGGATACGCTCAATCCAGCTCAGCAGCAAGCGGCATACGCCGGCGATGGCCCGGTGCTGATTGTTGCCGGCCCTGGCACGGGCAAAACCAAGACGCTTACGGCACGCATTGCGCACTTGTTGCAATCTGGCGTTAAACCCGAACAGATTTTGGCGCTGTCGTTTACCAAAAAAGCCGCCGAGGAAATGCGCGAGCGTGTGCAGGCGTTGGTGCCCAGCAGTCCGCTGCCCACAATCTCTACTTTTCATGCCCTTTGTGCGCAGATTTTACAGCCAGACAAGCAGTTGGTAGGCGAGCCGGCGCGACTGGTTATTATTAAAAGCCTGCCCAAACCGATGGCGTTTAAAGGCTTAACCACGCGCGACCTGGGCTTGCTTATTTCACGCAGCAAAAATATGGCCGAAGACAACGCCGACCTTGCCAAGCTAACCGCTGCCTACGACGCCGCTTTGGCCGAGCAAAACCTGATGGATTTTGACGATTTGCTGCTACACACCCGCAACCTATTACTGGCGGATAACATGCAGCGCAAAAAACTCAACAAGCGTTTTGCCTACATTTTGGTAGACGAGTTTCAGGACACCAACAAGTTGCAGTACGAGCTACTCAACCTGCTGCGCGGCAACGATAATGTATTTGCTATCGGCGATCCACGCCAATCTATTTACGGTTTTCGCGGTGCTAGTGGCACTATTTTTGATCAGTTTGCAGCCGACTACCCCCAAGTAACGCAGGTAACACTGAGCACCAATTACCGTTCTGTACCAGAGGTGGTGCGCCTAGCCAACGCTATTTTTGTCGAGGCACCCGATTTGCAAGCGGCTGTCAATCGCAGCGGAACAGTGCAGGCCGTACAAACGCTCAACGAATATGCCGAGGCCGCCTGGGTGTTGGGCGAAATTCAGCATGCCATTGGCGGCAGCGATTTGCGCCAAGCCGTCAGCGACGACGCTACGACGCACCGCAGCCTGCGCGACTTTGCTATCGTGTATCGCAACCGCGCGGCATCTGTTGTTATGAAAAAGATGTTGGACGAATCGGGTTTGCCCTATCAAGTGGTAGGCGACGGTTCGCCCTACGAGCAGCCTCAAGTGCAAGCACTGATTGCTCTGCTTACCACAGCTGCCACAGGCAAACCGCTCAAGATGGAGGGCTACACCTCTGCCACTATCCGCACCTTGCAAGACCGTCTGGCCGACAGTGCGACAGCCCTGCCTGGGCCACTGGCCGAGCAGTTGGCCGACCTGCTGGGGTTTGCCAAAACCAAGGCCCTTACCGAATTTTTTAACTCGCTTGTGCAGTTTAAAAGCGTGACTGCCGCAGCCGCCCATTTTGACCGCGTTAGCGAGCAAGGTTTTTACGACCCTAACGTCGACACCATTACGCTATTAACCATCCACGCCAGCAAAGGCCTAGAGTTTCCGCACGTCTTTTTACTGGCTGCCGAAGACGGCATATTACCGCACACCAAAGCAAACGTAGAAGAAGAAAAACGCCTGTTTTTTGTGGCCGCTACACGTGCCAAAGAGCGGCTAGATATATTGCATACCAAAAGCCGCGGTGGCCAGGCCGCCACGCTGTCAACCTTTGTGCGCGAAATATCCGAGGCCATTGTGCCACGCAGCATCGATGCCCATTTGGCCCAGGACGAACGCCGTGCTGCCAAGCGTAAGAGTAAGCGCAGCCAGCAAAGTCTTTTCTAACGCCGTTAGCAGCGCTACAATAAGGGGCAGACCAAGGAGGCCTACAATATGCCAAGTGTTTTTGCAGCCGCAGTTATTATACTGTTTGTTATTATCGTTATCGCCAACGGCGTGCGCATTATCAACCAATACGAGCGTGGTGTGGTGCTGCGTTTGGGCAAGGTGCGTCCGCAGCTTAAGGAGCCAGGCCTACGGCTCATTATCCCCATTATTGACCAAATGCGCAAAGTGCCCATGCGTACGGTAACGCTGCCGGTGGATTCGCAAAAAATCATCAGTAAAGACAACGTTTCTATTGGCGTTGCCGCCGTTGCTTACTATCAAATTAACGACCCTATTAAATCGGTAGTAGAGATTGAAAACGTAGTGTCGGCCATCTACCAAATTGCCCAAACCACTGTGCGCAACGTGGTAGGGCAGAGTACGCTGGACGATGTACTGAGCCAAACCGACAAGATTAACGAGGCAATCAAAAGAATCTTGGATGTATCGACCGCCAAATGGGGGGTGTATGTAAACACCGTAGCGCTGAAAGACATTCAGTTACCCGAAAGCATGCAGCGCGCCATGGCCAAGCAGGCCGAAGCCGAACGCGAAAAGCGTGCCAAGATTATTGCCGCCGAGGGCGAACAGCTTAGCGCCACAAAACTAGGCGAGGCCGCCGATATCATTGCCGCCCACCCCATCGCCCTGCAGTTGCGCAACCTGCAAACCCTGACCGAAATCGCTGGTGACAAAAATAGCACCATTGTCTTCCCCGCTCAAATGATGGACACCATGCAGGCCGTTAAGGCCTTTATGGCTAAGGAACAATAAGTAGTGGCTCATCCCCAGGCCAGCTTGCCGTCACCGTTTTATCGGGTGGCACTGCGTGCACTGATTTTTGACGAGCAGCAGCGCTTGCAGGTGGTTAAAAACTCCGACAATAATTGCCAGGTGGTAGCTGGGAGCATACCGAAACGGTTGCTGCCTGTATGGAACGCGAAATAAACGAAGAGCTCGGTGCGCAGATTGCTACCATGGGTGACGTGTTGTTCTTTTATCGTGGTTGGAGTGAGCAATATCAGTTTTGGATGCTCCGACTCTGTTTGCCTGCTACGCTTGTAGACCAGAATCTTACGCCCGGTGACGGCATGATTGAGGCGCGTTTTATTGATCGCCGTGAGTTTATCGGCTTGGCATGGTGCGCAGAAGACGCACCGATTGTCGAGCACGTAGACAAGATCTGGCCTACCAGCTAAAGAAAGCGTGCGACGCCGCCTTCTGTCTGAATAATTTTTGATTCATTGCTTATTTTATGTTAAAATAAGCAAATTATGCCAGGCTTAGGAGAAGCGTACAATGATCCCTACGCGATGCCGTGTTTTGTTGACGATGGCCTACTCGTTGACGGTCACAAAAAAGCGCTGTTCTCAGTATTTCGTTATTCTGAACCTAAGAAATATTTGTCTTACCCTATGCGGCAGCTTACCGAGTATACCGATCAAGACGTCGCCGATTGCCTTGCTACCCCGGCCGGCTATACCGACGCCACGATTTTTGACGGCAATGCCAGTGACAGGGGACTTATAAGCGATTCGGGCATGGAGCTGAGCAGCTGGGGGTGGTACCGTCAGACTGACGATTGGGGTGAGCACGGCGTGAGGATGAACCTGGATTACATAATCGCCGAGCGCAGGGCCTACAAAGGGCCAATTTACAATCAAGGTCCCCACCCTACGTGCGGTGCATGGGCGAGCATACACGCTTTGCTGGCTGGTGGGATTACGCTCTCTACTGCCGTTGCTAAAGATTTGCTGAATGGTGCCTTGCCGAGGGAGCACGCCAAGGAGGGTGGCCTGAATGGGTTTGATGCCGCCGGGATCGTCAGGGGCCACTACGATGGCGATGTGGTGGTTGATATGCCGGCTTTAGGTCTCAGACCACTCACCCGAAGCCGCGTCGCTGGCTTTATAAAAGATACCATCGATGCCTCTGGTGCGGTAGTGGCTGTAGTAAAAACGTCCGACCGCCGTCCCAGAGCCACTACTCATGCGCTCTGCGTTGCCGGCTACAATATTAACGAAGAAGGCGCTATGGCCTTGCAGGTGATTGATTCTGCAATAGGGGCGGGTGCGCTGACTCTCGATGGTTTGATGGTGGAGCTAGCAGTAGCAAAGAGCCTGGTTCCATTGGCAGGTGTAAGGCGAGTATAGGGAATATCGAACTGGCGGCTCGCTGTACATACTCGCTCCAGTGCAAGTCTGTGGCCCTCTACCAAAGAAAAATCCCCACGTGGCTTTGCCGGTGGGGATTTTTCTTTGGTGGCTCCTCCCAGACTCGAACTGGGGACACAAGGCTCTTCAGGCCTCTGCTCTACCAACTGAGCTAAAGAGCCAGATAGATATAACAGAGGTATACTACCTGTTTTTTAGGTTTTTTTCAACATTGGTTTCTTGATTTTGTATTTATACGCGTTTGACACCGTCCGCCCGTTACTGCAAAATAGCACAGTTACCCAAAAACATAAGGATTACCACATGACAGAAAAAATGACCGAGGGCGAAGCACGTGCGCAATTTTGGGCAGCGGGGCTTGAGCTCGTTGACCACATACAGGATACTCACGGTATCGATTTTGCCACCAACTTTCATCGCTTTATTACCGGCTTGGCATCGCCCCGCTTACGACGCGTTCAGGTGGCTGGCACCAGCTATCCTGGCCCTGGCCTTGTCCAGCACCGCATAGTTATGGAAGACATGGAGGCCGCGGCCGGTCCAGATCAACTTAGGCATATCCAAGCAGCAAACCGTTGGCGTGTTGTTGCCCAGACGCTGATGCGTCAAACCGGTACTCCGGTAGATGTGCTAATTGCTCCCGAGATTATGGGCGCCGCTAACCCTTCGCGTCGAAGATTATTAGCCGCACACTACCTAGGTATGGCAATCGACCCAGCGCGGCCTGGCCGCGTTCGCCCAGCGCCTGGCGGCACACGACTCATAACCGGCACTGCGCTGGTAGCCGAGGGTGGTACGTCTTTGTATCGAGAGGCTCTTAGTCATGACGGCGGCGCCCTTCCAATAGCTACAAGCAATGCCTTTTACGAGCCCGGTCACCCCCAAGTGACCGCCTGGCAACAACAAGAAGCGCGCTTTAGGGACATATCCCCCGAAATCGCAGCCGACCACTTTATGCGAGTAATCGCAGCCGAGTAGCTCACAACTGCGTGCAGTATGCTGCCGCCCAGCGCGCATATTGCACGCAACTCCTCTTTCATCTGTTAGAGGACGGACCTCCGTAACCTCATATTGCACGCAACTCCTCTTTCATCTGTTAGAGGACGGACCTCCGTAACCTCCTTGGCCCGCTCTAGAGCGCGTAATAGATCATAATGCTCCATTTATAATGGGTTTCAATGCCGAGTGGGCGCCTTTCTTTGGTGGAGAGGCAGCATGGTGGCAAAGGCTTTATAATTTAGGCACGTATTTTACTTAGGTTGATCTCTAGGGTGGTTAAGCGCGGTGTGCGGACGACATGCTCGTCGTGCAATTCTTTCATGGCCAGGTTACACTTTCGCGCGTATTGCCCACAAGGTCGGCGAGCGCCTGATGAGTCACCGGGAACGACACTCGCCACCAGCCTCCCCGGCGTGCGTCGCTATGGTTTTCTTGTAAGTACCGCAACACGGCTAATAATTTATCCTTTACGGGTGCCTTGCCAAGGCTACTTACTCTGCTAAGCACATTGTGCATTTCGCTAGAGAACCAGTTCATAAGATACAGGGCAAGTGCGCTATTAGCGTGGAGCTCGTCTAGCAGCTGTAGGCGAGGTATCTCGTACAATTCGCAGTCGGTTAGGGCGCTGTAGAACCAGCGGGTAGGAATAGAGGCTCCCGAGAAAAAGGCGAAAGGTATAATAGCTGGCCTTTCCACGAGGTGTAATATTTTTTCGTTTCCTTGGTCGTCGATATCATAAATTTTAACGATACCACTCTTTATCACAAATACGTTAGCCGTAACGTCACCTTGGTAAAAAAGCACCTGTCCTTTGGCGATATGCTTAGAACGTGCTGTTTTTATAACAGAAATTAGGTACGGCGGCAGTTCGTCCATAT
Organism: uncultured Candidatus Saccharibacteria bacterium; assembly: GCA_964494495.1. Taxonomy (GTDB): domain Bacteria; phylum Patescibacteriota; class Saccharimonadia; order Saccharimonadales; family UBA4665; genus PMNU01. The sequence goes on from CAZBQZ010000004.1 coordinate 20,162, forward strand.
ATCTATTGTAGCGGAGTTATTGTGGGTTTTTTACGTCTGCGACGTTAGTTTGCACACGGTAAAATGGCAATAAAATTAACTGCACCATTTCATAGCGTCTTTTAAGCTAAAAAAGTCAACGTAACGAAAGGAGGAAGTACTATGGCAGACCCAGATAACCCGGGTCAGTTCGGTAATCGGGACGATACCGAAGAGCAAGCTCAACAGGGCGGCGAAGCTAGTACTGGCAATCTCGGCAACGAAGATAGTGCCGATCCACAAAAGACTGGCGAAGAGGGTGACGCAGGGGAAGAATAACCCCCAGGATCATCTTTATCGGGTAACTTATTTTTAGATAAAACAAGAGGTAACGTAAAGGAGGACTGCTATGGCAGCTAGTAACGACAACACAAGCAAGCGTGGATTTGCAGCCATGCCAAAGAGCAAAGTTAAGAAAATAGCTCAACAGGGCGGCGAAGCTAGCCACAGTGGCCGCGGCCACAGTAGCAATCGTAGTTCCAGCTCAAGCGAGACTGAGCAGGGTAACCAGTCCAACCAAGACAACTCCTAGATAGGGTCTTACTAGGGGAGTCCCTCAAGGGCTCCCCTTTGACTGTAAACCGTAATTTTATACTCCTACATTGACATCGAGATGTATTGAAAGGAGCGGAAGGTGTGCTATGAATATACTCGCAATATTAATCATTGGTGGCCTCGTTGGCTGGATAGCCGGCCAAGTGGCAGGACGCAGCGAAGGTATTATCGCTAGTATTGTTATTGGGATCGTGGGTTCGTTTATTGGCAGTTTCGTATCGATGCTTTTTACCGGCGGCGACCATGCCTATCTGGCATTTTCGTGGGTTGGCGTTTTTTGGTCGTTTATTGGCGCGCTTATCTTGGTTGCTATTTTAAACGCTGTACAGCGCAACTCTATGCATCGCCAAGTATAGGGGGCTACTATGCCTTATAACGCAACCCAAGAATTACCAAGCCAGATCAAAGACTCATTGCCTCCTCACGCCCAAGATATCTACAAAGAGGCTTTTAACAATGCATGGAAGCAATATAAAGATCCTGACAAGCGACGCGACGACGCAAGCCGCGAGGAGGTGGCTTATAAAGTGGCCTGGAGCGCGGTTAAAGAGAAATATCAAAAAGACCCTGATGGCCACTGGCGCGCCAAAGAATAGCTAGTCTTTACCTAAAAACATTATATTACCGGAGGGTTACCTCATGGCTCAAACCAATAAAAATGACATCTTTACCCGTTTTACGAGTGCTGTATCGATCGCTATCGGCCGCCCTTGGGTGTTCGTGGTAGCCTTGGGTGTCTTGGCGTTTTGGGGCGCGAGTGGTCCGCTCCTTGGGTTTTCCGATACATGGCAGCTTATTATTAATACCGGCACCACGATTATCACTTTCCTGATGGTTTTTATCATCCAAAATACCCAAAACCGCGACCAGCTAGCCGCCAATATTAAGCTGGTAGCTATCATGCGCAAACTCAATATCACAGCCGAAGATTTACTATGCGCCGAAGAAGAGAGTGATAAAAAACTAGAAGCCGAGAAAGCGGATATCGAGCGTACGAGTTCGCGTGGTACCAATAAGCGTAAGCGTAAGGGCAAGAGATAAGGAGGTGTCCATGGATGACGATCAATTTATTCTGCAAGACCCCCGCCATATGCATCCAAGACCAGAATTTAACACGCCTATGCAGGCCGAACCGGGTCTGGCACAAAGTATGACGCCCCAGCCCGACCATGGCGAGGACAGTTACAAAGGCACAGGCCGCCTTAAGGGCCGCAAAGCGCTGGTAACGGGTGGCGATTCGGGCATTGGCCGTGCAACCGCCATTGCTTTTGCCCGTGAGGGCGCAGACGTAGCAATAACTTATTTACCTCAAGAGGAAGCAGATGCGCAAGAAGCAATTAAGGTTTTGGAAGCAACTGGCCAAAAGATTATTGGTGTTTCTGGCGATATATCAGATGAGGCGTTTTGCAAGCAGCTCGTCAAAACTACTGCGAAGGAGCTGGATGGTCTGGACATTTTGGCGAATGTGGCGGGGAAACAGATCGCCCACCAGAAAATAGCCGATGTCACCACCACCGAGTTCGAACAAACCTTTCGGGTTAATGTGACAGCCATGTTTTGGCTGTGCAAGTATGCGTTGCCGCTTATGCCGCCCGGAGCAACAATCATAAACACTGCGTCGATTCAGGCGTTTCAGCCTTCGCCAACACTGTTGGCTTACGCGCCAACTAAGGCCGCTATTAAAGCGTTTACTCAAGCTCTTGCCAAACAAGCAATCGAGCAAGGAGTGCGCGTGAATGCTGTAGCGCCGGGTCCCATATGGACCCCATTGCAGCCGAGCCAAGGCCAGCCGCCCGAAAAACTAAAGAAATTTGGCGCCAACACTCCTTACGGACGTCCCGGCCAGCCCGTAGAGGTGGCTCCGGCATATGTGTTTTTGGCCTCTCCCGAGTCCAGCTATATTACCGGAGAGCTCATTGGAGTAACCGGCGGTAACCATTTGGTTTAGTAGTAAAAGCAAAAGGAGGCGCGGGAGCCTCCTTTTGCTTTTATGGGCCTAGCTGCTCTTTTTATTAGAAGCGGCAATGGCAATCTTTTTAGGCTCTGGGAGCGGGGTAAGCGGTATGCTTACTTTTAGGACGCCATCGTCCAGTTTGGCCTCTATTTTGTCGGTGTCGGCACGCTCTGGGAGAGCTATGCGCCGGTAAAAGCTGCTAGAACTCTCACGGACAACGTATTTTTTATCCTTGTCGTCTTCTTTCTCGTGACGCTCGGCGCTAATGACGAGCGCATTGTTTTCGACCTGAATATTAACGTCGCCTTGTTCGAAATTAGGTAAGTGAGCCTCAATGTTAAGCTGATTGTCCTTGGTGTAGACGTCCGTCGTGGGTATATTTGTGCCTTTGAACGACGTCATCCAGTCGTCACCAAAGAACTGCTTTTGTAAGGCACTGAGTTCGGCAAAGGGGTCCCATCGTACGAGGTTGCTCATTATATTTCTCCTTTCATTATAGTTGTATAAATCTGAGAGAAGCATAAATAGCTTCTAAGGTATTATAAAAAACTAGCACTCTCAAGTCAAGACTGCTAGTTTTTATGAGCTGTGCAAACCACAGCCAGAGCAATCCAATTACAATTTTACGTCCGACACCCCTTGCGTAAATCGCTAAAATCCGTTAGCATATACTCTGTTAAGTTATGCGGTTTTATCTAAAGCCCAAAGACTGCTTTAAGATACCAATCACACCATGCGGGTCTAGCTCAGTTGTTTAGAGCGCGTCCTTGCCAAGGACGAGGCCAGGGGTTAGAGTCCCCTGACCCGCACCAGAAGAGCGTATTTAGAACTTCCGAAAGGGAGTTCTCTTCTTTTGTTGTCATCGCTCTCCGGATTAGATTCGGGCGAATAAATGTGGTATAATATTGTTAATTATGGCAGAGATTCCTCGGGCAGGCGCTAGCGCTGTTGCAATCATAGAAACACCTGATGGTTTTCTGACTGAGGGTCGTCCTGAGATACCCGGTCAGCTTGCGCATTCTGGCAAGGCAGGGCTATTTGGCGGCCATATCGAGCCCGACCAAACACCTTACGATGCCATACGAGCAGAACTCGACCAGGAACTTGGCCTGCGCATCACCGGGCCATTAGAGCTTATCGAGAGCGGCGATTTCCCTAGTCAAAACAGGCGTGGTGAGGTAGTTGTGCGGAACGTAAGCTTATTCCGTGTAGGGATTAGTGCAACTACTGAACTAAATATGAAAGTCCCTGGTAGTATCATTCAAATACCCAAGACTGTCGAGGGAGTGCAGGCCCACAAGGACATGGTTACGCCGTTTACGTTTAGGGCGTTGTATAGAGCTGTGACCGGCAAACTACCTGATTAAGTCGTTTCCCTTGCCGTCTCAAATGTTGGACGCTAAATCGGGCTTAAGACTAAATATTCTGGCCAGCTTAGGCAAATAATTGCGCCAGACCCCCCCTCGAAATAGTAGCCAAGATAATTTATCCAAAAGTCTTAGCATAGGGCTTTTTTGCTATCATTAACAAGATGAAACCCGAATATGAAATCATCGCCTTTAAAAACTCGACCCTGTGGCGGCACTGGCTTGACGACAACCATGCCAAGATTGACGGAGTGTGGCTGAGGCTTTACAAGAAAGCGTCTGGCGTCCTTACGGTTAGCTATGCGGAAGCCCTTGATGAGGCACTGTGCTATGGCTGGATTGACGGTCAAAAGAAAAGTTACGACAAAGAGTCTTTTTTGCAGAAGTTTACGCCACGACGCGCTCGTAGCATGTGGTCAAAACGCAACATTGAGCATATTGGGCGGCTTACCGAGCAGAGTCGCATGATGCCGGCTGGGATAGCAGAAGTTGAACGGGCAAAAGTGGACGGCCGATGGGCTGGTGCGTATGATACACCTAGTGAAATGGCCATTCCTGATGAGTTCCTTGCTGAACTAAAAAAGCATCCTGTTGCCGAAAAATTCTTCACAACACTTAATAAAGCAAACACCTATGCAATTGCGTGGCGTCTCCAGACTGCTAAAACAGAAGAGACTCGGCAGAGGCGACAAGACAAAATAATCGCACTACTTGATGCCGAACAGAAACTCCATTAAAAGGGATTTCAGTAAATTACGGCAATGCCCTTGCCCTAGTGTCTATGCGCTAATATCTAGCAACAGCCGTTTGGCAGGGGTATCACGGCCGTAATCCCCGGCAATGACACGTAGAGTCTTCCGGGCTATCGTGCCATACTTGACCGTGACGTCTCGTCTATTGACCGCAATCTCAAAACCGCCTTCAAAGATAACTTCACCCTTTGGCAGGGGCTGTCCAGATAAGAGCTGACGCATGAAGGCGAAGCTAATTTTGCCCCTCAGGACATCGGCTGCGGTTCCGAGAGTATTCTCGTCAATGGTACGGCTGAGCTCATCATAGGTTATAAAATCATCATCGGGCGATTCCACGGAGCCATGTAGTGGCGTCATGTTAGCGGCGCGCACCAGGACATCCAGGGTTTTCCCGACAGCGCCATGTAACCTGTGGCGGGGGTATTGCTGGGCGGCCACGAATGCGGCTAGGCTTCGGGTGCTGAGTGCCCCAGGAGTCACTCGCAACTTTGTTGGTTTGCTCGGTAGTCTCTCCACGTGCAGGGGAAATGGGGTAATGGGCTCGGTTAGAGCTTGGCGGACATCCTCTTCGTTCTTTGCCTCAGTAACCCCCCTGTCTGCATTCGGTGGAGCAGGATGAAACTGCCAGGCTTGCGTGTCAAAGTCCTGTTCTACACCTCTCCTTGTGATGGTAATCGTGCTTTTGGCTCCCTCGCCGAGTAGGTGTACGTAACTGCCCGCACCCTGACCATATATAGGAGTGCCGAATACTGTTTGCGAGACTGCCCAGAGCGCTTCGTCTGTAAGGAGGGTGTCGCTTTCCGAAGGGCTGGGACTGGGGTCTAGTCTTTGCATGGCAAGGCCTAAACCCTGCAAGGCCGTGAGTTCGTCGAGTGTCGTAACGGTAACTTCGTATTGCGCTGGAAAGTTGGATTGCTCGGCCGATGACATAGGTACATTATACTAGACGTATAGATAAGAAGACGTTCCAACTCGGGCGCCTTGGTATGTTGACTGTGGTCGTCAGTCTGTTGCATTGGTTAGAGTCCCAATAGCCCTCTATAGTTACGTTATCTGGAAATAACTTAAGGTTATGCTATAATATGCTCATGATTTACCAAATCAGCCCATCTGCTCTTACGACCACGACGACGCTATTGTCCTAGCTCGCCCTGGTTTTCGCTGATTCAAAAAGGAACTCCCGCGGTGAGCGGGAGTTTTGCTTTCTCGAAGCACTAGCTCCACATAGGACGGAACGTAGAGATTAAACCTACTAACCTATGGAGTTACCAAATGAAATACTTTGTATTAAATCAGAACAAACAGGTGGTCGAAATCAAAGACTACCTCAAGCAACCCGGCATTAATCCTGAATTTGCCCGGTTTATTCGTCGTGAGGCGCTACGCAAAGTGCTAGTTAAGCAGTCCAATGATAAGCCGAGCTACTTGCAGTATGCTAACAAACTTGGCTTCCGCTGGGAGCCAAACGCAGACATCGGCCATGTGCAGTACGACTACAAAGCCAACCTTATGCGTCGGCTGGTACAAGACTATGCAAGGCAGCTTGTGCACGAGCTGGGCATGCCAGTGTACGAAGTAAACGGTGCAAACATGTTTAACCTCAACCATCCAGTAGTGGATGCTTATGCGTCTCTATTTGGTGATCGACTCTACCAGTTCAAATCGGGCGATAACGATGTGGTAATGAGCTACGACGCCAGTTACCCGCAGTTTAACCTGGCTGCTAAAGCGCCCTTGAGTTACAAACAGCTGCCTTTCGCTCACTTTTCAATCTCGGACTGCTACCGGCACGAACAAAGTGGCGAAATGATGCTGCTCCTGCGGCAGCGCCGATTCTTCATGCCCGACATCCATCCGTACTTTAAGGATGTCGCCGAGGCCTTTGCCTGGTTCCCGAAAATGCAGGCAAAGATTGTCGAGGCGGCTAAAGATGCCGGACGTAATTACCAAGTCGTTATTGAAGTGCCTTCCGAAAAGATATATCAGGAGTATTTAAACTACATCGAGCAAATCCCCAAACAGCTCGGCGCAGACGTACTGGTCAATATTCTGGAAGATGGCGTAGGCCGCTACTGGGTGGTGAATGTAGACTATAAGTTCATAGACAAGCTTGGCCAAGAACGGGAGATTGGCTGTATCCAGGTAGACATTGGCAATGCACCGCGTCTTAACATCCATTACATAGATAAAGACGCCAGCAAGAAGCACCCCGTGATTATTCACTCGGCAATTCCAGGCGGCATTGAGCGATATCTGTATCTGCTCTTCAATAATTTTGAGGAGCAAGGTTTGCCGCTGTGGCTACAACCGGTGCAGATTAGGTTATTGCCAGTAAGCGCTAAATTCGTGAAGGCCTGCCGTGAACTGCTTGCTAAATACCAGGGGCTACCCCTGCGTATGGAGGTTGACGATAGGGATGTGATGCTTCCGGCCAAGCTCAGGGCTGCCCATGAGGACCTAGTGCCCCATAAAATAGTGATTGGACAGAAGGAGATCGATAGCCACTTCGCAGAACTTAAACAGCTGCAAAAGGAGCTGGTCAAAGAGGTTGCAAGCAAGCCATTTATACGACGTGAATGGCCTGCAGAACTAAGTAAACAACTGCTCTAATTGCAGGAGCCCTTGATGTATGCGTCTAGCCACCCCAAAAGGTGTTCGAAACAAAGTGCATCAAGGGCACCATACAGGACATTGAACTTTTTACATCAATATTACATCTATAAAACAGGCCAGATTAGTGTTCGACTAATTGGCCTGTTTTGTTGTTTCTGGGCATTCTTTGAACACGAGGGTTACCCGGCTAACCCTCGTAAAGGTGTCGTTGTAGCCCTTGCAAGACGCCGGCCGCAAAGTATTCATCCGTAATATAAAGCGAACCTGTTGGTTGATTGTTCGCTGCCCAGTCTAGCAAATCCGGCTGGCCATTGCGGGGGATGATTGAAACATCGGCGATGGCTAGTAACGCTTGGTCGTTCATACTGTCACCGGCGGCTACGTGGCAAATCGAACTTTCTGGGAGCGATTCGTCGAGCAATCGAGGCAACTGCAGCAGGGCGCTGCCTTTGTCGGTACCTATAGGTAACACATCCACAAACCGCCAAGAATTGCTGCCCGACACAATGACATTGGCTCGCAGATTCGCTGCTCCTAAATAGGAGTTCAGATCATCGACATGCGTAGGTGTATCCGTAACGCTTCTTGTGGTGTAGCTAATTTTGTATGTGTCTTGTGCCTCGGGCTCTTGAGGTGTTAGGTCTGGATGAGCTGAAAGTCGGTCTACGAGGGCAGCACGATCCCACGATTGAGCATTCGGCCAATTGGATAGGCGTGTAAAATTTGCAGCACTCCCACGTCGTGCATATATGGCAGCACCAACGGACGCGATATGAAAGTCCATCATGCGGAAGATATCGCCAAAAGCAGGCCGCTCTCTGCCTAACTCTTGTATGGAGCCAAATGTACGACCAGTCGCCGAGCCAAAGTAGACTGGCTGACTGCTCTGACTGCGTAAACCGGCAATCAATGAGCCTAGTTGGTGGAGGGCTTCGTCACTTGTGTGGCGTGACAGCTCTGTATGTCTTTCTGTTGCAACCAATGAATCGTCTAGGTCGCAGGCAATGACATGAATATTAGGGCATCGCAATGTGTTCATCGGGTAGTCCATGATGCTTTAATATGGCGCGGATGCCCAAGCACACAAGCCCCAGTTCGGTTACTCGCATTGCGCCGCGTTCAGTCATTGCACGGAGCGCGTCAAGGGTAAAAATGCCAGCCCCATCCACTTCCGGATCAGTGATGCGGCCTGGCTTGTCTGGAGTGTACGCAGCAAAAAACTGCATGTAGGTGCGGGGTGGGTACGGACCATCTGGATTATTCCTGGCCTCAATGTAGCCGTAGGGGATTAGTAGGGTTGGCTCCACTCGTAGACCTGTCTCTTCAGTGAGTTCTCGCGCGGCGGCCTGAGATTGAAGTTCTACTTTACCACCCTCAAGCGGATCAAGATGGCCTCCTGGAATCTCATAGCCGCCCCGCCGCAGGTTAAGCGTCAGTGCAACTTGTGGGTTATGCGGATCGAGCGAGCAAACAGGTACGCACATGGCAGTGCGTACGGGGAGTATGTCGGGTACTCCTTGTCCGTGTTCGTGAAACTCCCAAGGGGCATCGCCCCATGTGCCCTCAAGTGTGGGCCCAGTCCTTGATGCTAGATGTGACTCCCAGGTATTTATGCTCATGCCAGTGATGGTATCAGATATCAGGCCTTTCCTCCATTGCTAATGCTTCATAATAGCCCAATCATTTGGTTGAGCCACCCCAAAAGAGGGCTTGAAGCCAAGCTAGCAAGTGTTCGAAACAAAGTGCATCAAGGGCACCAAATGGGCCTGAACGTCTAACGTTCGGGCTTTTTTGATGCCCGCTAACCCGTAAAGTGGGCTGATCTGCGGGGTGTAAACTTTATTTTCGGCGTCGAGCCAAAATCCGGCCGGAAATAAAATAAGTTTACACCGCACCGACTATGAGCTTCGTATTGCCTGGGAAGGGGGTGTAATCCCCATATGCAGAGAAACGGGCAGTAAGATCTCCGAAACGGCGCACCGGAATGGTATCCCGGTGCTGGAACTACATGTTAGTAATGGTGATCAATTCTGCTTGGCAGCTCCGCAAGACATAAGCGGTGCATTTTCGCGTGGTTTTTCGCTGCGGCGCTACATTGAGAACTTTGTAATACCTTTTTTGTTTCAACAAACACACTTCCGCAAGAACCGTGAATGGGCGTGGCAGCCAGCGGGACATTACAGCTCTGGCATATTTGGCTGGTATCATTACCATGGCCACGAGCATAATGCACTCGCACTGACCGTGACAAGCTTAGCCGATCAGCTCAACATGGAGCCTGCGAAAGTTGTGCAGTGGGTACGTACCGCAGCCTACACGCCGGATATGCCTTGTAGGTGCCAGTCTGGTAAAGAGGTGGCTAAGTGCTGCCCGGTTGCTTTGTATGGCTATAACCGCTTACGTCTAGACTTAGGCGGAGCCATTATCCGGTAGTCCGACTGTACTGCCAGTGTAACTCCCGCGCCTTAGTTACCGAGCAAGTATTCTTGATAAGGGATCGCCAAAATATCCCTCCATCGGGCGATCTCATCCCTAATTAAGTGAAAACTTTTTTCCACTTGCAGCACCACGAAGCTTATGCTTAGAACCTCCAATGCGAGGTTCTTTTTTTGTTGTGTCAGGTCGTTTAGGGGGTAGACCTCGACAGGTGTCCCTAGAACGGAATTTCGGTCGATGATGTGCTGAGTCGCTTTGCTCGCCGCACCAACTGTTTTCGGTGTATGAATATCAGCATCACGATGTTACAAAGTACGATGTATACAGGAAGGATTACATCTACGCGCAGCTGACCAACGGCAAAGACACCCGCAAGTGCCGCGGTGCCTTCGACTGCAAAAAATGTTGGATCCTCGCTCTCCGGCATGTGCCAGGTCTTGACGAAGGTGGGAACAAAACCAATTACATCTGCGCAAATTCCGAGTAGCACAGCCATCAGTCCATTTCCGGTTAGCCCGTATAGTGCTACCGCTAGAGCGCCTATAGCTAGACATGACCTGTCGAGTCTGGAGGCGCCGCCAACACCATATAATACGGACATTCCCAACAAATAGGTGGCCCTAGCCAGAAATATTGCCGCGAACACCATGCCTGCCGTATTGGTTGAGTGCAGGACTCCCAGTAATGTTGCTACTGATGCTAGCCATATAACCAAGCGCGTAACGCGGTGTGGCTTGGCTTTGCCCGCCAACATGCTTTTCGTGTAGAAAATGGGCGAAACAAGCGATAGAACAAGTGCGGCAATGAGCCAATAATTCATAGCCTTATACTAATACAATAGCCCAGCCACACATAGCACGAAGACCAGCAGGGCGAACCTTGGTAGAGACTTGGGATGCTCCCGTGCTTATGGATTGCGCAGCTCAGGCGCTAGCGGTGTAACTCCCACCACTGACCTATCCAGTAAGTACTCTTGATACGGTGCCTCCAGTATTTTCCTCCATCGACTAATCTCATCGCATATAAGGTGTAAACATTTACCCACCTGCTGCACCAATTAGACCCAAACGATTTTGAAACAGTATAGTTTCAAATAAAAGAGACCAGCGGTGGTCTCTTTTGTTATGATTACAGAATGAAACTCATTAGCGACAGCACCAAAGAACAAGCAATCCTAGAATGGTTGAAGGCAGAGATGGGTTCTGCTAGGTTTAGCGATGACTTACATATAGCAATCAAAAAACTAGGTTATGATGAAGAAGTTGTCACTCAACCTGATCTCAATAATAAACAAGAAAATGCAATGAGGTGGCAAATACTAAAAAGCTACCGAACTTGGCTTGATAGGGACTTTGGCGGTTACGACTGGGAACTAGTCGAGTTACATAAAGATGATGTTTCTAACTTAAATTACATCGACTACAGTTACTGGAATGAGCTTAGCGACAATAGTCGTAAAGTTGGTCGTGCGGCTGAGAATATAGAAAACGGTAAAATTGTGTTTGATGTCCCAAATGATAGATTTTACTTGGTTGCTAGAGATGTTGAAAGTGGTGTAGACTTCGACCCGATTATTGTAGTGTCTAAACATAATGATAATCAGGGCGAGATACTTGAAGGACATTTACGGGCAACAAGTTACGTGCTTTCACGAGACACACCGAAACCATTAAAGGCAATCTGGGGAAGGCTACGCCAATAACTTGTCTGACAAGTTAAATAAATTGACTAGGTTTTTCAGCTTTTGGTCATTATATTTTTCAATTGCAGATGTTTGAAATACGTCAACTTATGCTGCGCCAAACAAAACGCCTCACGCAGTGGGGCTTTTTGTTTGGGTGCAGATACGCTATTGTTAGCCGTATGAATGCTATCCGACATGGTATTAAGCACCATTACCGACCCACTACCTTTAGCTGCGGCCAGGCAGCGCTAGCAATCTTACTGTCGCATTACGGCAAAGAGCTCACACCGCAACAGATAGTCGAAGCCGTCCCGACGATCAAAAATGAAGCAGGCGAGGAATGGGGTACACTGAACCAGCAGCTAGCCACTTGGTGTATTGACCAAGGATTTAGCGTGAACTTCTACACTGCGGATTTTGAAGTGATTGATTTGTCGTGGGCCAAATTACCCCAAGAAGCACTGTTAGAGCGCATGAAGGTAGTCAAACCAGAGCGTAACGTGCCATCGCTAGGTGCTGAGTTTTCCCAGAAAACCCTTCAAGCATATATAGATTTTGTCGAAGCAGGTGGCGAACTGCACGTCTGCCAGTATATGCAGACCAAGTTAATTGATGAACTGTTGGCAAAAGGACCTATCCTTGCCTGCGTTAACTATCCCGTACTGCACGGCGAAGGACGTTACCTGAATGCTGGCCCGCGAGAGGCGATGCCCGATGATGTGAACGGTATAACCAGCAACCATTTTGTGGTTGTGTATGGTCGTGATGAACGTGGCCAATACCTTATTGCCGACCCGCTTAAAGAGCCAGGTGATTTTGTGCTAAAGCCCGAACATCTCTTGTGTGCCTTGACCGCAGCGCAAGTAGAGTGCGAGAATACGATGTTTGTAATAGCCCCCACGCGGACGGTGTAAGCCCCAGCTCCTACCTATCCACTAGGTATTCCTGATACGGCACTGCAAGTATTTCTCGCCAATGTGTAATCTCACCGGAGATAAGGTGTAAACTTTGGTCCCGGGCTTAAGAGAACTCTAACCCCTGGCCTCGTCGAAAATCAAACTGGGCCACGGCGAAGCCGTTATAGCCGGCTAGAGGGTTAGAGTCCCCTGATCATACCTAAGTGCAAACTCTTCATCTGTCAGAGGACGGACCTCTGCAACCTGCAACAAGTTTAACTAGACTAATTTTTGCTAGCTCCCATCTGGCAGCCAAACAACCAAGCTGCTATAGTAACTCTTGATGCGGTGACCGAGAATAGGTGTTAGCTTGCAAAGCTAACTACGGCAGGGTCATGTCTGCCTCGCATCTCCAAAAATACTATGACACCACAAGAATACATCCAATCCGAACTCGACCGGCTAAAAGCACCCGTTGCTGACACACTACAGCCACAGCCAAGGACACAAGATGAGCTTGCTGACAGCGTCTTGAAGTTGCTAACCAGTAAGAAGTTTCGCAAATACGCCTTGAGCGAAGAATATGCCCAGTACGTCAAAGATTCGGTAAACGCCTGCATTGCAGCAAATGAGCCAATCAAGATAGTCTTTTTTGGCGGTTGCTACAAGTTATGGCGTCTTGACGAAGCACCTGAAGCAGATTGGGCAGAGCTGTTTGCCTACGCATACTTTACCCGCTGGCTGAAGCCTATTTGTGCCGTATACAAGCCTGGCGTGTGGTTCGACTTTTTACTCGACGATTACATCGTTACGCGATTAAATAACGTATCCGAAGCCGACGTCCAGGCCTGCCGCGCTAGTAGGGATAAAGTTCTCGACTTCATAAAGCCCTACCAGCCCAGCAACTTAAACATGACCCATACTGGCGAAGGCAGCCTGTTTAAATCAAGAGAAGAGTATGACGACTCGCTAGAACGCGCTATTAAGCAGTTGGCAGATTCGTTGCATGGTGGTCTGCCAGAACTAAACGAAGCAGAGGCGGCGGCTGTAGAGCTAAATACTCACGCTACACCTGAGCAGCTTGCCGACCCCAAGTGGCGCGAAAAAGTAGAACTGCTGCACAGCGCCTACTACATGGCTCGTAACGAGACAGGCTATTACGCACCAGAAACCCATAAAATTATTGCCTTTACTCAGCCATTTGCACCAGGCAAACCATTAGCTGTTGGCTCCACGAAAGACACAGTCGCTAAGTACTGGGTTGGCGTGGGAGTGCTTAAGCCAAAAGATGACGGTTATCGTCAGCTTGTGCTTTCGCCGAGCCAGCTTGCAAACGCTGCGTTTGATTGGCAAGAAATGGACATCAAAGGACTTGAGGGCAAGAACTTTAAGAAAATTCGGGTGGTTAAGACGAAGGAATTATGAACGGTGTAACTATCGACAGGTGGGGCCATGAAAACTATTCCTGAAGTCGACATTTACATCAACTCGCTACCTAGATGGCAGCAGGATGTATGCCAAAAAGTGCGTAGTCTTGTTCATCGAGCGGATACCGAAATTGTCGAGCAGATTAAGTTTAAAAATCGTCCGTACTTTACGCTGCAGGGCAATGTCTGCGCTTTACTGGCAGCCAAAGACCATGTAAATGTATTTATATACGACCCAATTGCACCCGACCCTTCGGGCATTATCAATCAAGGCCATGGTAATGCTACTGCTCGCGCCATACAGCTATACGAAGACGATGCATTTGATGAAGAAGCTTTCGTCGAATTGATAAAGGCTGTAGCTGAAAACAACCGCAAGGGCGGCTGGCGAAAACTCAAGTAATCAGGGGGCTTACCCCCTGAAGTGTCTAATCTACGTGTTGGTGTCCGTCATAAGAAGGCAACTCCGGAAAGGGTAGGGCGTCTGCCGGTGCGTCTGCTTCCATGGGCATTTCTAATACTGCATCACCAACTCCGGTGTAGCCGTAGCCAGATCCTCTTGAATCGGTTTCGAATGCAAGGCATCCAACAAAGGTAAGGAGTTCGGGTCGCTCGTCGGTTCTTGTCACGTATTTGTCCAGAATGCCCCTTATGCGCGGCGCATCGCTACGCTTTGCTGCACGGGTTATTCTTAGCGAATCCATCCGACTAAAACCGGACAATGCTACCTGTGGCACCGGGTAGTAATCGGCGTCCCATTTGCTCTTTCGCACAAAACAGCCATCTTCGTGGCTGGGGAGCATTGCGACTTCAGCGTAAAGGCCGGTTTTTAGAACTTCGTATTTCATAATGCATATTATAACATTATATGTTGCATGTAACAACTACTTAAAGGTGTCTTAATCTAACTATGTAGATAATCTTGATAGGGGTTTTGCTATTATTAAGATATGAAAATTACATCTACAAACCCGGGTATGAATTATGAAGTAATCGGTGAGGCCGAGTGTGCCACAGAAACCGACGTTGCCAAAGCTGTTGAAAGCGCGCGGAGGGCACAACCCGGCTGGGCGGCACTATCTTTACAGGAGCGTTGCAATAAGATCCGTAGTTTTCTTAAGGTTTGCAAAGATCGTTCAGAAGACATCGCACAGATGATGAGTAAGGAGATGGGCAAGCCAATTGTTTCGTCCAGAGATTCTATTACCGCGACATTCGAAGAATTTGAAGATTATATGCAACAAGCAGAGTCGGCGCTTGCGTCAAGCGTTGTGTTTGAAAACGAGACCGAAAAACACGTCCAGACCTATGAGTCACGAGGCGTCATTGCAGCAATCACCCCGTGGAACTTTCCTTTCAATAACATCTCGTTCCAGGTTGGCCAGGCGCTTATCGTTGGCAACACAATTGTGATCAAGCCTTCGGAAGAAATCGTCTTGTTTACCGAGCTAATTGCAAAGTTAGTTACGGCCTCCGATTTGCCAGAGGGTGTCTTTGACTTTATTGTTGGCGACGGCAAAGTTGGCGAGATGCTTGTTCGCCAAAACGTAGACATGATTTTATTTACTGGCAGCACTCAGACCGGCCAGCGCATTACCGAGATTGCGGCGGAGCGTTCAATCCCCGTGCTTACCGAAATGGGTGGCTCTGCGCCGGGTATTGTGTTTGAAGACGCAGACGTATCGAAGATTATCGACATGCTTGCTGGTGCCAGGTTTGATAACACCGGCCAATACTGCGACGGGTTAAAGCGAGCTATTGTGCACACCAGCAAGTACGACGAAGTACTCAATGCGCTGAAGGACTATGCTGCCAATACCAAAGTCGGCAACCAGCTAGAAGAAGACACAAAGATTGGGCCGCTTGTGGCCAAACGCCAGCTTGATAAGCTAGAAGAACAAGTCATGGATGCTGTCGAGAAAGGCGCTGAGGTTTTTGTTGGCGGCAAGCAACCAGACGGCCTTAAGGGCGCTTACTACGAAGTAACTGTGCTAACCAATATCAAGCACGATATGCGAGTTTGGAAAGAAGAAGTATTTGGCCCCGTACTCCCCGTTGTAACATTTGAAACCGAAGAAGAGGCCATCAGGCTGGCCAACGACACCGAATACGGCCTAGGTGCCTACGTCTTTACCGAAGATAAAGAGCGTTATCAACGCGTGGCAAAACAAATTCAGGCAGGGAATATCGCCCACAATACTGCTTGGTATTTTAGCCCTAAGACGCCGTTCGGTGGCTATAAAAAATCTGGCAATGGTCGTTCGCAAGGAACGGCTGGCTTTCATGAAGTCTGCCAGATTAAAGTTATCTCAGAAGAAAAGTAGCCTATGCATCGTAAGCGTCTCATTATTTTAGTCATTTTGGCTGCCATACTTGTACTCGGCTCTGTTGGGTATTCAAAGCGACACACATTCTTTCCAAGCCAACAAATGCAAGCGCTTAGGCAACTAGAGCATCATTTGGATTTGCCCACGCCAAAGTATAGAGATGAAGAGGACCTTGGTAATAGCAAAGACTTAAAAGGAGCAGTGCATTACAGTCGTCATATTGCACTTAGCTACGAAGACGCCTCTGTACTAGATACAATGAGGACTAAATTACTAAACGATTCGTGGCAAGAGCAGCACGTAGACCCGGTAGGGCCATTGAAGTACTTTCAATTTAAAAAAGGTGTGGGCGCCACAATGCAGTGCATAGGCGGCTATACCGAGCCAAAGGGCGACGACGGGATTACACTGTACATCGCCCTTGAAGCATCAGGTGAATACTCCTGTAACTCTGCATTGTAGAGCTTTCGACTCAGAGGGAGACTCTGTGACATTCTAAGCGTTGATGGTATATTCTGTAGGCAATGGATATCCTCTACGCATGGATTGCGTCTATTGCCTCGGCAATGACGCCGCTTATTACAAAAGCCTCCAGTAGGTCACTCATCAAGAGCTCGTGGCTCTTTAATGTTTTGTGGGTTGCGTTTAGTGTTCCGTTTATTGCTACCCTCGGGTTTGTTCGAGGTGGTGGTATGCCACATAATTGGACGCCCCTAGTATTATTGTCCTCCTGCTATGCGGCGTATTACGTGTGCATCACGATCTCTGTATTTAAGCTTGATGTATCGACAGTCGGCCCGTTATTTAGCTTGCGGGCGGTGTTTGCTGTCATCCTCGGTTTGTCGTTCTTGCACGAAACCGTGCCGCCACTCGGGCTTGCGCTCATTGCACTGATTATTTTGGCTACCCCTTTGGCTGCGTATAACGAGAAACTCCGGCTGAAGGCTTTTATGCACAAATACATATTGGTGGCTGTTGCCGCCATGGCGTTCCTTGCCCTTGTTGGCTTTTTTTCGCACTTATCTGTTGCGGACAACGGGTATGGGACAACATGGCTGTGGCAGGGTCCGTTATCGCTGCTGCTCTTGCTGCCTACGCTTCGATTTGTCGATTTTGAGAAAGAAACAATAAGCCGTCGAAAGGCGTATCCTTTTCTGTTGTTAGGAATTACGGGCTTCGTTTATACCATTAGCGCCACGACTGCCTATGCGCACAACTTGGCCCTAAGCTCGGTAATTGTTTCGCTGCCGCTATCCATGATTTTTGCGTACTTACTAGGTAAGATAAGTCCAAAATTTTCGGAAGGTCATCCCGGCAAAGTATATGCCATCCGTTTCTCTGGGGCGTTTGTTATGGTTGCCTGTGCTATTTGGTTGAGTTTCTTGTAGTTCTCACAGCTGGTGACTTTAGAGTAACCCGTACAGACTACTCCCTAAAACCTAACACCTCGGCTTGCCAGTACCCATCGTAGGCTTGCTCGAACTGAGATTTCCAGGACAGTGTGCTGTCTATGCCGTGCTCTGTCGTTTGAGCTTGCGCTATTTTCTCTAACGCTAGCGACCCAAGCTCGTACAGGGGGTGTGAGGGCTGCTTGCGCATTAGCTCGGTCAGCGCTTGGGGAGTGAGTCTCTCGAGCTCGTTTGCGTCAATCATACTGTCAGTGTACCAAACTGCAGCTCTACATCCTGGTCGCATCGCCTACTACCCTACCTCTCCTAAAAGCCCCCTAGGTGTTCTTGCTTTAAGAAAGTAATCCATTTGCGCACCTGAGACGAATCGACATACGCTTCGCTTAGGCATTCTATGGTGGGGTTTGGTTGCCTAAGGCAGGCTGCGCTCGCTCTAGAATCATGCCCTTTTTGGATAAGCTTGGTGGCGCCGTACCAATAATTTGGCAAGAGCAGCAGCACAAGTGCAATCACCGTTGCTAGCCACACCTTTTTGTGTAAGCGCATCTGGATCAACATAAGCAGCAGGGCGATAATCAGCAGACAGGAAGCCGATACGTATCGGCTGTACAGAGCGCCCTCGCTGCCGGAAATGGGTACTCTGGAGATGGTAGTTATTACATCGGAAAAAATGACGAACATGATCAGGCCAAGGGGCAGGGCCAGGCGTGTGATAGATATTTTTTGCCTAACGCGAGCAACATGCATAATTAGTAGTGTCAAAATACTCAAGATCAAACCGAAGGCAGTAGCTGTGGTGACGGTATGCACCAGAGGGCTGCCTATATACGAAAAAAAGAAACGTACATATTCGGCGAGCGGTAGCTGTGTGGATAAATCAGATGCAGCGTAGTGGTAGCGGTATACATATAGTACAGCCGAAGCAACTGCTATAGCCCCCCAGAGCGCCGTCCGTCTTGCGTTGTAGCGTTGTCCTAGTAATTGCACAGCACCTGCGGCCCAAAATAATATACCGCTGCCCAGTGAATAAGTGGCGATCACGCAACAGACTGCTGCCAGCGCAAAGCGCCACCTGCTGGTCGACCACGAGGTGGTGCTGTCGAGCAGCAAAAGTGCCGACAGCCCAAAGAATATACACATAGACCACCCTATTTGCCACCCCCACAACCAGTTCTCCCACTGGACAGGCGAAAACAAGATGACACTTGTAGCCAGTGTCGCAGTTATGCACAACACACGGGTCTTGGCGGCCTTGTATATATAGCGACAGAGCAATAGTAAAATGCCGCAGTTTAGCACCAAATTAAGCAGCATTTCTACAAATAAATTCCAACGGGTAACTTGGGCAAGCAAGACGGTTACTAGATTGGAAAAAAAGATACGGTGTTCGTAATGCTGCGCCCACAGGTCGCTTATCCTAAATGTATGCTCATGTATGTGTTGAAGAGTAGGCACTATTGTCCAGTCGTCGATAAATGGCACATTAACGCCATAGGCGCATACAAGGTAGCTGGTAAACGCAACCGGCACTAGCAGGGCTAGGTAGAACCAATGTTTTTCCAAACCTCTTAGAACGTAGTTATGCAAATGGCCGAGCCGGCTACTAACCCCTTTTTTACCAAGCTTCGACTGCACAACTAGCGGGGGCATATGTAAGCGCCTGTTCATTGTCTGTATTTTATCAGTTAGTCGCCCTCGCCAGATTTTTTCTAAAGCAAAAACTAAGTCTTTTCAACCCCAAACGTAATACTTGTTCTAGCAGAGGTAATTTCTTCTACTTTGGTTCTCTTAAGCTGTATTTTATCCGTATCTATGTTTTCAAAGAGCCTGAGCCCTTTTCCGAGCAGAATCGGCATAACATCTATCTGCAATTCATCACATAGTCCCAAATTGAGGCATTGCTGGATAGTGTCGGCGCCGCCTATTATTTGCACCATTTTGTCGCCTGCTGCTTTTTTGGCCTGAGCAATAGCGCTTTCAACACCATCGGTTACAAAGGTGAGCGTTAGTTTGTCGTTGCCCTTCGGGGATTTTTCTGGGGGTGTATGTGTCAGGATAAAAAGCGGAACTTGGAATTCGTAGTCATCATTAATCCATCTAAAGGGGTCGGCCATTTCGTATGTATTTCTACCCATAATAACGGCACCGGTGTTTTCGATCATTTGCTTGAAAGTAGCAGTATCCAGGAGCTCGGCAAAGTCTGGAGAAAGACTTTCTGCACTCCCATTACGGTCGTTAATAAACCCATCTAACGACATGGTCATGCCGGCTAGTACTTTCCCCATAGAAACCTTTCGGGTTATGTTTTGTTGAACTTTATCGCTTCAATAACAAGCGCTTTCAATGCGGCCTCATTTATGGTGTCGCCTTCGCGAAGTTCGATTGCACGAACGGCGGAGCTATTTAATCGCGCATTAAAGAGCTTTTTAGGATCGGCCAGCTGAGCGCCTTTGGAGAATATTAGCTTCACGTTGTCCTTCCATGTTTCGGCAAAGCAGACTATTCCATTGTTGGTCCACACCGGAAGCCCCTCGGGCCTTGTGGCCATTCTCCACTTTATTTCCTCGACTACATCAGAATCGGCTTGCGTAATTACAGCCCGCAACTGGGAAAGTGTGTCGCCCTTCCAGCCGCTATATGCGTGGATGATGTCGTCTATTTGTCGAGAAACTGGTTTGTCTTCCATGTCTTGTTCCCTTTAGCTACTACATAGTATAGGTTATAAACTACAGTATTTAGGCGACATATGAGCGCACACTTGTAGCGCGAGGACCACTGAGGTATTTTGCTATACTGACCCTATGGATAAAACAGCTGCCCACAACGACAGTTCCGTAAAGGACTACATTGCCTCGCTTGACGAGCAAACCATAAAAGACAGCCAGGTGCTACTAGATATGATGCAGCGCATAAGTGGACACGCACCAAAGCTGTGGAATGTCGGCACCATTGGGTTCGATACCTACCATTACAAATACGACAGCGGGCGCGAAGGCGACGGCCTTGCTATTGGGTTTTACCCAAGAAAAGGCAAGATTACCATCTACCTAATGGACGGCACGGCGCGCTACTCCGGACTGCTGGCTAAGCTCGGCAAACATACTACTACCGGCTACTGTGTGTATATTAAGCAGTTGAGTGATGTACAGTTGCCAACCTTAGAACAAATCGTGCAAAAGTCGTATGAGAATATAAAGTCCCAAGATGGGCACATTAATCAGATATTATGGAAAAAATAGCAACAGGGAGTACAAATGAAATATATTAATAACCTCGCAATAAGAATACTAGTTGCTGTTGCAATTGGCCTTCTGTTTGCCAGTGTAGGTACTAAAATTACATATACTTGCACGTCGAGTGCTGGCGAACTGGGCTGTGTATCATACGAAAAAGCTGTGATGCACCCTGGCGACCTAGCCAACAACAAACAAGATAGCCTTGCGCAGTTCTCTAAGACTTTTGCCATAGCCTCGCTCACTGGTTTCGCGCTACTGAGCGTTATTATCCTAGCTCAAAAAAAGAAGCCTAGACCATAAAAACGTACTTTATGGGGTAAAACCCTGCTAACCAGTGTAAGCCAGTGCGCCACTTCGATTTAGCTCGTTATTAGGAGGCGGTTTTAGCGCTGATAGTATAAATATGCTATAATAAAGATAGTTATGAGTGAGACAAGAGGCGGTCATGGGCAGGAAATAGCTGCTCCAGCAGCGGCCGATGCCTACTTAGTGTCTACGCAGACGTATGCGGCAACAGATCTTTCATTCCGTCAAGATGCTGTCGCTGCTGCAGGGGCAGCCGGTGTCGAGAATGCTACTCGCCTCGTCGCGCTACATGCGCGCTTCGACCACCCGAGTTATGTTACTGGGGTAGATGGGGTGAGGCAGGCCGTTCCTCACTATCCTTTGCATCGATTTTTGCGCGTGGTACCTACCTATATTGAAAGATCTGCCGCTGCAGGGCTCACCCCGGACCAAGCGGCGGGTTTGGTCGAGACGTTGCTAGCTGCAGAAGATCGCGATGAGTGGAGTACGGCAGACCAGCCCGTGGTATACCTAGGCAAGGCACTAGAGCTGCAGGCCCAAACACACGGGCCTATTACTGCCGAAGATTATGCGCAGGTGCAAGGGCTTATTGCCGATACTGCAAGCCACGAGGACGATAACGCTTCGGCTTTGGACGCGTACCGCGCGCTTTCGCGCCTTGGCATGAGTACAGTGGAAAGCATTAGGCTTATTCGTGAGGGTTTGCTCACGGATTCCTTACTCATGAATCGGGCGTTAGAAGTATTTAACGCGCTTGCCATCGCGGAGGTCGATACGCAAGTGCTTGGGGATATATGCCGGCAGTTTATCGGCACGGCCGAAGATCACCCCCACATATCCGCGATCCAAGAAGATTTCGCGCTGCTTCGCGAGTGCATCGTAACGGCCGGACCACGTCAAGATATACATCCTAATCGTTTGCTGGAGTCGATCCATGCGCAATTACGGCAGGGCAAGAGCATGCTGGAGATCGCTAATGGCTTCGTAAGTGCTAGGCGTTTAGCGCAAACTATTGCTTTAGAGGTCGGGCGTCCGGAAGAACGCATTGCCCAACATTTTCTTACCAAGACGGGCCCGCTAGAGGCATCTCCTTTGCCGTACCGTGCGGAGCGCTCATTTGACGAAGGCGCACACGATCTCGGTGCGATTGCGCTCAACAGCATGAGATACCGAGAGGCTCTACAGGAGGGCTTTTGGGTATTCGACCCTAACGCTATGCCCCCGGTATGGTATTCGCTTGGTGGCGAGACCGAGCTGGGAGCAGGGGTCGTGAGGCATAGCTATCCTGCCTATCCGCTTCAAGAACTCAGCCGTAGCCCGACAGTAGCACATTGCCACCCAGCCGATCTAGAGTGGGCAATCAGTCCGGGGTTGAGCAATGGCGTGTACCCCAATATGGCCATGCCTGTAATCGATCGATTTTTGGCAGCTACTCCAAGCGGCCAAGACTATCAGATGATCGCCGACATCTTAAGAGCATCAGGTGGACCACAAACCGTCCGGTCGATTTTTGCACACGGTAGCGGACTCACCGAATACACCTTTCCCCAAGATCCCGACGTACTAGAACATATGGCCCAGATTTCGCGGTCGTTGCGTGATAACTTTCTCTTGGGCATAGACTGGAGCAAGGTCCTCTACACGAGGAAGTTCGCTGGCTTGCTGAGGGGCGAACTGAGGGGCGTGGACACTGTTGTACGTGATCTTATGGAACGTTTCGATAATGGTATGCCCAAGGGCTTTGGTCTACATTTACTAGATCTAGGCACCGAGCAGCCGTATAGATACAGTAATTCTTAACCGACTTGGAGCCAGATCGAGCCCAGCATGCTGTAAGCTTCGCGGGGCGAGACCCTGCAGCCTATGCCGCAGCCCCGAAATATGGCCCGCGTTTTTAAGGATGAGGTTATAGCACTAGCATAAGTGTTATAACCTCTGTAAAAGGAGCCCCTTTTTGTTAGGCCATGTTACCATAAACGTATGAGAAAAGTCGTAGTGTTTATGATGATTAGCCTTGACGGTGTCATGCAGGCTCCTGGCGGTCCAGAAGAAGACACGTCGGGCGGCTTTACGCACGGCGGCTGGACTGCGCCCTATGTGGATGAATCTTTTGGCAAGATAATCGACAAAGAGCTAAGTGTGCCGTTTGACCTTCTACTAGGCAGGAAGACATACGACATATGGGCTGCATATTGGCCAACGCAAGCCGGCTCAATAGCCGACCCGTTTAACAAAGCTAAAAAATACGTGGTGTCAGATACGGCCGTAAACCTTACATGGAAAGAGTCAGTTCTTGTAAGCGATGACGTTGCGGCCAAAATCAAGACCTTGAAAGCACAGGATGGTCCGGTGTTCCATGTGTGGGGTAGCAGTGTGCTTATCCAAACACTACTAAAAAACGATTTGGTTGACGAGCTACGACTTCGAATATTCCCGGTTACGCTTGGCGCCGGAAAGCGCTTATTCGCAGACGGGACTATTCCTGCCACGTTCACATTAATAGATTCCCAGGCTTTGCCGAGTGGTGTCCTTCTGGCCAACTACAAAAGAGCGGGCGAACTTAAAACAGGCACGGTTGCCTAAAATGCCTCAATAGTAGCCAGCAGCTTGAGACTTTTGCTGGCCTTAGTTGCTGCATCTGTTATTTTATGCTTAAATACCAATAACGTGGTCGTCTCACTGCACCCATGCGCTACTCATTCAGGCGAACAACATGGACAGACGTAAATAAGGCCACCGAAGATGATTGAGCAGGCTCGAGCGCCGCTCAGGGCGTCGTCGAACCCTTGCGGTGACGGGCTCTTGTCAATTAACAAAAGGGATACTATGCAACACCAAAGCAAAAGTCTCCAAGACCTCCAAGAGGACTACGGTTATAACCACGAAAACAGCCTAAAGCACTGGCGTTCGTGGGGCTCGTGGTTTAGCTGGGGTAGCCCAGTTGGTCTGGGCCTGTTCTTTATTTCTATTGCGGTAACGCTGTGGATCTTGAGCCAGGCCTTTGGCTGGAAGTAACACTTCTGGTCTAGTCAAACAGCACTGTCATTCGACGGTGCTGTTTTTTATTACAACCTAAGACAAGCAGGCTTCTGTTCTGTATACTCTATGAGCATGAGCTTACAAGACGAAGTTACACCCGCAATCAACCCTGGCGACGATTTTTATGAGTACGTTAACAAAAAATGGTGCCAAGACAACCCTATTCCTGCAGACGAAGCCCGCTACTCGGCGTTAACTCAGCTAGACGAAACGGTTACCGCACAACTGCGCGTGCTGCTCGAAAAACCTGTCCGCAAAACCGAACCGCACAATAGTGCGCTTGCCAAAATGTTGTATACCTCTGGCATGGACGAGGCGACTATTGAGAAACGCGGCCTGGAATCCTTACTACCATTGGTACGCGAGATTGAAAATATACGTACCGCTGCAGACGTCAAAACATGTATTGCCAAGGCCCACGGCGAAGGGCGAAAACTAGTGTGGCGGCTGGGGATCGAGGTGGACGAAGAAGATAGTACGCGCTACGCGATGATTGTGGCTCAGAGCGGCCTGCTACTGCCCGATCGAGATTACTATTTTGAGGAAGGCGAGCGCTTTGAAAAAACGCGGACCGCATACAAAGATTTTTTGACACAACTGTTTACGCTGCTGGGTAAAGATAATATCGCCGACCGCGTTAGTAATGTGTATGCAATCGAAAAGAAGCTGGCGGCTGCATCAAACACATCGATTGAAGATCGCGATGTCGAAGCTCTGTACAATCCTTTTACCTTTACACAGCTGGCAACACAATTTGCCGGGTTTGACTGGGGGGCTTACCGAGAACGCACCGGAATTACAGGCCTTGATGGGCTCACTGTCTACCAGCCAAAATTTTTAGCAGAGGCTATTCGATTGCTCGATTCGTGTAGCGTTCAGGCATGGCGAGATTACCTTATTGCCCAATCGGTTGTTCCGTACATGCCGTTTCTTGCAAAAAAGTATAATAGTATTCATTTTGCGTTCTTTGGCACTGTGCTAACAGGCGCCGAACATCAGCGGGAGCGCTACAAACGAGTCGTTCACGCCGTTTCGTCCTTTCTTCCAGAGCCCGTTGGGCAGTTATATGTAGAGGCCCATTTCGATAAAGCATCCAAAGCCGCTATTACCGACTTGGTTAATCACATTCAGGATGCACTACGTGAGCGCATACAACGGCTAGACTGGATGTCGGACAAAACCAAGCAAAAAGCGCTCGAAAAGCTCGGTACATTTATGCCATTGCTTGGCTACCCAGATAAATGGCGCTCGTACACATCATTAGACATGCAGGATGATTACGTTGCTAACATCTTGGCCATTAGAAAGTTCGATTGGCAATACGACAGCCAGCGGGTGCTAAAGGCAGTCGATCGAAAAGAGTGGCTTATGTCGCCAGCTGCCGTCAACGCGTACTATTGGTCAAATACCAATGGTATTACCTTTCCGGCTGCCATTTTGCAGCCTCCGGCATTTGACGCAAAGGGCGACTTTGCTGCTAACTACGGTGCTATTGGCATGGTGATTGGCCACGAGATTATTCATGGGTTTGACGACAACGGTTCAAAATACGACAAAATGGGTAACCTTACATCGTGGTGGACCAATGCCGATCGCAAAGCGTTCGAAAAGCGTGCTAAGGCGCTAGCCGACCAGTACGACCAGTACGAAATAGACGGCCAACACGTAAAG
Organism: uncultured Candidatus Saccharibacteria bacterium; assembly: GCA_964494495.1. Classification (GTDB taxonomy): domain Bacteria; phylum Patescibacteriota; class Saccharimonadia; order Saccharimonadales; family UBA4665; genus PMNU01. The sequence goes on from CAZBQZ010000004.1 coordinate 45,852, forward strand.
GGCAAATTAACTCTGGGCGAAAATATTGCCGACCTGGGCGGCATGCTGATTGCATACGACGCGTTGCAAAAAAAGCTGGCCGAGTTGGGCACCTCCGAAAAGATAGACGGCTTTACCCCCGAGCAAAGGTTCTTTTTAGCACAGGCGCGCATTTGGCGGACCAATATTCGGCCAGAACTTACCTTGCAGCATTTGGTGAGCGACCCTCATTCGCCTGCACACCTCCGCGTCAACGGCGTTATCACCAACGTTGATGCCTGGTACGAGGTGTGGAATATACAAAAAACGAGCGCACTCTACAAACCTGCCAACCAGCGTGTTCGAATCTGGTAACCCTATGGTAAGCTACCTGCATGAAGGTAGTTTTTTTGGACAGAGACGGAACGGTCATTCAGGATCCGCCTGATGAGCGTGTCGATTCGATTGATAAAATTGAACTGTTTACAGACAGCCTAGAAGCACTTAAGTATCTTGCAGATAATGACTTTGCCGTAGTCTTTATCACGAACCAAGCGGGCATCGCTGAGGGTCGTATTACAGAAGACGAGTTTTGGGTAATACACCGCGAGGTGCTTACTCGGCTGGCTCCCAGCGGCGTTACGTTTTTAAAAACGTACATGAACGCCGAGCTGGCAGGGCCTAGTGTTACCGACTGGCGCAAGCCCGGCCCAAAAATGTTGCTGCAGGCAGCCGAGGATTTAGGTCTACAGCTCAAGGACATTTACATGGTTGGCGATAGCCAGTCGGACGTGCAAGCAGGCGTTAACGCCGGCTGCAAGGGGAGCGTATTGGTGAAGACTGCGCGCAACAAAGTAGTCCAATCTCCCAATGCAGTCTACTCGGCGTCAAATTTATTGGACGCCGTGCATTATGTCGTTGCTAATAGCTAAGGCTTAGCTCAACGTCGAGAGGTATTGTTTATAGAGTATATTTATGGTATAATATACATATTATGGCTACATCACATCTAGACGTTTTAGGTGATACTGTGCGGCAGTATGCTGACAAACATGGATTAGAAATTGCTACGCATCCCATTGTTACGGCCAACGACCCTCTGATTGCTGAAGCCATGCCACCAAAGTCGGTGCCCATAGACAAAATTGCCGAATTTGGCGCTCAGGCAAACGGCCAGCCAACGGATCGGCTTGGTGCAATGGTGTTGCAGCTTGAAGCAGCGAGGCAGTCTCGCGGTGGTGGGTTTCCGCCCGAAGCGTTCATGCAGTATGGCGACACGCTGTATTTCCCAATCATCAGGGTAAATGTGCTAGCGCGCAATCCAAACTGGTGGGTACGGCACGAACTTCGCCATCCATTTCAGCAAGTAACAGGCAGATTACCATACCAGCGCCCTGCCCTAAACTGGGGTGTGCGTGCCGCAGGTGCTGGCAGCCTAGTTGCTGCCGCCATGACCGCCGATTATGCACCGACACTTGCCGTCCTGCCACACTTGGCGTGGGCCGCCGCCTCACTCATGCCGCTAATAGATCCGCAGATACTTACGCATACGTTCACACCGGCCGAAATTGACGCTAACCGTTTTTCGTATCGCCATCGCAACTTTGCACCATTGCCGCCCTTGGGTATGGTACACATTCCCGAATAGCAAAGCCTCCCATATTACCAAAGAGGGCGATTCCGAAAATACCCTAACGCCTGGATGTTTTCTGCTTTTAATTAATGGTATTGTGGTTTTATGGCAGAAAAAATGAAGGTTGGTGTTGGCTTTGGTGTACTGCTTATTCGGAATAATACAGTACTGCTTGGCAAGCGCCACGACGATTCCCAAAAAGCAGATAGTCTATTGCACGGCGCGGGCAAATGGACAATGCCCGGTGGCAAGCTGGAGTTTGGTGAAACATTTGAAGCCGGTGCTAAAAGAGAAGTGGCCGAAGAAACGAGTATTACACTGGGCGCCGTAGAGATGCTGTGTGTCAACCAAGATATTGTAGAGGGCGCGCATTTTGTAACGCTAGGACTGATTTGCAAAGAATTTTCCGGCGAGCCAAAAGTTATGGAGCCAGACGAGATTACTCAGTGGGAGTGGTTCGATCTGGACAACCTTCCAGCACCACTCTACTTTCCTAGCGCCAAGATTTTCGAAAATTGTATCCAGAAAAAGTTCTATATTGCTGAGTTCGAGTAGTCGGTTTTTATTTAGGTAGTAAGAAGCTCCGCCATTGCGCCCTCTTTTGGTATGATTTAGCTATAAGTGACATTTTATCGTACGACAAATATGCAGAGATTGAAAAGCGCGGTTTTGGCGTGCCGTACATTGTAGACTTAGGGCACGCAAGGCAAAGATTATTTTTTTATGGTTCGGAGCACACTAACAATCTTGAGCACGCGCAGTTTCAAGACATAGAAGAACGGTGGAATAGTTTTGTGACCGAAACAGACAACCCTGTCGCGCTAGTGGAGGGGCATTTTGACGAAGTGTCCGAAGACGAAACACAAGATAGAGTTAAATCTATTATTGACGGTGGGGAGGCCCAATTTGTCGTCCATCTTGCCCGAAAGGATGGCGTTGAGGTTATTTCGCCAGAGCCGGATAGGCTGTGGGAGGCTAACGAATTGGCAAAAGAGTTTGGTGGCGATGCTGTGGTCTTTTACTATTTGGTACGCCAAATTGGGTGGTGGAATACGTTTGCCAATAAGCCCGATATGGAGACAGAGGCCACGGAGATGCTGCAGTACATGAAGAAGTCTTACGAATGGGACAGCGTGGATTTTAGCATTGCGAGGATGACGGCAATTCACCAGGAATTATTCGGTAAGCCTTTACCCTGGGGTGACACGCGCTGGATATATGGTATTACTACCCCAATCTCGCAGGAGTATGTTACAAACGAAATAGCTTGCAGGTCGGGCGAGCTGCGGGATGAGTATATATTCGGGCGGATCCAGCAATACTGGCAAGCTGGCAAAAGTCCCTTTGTCGTCTTTGGATCCGCTCATGCCATCCGGCTTGAACCAGCCTTGCAAAGGTTAGCTTCGCAATAAGGTGGCTTTCTTGGGTGGCAATCTCTTCGGTCATTTTTGTTTTAGATTTATTACAGTATTCAACACTGCCGCTCGTACAAAGTAAATACTCAGGGTAGTAGGGGCGTAGTTTTTTGTCGCCAGTAGGCAGGGCGCCAGGGCATGTTGTATTTGCCAGCTTTTATGGCTTCCGCAAAAGCAGAAAATTGTTCCCGAAAGAACACTAGTGCCGGCCCGTCGGGGCTATGTGCACCTTCTAGTATGACGTTAGGGCGCGTTGCGTGTTCGTCAAAATTGCCCCTAACGACCTCGGCGATAAACGTACTCCAGTCTTGACCGGGGGTCGATTAGGGTTCGCAGTGGAGTTTTTAGCTGCGAGGACTCCAGGATCCGGACGGCATGGGGGGTCGAAGTAATAAAGACGACAGGTACTAGTGTTGAATTAATACCGTTATTATGGTATTAATTTTTCATGACAACAGGTGTAGAGCGCGGTTCTCGAGCTGATTTTTTTGTACACCCAGACTTTCATCGTCTAGGCGGCTACACAATGACCGGAGTAGTAGAACGCTACGAGGCCGCACTACACGAGAAGATTGATAGCTCCTCGCTGCCAATACTTATCTATAACCCTGGCGCAACGGAAGGAAGGGGAGATTTTTGGGATCGTTTTCCTGCCGATCAACGATTTCAGTCTTTCCCTAACCGCGGCGCCTTGTGTGGTTATGAGACGCACACAAGCTTTAATCGACTACTGCGCGAACGAGAGGTGCTGGGGGGAGTGGTGCATGGCAGCTACTTAGAGCAGTGCGTCCGAGGGTTTAAGGCAAGCCTTAGCGCCTTTGGCAAAACCGGCATATTGTATGTCCGTTCGCCAGTCGAAATAGGATATATTGATGACAGTAGGAACCCACAAACGGTTACATACGGACTCGTTCTCAGAGATGGCAGCAAGCCTACAAGACCTCTTCCGGAATTCCAGAATATAGGGTCTAATCTTTCGCCACATTATTATGCGGAAGACGCTCAGGTGTACCACGCCTAAACTAGGCTGTTTGTTGTGTGCGTCTTCGGGCAATTATTATCGTTACCAAGGTAACATTCATACCAATAAGTGCGATGGGGTAGAGCAGTGTGGCAAAGCTGTATGCGCCAATAGCTCCGATGGCCAGGCAGTATTTTATGCCAGCAATGACATAGCTGCTGAGCGTTTCGCTGTCTGGTGCGTGCCAGGTTTTTCGGAGGGTTGGCGCAAAGGCCAAAATGTCGATGATGGTAATAAGAATGATTGAGTATGTAGGGTTGTTAGTGGCGGCCCACAACGGTATAGATAGCAGAGCCAAGACAAGAAGTATTACGTCGATACGCTTGATGTCTTTGTCTTTATTTTTGAGTGCGTAAAACAAGATAACCAAGCCAATAAACCCGGTAACAAGGTTGTGCACCGTACCCCATCCCGCGCCCGCCGCCAGCTGCGCAATACCCACAATAAAGGTCACCAGCGTCCACACTACCCACGAAAAAGCGTGAGGTTTGGTTTTGCCTTTAATAACGTCTCGCACATATGGTATATAGCCAACGAGCGACAGCACGATGGCGGCAGTGCCTAATACTTCTTTCACTACCTCAGAGTATAACAAAACGGGGTTCTTTTGTATAAACAAGTAATTAGTATATAATATATATTATACTTTGACGCATGCAGTTGTGGAGCTGCTTTGCCCAAAATTATGGCACAACCAAATCATCTTGCGCGCATTGAAACTTTGCTACATGAGCCTTATCCGCCCGATCACGACGTGCTGGGTTTTCATGTTACCTCGGTTCAGGCATTGGGGCACGCCGCTGCTACCGGGCGCTTTCCGACCAGTGGCGCGTTTGGCGACGTGGTTTATTTTGCCGCTCCTCTAGACCTACAAACGAGCGAGCGTATTCCGCTCCAACAGGCGCGCGATTGGGCACAATGGTATGGTATTGCCAATGCGCGGACGTGGCACATTTTAGAACCATACCGGGCCGACGCTATGGATATGCTCGTCATGCACAACCTTATGATGGCTGTGAGTATGGATGCCTTTGACGATCCGTCTTTGCCGACCGAACGCAGAGATGCAGTCATATGGAAAGAAATGCGCCAAACAGGCGGCATAGCCATTGGTGCGGCACTCGGCCTAACCAAACAAGAGATGTTCGAGGCTATAGTCAGCAGCGAGCCATGCCGGGGCGTGGCGCTTACGTTGCCAACGCGTCTTGCCAACGAGTTTGCAATTGGTGGCGGAGACGACCCGGACCAGCCATTCGACTACGACTTTCGGGTTGTTGGCGGATTGTCCTTATCGCACGTCAGCCGCATAGAGCTTTTGGGAGAATACGAAGAGCAAAGATTTGCAGCAATAAGCGCGCCTTAAAATCCGTGCGGGCCAGTAATTACAAAAAGAGACCTTTGGTGGTCTCTTTTGCTATGATGAGACGAATGAGTGTAAAACTGTTATTTGGCCTAGCTTCTATTGGCTTTGCGCTGGTGGCCTACTACTTTTATTTTAGGGATATCTTTTTGGGCAAAACCAAGCCGCATACTTTTTCGTGGTTGGTATGGACAATACTGGCTGCCAACGGATTTTTTGCACAGATGAGCGCGGGCGCGGGTATTGGTGCGTGGGCTACTGGGCTAACTTCGCTGGCAAGTGGCGTGGTGTTTTGCTTTGCGCTATACAAAGGCGATACTCGCCCCACACGGTTTGATTGGACACTGCTGGCGCTTGCACTGGTTAGTTTGGCGCTACTGCTGGTTATCCATACCAAAGCAATTGCCCTGTGTCTGACTTTGTTTGCTCTTATTACTGGGTTTGCCATGACTATTCGCAAGGCGTACCGCAAGCCCCACGAAGAAAATGGCATGGCATTTTTGCTTAACTCACTCAAATTTTTGCCAGCTATTCCGGCCCTTAGTAGCTTTTCTTTTCTAACCGTGGCGTACCCACTAGTAGCCGGGTCGGGCAATGCTGCAGTGGCAGCTGTAGTTTACGCTCGGCGTAAGCATGTGACAGTAAAACGTGTCCGCAGCCAAGAGCTGATATCATAAGACAATGATTAAAGCCTTTTTGTTTGATTACGATGGTGTGGTTACAACTGGGGTGCCCGATGGCACGCTTGCCGGCCGTTTAGCCAACAGCTTGCATATCCCCGAAGAAGCAGCATGGCAAGAATGGATTGCGCCCGTCTGGGGTCCGCTACTAACTGGTGCGATGTCCGAGGAAGATGTGTTTCGTGTCTTTGAAGAAAAGTACGGCAAGCCGATTGGCCCCCAGCAGCGCGACATTTGGTTTAAGTGGGCAGAATTGCAACCATTGCCCGAGATGCTTACTTTGCTACACAAGCTAAAAGCAAGGGGCTATGCGCTTGGCGTGCTGTCTAATGCAACGGCAAGCACTAAAAAAGAGATTCGGGATAACGGCGGCTACGACGCTTTTGATTTTGTTATCATATCCAGCGAAGTGGGTTACAAAAAGCCAGACGCCGAAATATTTGCACTTGCCCTCCAAAAACTGCCGGGCGTGCAGCCAAGCGAGGTAGTCTTTTTGGACGACCGCGATAGCGCTACTAATGCTGCCGCCCAGCTTGGGTTTAAAACAATACACGTTACCGACCATGCTAAGGCAATACACGAAGTAGAAGATCTTATCGCATAGCTACTCAAATCACAGACGGTTAACGCGACTCTGTTATCATAAAGTTATGGCAAGCATAACCATTTTGAGTGCAAACGCGGGTTCGTCGAGCATCAAGTTTGGGGTGTTTTCGGCGGATGACCAGCGGGATGGGGTAGAAAAGATAGCAGAAGCTCAGGTGAGCGGCATAGGCCAGGTGGCGGCAATGTTGCACGTTCGGGACGTCGCCAAACCCGAAACAACGGCACCATTGGGAGAAATAGATCAAGCTGCGGCCGTTGCGGTGCTGCTTGACTGGTTGGCTGTAAAGCTAGCAGGTGAGCCGCTTGCCGGTATTGGTCACCGAATTGTGTATGGTGGGCCTCATAACTTTTCGTCAAAGCATATTACCGATTCTCTTGAAGAGCAGCTTAGGGCGTTAGCGCCCTTTGATCCAGAGCATGCACCGGCGGCGCTGGATCTTGTTGCGGCGCTCAAGCAGCAGTTTGCGGGTGTTGTGCAAGTGGCTTGTTTTGACACAGCCTTTTTTCGGGCCATGCCGCCGGTTGCCCAAATGTTACCTTTGCCACGAAAATATCAGGAGCACGGGCTACGGCGGTATGGCTTTCATGGCCTTTCGTACCAGTACCTTTTATTGGCGCTAGAAAAGGCCCATGGTCAGCAAGTGGCGCAGGGCCGTGTTATTTTTGCACACCTTGGCAGCGGAGCTAGTTTGGCCGCCACCAATGCTGGGCAACCGGTAGATACTACCATGAGTTTTACCCCTGCCTCGGGTGTGATGATGAGCTCTCGCTCGGGTGATCTTGACCCCGGTATCGCATGGTATCTAGAACAAGAGGCTGGCGTGGACGCCGAAACATTTAACAACATAATCAATCACGATTCTGGGCTGCTTGGTGTTTCTGGGCTTTCGGCAGATATGTACACATTGCTGCAGCACGAGGGGGCAAACGAACATGCCGCCGAGGCAATTGACTTATTTTGCTACCAGATAAAAAAAGCCATTGGGGCGCTTTCGGCAACAATTGGTGGTCTAGACACCCTGGTATTTTCGGGCGGCATTGGCGAGCAGTCGGCAGCCATTCGCACGCGTGTTTGCGACGGCCTGGGCTATCTTGGAATCGAGCTTGATGATCACAAAAATGCTGGCAACGCAGCATGTGTTTCGGCGCCAGACAGCCGGGCAATGGTGTGTGTTGTGCCAACAGACGAAAACGCGGTGATTGCTAGCGAAGTGTTACGTGTAATAAATAAAGGCTAATAGTGGATATATGGATACCGACAACAAACCATTGAATAATGACGAACTACGAAAAATTGACGCATATTGGCGGGCCGCCAATTATATTTCGGTTGGACAAATTTATTTGTGCGACAACCCCCTGCTCAGAGAGCCATTGCAGCTAAAGCACGTCAAAAAGTTGTTACTAGGGCACTGGGGTACTACCCCTGGCCAAAATTTTATATATGCGCATCTTAACCGGGTTATTAAAAGTAACAACCTAAACATGCTTTTTATTTCTGGCCCAGGGCACGGTGGCCCAGCCGTGGTGGGCAATGTGTACCTAGAGGGTACGTTTAGTAAGTATTACCCTGAGGTTACTCAGGACGAGGCTGGGCTTAGGCGCTTGTTTCAGATGTTTTCGTTTCCGGGCGGGTTGTCCAGCCATGTGTCGCCGCAAGTACCCGGTTCGATCCACGAGGGTGGCGAGCTTGGCTACTCATTGAGCCATGCTTTTGGTGCGGTGTTTGATAACCCCGATTTAATTACTGCTTGTGTCGTTGGTGATGGCGAGGCCGAAACTGGTCCGCTGGCCACCGCCTGGCATTCTAACAAATTTTTAAATGCTAAAACCGACGGCGCAGTTTTGCCCATTTTGCACCTTAATGGCTACAAGATAAGCAACCCAACAATTTTAGCCAGAATTGAGCACGACGAGCTAGAGCAGCTTTTTTATGGCTACGGGTGGATTCCGTATTTTGTAGAGGGCGACGATCCAGCACAGATGCACCAGCTGATGGCGGCAAAGCTAGACGAAGCGGTTGCCGAAATTAAGCGCATTCAGTCTAACGCCCGCACCCATGGGGATACCACGCGGCCGCGTTGGCCAATGATTGTCCTGCGTTCGCCCAAGGGTTGGACGGGCCCCAAAGTTGTTGACGGCAAACATATCGAAGACAACTTTTTGTCGCACCAGGTGCCAATTTTGGTCGATGAGGCTCATCCTCAAAACCTTTCGCTTCTTGAACAGTGGCTGCAAGGCTACAAACCAGACGAGCTATTCGATGCCAGCGGACGGTTGCTGCCAGAACTGGCCGAGCTAGCACCGAGCGCCGACCGCCGTATGGGCGCTAACCCCCATGCCAACGGTGGTAGCTTGCTCCGCGAGCTGCGCTTGCCCGATTTTCGCGACTACGCCGTTACCATTGATACACGCAGCGTAAGCAACGAGGGCAATGTGCATGCCTTGGGCCCATATTTGCGTGATGTTATTAAGCTTAATCAGGACCACCATAATTTTAGAATCTTTGGGCCAGACGAACTTGTATCTAACCGCCTTGAAGCTGTGTTTGAAGCCACGAGCCGCCAATGGGAAGCCCGTACCAAGCCTACCGACGAGCATTTGTCACCCGTAGGATCGGTGCTAGATTCTATGCTCAGCGAGCACCAGGCCGAGGGTTGGGCTGAAGGTTACCTGCTTACTGGGCGGCATGGGCTTTTTCATAGCTACGAAGCATTTGCACGTATTGTCGACTCTATGGTTAACCAGCATGCCAAATGGATTAAAATGTCGTCCGAACTGCCGTGGCGGCACGACATTGCCTCACTCAATTATTTGCTAACATCGCACGTATGGCGCCAAGACCACAATGGCTTTACCCACCAAGACCCGGGCTTTATCGATCATTTGCTAAACAAAAAATCATCGGTGGCACGTATTTATTTGCCACCCGATGCCAACTGTTTGCTGTCGGTTACCGACCATTGTCTGCGAAGCCGTAATTATATTAACCTTATGGTTACCGGCAAGCACGACAGCCCGCAATGGTTGTCTATGGAAGAAGCAATTGCCCACTGCACCAAGGGTGTTGGTGTGTGGGATTGGGCAAGTACCGATCAGGGCGGGCAGCCCGATGTTGTTATGGCGTGCGCCGGTGATGTGCCAACGCTAGAAACGCTGGCGGCGGTATCAATTTTGCGCGAGCATTTGCCAACGCTTAAGATTCGCGTGGTTAATGTAGTGGACCTTATGCGACTAGAGCCAGACACCGAACATCCACACGGCCTGAGCGACCCCGAATACGATGAGCTGTTTACCCAAGACACCGAGATTATTTTTGCGTTTCATGGGTACCCTTGGGTGGTTCACCGCCTGACCTACCGCCGGGCAAATCGCAACCTGCACGTACGTGGATACAAAGAAGAGGGCAGCATAACCACCGCTTTCGACATGACGGTGCGCAACGAAATGGACAGGTTTCATTTGGTAATAGATGCTATCGAGCGCGCCAAAATTGGGGGCGAAGCCGCACAGCAGCTTAAAGAGCTAATGGAAAAGAAGCTCATCGATCACTCTTACTACATCAAACAGCACGGCGTCGATATGCCCGAGATACAACAGTGGCAATGGAAGGTCCAAGGTTAATTAAAACCTAAGCCTGGGTAAAGATGTGTTCGTCGCCGATGGCCATGCCCTTAAATTCGGCCAAGCGGGCATGCCAAATCTCGACACCTATGATGACATAGGCACCAGCTCTAATCTTGGCAATGGGCGGCAGCCACTCGGCAGCCGAGCCATGCACGCGCGTAATTTTTTTGGTTACCGAATCGATGATGCGTGAATCGTGCACCGAAAAGGCGCGGCCATTGGCCTGCAGTGTGCTGTTTTCGCCAGGATTAACAATGGTTAGGCTTACCTGATCGCGGGCACTTAGGTTTTTGTACTTGCGCGTGCCTGTTTTGGTCAAGAAGTATGCAATATGGCGATAATCGTCGCAGCAAACATACACAATGGCGCCATGGGGCGTGCCATCCAGGTTAATTGTACCAAGTGTTGCCAGAGGATTGTTGTCTATGTACGTCAGTATTTTGGCGAACGGTTCGTTTTCCATGCCACCCTTTATTTATTCTATAATGTTATTGTAGCATCCTTGGATCATGGATGAGACAAGCTTACCAGATCTGTCCATCTGCTATCATAGATGCATGAACGCAATTTTAGTACCTGGACGCCCAGACAAAGACCAACATTACGACCCAACAAGTGCCAGCAATGGCGAAGATCACTGGTTTAGCTGGCTTAAGCGTCAGCTCATCCTTCGAGACATTCATGCTGTATCTATCGAGCCTCCATTCCCATTTCGCCCGCGCTACAACGAATGGCAAAAAGAGTTTGAGCGTTTTGACATTACACCCGACACTATTCTTGTTGGTCACAGCTGTGGCGCTGGCTTTTTGGTGCGCTGGTTAAGCGAACACAAAGATGTGCAGGTTGCTAAAGTAGTACTGGTAGCACCATGGCTCGACCCTCTGCACTACAAAGACTCCGACGTAGCCGACTTTTTTGAGTTTCAGATTGACCCAACCTTTGTTGCTCGAACAAAAGACACTGTGGTATTTGTATCGGGCGATGATGACCCAAGCGTTATTAAAACCGTAGACATTTTAAGAGAAAAAGTTACGCATATTACAGCACGCGAGTTTATGGGCAAGGGGCACTTTACGCGCGGCGCTCTTGGCAAAGAGGAGTTTCCTGAGCTTTTAGACGAACTCGCGTTATAGGGTTACATAATAAAAAGCGAGGCCGCACTAGCGGTCTCGTAAGTAGGCTGACTACAGCGTAGCCTGGTTTACGCGGTTTTAGGTCGCGACGATTTTTATAGGCGAGTTTGGCACAACCCTGGCGCCTGGGTTTTTTACTCTTATGCCAAGCCCGTTCTTCTCGATTCCGTCCGTACTCATACTTTAAGTATAGCAGCACGCAATGACCGGATAAAACGTTTATCCTTGCAATAAAAAGACGCTAAGAGCAAAATCTGGGGGTATGAGCGATGGTTTAATTAGCATTCTGAACGCCCTAGTTACCTTACTGGTAGGCACATTTGCTTACGGTGTTTACAGAAAGGGCAAACGCGACGAGAAGCGGAGGGCTGCGAGCGTTATTTTGCTTGAAATTGAAGAAGCAGAGCAGCATATGGCGAGAGTGAGCGTCGAAACCCCTTTTCCTAGTAGCGAGGAACAGATCAAACTGATGCCTGTTGCTAGTTTGAACCAATACAAGCACCTTTTTATAAGCGATTTTGATCGCAACGAAACAGATAAAATATCCGACTTCTATTTGCGATGCGAAGACTACGATAAGGCCGCTGCGTTTGAAACTGGAGTTACCTTTGAAAGAAATCAGCAAGAGCTCAGAACTAATATGCAGCGCATACTTGCCGATTATGCTCGCGAGTACAATGATAGCCTCGAGAAGCCAAGTGTAGATGCGGCAAAGCTAGAAGAGGCCTACATTAGGCGACGTGAGAGCTTTGTTCGAATTTACGGAAACACTGCAGCTACACACATGTACACTTACGTTCCTGTAAAACCGTATAATGACGCCAAGCGGGCGCTCCAGGGCATGGAACAAAGCCTTTCGTTAACTAGTGTAGGTATTAAGTTGAAAGATATTTGCCGTCCAAGGAATGTACTAGGTAAAGTAATCGATAAACTTAGATCTCTTTAGACGCACTTGACGTAAAGGCTTAGAAACAAATGAGAGACAACGACTTATTGCGCACGCCCTTCTTTAATCATACGCGGGGCGACGGCAGACGGGCAGTTGCGGTGGGGCAGCTAGACTTTCGGCCGGACAGCGTCAGTATTGAAGCTCGTCGCAACGATCGGGCATTGCTAACGCCCGGTTTGTTAATTGGGGTTGTAATGCGCTATCACTGGCTTTTGCCATCTGTAGAGCCAGAACGCATTGTAGAAGTAGACGGTGTTAAAAAAGTAAAAGGTATCGAGGGTACTCGATCGCGGCGGTTATTTCTTACTGGTATATATACCGGCGAGACTGCAGCGGTAAACGCGCCCGTAAATCTGTCGCAGCACAATGGCGGCCGCAAACCCGTTGAAGCGCCAGTGTTTGTCATGAAGGCCTATCAGGACGAATACACAAAAGTAGACATAGGCCCCATGGCCGTGGCTGCGCTATGGCATCACCGGCGAGCAGCAGTGGGGTACGAACATCACAGCCTACTGCAGCAAGTACTAGGCATTAAGGTCTCTCCGCTTGTTCCTGCCTATTTTGGCACAGTGTTGGAAGGCGGTGTCTTTTACGCCCCATCGATTGCTTAGGTTAGAACTTGTCTAGCGAATGTTAGTAGGCAAGGAAGCTCCAGTTGCTTTTTATCTGTGTTTGTAACTCTGTTCAGCATATGGATATTATGTTATAATAATCGTCTTATGACTGCAGAATCTTCCGGCCCCTTATTTGATTTGGTGCTTTCTAGACATGCCCCCACCGATGCTCTGCCCGTAGCCGCACATATTAGGCAGACGGGTAGTATGGTGGTGGCATTTGAAGTTGTTGGTGTCCCGGCGGCTATGGCCAATACGGTGCACGAACAGCTCAAAATTCCCCGACCGATACAAGACCTTACGCCGCAAACAGTCTTTAGCACCAGGGTGCGTGCATATCTGCAGCGGGGGATAACTACACGTATATATGATGCCTCTGCAGAAGCCCCAGAGTGCGACGCATCATTGAACGCGCTGGACACGCTAGCTACGGTTATGGGTGATGCTATTAACCCAGATATACTCAGTGGTGAGTTGCAGGCCAAAGCCGACTCTGTGCTGCGTGTTCTGGCCGCGACCGATGCCGCCCGCGATAGGCTGTCGGCCGAGCAGTTGGACGAATATGCCCAAGAGTTTGACTTCCTCCCAGACGAAATCTTTTCGGCAGTGGGGGGCTTGGCCCATACAGGCATTGCCGCAGAACTGCGTTTGCGCGGTCGTCGTGCTCGGGTTACGCCTATAGGTAGCATGATCGACTCCGCCCATCTCAAACTGTTGCATCTAATTAGAACGAATCCGAGCGCTACACTGCCACCGGCATGGCTTGCTCGCGAAGCCCTAAATTATACGTATGCTGGTAGCGGTCTGTTGTTGCCCGCACAAGACCCAGGCAACCTAACTCCCAACGATTATTTGATTGCAAGCGAGAACATCGACACAGTAATGCGCGGTTTGACAGACCCCGAGGTTTCCGCCACGCATCGCGCTGTTGATACGATCAAGACTGACAAAGGCCAGTCGTACGATAAGCGCCGCAAGGACTTCCTAAAGTTGCTTGGCACTGTGGCAAAGCACAGCCTAACTCGCGAGTATCTCGCCCATGGGGCCACGACTACTATAGAACATGCCCTTGCCACCCTATAGCCACTATTAATGCCGAAGGGTATACTAGACGCATGGATAGTCAAGTAGACGTAAAAGCAGTTATTCAGGGATCGGACAATAAGTTTTTGATTATGCGCGAAGGCCAGCGCTGGCAGGGTGTTGGTGGCCGCCTAGAAAAAGGCGAAAAGCTAGAGGAGGGGCTGCGCCGCGAAGTCGAAGAAGAAACGGGCATTACCGACTTACAGGTTGGTAAAGTCATTCATGTAGACGAGTGGTTTGCTAAGCCCGAGGGCGAGCTAAAGCACATTGTTGCGCTCTTCTTTTTGTGCAAAACAACATCGAATAAAGTTGTGTTGAGCGCCGAGCACCAAGAATATGCTTGGGTGATAGTCGACGATCTAGATACCTACGGCGATAAAATCGAAAAAGAAATAAAAGAAGCGATTACGCTGGCGGCTAAGCTTTCTCAACAGTAATTGAGCTGAGGGTGTCGATGTGCCACGACTGCACGGCGCCGAGCGGAAATTTTTGCCCATTGCGGTAATCGGCAATGGCTTTGAGTACGGTTGGCGCGCGCAAGCTGCCAGCTTTGTCTAGCTGTACAATTTGGTCGTAGCTAAGGGTCTCAATAACGCTATGTTCGTCCGATTGAAACGTGGCGTCGCTTGCTACGCTGCCGGCATACACGGCAAACACAACATTGCTGCCGGTGGCGATAACTGTTTGATACATGCCGACAAAGTGTTCGAGGGTGATGTCAGCGCCGGTTTCTTCTTTGGCCTCGCGCACAATGCACTGGGCAAAATCTTCGTGCTCTTCGACTGTGCCAGCTGGCAGATTGTATAGCCCGGCTTTATCGCCGCGCACTTCTTTAATAAGTATGTATGTGTCGTTTTGTTGCAGCACAATGCCACAACCAATAAAAAATCCCATGCGCTCTACTATACGCGATTTGTTATCATGAACCCATGAAACTTGTACTATGCTCCGAGGGCTTTCATACGCCTAATACCGTCCAAGCGTGTGTAGAGTTGTGCGGTAAGCCTCAAAGCGAGATTTCGGTGGCTGTAATTAACGAGGCTTATGCGGTGGAGCACGGTGACAAACGTTGGGTGCTAGATAACTTAAACGGCGTAGCCAAGAATTTTGGCGGCGAGATAGACATCGTTAGTTTGCTAGCGCTACCAATACAAGAAATTGAGCAACGTATACGCGCCAAAGACGTGATTTTTGTACTGGGCGGCAATACCGACTACCAAATGTATGTTTTTCAAAAGTCGGGTTTTGCCAAGCTTTTGCCAAAATTGCTCGAGACAAAAGTATATGTGGGTAGCAGTGCCGGTTCGATGGTGTTGGGCAAACGAGTGTCGTCCCATGCATACCATGAACTATATGGCGAGCGGGATGATTATGACATAACAGAATATATGGGGCTGGTAAACTTGGCCATAAAGCCGCACATGAACTCGTCGCATTTTCCAAACAATCGGCCCAATAAGCTCCAAGAGGTTGCTAGCGGCATGGATTTCCCGGTGTATGGCTTGCAGGACGACAGCGCAATTGTGGTAAACGACAACGAAATAACCTTTGTTGGCAGTGCACCTTACAAGGTCAGGTAATTTTGACTCATAACACTTAATATGTTAGTGTATATATCATGAGAAATCCCCTGAGAGAGATCGAACCTGCTGCAATTGGTCTGGCCACAGGTCTTTTGTTCGCAATTGGTGGTGCGGCTACCGCATGCGTAAGCATGTTTAGAGAAGTGCCTATTGACGCAGATCAGCAAACGTATGACCACGCGATGCGTGTAACCGAAGCTTTGGATAATGTTGGTTGGGGCGCGATAGCTGTTGGCGCGCTCGCGACGGGCGTTTCGACGCTAGCTATCCTGCGCAAAAACGCGTAACGAAGACTTAGATAAAAGGGTTTTTATAATGGCCGCTCCTGCACTTCCTTACGCTATTCGTACCGCCCAAGAAGCGGACGTGCCGCACATTGCGGGTGTGTTAGCGGCTGCCTTTCATAACGACGATGTGAGTGTAAGGTTGTTTCCTAATCCGAGTACCCGTCATGGAATACATCTTGGGTTTATGGGGGCGGCTGCCTTGTGGGGCTTAGAAGCGGGGCAGGTTGATGTTGTAGAGTCCAACGACAATCGCCGGCTGTTAGGTGCGGCCATTTGGCTGCCAGGCGAGGCTAGTCCGCCGGAATGGTTTGGTACTGCAATAGAAAAAGCAACCGGCAAGCACTACCCACAACTTGCAGCACTACTACAAGCCACCGACGCTGGACACCCACACGAGCCCCACGATTATTTGATGTTTGCCGGCGTGACTGGCCGGACAAAAGGTACCGGCACCGATCTTTTGGCGAGGCATTTGCAAGAAACAGACAGGTTGGGTCTCCCAACGTATTTGGAAGCGAGTAGCGTGCGCAGTCGCCTCGGCATTTATACTCGCCTTGGCTATGTGTCTGTGGGCGAGACTGGCGAAATTGTTGTACCCAACGACGGCCCCACACTTTACCCCATGTGGCGCGACGTTCCAGAAATAGTTTAGTCCTAAAACAGCCCGCTAACCGATTCGCCCTTATGGATGTTCGTGATGGCCTGAGCCAGTAGTGGCGCAATGGAAATGTAGGTGATCTTTTTTGACTCTTCGACTGGCGGCAGCGTGTCGGTGGTATACAGGTGATCTATATTGCGGTCGGCATCGATGCGCTTTGGTGCTCCATCGCACAAGATACCGTGGGTAACGGCGGCAACTACACTTTTGGCACCGGCTTTTTTAAGCGCAGCAGCAGCGTTTAGTAGCGACCCAGCGGTGGTGGCCATGTCGTCTACAATAACGGCATTGCGGCCCTTGATATCGTTGCCAATAATGGCGGCCACTTCGGTAGTACGGCCGTCTATGCGCTCTTTGTCGACGATAGCCCAGTCGGTGCCCAGTTTGTGCGCGAACTTGCGGGCCATTTTGGCTGCACCTACATCTGGGGCAATGACTAAGGGGTGGTCGATTTCTTTCTTTATGACGGCAGTGATGGTTTGCCCGGCGTACAGGTGATCGAATGGCAGGTCGGAAAAGCCTTGAATTTGTGCAGCGTGCAGATCGATGGCTAGCAGGCGATCGACACCAGCTGCTGCAAACAAGTTAGCTGCGAGCTTGGCGGTAATAGGCACACGTGAGGCATCTTTACGGTCTTGTCGGCTGTAGCCGTAATAGGGCATGACCAGCGTAATGCGGCCGGCCGAGGCGCGCTTAAGAGCATCGATTATAATCAGGGCTTCCATAATGTTTTGATTGGCCGGAGCGCCAGTGGGCTGTATTACAAAGACGTCTTTATCGCGAACGTTTTCGGTAATTTGTACTCTGGTTTCGCCGTCCGGAAAGCTGTCGATACTGGCGTCTACCAGTTTGATACGCAGTTCTTTAGCGATAGCCTTAGCTAGCGCTGGGTGGGCGTTGCCGCTCAATATCAAAAGATCCCTCATGTGCTACCTCTCCCTTTATGCAAATTGTACCACCTTGTGTGCTAGGAAGTAGCTAAAATACGCTAAACATGCCTGCCGTAGAAACGCAAGCGCATATTTTATTGGTTGTTAATCGATTGGTTCGTACAATTGCCGTTTGTGTGTCCATGATAAACGTGGGTGCATACGATTAGCAGTAACAGTATAGGGGGGTCATGAGAAGATTACGGACAATGCGATACGTTATTACAAAGGTAACTATGGTTATGCTGAGCGTATTAGCTACGGCGATTTTGTCGAGTTCTGGAGTAGCTGCGGCTGCAGCGGCACAGACCGTCGATGGCACGACGCCCTACACTAGTGCCGCCCAAGAGTTTGCGGTTCCTGTTGGTATTTTGATGGCTATTTCGTATAACGAAACGCACTGGCAGGCAACAGCTGGGCCGAGTATAGATGGCGGGTATGGGCCAATGGGACTGCGCACCTACGTGCCGGTGACCGTGAGTGGCCGCGATGGCGGCGCGGTTGTCTCGAAAGCGCAAGCAGTGTACCCGTTAGACACCGCTGCTAGTCTGCTTGGCGTTTCGCCCGAGGTACTTAAAGTTAATAATCAGCAGAACATCCGAGGTGCAGCGGCGCTACTGGCCGATTACCAACGGCAGCAAAGCCATGGCCAGCTGTCTACTAACCCGGCCGATTGGTACGGCGCGGTGGCTGCATTCAGCGGCGCCAATGATGCCACTGTGGCGGCCTCGTATGCCGATAGCGTATATACCACGATGTCAACCGGCGCGTCGACGACGACTCCTGCTGGACGGATTAAGTTGGGGGCCAGTCCTATTGTGCCTAACAAACCATTATCGACGCCCTCTCTTGGGCATAGCACGACGCCAGAGCAAGCGGCCGAATGCCCAGCACAACTTAATTGTCGATTTATTCCTGCTGCTTACGCACAGGACGATCCCAACGATCCGACTAATTATGGTAACTACGATCCAGCACATCGGCCACG
The DNA here is from genome assembly GCA_964494495.1 of uncultured Candidatus Saccharibacteria bacterium. Taxonomy (GTDB): domain Bacteria; phylum Patescibacteriota; class Saccharimonadia; order Saccharimonadales; family UBA4665; genus PMNU01. The sequence goes on from CAZBQZ010000004.1 coordinate 64,376, forward strand.
CGACATGAAGATTAATTATATTTTTATTCATGACACCGAAGGCTCGTACGAAAGCGCCATAGCGCATTTTCAGGATCCAACCTCGTATGTTAGTTCGCAATACGTGGTGCGCTCTAGCGATGGCGCGGTAACGCAAATGGTTGCAAACTCCGATGTGTCATGGGGCGCTTACGACTGGTACGATAACATGCACGGGATTAATATCGAGAACGAGGGTTTTGCCGCCCAAGGTGCCTCATGGTTTACGCCGGCCATGTACCAGACCAATGCGGCGTTAGTGCGTTACTTGGCTCAGAAATATAACATCCCGCTCGACAGACAGCACATTCTGGGCCACGACAATGCGCCGGTCATTCGGCCCGCCAACTTCGTAAATCAGCACTGGGATCCGGGACCCTACTGGGACTGGGATTACTTTATGGCGTTAGTACAGGGCAAAACGCCTCAGCAAGCAGCGGTAATGTCTACTCAAACCATTGGTAGCGATGCGCTTAAAACGGGCGATACGGTTACGGTTGCTCCTCATTTTGCCACTAATCAGCCTGTTGTTACCGATTGTCAGACTGGCACGTGTCTGACATTGCCGGCACAAGGTACCAACTTTGTATATTTGCGCGCTCAGCCGCAGGCTAATGCCGCGCTGCTGAGTGATCCGTACTTGCATCCCGATAACTCGCCGGGTACAACGCTCGATAGCGACTGGGGCAATAAAGCCCCAAGTGGTTTTAAGTATGTGGTTGCGAGCACGCAAGGCGATTGGACGGGAGTGTGGTACTCCGGAAAGATTGGTTGGATATATAACCCTCACGGCGCCAATGCTGTGCTCGCCAAAACACACAGCGCTACTATTGCACCCAAGAGCGGCCTAGCGTCAATTGGCGTGTATGGAGCAGCGTACCCCGAGACGGCGGCGTATCCAGCCGACGTTCCAGTGCAACAGCTAGACCCGCTCTTTACTATTGCGGCTGGTCAAAAGTACGCCACCAGCGCACAAGATATCCCTACAGATTACTTTTATGATGCTACTATCGACTCTAGTCTGCCCGATGATCACCTCATCGTTAAGGGTGGCCAAAAATACTATCAGATAATAATTGGTCATCGTATAGGCTACGTTAAAGCTAACGAAGTCAAGCTCATCTATTGATGGTTTGTCGCTCCAGCTACTAAGTCAAATGTCGCCCTGGCGGGCAGTTACTAGAGCTAATCTGAGCCAGGATGCCGCCATCCTTATGATATACTGGCGCAATATGTCAAACCGTTTGCCACCATCAGTAGCTGTTGATCACGGCGGCTTACGCGATCCTGCTCTTCGGCTATTACCGCTAGACGAATCTATGTTGACGGGTTTAGATGCGCCTGACGATGGAGTGGCTCGTATACTCACCACTGACGATCAACAGTGGTTAAAGGATCTTCGCACTGGCGACGTGGTACAACCGTTTAGTTATATCTGGGGGGTACACGCCGCCCAAACTCCCGATTTGCCGGCGGCTTGTGTGGGCATTGCTGCTTTGCACCATATCGATACCAAGTACCCCGAGGCAGGCGTGGTGCTTTTTAGACAGGACTATACCCGCAGGCGTCTAGGCACACTGGCCTTTTTAGGCATGAGCCAGCTTGCCTTCGATGCGGGGGCCGAGGCGGTAGAGGCACACACGTTGGCCGCTAACATAGGAGCTCGGCTTTCGCTTACCAAAGTGGGTTTTGTGCAAGTACCCCGTAGCAGGGAAGAAATGGGTACGATGACGTATGGTGATGGCAAAAGGCGTGCCCAAGTTACCGACTGGATGGTATTTAACCCAGATAGCCGTACTCGCTACCGTTCGGATGATTTTGCAGGCCTGGGCGACAGTATAGAATATTCGCGCCAAGCATTTGACGCAGCAATTGCTGGCGTAACGGTTACCATAAAGCGGCCATTATGGTTGCGTCGCTTATTTGGATAGTGGCCATATGGTATGCTGCAGATATGTTACAAGGTGCTGCTTTTCGGGTGTTAGCCTGTTTTTATGATAGCGACGAGCGTAGCTTTGTCGAACTGTGCCAGCGTGCTGGCTACCCAACCGATCTGGGCGGGTATTATATCCGCCAGCTGTTACAAAGCGGCTACATCGAAAAGGTTAGACGGGGCACATATGCAGTGCTACCCAAGGGCAAACAGCACTTGGCATTGGTATTTGGCAAAGCGCGGTTTGCTATTAAGCCTCGGCTTGCGGTTTTATTGGTGGCGCAACAAGGTGATAATTATGTCATAATGCGCCGCGCAGTGCAGCCGTTTGTAGGCTCGGCTGAGTGGCTCGCGGGCGAAGTGCAAGCAGGCGAATCTTTGCAAGATGCCGCTGGTCGTATACTACACAGCCGAACAGGCTGCGAAGGGCGTCCAGAGTTAGTGGGGATGTTTCGCAGGATTGACCTCTGCGATGGCACGGTTTTTGACGACAAGCTTTTTGCAGTGCACACCGTAACAATCCCAGCTAGCCAAACCATTGCGCAGTCAACCGATTTGGGGCACATGTTGTTATGCAAGCCTACAGAAATTGTATCTGTGTCGCGCCCCGGCAAAGCATTGTTAGACATACTGCGTTTTAGCCAAAGTGGTACGCAAGGTATCGAAGAGCATAGCTACATAATAACTGCAGCCGATTTGTCGGCTTAGATTTTGCCGAAAGCCCCCAGGTTTTGTTTTATGAAAACTGTTTCATATTAGCGTTTTCTTCTTTGTGGTGTAATACAACACGTTAATCACCGAAGAGAAAGTGTGTAGCGTGAAGCCAGTAAAATATGTTGTTGCAATCATTTTAAAAGACGGCCAAAATCCAAGCCGCTTTTTAACCGTTAAGCGCCCAGATGATGACCCCGATTTGCGTGGTTCTTGGGGGCTGCCCGCAGTTACTTTAACCCAAGGCGAGCTGTTAGAAAGCGGGGCCGAGCGGGTATGTCGCGAAAAATTGCGTTGCAATGCTGTCGCCACCCGTTTTGTGGGTGCGATGTTTCAAAAAAGAAACAGCTACGATATCTTTTTGGTGGATATAGAAATGATAGTTGTGGGAGATCAAAACCCCGATTGTACAACCAGCGACACTACCCATACCAAATACGTGCGTCAGAAGTGGACTACAGATCCACTAACCCTTATGCGCTCGGCTAAAAGAGGCTCGTGCTGCAGTAGTATATTTTTGACAGACAAAGGGTTACTAGACAAGAATGAATGGATTACATCCCTAGAAGGGTCGGACATTGTTGGCTAGATATAGCGCTAGTGCGGTGGTCTGGCTGTGCTTATCTGTTGGCCAGGCGGGTTAGCGGCAGCGGCCCGGAAGCAGCTGACCGAGTATGGAAAATCTTGGGTCATGACATAGTGGTAGGCAGTGACGTTTTTGCCGCTGATGCTCATTTGGCTGGTAATACCATGGCAGGCGTCTAGGTCTTTGGTAGTCAAAATGTTGTTGGTGCCAACGTTTGGCCCGGTAATAGGAAAGCCGTCGAGCGCATAGCCAATAACCGTATGTACCGAGGCATCTGTAATACAACTGCTTAGCGTGTGGTAGTGGTATTCGCCACTTATTTGCGGGTGGCCGCTGCAGCTGTCTTGTACCTCCCAGGCGCCAGCGTCGCGCCCGCCCGCATCAAAGGCGTTAAAGAGTGGCACCCCGGTGAGCATAACCCCTACCTCACCGCCCATACAGCTAGGGCTGCCAAACGTTGGGTTTTCGGTGAGGCTGTAGGTAAATGTTTGACCCTTAATGCTGTTAGGGTTGCGATCGTAGGCGTACGCTGCATCGCTAGCCGCAATGGGAAAAACACCAGTGGGATGCGAAGGTAACCCATTGGTAGTAATGACGCGTTTGCCGCTAGTAACGTTTATTGCAAAATCGGCCTGCCACATAACGCTGCCCTGCACATGAGCTTTTTTGTTGATGTCGTACCGAGTATTGTCGTTGGTAAACCAAGGGCCGCGGTTGCCTGCTCCGCCTTTGTCGCTACTAAAGCTAGAGGCGTACGTGTTACAGGTATACACGCTACCCACTTTAGTCTCGGTGGTCGAATATGTTTGATCGCCTACGGGCAGCAAGCCGTTGGCATATACGTTACCGTAATTTTTAGCAGTGTCGAGTACAAGATCGCCAGCGGCAAGGTTTGGCGCTGTGCTAGTCGGTGCCTGTTTGGTAGTAGCGACGACTGCTGTCTTGTTTGGGGTTGTATGTTGTGTACCGAGCCGCCAAGCACCAGCCGCTACCCCAACCAGCACAACAACGGCAATGCTACCTAGCACAAACCATCGCCAGCGATTGCTCGGTTGTGCCGATATTACCGGCGCTGGTGGCGTCGGTTCTGGCGGTTGTTGTGGCAGAGGTGTAAGTTGCTCCATATGGGCTTATGCTTTTGTGCATAGTATACGCCTGTGGCTGCTAAATGTCCTCTAGTGTGGAACCACCCGGGGCGTCGTCGAGGTTGATCGTGGCGTGCGTAAAGCAGAGCGCATTATGGATGTCTATGCCTATGCTTTCGGCGTAGGCAGCGCTTCTGCCGCCTAAGGCATTTTTGGCCTTGGCTAGGCTGTGCGGTAGGTGGGCTGTTGCCAGTGTTGTGCTTAAAATGCCGGCTGCCATAAGGGTAAAACATCTGGCAGCCGTGGGTGGAGGGATATCTGGCGTAAAAATTGCAGCACCTGTTAGTAGCCCGCCCGCAACTGTCACGTAGTTTGCTAGGCGTACTAACCGGCTGGCTTTTTTTGCTTCGATGCGGTTGAAAGCGGGGCTATATGCTGCAATAAGATGCAAGTTGAGCAACTCACCCATGACATGAACAAGCTGTTGCCCGGCAGCAAAACGAGTAACGTATTCCTCGGTTACTTCCTCATCTATGCTGCTGCATTCGCCCTCGAGGCGTCCACAGTTATCACGCCAGTCCTCAAGAAGATCGTTGGTCAGGGGGTCGCTATCTGTAGGGAAAGGGAAATAGCTGTGTATGCCGTCTGGTGTGGTATATGTTTTGAAAACCGTATTTAACACGTTGTTTCCGGGCATATCAATTTCTTGATCGGTTGTGAGTGTTACGCGTAGCGGGAGGATGCCTCTTGGTACTTTGATGGGCAATGCTTTGCCGGCGGGTAGCAGCCCATATGTTTCGCTAATAGCGTGCGACACTAAAAGGCTGCCCCACGCAAAGTCTTTTGTGTGCCCAATATCGATTTCTGGTGGCTGCTCTTGCTCTAAGGACATTTGCTATGTAATAGCAAGTATTTGGCCGACGTGCAATGTTGATTTACAACAAGTGTTTAAAACGGTCCTTGAAACTAGGGCCAATATTGCCCTGGCATGCAGCAGGATCTTTGCCTTGATCGTATGCTAGCGCCGTGCGAGATACACTGGCTAACTCTTTTTGTAATCGGCTGGCGGTGGGTGTGCCGTAATCTACTAGCAAGCGGTCTTGGTCGTGGATAACCTCGTTGCTAACGTCCTGATAGGCGTGGCCGTTGATGAGGTAATTAACCTGATTGGTATCGTCGGCCAGATAGACTTGAGTGGATGTTTTGATAAAACCATCGCCTACGGCCCAGTGCAGGTTTTGGAAAAATTCGCCCCAAGTAACGGCATTGTCGTGCACATGTACGGTGTCGTTTACATTGTCGTGCATATGCACGCGTTCGGCCGGATTAGAAATGGTGTCGACGGCACAGCTGTTGCCGCCTTTTTCTTCGTAATACAAAGGGCTATTAAATGTTTCGCGTTGGCCCTGGATATACACGGCAAAGTTAGCATGGTAGTGCACGCGCTTGGGGTTGTACGTAATAAAGCGGATGCCAAGCAGTACGATGACGCCCACGGCCAGGCCAACGAAGCCGCTAACAAGTAATGGTTTAGTGATGCGCATGGGGTAATTCTCCTTCGTGGTGATTATGATACTGATGCACAATAGCATGCCCTTTGCCGCGCGCAATTAACCAACGATTGAGTGGAAAAGCCGCCGCAAATGCCAACACCAGCGATACAGTCAGACTCCACCAAAATAACACAGTAGCAAGGCCCGCATTAATGGCACCCGGCACTAACAGCACGAAGGCGTTATCTACTAACTCCATAGTGGCAATCGAGGCGCTGTCGCTAGCTAGGGCCAGACGTGCTGCCTGTTTGGGGTGCAGGCCGTGCTGCAAGAGTGGTCGCATGCTAAGCCCATAGCCAAAGATAAACGCCAGCACCACCGAAATAACTATGCTGGGCACAGCTGATAACGCCAATGCTGTGGTAAGTACCATGCCTATAATTTCGCCAATAGAGCAGCCAAGCAAACAATGCAATGTGGCGCTGGCTGCGGTACGGGTGAGCGAAGTAGACATATTGATAGTATAGCTTGCAGCGGGGCTACAGCTAAGGCCTGTATAGTAGAAACATGAAGAAAGCGTTGATTATTATCGTTGCTGTGGCTGTATTGGGGCTATTGGCTGCATATATCAATCCGCTCAAACCGGATGCGTCAGAGAATAGGTTGGGTATGGTAGATACGCCCGGTAGTGCCTCGACAGCCAGTAGCGGTAATTCGGCGGCGACTACAGCCATCAAAGGCGCCTATGCCGATGGTATCTACCAGGGTAGCGCGTATTCTAACCCATACGGCGAAGTACAGGTGTCGGTAACCATTAGCGGCGGCAAAATTACCACCGTCAATTTTGACCAACTAACGGCCGACGAGAGCGAATCCGAAGAAATAAACTCTCACGCGGCCCCCTTGCTTAAAGAAGAGACGCTGACTACACAAAGCGCTACCATTGACGGTGTATCGGGCGCCTCGTACACCAGCGCCAGTTATGTTCGCTCGGTGCAGTCGGCACTGGATAAGGCCAAAGGCTAGCCATGCGTCGTGTTCGGCAGCGCATGGGCATGCCCGTCACTATAGATATCCCAGGTGCTGTCAGTACGGCGCCGTTTACGGCTGTGTACAAACGGTTTAAACAAATAGATGAGCGGTTTAGCCCGTTTAAACCAACCAGCGAGCTTATGCGCTACCGCACTGGACAAGTGGCTTATGATCAACTAAGCGAAGAGATGCGCACTGTTATAGCTGCCTGCACCACAATGCAAAAGCGCACCGAAGGATATTTTTCGGCATTTTACAACGGCGATTTTGACCCGACGGGCTATGTTAAGGGATGGGCCATTGCCCAAGCTGGGCAATTACTAGAAGAGCAGGGCATCACTACATACATGCTTAACGTGGCTGGTGACATTTTGGCACGCAGTGCCAGTGGCCACATCTGGCATATTGGGCTACAACACCCTACACAACCCAACGCGTTATTGGGTACTATTGCTGCCAAAAATATCGCCGTAGCTACTTCTGGCATCTATGCCCAGGGTAATCACATCTATAACCCGCACACCGGCAAGCCCGCCACGCATGTTTTGAGCGTGACGATTACAGGGCAAGATATCGTTATGGCCGACGCATTCGCCACTGCCGTATGCGCAATGGGCGTTAAAGGGCTAGATTATATGGAAAAGCAACCCGGGTATCAGGCGCTACTTATTCAGCCGGATCTTCGTGCTCGTACTACGCACGGTTTTGGTGCTGCCAGAAGTTAATACGCAAAACGTTCGGTAACCAGGGAGTGCTTACTAACGCCTAACGAGCGCAGTTGGCGTGCCAGGCTACGTGTCATTGCATCTGGACCGCACATGTATACCAGGATGCCGGGGCTAAGGTAGGGCTTTAGTATTGCTTCATTGATGTTGCCACTGACGTTGTCTAGATAAAAGGCAGCGCGCAGCCCTTGACGCTGGAGAGCGGCTAGTTCGCGTGCAAAAGACACTTGCTCGGGGTTGCGCGCCGCATAGAGTAGCGTGACGCCTTTGCCCTTTGCTAAAAGCGCCCGAATCATGGGCATGTATGGCGTAATGCCAATACCGCCAGCAATGAGTAACACATTGTCGGTGTTGGCGGCCCTATCGGCAGTAAACGATCCGCGCGGCCCGTCAATAAATACGCGAGCGCCGCGTTGCAGCTGTTTGAGTTCGGCGGTGTAGCTGCCAAATACTTTGGCCGTAAACCGTAGTGTGTTGTCGCCAGGGTTGCTCGAAAAGGAAAACGGATGTGCCTGCCACCACAATTTGGGCGTTATGATTCGCCAGGTGGCGTACTGGCCAGGTTTAAACGTAAACCGCTCTATATGGTTGCCATCAACATATACCGAATAGATCTGTTCGGCTTCTTTTGTTACGGCGCGTACCCGAAAATCGTAGCGCCAAGTTAGCGCACCCACGCGCAAAATGCGATACCACAGCAATACTCCAAAAACACCGATATACCACATATACCAATACGCCGTAAACCAGTAGTGGTTGATAAAATCTCCGCCGGTAGCCAACTGGTGAAGCGTGGTAAGCAGAATAGCGGCATACAGTGTTAGATGCATGTAAAACCAGAGTTCGTACGGCACATACTTGCGCGCAACGCGCAGCGACAAAAAGGTCGCCACAAAAAAGATGATGGTGCCAGCAGTGGCCTTAAATACATCCTGGTAGCTGGTGTTTAGTAGCAAAAACTGATGCCACAAGCCTACATGGCCAGGCGCGGCATAGCCCATGGTTACAAAGACGGTATGCGCCGAAATGCTGGCCAAAATGCCATAGCCATTCCAGCGGTGTAGGTCGACCATCTCTTGTAGGTCGAAGTTTTCTTCAAAGTAAGGGGTACGGCTCATGAGCAGCACTTCTAGCAAAATGCAGTATGTGGCTAAAAGGCCAAACAGACGGCTTAGGGCAATTAGCCGCCCGCCGGGTAGTGTTAGTGTGTGTGCGCTGTTTACGGCCCAGCCCACAACGAGCAGCACTAGGGTAATACCTAGCCCCCAATAAAAGATACTTTGCCGTCCTCGGCGCGAAAGATGCATGCATGTATTATTGAAGTCTATCCTGAACTTCAGCACAAGCTGGAGTTACTGAGTAGCTCCCATATGTGTGTAAACAGAGTACCAGCGTGCAGCGTTTGAGTGACATTTGTCATTTTATGTGGCAAACATCAAGCATAAGCCGTTACAGTTGATCATGCTAAATGGAGGGATAGTAACAAGCGTGAAAAAAGTAGAATTACCCGAAGATTACGCGATTGTCTTACTGCAAGTAAAAGAAATGGGCGAGGAGGATGTAACTATGCTGGCCGAAAGTCTGCGTTTTAGTCGTCCGCGCCTGCTGCATATTGTGCAAAGTTTGCAGCACAAGGGGCTCATTTTAGTGCGGTATAGCTCGTATAGCGACGCCTGGATACGTCTGACATCTAAAGGTCAGCGCCTGCTGCGCGGCATGTGGCCCGAGGCGTTGCCACTAGGAGGTTAATCTTTAAGAGCATCGACATAAGCATCGGGCTCGACATGTACGCGCATGCCGTCGCCGGTAGCCTCGATAGCCTGCTTAACGCGCTCTATTGCTGCTTCGACTTGATCGGTGCTCAGACCGTCACGCAGGTGAACATCGATATCTACCATCAGTTTGTCAGAGCTTAGCACCATAGTGCGAAGGCCAAGGACGTGGCGTACCTCGGGTATGGTCCGCGCTGCATCGCGAATACGGCGTTCGGTTTCGGGGGGTGCGCTTTGGCCGGTTACAAAAGTGCGGACGCTTAGGGGCACTACCACGGCAAAAAAGACCAATACCAGGCCCATTATGACCGCACCTACGCCATCTATTTGTGGCACACTGCCCGCAATAGAAAAGAGCAGCAGGCCAATTACCCCTACAGCAGTTACCGTAACCGCCATGACATCCATAACGGCAGTGGTTTTGGCGGCAATGGCTGGCGAGGTGTTAAACACCTTGATGACATTCTTGATTGGTTGGCCCTCTAGCATGCGCATAATACTAGCCCGCAATGAATACAAGTTGGCAACAACCGACAAAGCTAAGATACCCACGCCAATAAGAGGGTGATGCAGGTCTTTGGGCGATAGCAGTTGGCTATAGCCACGCTGAATAGCTGCTACGGCTACAAAAGCAACCAATACAAACACCGCCAGTGTCAGCCAGTAATACAACTCCTTGCCAAAACCAAAGGGGTGCAGTTTGGTGGGGCGCTTGTTAACGTATTTGCGGCCATATATCAGCAGGCCCTCGGTGCTTAGCTCGGCAAAGCTTTGCAGTGCAGCAACCAGTACAATGGCGCTGCCAGTAATAATTGCGGCCACCGTACACAAAATAAGATTGCCAAGGTCAATATACAACGAACTTTTGAGCACTCGGTTGGTTTCGAGTACGTCTTGTTTTGAGTCATCCATGTTACTTGCCCTTTATCTATCTTGACTATATCAAGAAGGCTGCCAAAGCACCACCGTTTTACAAGGACGCACCTTGTTTGCTAGGCGCCTCCTTGTAAAACGGGCGTCACCTCTAGCCAATACTGCTGTTTACCGCTATAATTCACCCCCAGGATGGCGCCTTGGCGGAGTGGTTACGTGGAGGTCTGCAAAACCTTTTACACCGGTTCAATTCCGGTAGGCGCCTCCAATAACATACATTTGACAACTAGCGGGCAAGTGGCGGAATGGTATACGCTGCAGACTTAAAATCTGTTGACC
>CAZBQZ010000005.1:0-74405 GCA_964494495.1 uncultured Candidatus Saccharibacteria bacterium
ATTTGCAGGTGTTGGTGAGCGTACCCGCGAAGGTAACGACCTCTACCACGAAATGGAAGAATCGGGTGTTATTAAAAACACTGCCCTCGTATTTGGCCAGATGAACGAGCCCCCAGGCGCCCGCTTGCGCGTGGGTCTTACCGGCCTTACTATTGCCGAAAGCTTCCGCGACGAAGGCAAAGACGTGCTGTTGTTTATCGACAACATTTTCCGCTTTACCCAGGCCGGTAGTGAGGTATCTGCCCTACTTGGCCGTTTGCCCTCGGCTGTAGGTTACCAACCTAACTTGCAGCAAGAAATGGGTGCCTTGCAGGAGCGCATTACCTCTACCAAGAGCGGCTCTATTACCTCTATCCAGGCTGTGTATGTGCCTGCCGACGACCCCACCGACCCAGCGCCAGCAACCACTTTCTCGCACCTTGACTCCACGGTGTACCTTAACCGTGCGCTGACCGATCTTGGTTTGTATCCGGCAGTCGACCCGCTGGATTCTAGTAGTACCATTTTGGATCCCGAGATTGTAGGCCAAGAGCACTACGACGTTGCCCGCGAAGTACAACGTATTTTGCAGCGTTACAAAGACTTGCAAGATATTATTGCCATCTTGGGTATGGACGAGCTAAGCGACGAAGACAAGCAAGTGGTAAGCCGCGCTCGCCGTATTCAGCGCTTCTTAACTCAGCCGTTCTTTGTGGCCGAAATCTTTACCAACAACCCCGGTAAGTACGTGAGCCTTAAGGATACTATTAAAGGCTTCCGCGAAATTTTGGATGGCAAGCACGACAGCAAGCCAGAGAGCGCCTTCTATTTGAAGGGCGACATTAGCGAGGTTAAATAGCATGCAGGCAAAGCATCTTGTTCGTTCGCCATACGAAGGTCGAGATTACTTTGCGCATGCCGTTTCGGCTACTACTGTCACGCCCTACCCGCCAGAGTTTCCGGTGCCAAGCTTACCTCACGGCGAAGCCGTAGATGGCCTGCTAGTGTCACCTACACGCCGCATTCGCGACGCCCAGCACCTGGCGACGGCTACTCAAAAGATGATTGACGGCTGGTCACAACCAGAAGGAATAAACTAATGAATTTAGAGCTTGTAACGCTTGACGGCGTAAAATTTAAAGCCGAGGCCTACTCGGTTATTCTGCCGACCGCCGACGGCGAAATTACCGTGCTGCCCGGTCATGAGCCACTGTTGTCGCAGCTGGTCCCCGGTGTGATCACTATCCGCCGCAGCCGCGGCGAGGCCGACTACCACCTAGAGCACTTTGCCACTTATGGCGGCGTGCTGGAAATTAGCAGCAAAGGTGTACGCGTTTTGGTAGACGAAGCCACACACGGCGACGACATTAACCTGGCCGAGGCCCAAAAAGCTCACGACGAAGCTGCCCGCCTGCGCAAAGACGCTAAAAACCAGGTAGAACTAGGCCGTGCCCAAACACTATTAGAGCGCCACGGTGTTCGCCTGCAAGTGGCCGAACTGCGCCGCCGACATAGCCGCAAATAACGCACGACTATAGGTATAGTAAAAGCACCTCGACTGGCGAGGTGCTTTCTGCTTTAAGGAATCTAGATGCGTGCCAAATCGGCCATAGTGTAGGCGCGCAGCTCTGGCGCCTGGTTGTTTTGTTGGGGTAAGAATAGGCTGGTAGCGGCATTGCGCACCAGCATTGCATCTTCAAAGTCGGCGTGACCCTCGGGGGAGCGTAAAACCGGGTAGGCCGGACGAAGCGCGCCATATAGCTCATCTGCATCACCGATGCTGGCGTGGTACACGGTATATAACTGATTGTCCTGCTCGCCATCTTTCACGGCTGCCTCTACATTAAAGGCCATACCCGTTACCATACCGAGCATCATGGTGGTGCCAACGTGTTGCATATCGTGTAGCTCCACGCGGTTGACAGCAGGGATTTCGGTATCGTCATGCACAAAACCCTTGTCGAGTAATGGGGCCGAAACATCGGCTGGTGCCAACCAGCCATTCTCGTTAGCTTCGTCGATAGCATCAACAATTTCGTTAAAACGTTTTTTATCTAGTGTAGGTGGTGCGCAGCGTGCTAGACGATTCCAGACGGCATCGCGCTGCTTAACAGTGCCCTCGGCAATAGCTTGAGCTGTAAGTTCGGCGGCACACCCTATATGATTGTGTAATTCAACGCCGCTCAGGCGGGCAACATGAGCATTGGTAGCTGCAAATACATACGACTTAGGTAGATTACCGGATTTGTCCATGTGGCTTATTCGCTGAGCGGTAGGGTGGTTGCTATGGTGTGGCAACTGATTGACGCTCTGAGCACTGGGTGCGTCAAAGTGGGAGCCCACATTTCGGCGACGTATGGCTAGCCGGTGAGCCAGGTACACGTCTTGGCCTGTTCCCTGGGCGCCACCCGCGGTTTGGCGGTAAAGGCCGTCTATAATGGCAAAACGCTCGTCAACACAAATCCAATGCGACGTCTTGGCCTCATTGCGGGGCCGGTGCCTAGTAACGTAGCCCAAACTGGGGTGTAATGTTTCTGTCATAAAAGTAAACGAAATAAAAACGCACAACTAGTGCGCAAATGTGATGTTTAACATGTTATCGTATCGCGTCCTGTGCTGCAATAGTTGCAGCGAGGCGTACCCTTATTATATAATATGACGTAAATAAGTCAATATATGCTTGCAGAATCAGTCCCTCAACCTACCGACACCTTTTTTCCTATTGACATGGGTAGTATGGCTCGTGGTCTTCATATGGGTGCGGTTATTGGCGAGCACGCTGCCGAAGCACTGACTGAGGCCGATTTAGCCGCTTTACCCGCCGACCACCCCCTGAGATATCTGTTAGAATTGCGCGCACGCCCTGATCTAGCCGCGTTTGCTGCCGAAGTTCCAGATGATATCGATGTCGCAGCGTACCGTGCCGGAGTGAGGTTAGGCGCTGGCATTATTGCCTTCCGTGAGCAGCAGCTGGAGGGCTTGGATGCGCCAATTACGCATCCTGCTTTTGATCCAGACAAGGGCCCGCGCTACAGCGACCCGCCTCAGGGGCGTGTGCGTCGTCAGCTGCCATGGCGGGGGCGCGCCGCACGACGCTACGACCCTGACCGTCCACTTGATGCTGTTGCCGACGAATACTCGGTAGCATTGCTTGGCGTGCTTAAGACGGTTTGGGCAAAACAAGGCCGTTTTGATAGTGACAAAACAGGGGTGCTCGACAGCGAAACGGATGCGTACGTAACGCGGGGATTATTCGATGTGCTTCATACATATGTAGATCTGCATGGCGCACCGAAGAGGGAACATACCAGCGATTTAATAGTAAAGCGCAATCATATTAGGGCAGATCAGGTAAATACGGTGCCAATTGGCCCTCAACCGCCACAAGTAATGGGCATTAACGATCAAGTGCTTAATGAAGAATACGATGCCGCCCACGCGACATTTGTAAATGATGCTGCTCGACATGACCGCCGTAGCAGTGGCTACAGCGCCTACGTCCTTGCCGAAGCCTACCGTGTTCGGGTAAATGTAATGGGCATGAGGCTCGAGCGCGATGCCGAGCCAATCGAACAGTACGCCGAACGTAAGGTGTGGTGGAATACAATCGTGCCCGTTGGATCGGTCATATCTGGAGTGCATTGGTACGACAGTCGGTATGTGTTTCTTGACCCAGGTAGTACCGACCGAGTGGTCGAGGTTACTAGTCCCCAGAATGTTGAGTGGCGGGCACTTGGCAAGCGCGACAAGCTGATTGGTTTTAATGGTCGGAGCGACTTGATTGAGCTAAGCTACCCTTTTGCCGTTGCGCCAGAAATAACAGGCGACGACAAGATGTTTGAACTGTTGCGGGTTTGTATGGGCGGCTCGGCGCATGATTTGCAAGATTTGACCTGGCTAGCGCCCGAACCTCGCAAGGCAATTGACGATTTTACGGCCAAGACTCTCGAAAAGCAGCTCCAAAGTCGACGCTACAGCCGAGTTGCCAACTTTATGCTGTCCAAGGTGCTGCCGAGCGAGTACATCATGGAAACGTTGGCGCCAATTTTGCCGGCATTGGCGACCATTGTAGCCTCGCCTGCCCTTTTTCCGGCTTTTGATGAGCATCTTCCATATACGGGTCTTCCCACCCTTTTAGCTTCACATTTTTTGATTTCGTGGCTGCGGAATGCGATACGGTTTAAGCGGCGCATACGCCATATGTCCCAAGAGGACGCCCCACATGTTGAGCCTGGCAACCCCGGCCAAGACCCACCACCCAAGCTAGCCTGAGCCACTCGGCACATTATTCCAAGGCTGGTCCTTGGAATGTAGAAAATGTGATGTGGTATGTGGGCTGCTTTACAAACCCCGTGGATTAGTTTACGCTTGAGGTAATAAGGTAATTCTACGGAGGGAACATGTTAAGTAGAAATAAGATCGGCATGATTACGGCCGAGTTTTTAGGCACTGCAATTTTAACAGCAGTTGCGTTGTCAGTAAGCAGATCTAATATAGGTATTGCTTACTTTATTAGCTTGGCAGTTGGCCTGACTATTGCTGGTGGTACATTGGTGTTTGGCCGCGTATCTGGTGCGCACTTTAACCCGGCCATTACGATTGGCTTGTGGAGCGCTCGTCGTATCAAGACTTTGCCAGCCATTGTGTATGTTGCCGCACAATTGCTTGGTGGCGGTGCAGCATACTTGCTATACACGTATTTTGTAAATGCACACTGGCCTAATGCTGGTCATTTCGAGAGTCGTATATTGGTGGCCGAGGCTGTCGGTGCATTTGTATTCTCGTTGGCCTGGGCTGCGACTGTATACAACAAGTTCGAAAACGGCAAAGCGGCCTTTGCTGTTGGCGCCGGTCTAACACTTGGCGTATTAGTAGCTTCGGTTGGCTCGGCCGCCATGCTTAACCCAGCAGTTGCCCTTGGCATGCGTAGCTGGGTTTGGGGGACCTATGTATTGGGCCCAGTCCTCGGCTCGATTATTGGCTTCAATTTGTATGCCCTACTATTCGCCCCAGCCGAAACGCTTGCAGAACTAAATGCGCCTGCTCCGGCCAAGAGTTCTAAGAAGAAGTAGTATGTACTGTCTATGTAAAAGCCGCTCAAGTGAGCGGCTTTTACATACTGCTAATATGCTTTTGGTGGCATAGCGCCAGCAACAAGACCCTAGTAGCACTATTGGTTACTTTATGGCCGCCTTGGCTTGACGAAACCGACCACAGGATTTATTAAAACAGATTAGGCGAACTATTTTACAACGGTACAAGTATGCATTCCGCTTGCAATAATTGAACTGCGCCAACTATACTAAATGCTTGTCATAGAGAGGTCTACTTAACCTGATTATTATGTTGAATGCCTTACACTCTACCTCTAGTCCATACGCAGCGCTCTGGTATTTGTTTCTTGCTTTTTTTGCTGTTGTTATAGGATTTCAACTTTTGTGCATTGTTGCTCGACTCTATTTTGTATGGCGTGTTCATCTACTTACGAAACGTCATGGCCAGGAGCCTAATTCGTGAAGAAACGCACGCGCCGTTGGTTGCTACCAGTTGGACGGTATGCACTCTATGGATTGTGTTGTCTTTTTAGTATTTTTTTATTGGCATCTGGCTATGAGTCTATCTATAACCGGCCGCTTCCTTTTGTGCATACCTTGGCGAAAGTTAATCTGCACGTATTGTCTCAGACATACGATCTAAGATCGGCTGCTGTAATACAGCCAAGCGCATACGGACAGTTTGGCAAGCCGGCCACGCTAACGGTGCCTAATATTCAGAGCTCGCAGCGGTTGAGTATTGTTGCACCCATTAATACCGATGGTATTTGGTTGGCGCGCGCTTCGACTATGCATATGCTGGTTCCAAACAAACCACTGAATGGTAACATCAGCACGCTTATTCTCTACTGTCGCGCCAGCTTCCGCACTATAAGCGCCACAACCCTACCCAAAGTCGGTGGCAACTTGTTTATCGACACCGACCAGGGCTGGCGCTATGTCTACAAGGTTACCTTGGCAAATGTGTACACAGAGACGTACCCCTATATACCCACCGATAATGGCGGCAAGGGTAAGTTGATTATGTTTTGTAACGATTCTGTTAATGCGGCAAACGACGCAGTCGAAGGAGATCTTATTTCAGTACAGGCGGTAACACAATGACAAACACCACGCTTTTTACTTCATTTCGTGACCTAACCATACTACTTGCGACAGTTATGCTGGTTAAGTACTTTATCTTCTTGATTTTGGCCGGCTATTTTCCGCTCCGAGAGCAGCGACGCCGATATCGTGTTTTGCGCAAAGAATTAAAAGCTACAGGCGTCATAGCGCCCTATACCCCTGGAGTATCGGTTATCGTGCCAGCCTTGAATGAAGAGGTTGGCATTTTGCGAACCGTGCAGTCGGTGCTGGCCAACGATTATCCATATATTGAATTAGTGGTAGTTAATGATGGCTCGACCGATAGGTCGGCCGAGCTTGTTACTAATTACTTTAAAAAGGCTCGAAAGGCTCAGAGTGCCCAAGGTCGATTTTTGCGTCATTTTTATATCAAGAACGGTGGCAAGGGCCGGGCTCTTAACTATGGTATAAAGCGCAGCAAGGGCAAGATTATCCTTACTATGGATGCGGACTCTATGTTAGCGCCCGACGCCATTAGCAAATTGGTTACGTATTTCCGTGACGAGTCTGTCTCTGCCGTTGTTGGGCAGGTGCGCCTTGGTAACACCTCGGGACGACTAATTAGTCGTATGCAGCAAATGGAGTACCTGTTTGGCTTTTACTTTAAGCGAGCACACTGTGTGCTTGGTGCCGAATATATCTATGGGGGTGCTTGCGCCGCGTTTAGACGGAGCGCAACCTTTAATTATTTTGGTATGTTTGACGAGAAGAACAAGACCGAAGATATCGAAATGTCTATGCGAACCAAGTTCCACGGCCTTAAGTCTCTGTATGCAGAGGATGTTATCTGCTACACAGAGGGCGCGAGCACATATATGGGGTTGCTTAACCAGCGTTTGCGCTGGAAAAAAGGCAGATTTGATACATTTATAACCTATCGGCAAATTTTCTTTTCATGGAAGCGCCACCACAATAAGCCGTTGTCTTGGTTTGTACTGCCTTATGCGCTTATCTCGGAGCTCCAGCTCATTTTGGAGCCAATCGGTGCAACATTGCTTATCACATACAGCATCATTTCGGGCGAGTATGTGTCGTTAACACTCAGCATGTTGTTCATTGGGATATCCTATTTTGTGGTTGCCTGCTTTGGCAAACAGCTGCCGCTGAAGCAACGGGTACAATTGCTGGGCCTTTGGCCGTTTACATGGGTTATGTTTTATCTGATTGTTTGGATCGAATTCCATGCTTTTATCAGGAGCGTACACATGATTTTGCGCGGTGACAACCTAGAGTGGCAAAAATGGGATCGTGAGGGTATTAAGCAAATATGAAGCACAGACACGTTGTCTTTATTAGCCTTATTTTTTTGACACTTATGCTCATATCGGGCGGCACGGTTTATCAATATATGACCGGGCGTAAAGTTTTGAGTATTTTTGATAGCCTTAAACCCCATAAGGCCACAGTAGTTATCACAACCAATGCCTGTAGCGCCGCTAAACCGCTTAATCTTAGCCATGCAAAGAGCGCCCCTATTAAAAAATTGGCTACCTACCAGCAAGCATGCCACTCTTATGTAACCGGAACAATGATGACATTTGTTGGATTTCCTGTTTCGCAAGCTTCTGTCAGTAAGCAAGCTGCACAAGTTGTGGCTACGTTAAAAGATTTTTCGGATCACGGTGTCAAGCCGCTCATCATTGCCGAACCAACCGATTACGATACAGGTAACAATATCGATTTTGGACAGGTAGCTGCCGGCGGTTATAACCAGTGGTTAGATAAGTACTTTAGCGCTATCAAGGCTGCTGGTATTACCGACAAACAAATGGGTATATGGAATCCGTTTCCAGAAGCAAATTTGCCTTATTGGAGTAATAATCAACCGCAATATTTTGCGCCAGATGTAAATATATATGTGTCCTACCTGCGCAAGTATTTTCCGCAGGCCCAGACTAGTATCATGCTTAACTCGGCAACCTACGAAACCACTGACTTTAATTGGCAGAATGGCGAATACGACAGCCTGCTCCCCTATATAAAAGGTATTACGCCAGGAAGCATTACCTATGCGGGCATGGAGGGCTTTCCTTGGATTCCCCCAGCGGGCGGTAATGGGCCAATCTTAAACGCAGCAGACTTTTTAAACCCCGATATTATCAGCGAAGCCGCCGACTACTTGCATGTAAAGAATATTTGGCTCAATACTGGTACTTTTTCGGATAAATATACATTAGACGCAACGCGAAAGGCCTCTCTGACAATCAATCAGCGACAGAGTGTTCTAGCTACCGTTAAAACACAAGCCATGATCTTGAAGAAGAAAGGCTACAGTGTCTCGGTTAACATGTTTGCCCAAAATAAAAGCCATACCTCCGAAGAGACTAATTGGTCTTATTGGGGTATCAGCGGCCCGTTTGATTCGCAGGCTACTCCTGTGTTGACGCAATTTATTGCTCAGCTGGGCCAGGAAATGATTGATTTTTGGTTGTTTGATCAATAGGCATATCGACATAGCCAAAGCCAGCTGTCGCTTAGCGGCTTGTTGCACTTTCCTTTGCCAAAGCTTTCCAGTAGCATAAGAAGATATATGCATATGCCCTGGGGGAAGAAAAGATTCGTGCACGGCCGCGGGCCGCTTAAGCGTAGTAAGCTATTGCCGGTGGTGTATATATTGCTGGTTGGTGTTATTGTGTTTGCTCCATGGCAAACCGTAGTGCTGCGCGAATATGCAAATTGGCGCAGCCATGTAACTAAAGCACTGGGCGTGGTAGAGTCCGATAGCACAACGCTGTCGGGTGACGGCGTGACGCCTGTAATTGTTCATCTTACCGACCCAGTGCACGCCTATGGTATCGCTGCCGGCGGCACTCTTGCTGCCATGAGCGAGGCAAACATCAACAAAGAGCTCGATGACATTACAAGCTTGGGTGCTAGCTGGATTCGTTTTGATGTGGATTGGTCTAATATTCAGCCCCAGGACGCAAACCACTATACGTGGGCCCGATATGACAAAATAGCACAGGCGGCGAGCGCACATCACCTAAAGATGTTGGGCGTTTTGGCGTATACGCCAGTTTGGGCTCATAGTAGCAGTTGCCAAAATGCTCAGTGCCCGCCAAAAAACGCTGCCGATTTTGCTTCGTTTGCCGCTGCCGCTGCCGCACGCTACGCGCCTATGGGCGTACAGGCTTGGGAGGTTTGGAACGAGCCCAACACCGCTACATTTTGGCAAGGCGGCGCCAGCCCGACTGGTTATACTGCCCTGCTACAAGCTACATATACGGCTATTAAATTAGCCAACCCGCAGGCGCTGGTCATAACGGGTGGCGTGTCGCCACAGGCCAATGGCAATGGTAACGTTTCGGAGCTGGACTTTTTGCAAGGTATTTATAAGGCTGGCGGCAAAGGCTTTTTTGATGCTGTAGCTGTTCATCCGTACACCTTCCCTATGGTGCCATCTGATAGCACTGGTCAGGCGTGGTCGCGTATGTCGCAAACGGGTGTCAGCTTGCGCAGTATTATGACGGCCAACGGTGATGCAGTTAAAAAGATTTGGATAACCGAATTTGGCGCCCCTACCGGTGGCTCTGGCCCAAGCGCCAACGAAGAAAATTACGCTACCGTACACGACACCTGGCATGTGGACGAACAACTGCAGGCCGACATGATGCAGCGCGCCGCTCAACTATACAAGATGTACGATTGGGTTGGCCCACTGTTGTGGTACAGCTACAAAGATGCTGGCACCGACCAAAGTAACAGCCAAAACTTTTTTGGATTACTGCGAGCCGATGGTTCGCACAAGCCAGCCTACGACGCTTTTAAAAAAGCCGTCACCGTCAACTAGCGGTTATGCGATAATGGATGGATGAACGACTTACAGGGGTTGTATAGTGAGGTAGAAGGACATTTTGCGCGCCATACGCACATTGCCCATGGTATGGATCATGCCTTGCGCGTGACGCGGCTCGCTGTGCACATCGCAGAGGCTGAGGAGTACGACCTGGTTGAGGCAGAGATTGCAGGACTGCTCCACGACATTGGTCGTACTGTCCAGAAAGAAGAAAAAGGACATGGTCCGGCGGGCGTGCCTCTCGCCAAAGAACTACTTGATACGTTTACCGGCTACGACGCTGCCACTAAACAGCGCATTTTAGACGCGGTACGCGACCATAGCGGATTGCACGCCACGGGTCGCTTAACACACATCGTGCAAGATGCCGATATGCTGGACGGGCTTGGCGCTGTCGGGCTCATGCGAGCCTACACGTCCAAGGCGCATTTGCCCGCCTACGATCCAAGCAATATAGTGCCAACGGCTGGTGCTCGCGACACCAATATACATGATCAGATTGCCTTTCAGCTAGAATGGTTGGGCATGATGCATACCAAAACTGGGCGCGAGCTTGCACGCCGTAGAGGTGATGTTATGGTTGCATTTTTACGCCAATTTGAAGCAGAGGTTACTAGACCGGGCGAGTACTAGCCTGCCAATAGGTCGTCTTCAAAATTTTGGATACCACCTAGATCTTGCGAGTAGCTAGTGGTATCTGGTAGCTCGACGGCAGTAACATGCTGCCATACGGCTTCGGCTAGCTGCTTAATGCGTTGGTATTCGGCGTCGTCGAATTGCAAGTGCAGCTCTTGAATGTGTCCGGCTTCGTCTGGTTCGACAAACTCTAGGTATGCATCGGTGACGCGGTAGCCAGCGAAGGTGTGCGAACCCTCTACCAGTGCCTTGTACAAGTACAATTGGTTGCGATACATGTGTAGGCGAAGTTCGGGCGGCGTCCAGCGGGAGTGCGCTTTGCCTGTTTTATAATCAACAATTTGGATAGTTTTTGCCTGTTTGTCGATGATAAGTTTGTCGATTTTGCCACTTAAGTGCGCTTTGCCAATAAATACGCCTTCGTTTTTAAAGTTATGCTCCACAATGTTTTCGGGCAAAATAGTATGGCTACGTTGTGATACGTACGCTTCCAGGGTGACGTTGCCTCGCTCTAGTAGCTGTTGGTAGTCGTGCTCGCTGAGACGCTTAGTTTTGAGGCGCTTGGAAAAGATTGCCTGTATGGTACTTAGCTCGGGTATGGCGCCAGCTTTTTTAGCCGCTAGGTGCAGTTGCTCGAGTGTTTCGTGCATGGCGTTACCGTACTCCAGCTGTACGCTTGGGGCCTCTGGAAATCGTAGTACAGTGCGTAAAAAGAAGGCTTGCGGACCGCAGTTAGCAAGGTCGGTAAACGAGTTAACGTGCGTGGGGCTGAGTTGGTAATGTTTGAGTCGTTCTAGTAGCATACTGCGCACTTCTGGTTGCGAGAGTGCCAGTTGGTGTCGGGTTTGCCAGTAGGCGCCCAATTCGGTAGTTGGTTGGACGTCCATGTCTTCGATGGGCAGTATCGCTTGGGCATGAGTGGGCATGAGTGGGCTGACGATTTTCCCCTGCTCGTCGGTATTTTCGTTTAAATATTTGAGTCTTGAGTGTTGCTTGCCGGCAAATGTAGTGGCATAGCTGGTGAGGTACAGTTGCAACTTGGCGCGGGTAATAGCCACGTAAAACAAACGCAGGCGCTCGTCGTCGGTTGCGCCGCCGTAGCGGATAAATTGCAGGTTTGCGGGCAACCCTAAGCGCGAGCCTTGTGCTTTTGCCCGGCTGCCCCACGCTTCGTCACTCACAGCCAATACAAACACTGCAGCAAACTCCATACCTTTTGATTTGAAAGCAGTTAACAGTTGTATGGTATCTACGCTGGAAGCGTAAGGGTTGGTGTTGAGTACTTTAATGTCTGCTGCGCGGTGCGCTTCGACAAAACCAATAAAGTCGGCTAGGAGGAGCCGTTCGTCGCCCTCTTTATGATAGGTACGCAAGCGTTCGCGCAGGACAATCAGGTTGCTCAGTAGCTCCCAAAAGTGTTGGTGCTCGGCTTTTTGGTACAGGCCATCGCCAAAGTTATATTCGTAAAATGGCGATGTATAGATGCTTTGCCCGGGCTCGCGAAGGTCTAGCGGTGTGTTGCCTATGAGGTAATCCAGCATGGTTTCTAGCGGTTCGGATATGGCCAATTGGCTTAAGCGGATAAAAAACAGGGCGATGGGTTGCAGCTGCGCATCGGCCAATAGCTCGTCGGTCCAGTTGTGTTGTTCGTCGTTACTTTGAATGCTGAGCGCCCACAAGCGGCTGGTAGAAAGTTGCCAAAAGTCGTAACTGAGCACCTCCATCCATAAAGCGTTGGCGAGCTTTTGACTACCGTGCCCTAGCGCAAGCACCAGGCGGCTCATGGATAGGAGTTGCATAATGGCCGAATCGTCCAGTACGTTTTCGCTTTTTTCGTAGCGAAGCGGAATGCTCCGTGCACGCAAAAATGGCAGTAGCGGTGCCAAAAATTTGTGTTTGGGCGCTAGTACGGCAATCTCGCTGGGCGGTATGCCGTCGGCAATGAGTTTTTCGATACGTTCGGCTACCCATGCAAATTGCATTACGTCGCTTTGTGCTTCGCGTCTTTCTATAATGGCGCTTGCTGGCAGCTTTGTGTTGGCGGCCGTGAGCGTTTTTTCAATACCTTCAAACTGGGTGTGCAGGCGTTCTTCGATTTGACCAGCCACACCCTCCGCTATGTGCAAAATATCGGCATGCGAGCGGTAGTTTTCGGTAAGTGGGATAACCACTGCGTCACGGTACAGCTCGTTAAAGTGCAACATGTGCGAGTAGTTGGCCCCCTGAAATGCGTAGATGGCTTGGTCGTCGTCGCCCACGGCAAGTATGTTGGGTCGCCCTTCATTAACCGGATTGTCGGTAAGCAACTCTACCAGACGCAACTGGGCACCATTGGTGTCCTGAAACTCGTCCAGCAAAATGTACTGGTAGTGCTCCTGAAGGGTGTAGCGAAAGTCGGGGTTAGTCTCTAGCGCGTGTACGGCGCGCAGAATCATGTCGTCAAAGTCGAACAGCCCTTGCCTGGCGAGCTCGTTTAGATATTTTTTGTAGATATCGGCTGCTGCCAGTAATTTTTTGTGGGCATACTCGCCAGCCAAAATGTAATTGCCTTGGTCGTCCTTGGCAAGCCAGTCTTTTTTCCATTCGGTAATGGTGGTGGTTTTGTTACTGGCTTGGGCTAGCGATACTACTTCGTCTAGGCTGTCGGTAATTAGCATAGGCAGCGGCAAAACGTGCGGCGCAGGGCGTGGGCCTTCGGGCAGCTTGGCAAGCTCGGTGTGCAGTTGTCTAAAGAGCGGAATGTGCTTTGGCGACAGCCGAGCAATAACCCCTAGTGTGTTGGTTACAAGCGGGCTGGCTTTGGTAATGAAAGCTAGGTTAGCGCTGGCCACGGTTTTTAATTCCTCGGGTGCGAGCAGAGCGCGCTTGGCTTCCGAGATTAAGCTGCGTAAGTCGCCCAGATAGGCGTCGGAGTATTTAAGTGGGTTACCAAAAGGCAGGTCGGCTACAATTTTGCGTAGTATTTGGTCGACACCTAAATCGTCTACTGGCTGCATGTCGGCTTGCTCGGGAAAATATTCGCTGTAACGCCGGATAAGTTCGCTACCAAAGGCATGGTAGGTGCTGATGGTGACATCGTAAGCGGCTTGGCCTATCATGCCGCTCAGGCGTTCGCGCATGGTTTGGGCGCCTGATTCGGTAAAGGTAAGACACAAAATGTTGTGCGGCAAGGTGTCTGTGGTGGCTAAAATGTGGGCTATACGGGTGGTGAGTAGTTGTGTTTTACCGGTTCCCGGCCCGGCAATAACTAACACCGGCCCGTCGGTAGTCTCGACCGCCCGCCGCTGTGCGGCGTTTAGACCTTTGAGTGCTGCTTGGTACCTCTCTGTCATGTTTCTCTATTGTAACGTCATTCTTACGAAAGCGGGAATCCAGCAGTCAAACAAAAGATTCCTTTTGTTCTTTAAAGATGCCACCACCAGCCCACCAATCGCAAGCTTTCTTTCCGACCGGGTTCGGGGCCTTTGTCAGAATCAGATTAGCTGGAGCATGAGCAGGTGGAATCAAGGCAAAAACCGGTCCTGATTCTTCCTATGGAGAATCAATCAGGACTGCCGTAGGCATTTTTTTGCCGCCACCTGATCATGTGGAAGTTAGTCTGATACTGACATCTGTCCCGAGAGTTTTTTGCTTACTTTTTGCGGTCAAAAAGTAAGGGGTACTCGCTTCCAGCGAGGAACATATACTTTGTGATAGCAAAGAAGGAGCTAAGAAAAAATCACAAAAGGAATATATGTCCTGGATCCCCGGGTCAAGCCCGGGATGATGGGGCACAGGGGAGAATGACGCAATAACTTTATCTGCTGGCGCAGGTTGGACAATCTTGCTCTTGGTCTGCCATGCTTTGCAGCCACTGTTCGCCCGCCTTTGGCCATGATTCTAGGTCGTGGAAGGCTACCAAATCGGCAAGTAAGTGCAGGATGTAGCCGATTAATCCAGAGTAGCGTTTATTGCCCCACTCCACTGCCGCCCAACCAGGGCCAACGGGGATAACCGAAATGGGTTTTTTGGGAGTGTAGCTTTGGGGCATTTTGCTCTCTTGCTGACGTTTGATGTTATCGCTTACAAATTCGGCGTCGTACAGTGCGGTTTGGGCCATGCCGCTATACACGGTATTAGCGTTGTCGCCAAGGACAAAAATGTCTGGCTCTGCTTGCAAGTATTCGTCCACCTCTACCTTGCCACGGTCGGTCATCTTGAAGTTGTTATCTCTAAAGAATGGGTTGCAGGTAACCCCTGCCGTCCAGACCACGGTATGGGTTTTGAGCGGGCGATCACCCGCCATGAGCATGTCTGCGGTGGTGCCCTGCACCGCTGTACCTAGGTAGAGCTGGACGCCTAATGCTTTAAGTCGCTTGGCAACAGCTTTCGAAATGTCTTTGTGCGAGCGCGGTAATAAGCGTGGGGCTGCCTCTACCAACTCGATATGTAGCTTGCGCTCCTTAAGGCCGTGTTTTTTCATGACGTCTTTAAGATAACCCGGTAAAGCGCCTGCAAGTTCGATGCCTGTTGGGCCGCCGCCCACAATCACATAGTTTGGGTCGGGCGAGCCGTCATGTGCTAATTGCTCATGCAAGTGGCGTTTAAAGCGCTCGGCTTCTTCGGTCGATTTGATGCCGTAAGAAAACTCTTGCATGCCCTTGATGCCAAAATAATTAGTAATGTTACCTAGGGCCAAAATAAGTGTGTCGTACTCGTACTTTTTGCCGTCGCTTGTGTGCAGCTGCTTTTTTTCGCGGTCTAGCCTTGTGGCTGCTACGCGTACAAATGTTACGCCGCTGTCTTCTAAAATGTTGCTCAAGCGAATACGCGCGCCTGCTCGTTTGCCGCCGGTTGCCGAGTGGTATAAACCGGGGTAGTAGCGAAAGTGGCTGTGGTCGCTAATGAGCGTCACTTGTATGTTATCTTGCTTGGCAAGATCGAGCGCCGCCTTAGTGCCGCCAAACCCACCGCCGACAATTACCACTTTTGTTTTTGTATTGTTAGTCATGCTAATGATTATACAAGACTCACACCGACTCGCAACGTGCAAACGTGAGGGCACGTTATTTGTTTTTGTGTAAAAAACATGATATTGTAGCGGGCATATGACAGAATGTGAAAGGTATGTGCCACACGACAGCACCGTCGTACTGGCGGTTTATGAGGCGCATCATAGCGGCATCGACATAAGCAAGGTGCACTTGGGACGTGCCGCGCTCGATGTGGCGGAGCATGTATCAATCGAGCCTACGCCCGATGCCTATAATATTGTGCCAGCACTCCCTATAACCCCACGTCAAACGCGCGCTGTACAGTTGATCTCGCAAGGCATATTAGGTGATGAGACCGCCAAAATATTGCACGTATCTTGGCCTACTCTAAAGACAGATTTAGCGAAGGCACGCCGCCAGCTGCATGCCCTTGGGGATGGCTCATTTTATCTGACCCGGCGTGCTATAGAATATAATATTGTATCCCCACCGCCCATTAGCAACCTACCCGATTTGCCGCCAGCTGTATTTATTGTTATGAGCTTGATTTCGCGCGGTTGGACAGAGCCGACGCTAATGGAACGTTTTGGTTGCGGGCGGCCAACCTTAAAGACGCAGCAGCAACAAGGGCGAGATATGTGGGGTGAGCCCGGCACGTCTAATAAGCATTCGTGCATCAGCCGCGGTTTTGCCGCAGGCAAACTGGTTGCAGACGTCAAACTTTTTGATAGGTATATTGCTAGGTAGCTGGGCCGACAATACGATTGTTGGCGTATAGCCACCCTATGGTACTGCCACAGTCTAAATATTCGGCATCGCTGGTGTAGACCATAATGTCGTTCCCGGCCTGGTGGTACCAATTGAGAGCGTCGGTAATAAAGCATTCGTCGCCAGTACTCTCCTTGGTACTGCGCTCAATGTGTGTAAAAATGTCGGGTCGAAACAAAAAGCAGCCAGGGTTATTAAGGTTGCCATGCGCCTCTTCTACTTTGGGCTTTTCGACGATGCAATCAAATAGCGCAACGCCGTTTTGCTGTTTAGTCTCGATGATGCCGTACTTGTATACCTGGTCGTGCGGCACCGGAATCCCTACCATAGCGTCCGATGCCCCGCTTTTTGTTGCGGCGGCTATAAATTCGGCAATGGCAGTATGGCCCGGCTTGTACAGTAAATTGTCACCATACAAGTACAAAAACGACTCGCCTTCTGGTAGATGCTCTTTGGCAAGCCAGAGTGGGATACTAGTGCCATAGGGTTGCTGGCGATCTTGCACCACAAAGCTAAACATCGCTTTATTAGACTGCTCGTGGACCAGCGCTAGCGCCTCTGGTTTGTTTTTGAGTGTTAGGTATTCTTCTAGCTGGTGATTACTGCCGTAATAGGTACGAACTTGATCTGATTGCTCGCCTACAACAAAAATGATGTTAGTAATGCCTGCCGCTAAGCAGTCCTCCACAATGTAGTCGACAATCGGGCGGTCGCCTACGGGGATCATGCATTTTTCGATGGCTTTAGTAATAGGCAGGCGCCGAGTACCATAGCCGGCAACGGCAATTACGGCAGTGGTACAACGAGTGCTCATGGCTTAGGGTTCCAGGTTATAAGCAACAACAAATGTGCCGTACGCATGTCGTCCGGGATCGCTGGCGCGCACAGTAAAGCTGCCTGGGCCGAATTCGCCCGGCAACAGCTGTGTTTGCGCCTCTATATGAAACGTGAGCGTTTGGGCCACGTTGTCGCTAGCCGATTGATCGATGACCAAAAAAGCTGGTGCGCTGGCATCGGTGAGCGCGTGCCCCCAAATTCCGGCACTAGTCGCCAGGCTCCAGTTGAGTGTCGAACCGTCGCTGGCCTGAATAGTATATTCGCCCGACGCCTGCCCTTCGTGCAAAGCAATCTGGCCTGGCCCAAGGAGATGTATTGTCTGCGCGCGGGGAGTAATGTGCTGCTTGTGCATATGCGTGCTCGATTTGCTCGCGTTATGATGGCTACGTGGCGCTTGCGTGGCTTGGGCGCTGCCAAATAGTGGCCCAGATAGCGCTAACAAAATAGCAGCAATCAGTACGCGCAGTGCTGGTGCACTCGCCACCGCCGAAAATCGAATCAAAAAACTAATAACCCTTTGCATATGCGCACCCGGGGCCTGTTTACGTTAATGCTATATTAACACAAATATGCTTATGTGTCTATAGGTTTGGTGCTAGTTTTGTTTTTTGATGGGGATTGGCAAAAACTCTTTTTTGGCGTATTTGTCGGTTTTGGCAAAGAGCGTGTGAGCGTCACGGTCGGCATCGGTTTGTAGTTGGCCACTAATGCTGCGGGGGTACAGGCTAAAGTGCCGCACGGTGTCTATTTCGGCCGAAAATACCATAATCTGGGCAATCAGGTAGATCCAAAACAATAGCCCAAGCACCACAGCAAATGTGCCATATACCGAGTCTAGGTGTCCTAACTGGTGCTTAAGCAAAATGCTCCCAAAGCTTAATAGCAACTGTATACATAAGCCAGCAATTGCCGCCCCTACCAGCATAAAGCGGTAGCGAACTCGTCCGCTGGTGGCAATGCGAAACATGTACCCGTACATTAACATCAGGACAATAAAACCAAGCACATTGGCCAGTACTTTTGCCCAGGTAGAGTGCCCGAGTGCCGCAGTAAATGACGAAACTGCGGCGGTTGCTGCAAAACCTGCGGCACCAGCCGCCATGATAGCCAGGCTGTGAATAATGTTTTTTGGAAACCCTACTCGTTTGTGAAGTGGAATCTGCCACATATTGTCCATCGCATAGCGCAGTGCATCGGCTGCTCCGCGCGCACCATATAGGGTAATAACAACGCCAACAACTAGGCCCAGGCCTGCGCTGCGCATACCATGGATCTGAGTTTGCAACTGGTTGCCTAGCAACGGAAAGAAGTGCCCAACACTTGTACTTACCTCATTTTTTACCGTAGGATCATTGCGAAACCACAACTGCAAAATGGTAACTAAAATGAGCAACAGCGGAAATAGTGACAAAAAGCCGTAATACGTCAACAGCGCAGCTAAATACCCGCCCCTGTCTTCGCCGTACTTTTTAACAATGGCAAGCGGGAAACTAAAAATAATATGCCGCTGTTGAAACGCATCCAGCTTCTTAGCTGGTTTAGAAATATCCATCCCTTAGATTGTACCGCTGCGCCCGGCTTTGCGCTACAGTGGCTTGTCGTTGGCTAGTTGCCAATAATGCTCAAACATTTGGCGCATGGTGTGGGCATAGGCTTTGTTGATTATCTCGACGCCCACTTTTTGCTTGTCGTGCCAGTTGTACACGCTGACCGTGTCGTTATAGATCACAATTTGTTGGTTAAAGTCTATGATGTCGCGACTGATTTCGCGCGCACGGTAGTGTTTTTCTAGAAACTCTTTATTAAGTGTAAAGACGGGTCCTGTATCGCCTGAATTAATAATTTCGCGTACTTTGTAGTTGGATTGTATAGTCATGGCGCGGTGCTTTTCGGCCCAGCCTTTGGCAGAAACCAAATTTTCGATTTTGCCACCGCCAAAAATAAGACATTCTTTTTTTGCTTTTAGCTCGTGCCATAACATTTGTTTAAAGCCCTCTTCGCCATCGTAGGTATGCACAATAAAACCGCTGGTGTCATCAGTTTTGATGGCGCTGAGCATAGGCAGCACAGCAGCAAAAGCGGTGCGCTGGTTTTTAAGTTTTTCTTCTTTAGTTACTAACTCTACCTCTAGTGTCGCTGGGTCGGCGGCTACCAAAAACGTGCCACGGTCGTCGGTACGGGCGGTAATGAGGCTACGTTTTTCTAGCTGATCGGCTAGCCGATATACCTTGGTGCGGTTAATCCCGGTGGCATGCGCTAGGCGCAAATGAGTGGTTGGCCCTTTTAATAACTCAACATACAACTTGGCTTCGTCGCGCTTTAGACCAAGGTCGCTGAGTTGTTCAAGAATAGTGTCTTGTTTGTTCAACATGATGAACAGTTTAGCATGCTTACGGTTACTATGCAATACTTAATGCATACCGGCAAGCAGTGCAAATAGACCGCATTACGGAACAACTGCCCGGCCCAGGAGACTACATACTAATGTCAGAGCTACAAACCGCTAACGCGCTACTTATGCGTATATGCACCGATCAGAACCCTGTAGGTATATATGCCGACTTCGAGCCAATGGTGCGCGGGCTGATGGAAACGACCGATCCAGTTGAGCTGGAATCTTTTAACACTGATAGCCAGCTAAGTGTCCGTGCTCAAGAGGCTATAATCAGTGCCCGTTGCACGGACGAATATCTTGGTTCTGGCGCCCTGCTAATTGCCAACAAAGACGGTGTCCTTGCTTACGTCTACAACCGAGATGCCAAAGGTGGCGATCAAGTCGAACAAGAGTATAGAACAAAGTATAAGTGGATGTCCTTTCTTAAAGCTGGCCGCGCCGGTGTGCTTGGTGCGCTCAAATATGATGCAAGCGACCTATTGTCCGCCTATCCTCGCCTCGAGCACGAGCTAGTCACTCAGGGCAAGGCCCCATACGACGAAACCGTAGAAGGCAGCGCTCCACACACGTTAGGATACGACTGGGTACAAACTGCCGAAGGCTTATTTGTAGCCGGCGCCTCGGGCATATTACCCAGCAAAGCGAAGGCCCAGGCGATGAACACGGCTCACGCCGACATTGTGGCGCGAGATCAGCAACGCGGTTGGGTAAATTGGAAGGGTGATCAATTTGCCGGCTGGTACGATTTGACCGCTGCTCGTGCAGCACTGGGAAATATGGTTGGTCAAGGGCCATCTGACATTCCCCCAGTTACAGAGATGTATAGACAAGGCATGCTAGTTCACTAATATGCGTAAACAATCAAAAACTACGACTGGGGCGTCTTTGGTAGTCTTGTCATCCTTGTTTTATGGCGGGTATGGCGTGTGGACAAGGCTGATGGGAGATTCGTTTGGGAGTTTTCAACAAGCCTTGTACCGCTGCATCATTGTGACCTTTTGCTTATGCGGGGTCGGTTTGTTGGGCAAGAGTCTGACGCGAATCCACTGGCGGCGAGATGCTAGGTGGTTCATTCTGTCCTTTGCTACGTCGGCTTTTATCTCGGGCCCCCTATACTACGCTACGCTTAAGGCGGGCATTGGCATCGCTAGCGCTTTGTTTTATGCCGGCTTAATACTTGCAATGTTCTTTTTTGGGTGGCTATTTAGCGAGGAACAGTATACGCGCGCCAAATTTGTCGCAACTGTACTTGCGATCGGTGGCTTGGTGGCGGTCTTTTCGCCTACACTGCGCCATGTGGGGGTTTTGGCTATGAGTATGGCATTGATGAGCGGTTTGGCAAGCGGACTCAATATTACTATTTCGCAAAAGATACCCTATGGCGCCACGCAGTCGGCGCTCATTGCCTGGACTTTGGGTATTGCTGCCAATGTAGCTGCGCTGTTGGTGCTTGGCCAACACTTTACGACACATGCCGCTAATCCTGCTGCCTGGATATATTTGCTATTGTTCTCGCTCACCTCGCTGACTGCATCGTGGTGTGTGGTGCATGGGCTTAAGCTGATCGATGCCGGTTCGGCAGGATTATTAGGTCTCTTAGAGATTGTGTTTAGCGTACTGTTTGGGGTGATCTTCTTTGGCGAGCGCCCAGGCAAAATTGCGTTGCTTGGCATTGGGCTCATCATTATGGCCGCAGCCATACCATACATAAGGCACTCCGAACTACCCGATTTGCCAGTTGAGCTATAGTATACCCATGAGTTTCAACCTTGCTTTCAGTATTTTGGCGTCATGTGCGGCTATTGCTAGCTATGCGCCCTACATCCGCGATATTCATAACGGCAAAACTAAGCCGCACGCTTTCTCGTGGTTTATATGGGCGTTGCTCACCTATATTGCAGGTGCTGCACAATTAGTAGGCGGCGGTGGCGTAGGCGCTGTTGTGGCACCAGTTACGGCAACAATATCGCTGTATATTGCGTGGATATCGTGGCGCAAACATCGCCAGCTCATTACGCGCAGCGACTGGATTTATCTGATTATTGGCTTGCTGGCAATACCTTTGTGGGCGTTTACTAAAAGTCCGCTACTGTCGTTGATACTTATTATTGTTATCGATGCCGTGGCGCTTATTCCTACTTTTCGTAAGTCGTATCGCCTGCCGTGGTCAGAAACTATGAGTAGTCAGTATCTGACTATCCTTAAGCACATCCTGACCATTTTTGCTCAGGAAAAGATGAGTTTGGTAACGCTATTGTTCCCTTTGTGGCTAGCGCTCGAGAGCGTGGCTTTGTTATTGCTGCTCATCATCCGTCGCAAGAGTGTACCGGCGCCGGACGAGCATACTCGCCAAAAATAGTGCCTACGCAAAGGCGTGCGCGAGGACGTTTGCGACCATGGCGGCTCTGGGATTGTTGTCGCTCCAGTTGTCGATAATTTGTACGCGCCCCTCTTGGTCGTAGTAAGCCCTAACTATTGGCAAGTCAGCGACGAGCAGACTGCCCAGTGTATAGACGCGTTCTTGTTGGGGCCGCATGCTCTCTGAGAATATTCCTACCAACACACTATTTGGCGGCGCTATTAGGCCAAGTTGTACACAAATGTCGATTACATCGCATGAAGGCCAATCGGCGTGCCCATCTTTGCCAAGCAGCTTGATAGTACGCAGAGGGTCGTCTTTGGGCAATTCTGTATCGATGAGCTTGTTACCACCTATGGTTAGGCGATATGTATTGTCTGACTGACTGGCGTGTTTTTGGAGGACAGTTATGGTGCGCTCGGCATCTGACATGGCACTTGTTTCGGATATGCAAATGCCTGTTTCGTGGCGTTGGTAGGCGACTCCTAGCCGCCAGAAGCCTAAAAGAGTGGCGATTTCTCCCAGGCGGTAACGGTTTTCGCCCAGCCAAACTGGTGAGCCGGCTAACTCGACTGCTCGAGGGCCTACCGCGTGGTTCAGGCCTGTTTCGTCCATAAAGAGCAGCGGGCGCACGGGACCGCCATGTGCGTCGGTAGTATTGGATTGGCTGAGAGCGCCTCGAATGCTATTGAGCCCAGATGTAGCCCTTGCCTACAGCCCAGCTGGTCGGCTTGGCGCCGAGCTATACGCTCGTTTGTCGAAATTGAGGAAGCAACGGCGAATTTGCTCCACATGCGTACATTGTCAAAGTAGGGGTGCCACGGCTCTAAGATAACCTGCGTACCGGCGAGCTCCGGGCTAAATGTAGTACCGTCTATAGCTGGCATTAGTTTTGGTTAATCTTTTTTAGGTATGTCGTAAGTAGCTCAGTGTATATGACTTTTGCCAGTATCAATTAGTGTAATAAAGTTGCGGCTAATCATAATTTTCAGTATAGCAACTGTTACGTCTGGAGTCGAGTTGCACTTCTTTAAGTAAACGCTTACTTGCCTTAGGTGGGCTAACCGCTTAAGCTTATGGTATGGATGAATTTAAAACTAAGCTGTCTGCTGCGGGCTTTCGCGGCGAGTTAGATGATAGCGACGAGGCACGTGAATTTTATAGCCACGACGCCTCGCTTTTTGAGGTTAAGCCACAGTTGGTTGTAAAACCTCTGGACAGCAAAGACCTACAAGCGTTAGTAAAATTAGTAGCCGCTAACAAAAAAGAAATACCACAGTTGTCGCTCACCGCACGTTCGGCTGGTACCGATATGTCGGGTGGGGCTATTAACGAAGGTATTATCGTAGATTTTACCAAGCATTTTACGAAGATAGAGCGCGTTACACCCACCGAGGCTCAGACTCAGCCTGGCGTGTATTACCGCGATTTTGAGAAAGAGACGCTTAAGAAGGGTGCGCTCATGCCCTCCTACCCTGCCAGCCGCGATTTATGTACCGTGGGTGGCATGGTAGCCAACAACAGCGGCGGCGAAAAGTCGTTGGAATTTGGCAAGGTTAAGGATTTTGTGAACGAACTCAAGGTGGTATTTGCCGATGGCAATGAGTACACAGTTAAGCCCCTTAACAGGCTAGAATTGGTGCGTAAAATGGGCCAAAAAACCTACGAAGGCCGTTTGTACAAGCAATTGTTTGAGCTGTGCGAAAAACATTACGACGAAATAAAGGCCGCTGCCCCCAAGGTGAGCAAAAACTCTATGGGCTACAACTTATGGTATGTATGGGACCGCGAAACGGGCATCTTTGACCTTACCAAGCTGATTGTGGGCAGCCAGGGCACACTTGGTTTTGTCACCGATATCAAGTACAGGTTGGTGCCCAAGCGCCCGCACTCTGGGCTGCTGGTGCTCTTTTTGCGCGACATTGACGACCTGGGCGAGCTAATACCCAAAGTGCTCGAATCCAAGCCGGCAACTTTTGAATGCTTCGATGACGCCACGCTACTGCTGACCATCAAGTTTATGCCGTACTTCCTCAAAATGCTTGGCCTTAAGAAGTTTATTCATCTGTTGTTTAGCCTTATCCCCGATGGTTTTCAGCTACTGCGTGGCATACCCAAAATGATTTTAATGATTGAGTTTAACGGCAACACCGAGCAAGAGGTGCGCGAAAAGATCAAAGCCCTGCACCGCGAGCTCAAGAGCTACCGCGCCCGCTACGAAATTAACGGCTTTGAAGAAGACCCTACCGAAGGCAAAAGCGAAAAGTTTTGGACCATGCGCCGCAATGCCTTTAACTTATTGCGTAGCAAAGTCAAAGACAAGCACACTGCCCCGTTTATTGACGATCTTGTCGTCAACCCCGAGTATCTGGCTCAGTTTTTACCCCGCCTTCGCAAAATTGTTAAAAAGTACAAATTTTTAGCTACCGTTCAGGGGCATATTGGCGATGGCAATTTCCACATTATCCCACTCATGAAGATCGAGGAGAAAAGCGAACGCGCCAAACTATTGCCAGCCATGAAAGAGGTGGACGAATTGGTGCTGCAATACCACGGTTCTTTGAGTGGCGAACACAACGACGGTTTAGTGCGTGGCCCTTGGCTGGAACAGCAATTTGGCAAGAAGATTCTTGGGCTGTTTAAAGAAACTAAGCAAATTTTTGACCCGCAAAATATTTTTAATCCGCACAAGAAATCGGACGCCGATTGGGATTATAGCTTTAGCCATATTCGTCAGAAGTTTTAGGCTGTTCTGTGGCGCTCTGTGGTCCTTTCAATTATCTGCCTCTCCCCTTTCACTCTCGCTTTCTGCCGCCGTCATCCCGGACTAGATCCGGGATCCAGTCATTAAGTTCCTCTTGTTGTTGGTTTCTTTTCTTCTAGCTACTTAGCTCCTTCTTTGCTCCGCAAAGGGCATGTTCCTCGCTGGAAGCGAGTACCCCTTACTTTTTGACCGCAAAAAGTAAGCAAAAAACTCTCGGGACAGATGTCAGAAAAAGACTAGCTTACATATAACCAGGTGGCGGCAAAAAAATGCCTACGGCAGTCCTGATCAAATTTTTTAGAGGAGGATCAGGACCGGTTTTTGCCTGATTCCACCTGCTCATACTCCAGCTAATCTGTTTCTGACAAAGGCCCCGAACCCCGCCAGAAAGAGAAGGTGGCGATTGCTAGTTGGTGCTGGCATCTTTTTTGGGTTCAGGAGGAATATCTTTTTATTGTCCTGGATCCCGGGTCGAGGCCGGGATGACGTGGGTGTGATGAAGATGAGTCATGGGGGTGCTAGCGGTTTTTGGCTTTGGCCCGGGCAAGTCGGGTGTGTGCGGCAATGACACCAGTGAGCACTACGGCTGTGTATACGAGCCCGGTTAGGCATGACGGCGCTACTGCGGCATGCGAACTAACTACCAACACCGTACCACTGGTCAACGTACCAGCAATAAGCGCATATGATATTTGCAGCTTATGCTCCGATGGGAGCACAAAACTAATACCAGTGGATACTAAACTGGCCAACGCAATAATAATGTGAGTAATCAATAGCATATACATAAGTATATCACCTTTTAATTTTGTCTCCCTAGGACAATTAGTCGGTTTTGGCAGTAAGCTGGTCTGCGTAGCGACCTATGATGTACTTGACTGGGTAGGTTAAATCTTTAAATTTGGCTTCTTGCAGTGTTAGCCATACTGGCCGGGTACCTTCTTCTTTTTCAGTTACTTCGACGTTGATGGGTTTGTCGAGGACTAAGAGGTATGCATGCCAGCGGTGGGCGTCGCAACCGCGGCGGCAGGAGTCGCCCACAATATCTTCGTGCGTTATCTCGACCAGTTTGTTGGCGGTGAGTCCCACTTCTTCTTTGGTTTCGCGAATGGCTGCAGTTAGAGGTTCTTCGCCCGCGTCGACATGGCCTGCCGGAACGGTAAGGGCAAACGGAAACATCATGCGCTCAAAAAAGAGGAACTTGCCTTCGGGGTTACGAATAAACACCCCTGCACTTTCGTGCCAGTATTCGCCGTCATCCGCTACCCACCATACGATACCAGGGTCAATAACGATGGAGCGGTCGTGCCGTTGTTTGCAGCTGGCGCAGTAATAGTAGGTCTTGCCATCCTCGACGATGCGCTTTACGGTTTCGGCATGACAGTGCTCGCAGTATTGATGCAGGGTGTCGTCATTTTTCCAGTCAAATGTTAGTTTCATAAGTCCCTTTGCAATTACGGTAATAGACCACCAAGTGGAATCAAGACACTCATGCTGGTAAGTACCATAAGCGAAAAAAAGAACATGCCTCTTGCCCATTTGATATCATCCATGGTTGTAAAGCCTTTGACGCCCCGGCGAAACCACAACAGTCCGAGTAC
Source organism: uncultured Candidatus Saccharibacteria bacterium (assembly GCA_964494495.1). Lineage (GTDB taxonomy): Bacteria > Patescibacteriota > Saccharimonadia > Saccharimonadales > UBA4665 > PMNU01. The sequence goes on from CAZBQZ010000005.1 coordinate 26,288, forward strand.
CAACGCGCCTACCAAATATATGTACCCCGTGAAGCCAAATACGGTTAGCAAGGTGACTGTTACTATAAATGCTGCAACATAAAATACGATGCTCACTTTGGTAATGTACATCCCCTTAACTACGGGCAAAACGGGGATACCCGCGGCTTTATAATCATCGCGTCGGTACATGGCAATGGCGTAAAAATGTGGCAACTGCCAAAATACCATAATCAAAAATAAGATGATTGCAGCCGCATCGAAAACGCCTGTAACTGCGGTATATCCCGCGACCATGGGCAGCGCACCCGGTATAGTGCCAACCAGAGTGCCGTGTACGGTTTTACGCTTGGCATAGCCGTACAACACTACGTAGCTAACAATAGCCAGTATGCCTAGGTACATCGTTAACTCGTTGGTGTAGCGCATTAAAATAACAAAGCCTGCAGCACCTAGCAAGCAAGCGTAGATAATCGCCTGAGGGCCCGAAACAGCGCCCGTTACCAGGGCTCGTTTTTTGGTACGGTTCATTTTTTTGTCGATACCACGGTCTATGTAATTGTTGAACACGCACGCCGAGGCAATCACCAGGCCAATACCCGCCAGTGTTTCTGGAAGCAGCCAGCCGTACCAGTGCCAGCCGGTGGCTAAAAAGAATCCAGCAGCACCCGTCATTATGTTGCCGTAAATAATACCGGGTTTGGTAAGTTGGTAATAGGTATTAATTGTCTGTCGTAGACTCACAAGTGGTATATTCTTTCGTGTATGGTAATCTGTTGATCGAGCTGCTGCGAAGTTGCCCTGCGATAGTTTTGGCCGCGGGCTGCTCATGCTCACTCCATGTTCTTTATGCGGTTACCATTATTTTTAACTATATCACTTTATTTTAGACGATCGCTAGTTAGCTATTTGTGCACACAGTATGTTATATGTTATAGGTGCGTTTTTTACAGAATAGAGTCGCCAAAGCAACAGGTGGCGTTGTTGATTTATCCCATGAGTTGCCTTCTCCTCGGCGCAGTGTCCCTGCTACCGACCTATTAGACCTTGAGCATGTGCCGCACCGCGCCCATTCTTTTACATCCACCCTGGATGCTCTGCCCGCACATAGGAGTGACTTAACTGTTGTACGCGAGCACGTTGGGTGGACGAGTCGCATGGGCAATGCCGTTTTGTTTTTGGGCAGGGCGGCGGCATCAGCACAAAAGGTACGCATAGATGTAGATGACTTGGCGCAGTTGCTCTATGCCGAAGGCGTACCAAAGTCTTCCATGTCAACCCTGGCAGTTGTGGTACACGCGCCCTTTAAACGCGACGCTTACGGTAGTCATGCAAAAGGAGGCTGGTACCGCGAGAGCCAGAGCGTGGTATTGGAAAGCCCAGCAGATGAGCATTCAGTTGTATTTGATCAGACGCTAAACCTTGTGCTTAGCGACGAAGACCCAAATATACTCACCTTTAGTTTGCTTCATGAAGCCGCCCATTTGAAGCATTTTGTTACCGACCAGGCTGGCGATATCAAATATGCTCCGCAGAATGTTGCTCGATGGCGCAAGAAAAGCTACGCGGCACTGGGTACAGCAGTTACCGGCGCAGCTGGGATGCTGGCCGGTTACGCCGAGGGGCTGCCAAACTATGTTGCGCTTCCGGCGGCGGGTTTATTAGGTGCGGCAGCGGTGGGGAGTGCGCTGTCGGCCAAATTTGCCCATTTTATACTGTGGGCTCGCTCGGGCGAGGAAAAACAGGCAAACGCATTTGCAAGCGAACATTATCGGCAGCATAGGTTTGTACAGATCGACCCTACGCCACCGGTGCCCGCCAATCACCTTGCCGTCGAGTATGGGCAGTTGAGTATCATTCAGTCGGTAGAGTTTGACGCAGGGAGATTGCAGGTTATATTCCCGCCGGCTAGGGACGAAACCGAGCTCCTGGCACAGACCCGGTACGGTGATGTCTAGGCTTTTCTTGCCCCTTGCACCCGAAGTCGTGTCGGCATATGCTTATGCTATAAGCAATTAATGGGGGTAACTGTATATGGCATTTGGCAAACTAGAGACGCAACTGGACGAATGGCTCGACAAAAAAGCACCCTTTAAGCTTCCGGCCAATGGCCGCAAGAGTTTGGCCCATGCCCTATGGTGGATTGCGTTAATTGTTGGCGTTTTGGATTTGTGGGCGGCGTTTATGTTTTGGCACGCGGGTCACTTGGTTGACCGACTGGTAGATTACTCTAACAGTTTGGCCGCTGCGGTCGGTGCGCCCACATACGCGACGCCACATCTTGGCTTGTTTTACTACCTAACCGTACTTAGTATTACGGTTGTGGGTGTCGTGATGCTATTGGCTACACCTCATCTTAAAGCTATGAAGAAGGCGGGCTGGAACCTGCTGTTTTATGCATTGCTTGTTCAGGTACTGGTTGCCGTTTTCCGCATGTTTTCGGATGTGGGTGGGGGTTTGGGCAACTTTGTAGTATCGCTGTTTTGGGCAGTGGTCGGTGCGTACTTTTTGTTTCAGGTGCGCGACAACTTTACTGGTGCAGCTTCTGCCAAAGACACTGCGTCACACGCTGACAAAAAGTAGCGTTTGCTTCATTTACTATTACTGCCCTGGCACACAGGGCAGTTTTATTTGCCCATAAGTTTGCCGTCGCTAAGACGAAAAGTGACATCCGTGCGGCCAGCTATGGATAGGTCGTGGGTAACGGCTACAATGGTGGTATTTTCGGAACGGCTAAGGTTGTGTAGCAGATCAAAAATCATTCTGCCTGTCTGTTCGTCGAGATTGCCCGTGGGCTCGTCGGCCAGTATTAGCTTGGGCCTGTTGGCAAGTGCGCGAGCAATGGCGACGCGTTGTTGCTCGCCACCGCTAAGGTGTCCTGGCTTGCGGCGTTGTTTGTCGCCGTCTAGGCCTACCTGTTCGAGTAGCTCCTCGGCTCGTTTTTTACGCCTGGCATTAGATACACCAGCAAATTCCATGGGTAGCATGACGTTTTCGATGGCCGTAAGGTTGGGTATGAGGTTGTAACTCTGAAACACAAAACCGATGGCCTTACAGCGGTAGCTAATGAGAGCGTGGTCGTGTAGTTTGGCTAGCGATTTGCCGTCTACGATGATATCGCCGCTAGTAGGTTTATCCAAGCCGCCCAGCAGGCTGAGGAGTGTAGATTTGCCGCTACCACTTCGGCCAATAATGGAAGCAAACCTGCCCTGGGGGATCTCGAAACTGATATCGCTCACGGCTGTTACGGCTTGGTCGTTGCTTTTAAACGTTCGGGTAATCTTGTCTACTTTTAACATGGTGGCTCCTTATTCTGCTCTCATTACTTCCGCTGGGCGTACTCGGGAGATAAGGCTTGCGGCTGCCGTGCTGCCAACAATGGCAATTAGTACCGCTCCGCCCAGGCCGTACAAAATGATGCTTGGGTTTACGTTGGCCTTAACATTTTTGATTCCTTTAACTGCACTGTTTTGTTTTAGCCGAGCGCCAAATCCGCCACCACGAATAACAACTAGTCCGCCACCTGGCCCGCCAGAGGTCTCTGTGGATTGACTTGACGATGAGCTTGCCGAACTGCTACTGGCCAGTAATTTGGTAACGGGCGTGGCAGCTAGACAACCAACAACTATGCCTATAGTGGCTGCCAGAACAGTAAGTGTTATGGCCTCTACGGTAAACTGTGCCATAACTCGTACATTGCTGGCGCCAATCGCTTTAAGCACGCCAATCTCGCGCCGGCGTTCGCGTACGATCATAATCATGGTAAGCAGCAAGATTATGGCTGCGGTTCCGGCCGCACCAATCAGGCTAAATAGAGACACATTTTTGATATTTTGCATCGAGCCAAGCAGCGTTTTGACGTCCTCGGAGTCGTTGGTAACGTCGGCCTTCGAGCCGAGGGCGGTTTTAATTGCAGTCGTCGCGCTGTCCAAATGAGTAGAGCTATCGACATGGACGGTGGCGTCGGTGATTGCTCCAGCCTGATCGCTTAATCGCTGAACAGTCGGCAACGGCATGAGCACCTGAGCATTGCCAAAGGCATTGCCGGCATCAAATATGCCGCTGACAGTAAAGGTTGTATTGTAGGCGGTAAAGGTTGAGCCAACACTCAGACTGTTTTTTTCGGCGAGTGATTTGCCAATTAAAGCTACCTGGGCGTCTTTGGTGCCGTCGAACGCCTTGCCACTCGTAAGGGCAACGCTGCTACCACTGGCAGTTTTGAGGCCATCAAGTGGATTACTAGCCCCTGTTACGCTGATGGGCGGAGTAAAGTTGGCAAGGTTTGGGCTTGCCTGGCCGTCCGGCACATCGGTAGTAGTGCTGGCGCCGCCATTACCGTTTTCGATTCGAAACTGGCGCCGTCCAAAGCTGCCGGCATCAAGGGCCGATTTTAGGTTGGTGCTGTCGCTGCTAAGGCGGTCCATAAGCGTTTCGTCTACGCTTGCAACATGCGACAACTTGGCGATTTTGGCGATATCGGTTGTCGCAAGCGGGTTGCCCCCACCGTCAAAACCGCGAATCCCTGCTGGTGTAACGGTGATACTAGTGCCGATGTTCTTTTGCACCTCGCTGATTTTTTGTCCAATAGCTTGGTGGGCCAACAACATGCTAAGGCTCAAGCCAATGCTGAGCGCCAACATGCCCACGATGGCTAGTGTACGAATGCCGTTTCTGAAGGCATTACGAATGCCTCGGCTTATTACATTCATGCTCGTCTCAGTCCTTTCGTTAAGTCTTAGGACGCATTGTGGCGTTGTTAGCTGTAGGTTGGCTGGTTTTAGAGTGAACAAAAAAACGCTCCTGTTGCCAGGAGCGTTTTTGTTGAAGCAAAAAATTGACTTCTAGTACTGTCGGCTGCCACGGTCGCCACGGTCGCCACCACGATCACCACCGAATGAACGGCGTTCGCGGTTTTCTTGCGGTCGAGCTTCGCTAACGGCTACAGCGCGGCCATTGATGTCTTTGCCATCCATGCCCTTGATTGCTGCTTGAGCTTCTTCGTCAGAGCTCATCTCTACAAAGCCGAAGCCCTTAGAGCGGCCAGTTTCGCGGTCCATGATAACCTTGGCAGATGCCACGGTACCAAAGGCCGAAAAGGCGTCAGACAACTGAGCGTCGTCTACACCGTAACTAAGCGAGCCAACAAATAGTTTGGTTGCCATGCTTTACTTATCCTCTTTTATTACTTGCACCGAGGTAAGCTGGCTCTTTTGTTTCCAGGTTAGCTGCTCCTCAAGCGACGTTAACATTACATTCTCTAGAACTATGCACGCAGCAGCTTGTTTCTAGCACCTACAGTATAACACGGAAGTGCAAAAAACGTGTCAATGGTTTTTGCTTTCGTACAGAGATAGTCTCTGAATCGGGCTTGCCCGTCAAAGTGGTATACTGTATCTGTTAATGAGGGTAACAACGTGCGGCTGGCAACAACGCATACTGTAGACCGAACACTGCTCGTCCTTTTGACAGCGGTTTTTGTATGGGCTGGGTTACTGTTTGGGTGGCTTTCCAATACGCCGCATCAGCGGGTTGTCCCCCATCCTATCGTTCGTGGATCTATGCCGTCACCACGTCCTAAGCCTAAGCCTTTCGAATTTCCGGCTGGCGGTCGAACCCTGGCGAATGCGTATAGATTTGCGGCCTTGTATGGCGTACCGGATTCGCCGGCGTTAGGCTGTCTGGGCGAGCAGCCATTGCCACAAACGCTTGCTCGTGCCAAAGAGTTAGCCGCAACATATGCCCCCTTGTCGCCGGTGCCCGTGTATCCAACGCTGGAGATTATCGCCACAGTGGCATCGGCCAGCCCGACCGATAACGGCGATTACTCGCAAGAAGCCGATCCGGCTGCGCTAGAGCCCTGGGTGTTAGCGGCCAAGGAAGCTGGGGTGTACGTGGTGTTAGATTTGCAGCCAGGTCGTAGCGATTTTTTGACACAAGCCAAAATGTACGAGAACCTGTTGCGTCAGCCTAACGTTGGGTTGGCGCTCGACCCAGAGTGGCGCTTGGCTCCCAACCAAGTGCCGTTGGCACAGATTGGCTCGGCCAGTATCGACGAAATTAACAGCGTTGCCGCCTGGCTGGCTGATATAACAGCTCAAAACAAGGTGCCACAAAAGTTATTGGTGCTACACCAGTTTCGGTTAGACATGTTGCCGGGGCGCGAGCAGTTGGACACTTCGCATGCCGAGCTGGCCTACGTCATCCAGATGGATGGACAGGGTTCGCAGCCTCAAAAGCTGGCTACGTGGCAAACTATTACTGCTACGCCTCCAGCCAATGTAGCCTTTGGTTGGAAGAATTTTTATGACGAAGATCACCCCATGCTTGACCCAACTGCAACCATGCAGATTGCTCCAATGCCGTGGTATATCTCATACCAATAGTCTGCCGGGTGTGTTTTACTAGAAAAGTAAACGAGGGCTAATAGTATGGACACCGACGACCGCAAATTAGACGACGAAGAGCGCGAACTAAAGATTAAAGGCGGCCAAGATGGCGACCCACCTTTTTCTGAACCAGATGACGTGCCGCAGCTGGACGAGCGCGATCTGGACGGGCCAGCTACTGATGCCGAGATCGATTCTACTGAGGCATACAACGCCGGCCTCAAAGAAGCATCGGGCCAACAGACCGACGAGAATCCTGACGAAGACGAGCATGCTATCCGCCTAGGATAATGGCGTTTGTCTGTCGCCCTTTGCACCCTGTCGCTACGACGGGGTGCTTTTCAAAACGAAAAAAACCGGTTACGCTACAGCTATACACATAATGCGGGGGGTGGACTAAAAAATATGAAAAAACTGCCATTTGTGGTTGCGCTAGACCTTGCCGACCCAGTAATTGCTGCCATTACTATCGAACAGCTATCGTTGCCAACGCCCTGCAGTGGGTGGAATGTCCAGGCGCTTCTTAATCACATATACAACGAGCTAGCTTGGGTTCCGGAGTTGCTTGCGGGCAAAACTATAGCTCAGGTGGGTGATGCCCTGGATGGCGACCTAATAGGCACCGATTTGCACCGCTCATGGCGTGCCTATAGCGATACTGCACGCAAGAGTGCCGAACAGACGCCGCCACAAGCGGTTGTGTATTTGTCTCGCCGCAATGTTCCGGCAACGGCATATTTGGACGAGATGACGGGCGAAATAATTATTCATACTTGGGACTTAGCCCGTGGCATTAATTTTCCTTTTCATATCCCCGAAGATATTGCGCGCGCCTTATATATTACCAGCCAAGTCAAGGTTAAGGCTTGGCGCGGCATGGGCGTTATTGGCCCCGAGGTGGTTGTCCCTGAGGGCGCTTCTCACGAGACCAAACTCCTAGGATTATTCGGCCGCCAAAGCTAGTAGTTGTCGCTTGTGCTTAGCCGCTGGTACAATATGGGCCGGCTAATAAAAGGAAGCGATAATGGTTTTTTGGGGAATACTTTCTGGGGTTGTCGGTCTGGCTGGCTATATTCCTTATATCCGTCAGATTTTGAAGGGGTTGGGCAAACCCGATCGTGCATCGTGGTGCATTTGGTTGCTACAGTATGGGCTGCTGTTTTTTGCACAGTTTGCCAAAGGCGCCACCGATTCGCAATGGCTGGCGGGTTTAGTGCTGGTAGGCACCGCTGCGGTGTGCATTTTGTCGTTTCGCTACGGCGTTGGCGGGTTTACCAAACAAAATAGCATTGTAATAGGGTGCGTATGCGCAGCACTTATCCTGTGGTATGTTACCCGGGATGCCAGCTTGGCGATTGTTATTTCGGTGTTAGTCGAAGCAGCGGGCGTGGTGCTTACCGTCTTTAAAGTTTACAAGCATCCGGGGTATGAGCCTCTAACGATGTGGAAATGCCAGATTGCTGCCGGCCTATTAAGTATTCCGGCTATTACTCCTGGGTCAGCGCTTGTTCTTTATCTTTATCCTGCTGCATTTGTCCTTTTTGGGGTAAGTGTTGTCGCGGCCGACCATTTGAGCAATCTGCGAGCACGAAAGCGCACGACTGCCTTCCTGCCCGAAGCCGACTAGCGGCATTCTTGACAATAAAGATAAACATTATTGCGGAGAGCTGTGTTCGTATGCCCAGTTCGACACCAGGCGTTTTAATCGCTACATTTGCGCCCGATCGGCCCGCACGTAATCTGCGCTAGCAACCGGTCGAAAATCGATAGTACAGATTTAGTTTGGCAAGTTTTGCTACAAGCGGGCGCTGGATGGTGCCAACACAATGGTTTTTGCTGGGTGTGGCAAACGTGATGGTTACGCCGCCGCATTTTTGACCGCTAAAGCAATGCTGAGTAATGGGAAAAGCCAAACTTATAATTCCTGCCACAATTGCTCCAAGTAGCACCAGCCGTATCATGACCTTTACTATACCAGAACAGTTATACCCTTGGGGTTGATAGTAAAAGAAAGGAGGCCCCGGGGGGCCTCCTTCTGTTGGGTTGATTCGGCTCTTTTTAGTCACGTTTTATGCGTTGGTTATTTAAAGATGTTAATAACCACGTTTATAACGTTGTTCGCGGAATTCTTGAGGTTGATTGTTAGGTTTACAATATTACCGCCTCCATAACCAGCGCCTGGATGACCATGGTTTGGCGTTTGTGCGGCCGCGAGCCCGGTAGCGCCGATAATAGCGCTAGCCGATATTGCGGCAAAGCCTAGTACGAACTTATTAATTCCCACTTTTTTATGTGCGGGTAACGAGCGTGATGTTGTAACCATACATGCCCCTTTCCTTTTACTTGGCCGTTGTGGCTTTATTACCATAATGACCGATCAACCCAACTCTATCCGCTACGAACAGTGCTCGCAGCGGATACTTTAGGTTCATCGCTTGCGGTATGAAATCCGTTTGGGCATGCGCGATTCGCGGGCTAGTGTTACAACGCCAATAATTAGAAAAATAAACGTATAGCTAGAAAAGTTGCTTATAAGTTGCCCGTCTGGCTTAAAGAGTAACAGCAGGCAGACTGCTCCCAACGATAATGTCGCCAGCATGAATGTTGTGCGGCTAGGAATACGCTTAATAAGCGCTACTATGCCGTACACTGCCGCCAACCCACCGCCAATGGCCATATTTTGTACCACCAGTCCACCCGCCAACCCACCTACAACCAGCATGGCAAGTTGCATACGTTGCCCCCACCGACGTTGTTTTTTTATAGTCGGAGCCGGTTGCTGGAACGTGTATTTACGAACGACGGGCGCTTGGCTAGGCGCTGGCACGGGAGCTGCCACTGAGGCAGCCTGCGCTACGTGCATAGGCGACACGTTGCGACGAACGACGCCGTCTATAGTTGGTTTGCTTGGTACATTGTTATTCATAGTTGGCTACCTCGTAGAGTTTTAGATGCGACGTTTCCTGTACTAGTTGTAGGGCGGCTTGCTTATGTAGGTAGTCATACGTGCGAAAATCGTATTCTTTGGCAAGTAGCACGTACTTGATGTGTTGCCTCTGTAATTGTCTGGCGAGGTCGGTACGACTAGGTGCTTGGGGCAAGACAGTGCTGGCAAGAAGACTTTTTTGTGTGTCTGGTGCCGTCGGCGCCGCGCCTAAGAGTTCTAACTCATTGCTGGCAATGGTAGGCTTGTCAAAAAAATCAGGCGCTGGGCTAGCAATGATACGTCCAGCAAAATCGTACGACATATAGAGATGCCAGGGTAAAAAGAGCACGCTGCCGCTAGAAGTGTCGGTATTAAGTTGATTGTTTATGGCAAACCAATCGCTTGGATACTGGCGGGGGCGTAGTTGCCCGGCAAATCCCCAAAACATGGTTGGAGTGTATAAAAGTGGCAAGAGCAGCAGCCCCACGAACAACAGGCTGAAGAGCGTTTGGCTGCGCCGCTTTTGGCTCCAGCCTAGCATGGCCGCTGCCCCCCACCCTGCAAAAATGGCAAACGCTAGTGCAATCAGACCAACAAACTTTTGTGGCTCGCGGTAGCCGCTTAGTAGTGGTAGATGGGCAAGACCAGCTCCAGCCGCGGTGGCAGCCAAAAGAGCGGCACACCCCGCCGAGGCTGCTAAGACGACAACAATGTCCTGGTGTCCATCTCGCCACAACGCTACGGCACCAATACCCACTAGCACCCAAATACTTATCATAACGAGCGGCCAAAGGGGCAACCGATTTTGTGGCAGTATATACAAATTATGACCCTCGGCCCAAAAACCGCGCAGCTGCAAAACATTGGCAAACCGCTTTGCTGTGCTGCCGCCTGTAGTTGTAAATGCCTGGTGATCGCTGCTAGTAAACCCGGCTATTGCTCTTGCCTGGCTGCTGCTGCCCAGTGCGAGCGGAACGAGCCAATAACTGCTGGCAACGATAAATAGTACTGCGCCAAGGAGGCAATATTTGATAAGTGGCCTGATAGCCTTTTGTGCGTTGCGCTGTCGCCAGAAAGTACATGCCAGCTGGGCAAGCAATATAATCGCCACGAGCCCCAGTGTATGTATAGACACAATGCTGATAGCAATTACCCAGGCTGTCACGACAAGCGCTATCCTGCGCCCCGGCAAAGCAAAGAATTGTAAGCTTGCGCGTATAAAAAATGGTAGTAGTGCATAACCTAGTAGCACGGCATATTGGCCAGCCATAAATCGCGAATAGGTAAAGGGGTTAATCATGTACACTGTTCCGGCTAGGTATGCGCTCCATGTATCGTATTCGCCTGCCCGGCGCTTGGCTTGCAGGTGCCGCATGAGCCAATACGCGCCCAAGCCAGATAACAGCAAGATTGCCGCCAGCATTATCTTTTGCAGCACCTGACTAGGAAAAATAAAGTTAAGTAGCCACAAACCAGCATGAAAGAGATAACTGCTACCTATATTAGTTGGTAGCCGCAACCGGGGTGTAAATACCATGTCTAATGTCAGTATGTAACCTGGCAAAAGCAGGGGCAGCATGATGATCAGTGTTAGGCTACCAAAGACGCCATAAGTCCTAAGAGTTTGTGGTGTTATTTGTGCCATCGCCATAACCCCTCCTTGTGTATTTCGCCGTGCTTACGATCGTACCAGTAGTAAACACCGCATAATACTGCAGCTAGTAGGCTCAGTGCACCGCCGAAGTAAAACCATCGCTGTGGCACGAATTCGGCTACGATATCAAAGTTATAGCTGCCATCGGTTTGTTTGCTGCAGCCAGATGCATGCGCGCACAGTTGGGTTGGGTCGATGTACCAACCATTGGTGGTGTCGTTTAGGCGTATATGGTTAGCTTCGGGCACTGTGGTGTGTGCGGCAAATGGAAATTCCATCACACTTTTTTTGCCGGGGATAGTAAGCTGCCACAGCTTGTCGTACGTTTGGTTGATGCCTAAGTAAAATGGCTGTTTTGCGCTGGTAACACGAACAAGGGTGCGAGTAGGATTGAGTAGTTGGTAGCTAATATTTTTAGGTACTTTTAGTGGTTGCGTTTTTCGGCTGCTGACATAAAAGCGATTTTGCAGGGGCGGGATATTAATAAGGCCAACTTGATCGTAACGCGCGGTAGCAGTAAAACGCCCGTAACTGTCTGGATACGCGTACAGCTCTAAGTGCAGGTGTGTGGCGCCTTTGGGCGCGGTGATCTCGCGACCGTATGTTTTCCAGCCTTGGTTTTCGCCTACCATACGCTCTTCCATGGTAGTGTGTAGCGGATCGTCAAAGCTTAGGTGATAGCCTGCATTCTTGCCGCCGCTGTCGCTTTGATAGTCGAAGCTCAGCAGGTAGTGTTGTCCGGCATCTACGGGTATGGCATTGGGACCGGTACACGCAATATGATTTTGGGCAGCGAGCTCGAGCGATTGCTTACCATTGGTTGTGTGTGCGGTGTTTAGTCGCATGCCAATGGCTGGCTTGTCGTCAAAGTTGTAACAATCGCCAACATTTTTTTGCCACAGGCCTTGCTCGAGCGACGGGTTGGGCACTAGGTTTTTGTAGGTAAAGTTGGTGTCTTTGACAATGATGGTGACAGCGTGGTTTTTGGGTAGCAGTAGCGGCGTGGTCTTGCTGGTGACTAATTGCAGTCCCTTGGCAGGCGTATTGGAAGCAGCAATAGTGTCCTGTTTCTGGCTTATGTATAACGGCTGATCGCTTGGGCGAATATACAACTGTCGCTCGTTGCCGCTTGCGGCAATAGTACTACCAACCAGGCCACCACGAATGTTGGTGGGAGTCAGATTGTCGAAGGCATCGGCTAGCGAGCTAGAGGGCAGCAGGTTTTTACCTGGTTCGATAGTGGTCAGATTTTCGCCCATCACAGCGTTTACAAAGTCGTACTTGCTGTCTACAGTTTGCGAAGCATCTAATGCAAAGACATTGCTAGTAGCAAAAACGGGTGTTAGCGGTGTGGTGTTGGTGTATAACCTAAAGGTATTTTTGCCGTAACTATCGCTGAGCGCAAAGCGGTATTTGTGCGTCAGTTGGTCTTGCATATGATCTTGGCAGCCCAAAATGTAGTTATAACTACCTAAGTTGACAGTATCGGCTTGATCTTCGATAACGTGCTTTACTTGCACATTTTGAGAACCAAGTACTTGGTTGAGCTCGGTATTGACCGCTGGGTTGTTCCGCAAGTAGTTCATGCAATCGCCATTGTTAACAAAGAGCAACGTTTTGTCTGCAAGGTTAGTCGCCTGCAGCTCAGCAAAGTATCCTGGCGTACGCGGGGTAAGAATTTTTTTACCAATGTCGATAGCAATATATGCGTTCATGATCAAAAAGGTGGCCAGCAATCCTACTTCTATTACCCAAAGCCTGCGGCCGCGTGGCACGCGGTTAAGGAGCACCATTAGGATTCCAAACAGGGCTAGTGGAATATACAGCTGCCACTTAAGCGGCGATCGAAACGCCCATCCTCCCGGCATGCCAATAAGCAGTTTAATAACAGCGTCCAGATGTACGATGCTTACTGTTGCCAGCGCCACCAACAACAGAAAGCAAGTAAATAGCACACCCAAGCGCCGCTTGTCGCTCAGATTTAATGTTTGTTCAACGCGTAGGTATAACCAAAACAGCAGTACATAGAATGCAAACACGCCAAAAAAATATATCGTCTGGTAGGTGTTATTGTAAAAATCAAAATCAACAAATACATTTTTGGACAGCGAAAAGCCAGTAAAAATATTGCCAGTATTAGAAATATCCACCAAGGCCGTGTAGTCGGTTTTGACTGGTGTGATGTTAGCGGATATAACGTCTTTGCTAACTGTGCCCATGCTTAGGGTGGGCAGCACAAAATAAAGATTGAGCATAAAACCTAGCACGCCAATCAAAACAAATTTACCAATATTGTCATGTACAAACGTTTTGTTGTGCCAGGCCATAAACGCCAGATACCCCACCGATGCCACAAAATTGACGGCAAACGTATAGGGGTGCAAGAATGAAATGTTGAGGCACACAATATATAAGAGCAAATAACGAAATCTTTGCTGCTGAAAGGTGGCTCGGATAGCTAGCAAACAAAATGGTAACATGGCGGCGGCCAACACTAATCCAATTTTTGCAACGTTTCCTAAAAATATAGGGTTGAGTGCAAAAAATAATGCTCCAATAATTTGTACCGACGTTTGCTTGATGCCCAAAAATTTGCGTGCAAAGAAAAAGAAAGCAATAAATGCAATGGCTAGCGTCGCAAAAATGTAAAAATAGCTGGCGGCCACGTTTCCAAACAGGCCATAGACGATAAAGATTGGTCCCCTGCCCGGCAGCCGGATTAGCCCATCAGGGTTAGACGTCCCACTTTGGAACGACCACATATAAAAGTGCTTGGCAAAAAACAAGCTCCACTGAAACGGCAACGAGAAATCTCCCCAGGATAAAAAGTGCACTATGCCGTACCTCCTGCAAACTGGTTGACGGCCCGTTGTATGTCGGCGCTGTTTAGCGTCTCTATTTTTAGATGCTGGTCATTGTGTACATCAATGCGCTTAAGTAGCTCGCTAATTTTGTTGTCGTACACTATAGGCATAAATGCAGCACCTGTGAGGTGAGCTGTAATAATAAGATGTAACTGCGGCGCAATGACGCCCAATTGACCGGCGTGTTTATCAAAAAATTGATACAGCGCCAACGGGTTGCAAGCAAAATCCAGCAGACGCAGCTGCGTGTTCTGCTTGGCTAGCTTGCGCGCCCAGGCGTATAGCTCGGGTGCTTTATCTTCGGATTCTAATAGTGCCAAAATGATGCGCACCTTAGGATTATCCGAAATACTCTGGGCCAAAAGTTTGTTAAATCGGCTAAACACGGCTTGCTGTTTTTTGGCCTGCAATCGCCGTGGTGCCATAAAAATAGTTTTGCCCGTTGGTGCTAACTTTTGGTCCAAGACATGTACGTCTGGCTGGTATGCACTTAGGTCGAGTGTTTTGATATACCACGCCAGGTCAACATCAAGCTGGACACGATTGGTTACGTGCCCAAAGTTTGTTAATGATTCGTCGTCGCGTACAACCACTAAATCGGCCGCTTTGCCTGCCAACCACGCGGCAGCACGCCCAAGTTTGGTCGTTGAGTTGTAAAAACCTACGCCCAATAAGTACACTTTTTTGCCAAGCAGGCGGCTACTTATAAGCAAAAATAGGCTGAGCATAAAAGTATTGACATTCATGTCGACGCCCCATAGGCCACCGCCACCAACGAGTATGGTACGGCTAAGTAATGCGGTTCGGATTAGCTGTATTTTGCTGCGCGCTTCAATTACCGAGTATCCAAAGTCGTGGTGCGTGCTGGCAAAGGTAGCTGGGTTTTGATAGGCAACGGCTACGCGTTTGACACCCTGGGCGTGCAGCATATTTTGCATTACCTCGAGTAGTAGCTCGTCTCCGTAGTTGCCGCCGCCATAGTAGCCAATAAGTAGGCTGCGCTCCAGGTCTGTTTGTTTCAGAAATCGCACCAGTTGTAACTTTGTAGAATCCATTTCAGGTTAACCCCACTGCTGTTTTAAAGTCTTTGTAGCTATTGTCGAAGGTAATGTGTTTGCTCCACTCCCATGCGTTATGCCGGAGCTGACTATATGTCGATTGATTACGTAACATGTTGAGTATGCCTTGGGCCAAGGCCTCGGGCCTCGTGGCCGTAACTAGCCCGGTTTGCTCGTGCCGCACACTGTCACGCAAACCGGGCACGTCGTACACCACCGCAGGCGTGCCTTGGCTGGCGGCCTCGGTTACAATCAGCCCCCACCCTTCTTTAATAGATGTAACAGTAATAATATGACATCGCCGCATCAGCTCGGGCTTTTTGTGTTGTGGCAACCTTCCTAGGCAGGTAATGTCTTGAAAGTACGGGCTGCTGGTAACGTAGTCCATAACTTTTTGTGCATATGGCCCGGTGGTATCACCTGCAATTATCATTCGCAGTGCTGGCAGCTGTTGCTTGGCTAGTTCAAACGCTTTTACTTGGTCGAGCGTGCGCTTCATGGCGCGCACACCACCAAAGCTAAGAACAGTTGGCCTGGCATATTTGCCAGAATCACTCAAGGCGCTCAATGGTTTTAGCTCGATGCCTTCGCTGATGATACTCGTGCGCTGGGGCGCAAAACCATACCGGGCCATATCTTGCCGGGTGCTTTCCGATACAGTTATTAGCGGCACCTTGGTGGCGGCTAGTATTTTAGTGGCTAGCGGCTCTAGTATGTAGTAGCCAGCATAATTGACCGGTGGCTTGGCTTCGTAGAGCCATACCTCGCGCTCGAGGTGGTGATAAAACAAGAAGCGTTTGGCCTGCGTGCTAAATAGCACGCTAAAGTACGGTGCAGCATTTACTTCCTCGACTACTACGTCGAATTTGTTGCGCAAGTTGCGGATGTAGTACAGTGCGGCTTGCAGCGGATGCGCGTAACGGTTTGAGCCAATGCGCAAGATGCGTACACCGTCTTTGACTTCGGTTTTGGGTGCGTTGGGATAACCGCAAGTGAGCAGCGTTACCTCGTGCCCTTCGGCATGCAAGCGTTGACGCAATTCGTGCGAAATTACCTCGGCGCCACCGGCTGCCGGATGCCATCGATCCTTCCAGCTTAGCCACAGTATTTTCATGCGGTCACCGTCTCCTTTTGCGGACTTTCTAGCGGTTGCGTGGGTTCGGTAGCAGAGATTACAAGCGGCTCTGCCTTGGCTGGCTTTTCGCGCACAATATAAAGCGGCCGGTTGGTTACCTCGGCATGAATATTAGCGATGTAAAGCGATATCAGACCCAGACAAGCCAGCACTACACCCACTAAAAAGAGTGTCATCATTGCTAGCATATCGGTGCCGGTAAAGAGCAGCCGTAGCGGGTCGCCCAAAATGTAGCGTTCGACATACATAAACAACCCGGCGGGAACACTTAAGCTCAGAATAACCACGCCAAGGTATCCGGCGAGTTTGAGCGGAATAAGACTGTTGCTTGTAAAACTATTAATAGCCAAGTTGATCAGCTTGCGAAAGCTATATGTAGGTTGACCGCTGTGGCGCGGCTCTTGCTTAAAATATACGTAGTCGCGCTTGTATCCCAACCAGTCGACAAGGCCGCGGGTAATGCGGTTGCGCTCGGTAAGTTTTTTAAACGCTTCCAACACTTGACGATCTAACAAACGGTAGTCGGTTGCGTTGGGTGTTACTGTTTGCTTGCCGATAGTTTGCATAATGCGGTAAAACCATTTAGCACCCAGGCGCCGTACTGGACTCATGGAGCGTTTGGCAAATACACCCACTACAATATCGGCACCACGCTCCCAGCGCTCGACAAATTCGCCTAACAGACGTGGTGGCATTTGCAAGTCGGCATCCATAATTATTGCGGCTTCGCCCTCGGCGGCGTGTAGTCCGGCGCTGACGGCAGCCTCTTTACCGAAGTTGCGAGCTAGCTCTAGTAGCCGCACATTATCATTGTTGGCAACAATGCGTTGCAAAATAGCCACCGAGCCATCCGTGCTGCCATCATCGGTAAACACAATCTGGAAGCGATACCCGGACAGTAATCCGGTATGCTTGGTGAGCTCCTGGAACAACAAGGGCAAATTGGCGGCCTCGTTGTACACCGGAATCACGATTGATAAAAGTTTTGACTGTTTGTTCATGTCATACGCTTCCTTTCTATTAGTGTCCACGCGCCAAACAAGCCAAGCATAGCTAGACTGCCCGTCAACAGCCCGTTTACGATTGACTCTGGCGAACCATGATGCAAAATAATGAGGCCGCAGCTTATCACCAAGCCCAGTACGGATACCGCGGCAACGCCATACCTGCGCAGCGCGAGCATGTAGGCGACAAGCAAGTTAAGGACAGCAACAGCAAAGATGGCCAGGCTCAGGCGTGGCAGTAGATTGGCCAGTGCAGCGTACGATCCGCCCATTAATGTACGTACAACAAGGCCCGGCCAACCCACCAGTACTACCAGGACAGGCGCGCTAATGCCAATCAGCAGCAGCAACGATTTGTACAGCAGTCGTTTGTTTTGATCGGCGGTGTGCTTTAACTTGACCGACGAAATAAGCACTTGCCCAATAGAAATTGTCAGAAAAAATAAGATACGTGCCACGGCTGCAATGCCCGCATATATCCCAGCCGTGCCAGCACTAAAGTAATGTTTGATAAAAATAATGTCGATGCTGTACTGCAGGGTAACAGCTAACGAGGCCAACAATACTATCCCGCCATATGTTAGCTCTGGTGCCAGAAGTTTTAGGTTTGGCCAGGCAAACCGTTTGCCCTCGGGCCTTTTAAGCCCCAACTTCCAGGCCCAATATGCGACATACACGCACGCTACAATTTGTGCCACCACTACCCCACTCACAGCACCCAAAGTGCCTAGACCAATGCTTACCAAAATAGCTGACATCACCAGTTTGCCGCCAGCGCCAACAATATTGCCAATAGACACCAGCCCAAATTTTTGCTGGCCACGCAAGTACGCTCCGCGCAGTGTAAATGGTACCGTTACCATTATGGCCAGTGCTAAGAGTACAAATGGCCAGCGGCTATCAAACTGCAAAAATGCTTGCAGCGCGCTCCCAAAAAGTATGCTCGCCACTAGTAGTGCCCCACTAATAAGTAGTGCTAGTTTTTCAAATTCATATACATACGCGTCGCGCATGCGTTGGTCAGTTTGGTTGGCAACGATGTTTACAATCACCAAACTGAGCACAATCAAAAACACACTCAACTGCAAAAACAGCGATACCAGTGTTTGCACTTCACCAAAAGAACCGGGCGACAACAATCGTCCGAGTACAGGGTAGTACAGATAATTTAAAGCCCCAACCGCAACAGAACCAGAAAAGAAAATGATGTTGTGACGCAGGAATTGGCTGTGGCGCATTTGACGTATAACGTTCATGCGCAGGGTCGCCCTTTCGTCAAGAATAATGAATAATAATTTTGTTAAAACTCTCCCTACGCGTAAGTAGCCGTTTTATTCTGCCATGGCATGCGAGTTGGTCATGTAAAAAATCTCATAGGGTACTTATGAGATTTTTAACCGACCGGGCATGCTATCGATCTCTCAAAAGCTATGCAGTTGTATCCCAGACTTGGCTAATATCTTTAGCAAGTCTTTAATTGTTTGATCACATGATTGTATTTATACCGCACAGGTTATACTGATATTAGCCATGAAAAAACGTGACAAGAAAAAACAAGCGGTGCTAGAAAAGATTGCCACAAAACGTGCCCTGTACGAAAAAGCACGCAAACAAAAGTCCAAAGCCAAAAAAGCTGCCGGGCACAACCAAGAATAAGCCTAGTACTGTCGGTGGCTTATACGTCGGCGCGCCAATCGCCCGCGTTATTGCGGTTGCGTCCATTGATGTGCCAGGCGTTGGGGCTAGTCTGCATTAGCTGGTCAAACAGCAAACGGGCTGTTTTGGTATAGAGTTTTGGCAACCGTGCTTCTTGTTGGGACTTCCACTCTTGGGGTAGCGTATGACCGGCAGCTGCGCTTTCGGCAAGCTCAAAATCGACGTCTAACATGTCGGCATCTTTTACAATTTTAGACTCTATTGTTTCGCGTGTTTCGTACTCTTGCCACAGCTGGTAAAATTCTTTTTCGAGTGAGCTGCCAGCCAGGATGTCCTGTATGGCCAACTCCTCATTGCGTTGCACGTATTGCCGGGCAAGGTAGTCGACGTCTCCGGTACGGCTTTCGGCTATGTCGTGCAAAAGCGCTAGTTTGGCAATTTTGCCGGTATCGACACTGCCTTCATGGGCGGCAATAACCATGGCAATCCAAAATACTCTAAAGTGATGATCGGCCAAATCTTCCTCAAACACACCCAAAAAACGGCTGCCCATACGCTTTATAAGCCTAATATTGCCCATCTCAAATAAAAAATTGACGTCGGACGGAAGAGATTTTTTATGATTCATCTGGCCATTGTAGCAGAGGAATAAGGCCGACGCTCTAAACTGGGGCCTATGCAGTATTGTGTTTGTGTAAAAGTAATTCGTCGGCGGCAGCGGCAACGACGAACAAAACGCCCAAAAAAGTACCCTTGAGGCCACATATAGTAACAGCCGAGACGGCGTAGATAATTGATTTTGCTACGTAGTATTGTGTGACTTTTAGCTTTTTTGGGGCCTTTGGGGCCATAAATAGACTCCAAAATACAATCACTAGGCTCCCTAACGCGACGAATAATGTTATATGGAGCGTGTTGTTTGAGGTAAAAAGATAGCCAAAAGACGCAAAGGCCACAAACGCCACTAGTTCAAGAAGAAATGCGACTGCCAGCGCAAGGTTTTTCATCTGACTATTGTAGCAAGAAGATACCCTTGGCGGCTAAGCTGCATCAAACGGCGGAGAATGGGAAAACCACGACCAACAGATAAGGTATTATTAGAGCATGGAATTACCCCAATCCGTACCTATGCACTTGGCCAATGCAGAGCCAGCGTTCTGGACGCCACAGAGTAGCGATTTTAATTGGGCTACGATTGATATGGCTTTGACTTACGCTATTTCCGGCTCAGCCTTTATTGATCTGAGTGACCCATACGGTCCAATGGGCAACCCATTTGCCGTGATTATTGGCGATAAAGTCGCAGGCTTTACTAGCAAGCAAGCCGAAGCTATTGCTCAAGCCACTGGCACGCCCGAAACGGTCTTTATCCGCCACTGTCATTCCGCAGCCGTAAACGAGTACGACCTACTCCTGACTGTGCTCACGCCAACGGGCAAAGAACTTGGCGCATGTGCACACGGCTTTACCGGCGCTATTCAAACGCTACTAAACTCCGGCAAAATCTTGGCTGGTTCTAGGATTAAGATAGCCACCACTTTGGAAACTACCGCGAACGCGTTTGTGTCGTCGTCGGGCGTCATTACCCTTGAGTTTGCCGTTCAGGAGCGGCGAAGCCTCACGCTCCCCGCCTCAACGATTAACAATATATTCCAGGCCAAGATATTGTCCGACACATCAGATTTGCCAGTACTTTCGGTCGGCTCGCCCAAGATGGTCATTGAGGTGTCGCCCGACACTTTTATACACATACAGAGTAAGCTGGCCGATTTAGATTACGACAAGCTCCTGGCATTGGAAGATGCAGAGCATTTTAATGGCATACACCTTTTCTGCCGTAACCCGGCCACGCAATTGCCCGAAAAGGCTATCCAAGTAAATGCCTACCTCGGCAAAGAAAACGTTGTCGATCCGGCAACCGGTGTGTCCGCGGCGGCTCAAATCAGTGCGGATATGCATGTGCCCGAAGGAGCGGAAGTTACTATCACGCAGTACACCGCCAAAGGCCCATCGGCAATCCTGAAAGTGACCAAGGGAGCGGACACAGTCAATGTTGGCGGAGTCGCTGTATTGTTTAACTATAAGGAATTGGGTAATTAGATATGAAGATAGCAACGGTTGCACACGACACCGCCTGGAAAGACATCGACAAAAATTTCGAACTAAGCGAGGGCCAAGTTACTTCCTCGCCCACTGCTAGCTCACACGAGGTTGAAAATATAGGTAGTTCTGAAGTACAGACCATTCAAGTTGAAATGAAGGAGCGCAAATGAGAAATGTTGTTATCACTGGGGGCGGCACTGGCATTGGCCTGGAAATGGCGCGAGTATTCGTTAAGGCTGGCGATACCGTAATTATTGTCGGACGCCGGCAAGATGCACTGCAAAAAGCAGTGGATGAACTCAAGCCGTACGGCAATGCCGATTGGATTAGTGCCGACCTATCCAAACTCGAAGATGTAAAGCATTTAGCGGCGCGCTTGGCGCAAAAGAAGCTGTCTGACATTGATGTACTCATCAATAACGCCGGTGGCTCAATTCAGGCAAAGGGTAACGGCCTACAAGACGTTGCCGGTCAATACACTGAGAATTTTGAAGCGAACTTGCTGACTGCCGTCCTCACAACCGAAGCGCTGAAGGAACATATAGTTTCACCGGACGGGCGTGTGATCAATCTCAGCTCCATCGGTGCTCTAAAAGGTGGTGGCGCCGCTTACTCCGCGGCAAAGGCGGCGATTATTGGCTGGTCTTACGCTCTTGCCAACGAGTTAGGCGCTAGGAGTATTACGGTAAACGTGATTGCCCCGGGCTACGTGCCAGATACCGAATTCTTTGGTGACACCATGACACCAGAACGACACGATAAACTTGTATCTCAAACGCTTTTAAACCGACCCGGCACCCCGCACGATATTGCGGGAACGGCCTTCTTTTTGGCCAGCCCCGAAGCAGCATACATTACAGGACAGGTTATCCAGGTGCACGGCGGGGCTTTGGTGAGATAAGAATGGTCATTAAGATTACTGGCTAACTCGGGGTTCGTTACTGGTCATATTGCTCGGCCTATTCTTCTCTTTAATGATCGTCAGTGTGTCGCTGTAGCCAATTAAAACAGGCTCCGTAGAGCCTGTTTTAGGTATTGTCTCCGGTTTTTTTACCGGCTTTTACTAGTGGCCGCTGGGTTGATTTTTGCCTGCGGTGGCAATAAAGCTTACGCAGTCGCCTTGCGTTTTAAAGGTCGAGCCGTAATTCTTCCAGCCATTATTTATACACTGATCTTTGGTGCTAGGAATGTTGGCGGGTATTGTCCCCGAAAGTAGCGACAAGTTGTCGAACAGGAAGCCACTGCCTGTATCGGCCGGATTGGCCGTACCGCTTTCGCGGAACTCAACTGTTTTTACGATTCGTGGCGATTGCTCGGCAGCAGACTCGGCATCAAATCGATAGTAGTTTTCCCAGCTGGTGCCGGTAATTTTTAGACTGCCATCGATCCAAACTTTTACAACGTCGTTAGATGGGCCGTCTATCGCATCAAACGTTAGTTTTACGGTGTGCGGTGCTGTTCGGTCGAGCCCTGTGGCAATTTGCGTTTCTACAAAGTTGGCGGGGTTGGTTGCTCCCTGTACGTCGTCAAAAAATACGTCCAATCCAGTTGCGCCATCCTCAAAACGTAAGTAGCTCATGCGTGAGCCATCTCCCCTATCTGGAGAAACAGATGTGTGCATACCCGGTTGCTGAGCGCCCGGCATAGTAGATGCTATATCAAACTGCATTTCAAAATGGCGCTGCAGCGTGCCAGAAGAATACGTCCCGTTGGTGGCACCTGCTTCTCCAACGGCATTAACAAGCGGCTTAGCAAACGCTTGGTCGCCAAAACAACCGCTGGTAACAGCGTCTGAGAGCCTAAGGGTCTGGCTGCCAAAGGTCGAATAGCCATAGGTGTTAGAAACAACACCTTCGTCGTACACGGCACAGCCCGAACCAGCCGAGCCGGCGGCGGTCCATCCGTCTTGCCCGTTAATATTGCCTGTTGCGTATGTCGGGCTTTCAAAGTTTTGAATGTTACTATCTGCGTGCGCCGCAAATGGTAGCGCTACCGCAATACCTAGCGCGCTAACGACTAACGCTAACGATGATATAGCTACCTTGGTCTTGCTTCTGGCTCTGACTACGCCGCGACGGATGTCGTACTTCATAGGTGCTCCCCCACTTATTTGATATCTTCAGTGTACGCTTTTTTTCGAGAAGCAACTAAGTCTAGAATAGCGGAACAGTGGTATAAGTTGGACCGACGATAGCAGGATCTCTTGGGGCAGCGTCTAGCAACAGTGTTTCGGCCTCGGTAACTGTTACTAGCTTGTCCTGCGAGTAGACGCTAATTATGGCTGGGTTGTATGTGCCGCCTACCATTGTGCCGGGTGCAATAAGGTCTAGGGCGCCGGCGCTTCTGCCGCGCCGCCAGGCTAGATGTTCGCGGCCCAGTAGTTCGATATGAAATTCTCTAGCCCGGCCGTTTTCGGTAATTACTTCGCGGGTTCTGCCGTCGCGCCTCCACTCGGTGCGACCGCGAAAAGCTACGCTCATCCCTGGTTGGTCGTATGGCGACAGCAGAATGCTTACCGAATTTCGCATTATTCGAGCAGCGCGTTGTTGCACGCCGTAGAAGGTGCGACTCGGGCTTATGGCGCGGCGCGATGTAGGTGTGTCGTATTCACTTTTGGGCAATGTGTTAAACCAGCGCATCAAACCTGCATATGTAATATGAGGCGCAAGCGCGCGTATATCGTTGGGCCGTTCGAGGGCAAGCAATTCCGAAGTGTGCACGGGCATTTGAGTATATTATACGACTTTTTTAGTCGTAATACTAAATTATGTCACCGTATGCAACTACGCAAGTTTTTGCTGGTATTTCATGGCTAAGGTTTCTAGATCGGGTACACCATATTGCTCGACTAAACTGGCAAAGCGTAAAGCGTTGCTTTCGCCAAACTTTCGGACATGTTCTTGATAGGTTTTTGGGGTATTAAACCAGCCAAGCACATCATGCGGGTCGCCGGGGGTAATCGACTTGGTGTGTAACTTGTCGGCGTACATAACGAGCCATTCCTCGGGTGTCTCGGCCACAAAGTCTCGCTTTGGCAAGGGTAGGTTTTTTCTAATAATGCTTTCGCGGGTGAGGCCTACGCCGGTGTGTCGTTCGGCAATGCGGCACAGGTCGTCGCTCATGCCCTCTGCGCGAAGAATATCCGCGCCAGATACCCCATGGGTAATAATTCGACTTTTAGGAACATACCCGCTGTCGTCAAACAGGGGGTAGTAGCCAATATCGTGCAGGAGTGCGGCAGCATGGACGAATTGCTGGTCGACGGTTAGCTGCTTGCGTTTAATCAGCTCCTCGGCTATATCGGCGATAATTTGGCAGTGGCTGTACACAATGGCAAACGCTTGATCGCTTGGAGCGTACTTTTTGTGCAGCGCCAGAATAGCATCGTCGCTAGGGAGTTTCATTGTTCGGCACCCTTTACTTGTGCAATGTAAGCCAAAATCCGTTTGGGAAAGAGGATTGTTTCTTCGATAATGGTGCCAACATGACCAAACGAGTGACGCGTAACTACTACAAGATGATTGCCAGCATCATTTTGCAGTGCAACTTCGCGGTGGATATCGGCTGTGTCGATTAGTCTGTCGTTTGCCGGCAATACAAACAGCAGGCGTTTGCCTGCTAGTTGTGCTGGTTGTGTATACATATTGATATCTTGCCATTTGTGAGCTAGTTCTTGGTAAGACTGTGGCCAAACCTTGTGCCCGTATATGCCCTGCGCAACCTTAACAATGTCGCCACCGGTTACTAGCACACCTTCGCGAAACTGTGCTGACCGCCTAAGAATATTAAGCGTGATAAGCGCGCCTAGGCTAATGCCTACTAGCAAAATTGGTTTATTTTTTGCTTTTGCCATTGCTTCGGCAAAATCTACTACTTCGTTAATTAACTGCGGCAAAAGCTGGGCATTGCCGGTGCTTAGTACTTCCTTAGGAAAATCGAGTGCAGTTACGTTGTACCCACTGCGGCGTAGTACTGCAACCAGGCGTCTGGTTTGCCAAACACTGCCGCCAAAACCGCACAGTAGCAGCACTTCTTGCGAATTAGATACTTTTGACGGATAGAACCTACGAGTTTTTATAAGGGACATTGGTTTATTTTAGCAATATGCCGGCAAAAGGTACCCTATAAAAATAGCAAATCATGGGTGACTGGCAAAAATGTCAGAAATTGCGCGTTGGTTCCGTAAATGGCTGGGGTGAATAAGGAGTACTACCTTTATGTGGTGTCCCCTATCTGGCTAGTGTTTTTGTGAGCGGTAACATATACTTCCTCGTATGGAAGAAACATTACCAACATCAGTACACAAAGAAGATGTACAACCAAAAGGACAAGGCAAGAAGTTACTCTACAGCCTCGTGGCACTGCTGCTCGTGCTCTGCATTTTGGCAGGCCTGGGTACTTACTACTGGCAGCAAAATAAGGTTGCGGCGGAGCAGCTAAAGGTAACTCGGCTCAATCAGCAAATCACCGTGCTTAATAAAAAGGTAACAGATCTTACTGCCAGGCTAGCAACTCCAGTCCTAACACCTGCCCCTACTGCAAGCCTTGCAGTTAAGGTTACAAAAGCCGAGTACTTCCACGACGCAGACGCACACGTCCCCGAAAATGCGCTGTTCACGACGCTGTCGTTCACGAATAATTCCAGCAAAGTGTACGCCTTTTCTTTGAATGACCTTTCGATTAGCACCAAAGTTGGCGGGTCGACCTTGCCCAAGACAATCAGTTATCCGGACAGATTTGAGTATGTGTCTAACATTTTGCGCGACCAAAACGTTGCCCCCGGAAAAACTATAACCGGCTGGATAGCATCCTCTTTAACCGGGCAAGATTACGACGCCACAGATTTTAGCATTCTTTTCGTCGATAACACCAATCAAGCCACACAAACCGTAGACTATACGGCAACCCTCAACTCCACCAAGCAAAAATACTAAAAAGTTGCCGGCAAAATCCGATAGCACACTGCTCCTTGCTCTTAGTTAGAGCTTAGGTAGGTGGTTTACGTCGTTAGCTCTTGGCTTGGAGAATACTAAAGCGGTTGCCTTCGGTATCCATTGCCGAAATCCATAAGCCAACACCAGGTATCATCTGTGGTTCCATAGTGTGTTCGCCCTTTTGGTTCATGCCACCCAAGATCTTTCCGCCAGCTTCTTTAACAGCCTTCATGGCAGCGGCAATATCTTCGACTGAGACAACAACTGACGGAGCTTCGCTAAGCGGATCGTCGGTTTTTTGATAAAACCCACCGTTTATTGCGCCTTTGGTTTGTACCATGCCGTCTTTGTCGGTCTCGGCAGTATGAGCAACAACGTAGTTGCCCATACTGGGTCCCATCGTCTCCGTCTTCCAGCCAAAAACTGTTTCGTAAAATTTGACCATGCGTGCCTGGTCTCGGTATCCCATTTCGAAATGTACAACTGGATTCATCTTACCCCCTTAGTTTCGTTACTGTCTTATGATAAGCCATAAACATTAAAATTTGTGAGTAAAGCTGCCAGATTGGACGCTTGTATGTGACTGTGTTGCGCCCCACCGGATTGTTCCTATCGATTAAGTGTTTCGATAAATCTCTCAACAAAGTCATCCAGTTTTATATACGTTACGACCGTGACATTTGGTGCTGTAGTATCTGTGATTTTTCGCTTGTCGACAACAGTCATGCCACGCGTAATTTTGCCTTTTGTCTCAATTTGGACATTCATGGCCTGGGATTTACAAGAATTTGGTTGGAGGAGGTAAAACACCGTCAACGGATCGTACATGAGCGCAGCCTTGATGCCTGTGTCCTTTTTGATGTTTGCAATGTACGGCGTAAACATTCGAATGAGTAACGCGCGCAAGCTATTGTTTGTGATGCGCTCTATGTCGGCAAGCTGCATCTGAACGTGGTTGCAGGCGTCAAGCGGTACCATGATTTTTGGCACAGGAAAACGCATGACTATATCGGCAGCTTCTGGGTCGACGAACACGTTAAACTCTGCCACGCGATTTTTGTTACCAGCGACGTCAATAGCACCGCCCATAGAGACAATTTCTTTTACCAATTTCATTGCCTTGGGGTCTTTTCTGATAGCTTGCGCAATGTTGGTTTGCGGGCCGAGCGCTATCAGTGTGACTTCACCTGGATTAGCTTTAACAATTCGGATGATTTGTTCTGCGGCATTGCCGGTTAAGTTACTCTCGTTTTTGGGGTCAACGCCTTCAAGGCCACTGACGCCGTGGACTACTGCTTGAACCAGCTCGCGTACAAGTGGCGTGTCGGCGCCCGAGTACACAGGGATATCGTTGCGGCCAATAAAATCCACAATGAAACGGGCATTGCGAGTGGTATTTTCTATTGTTGAGTTACCACTAACTGTTGTGATTGCGAGTACTTCAAGCTCGGGACTTTTAGATGCTAACATGATGGCCATAGCGTCGTCGTGGCCGGGGTCGGTGTCGATGATGATCTTTTGTTTCACAGCAGTTTCTCCTTTATGAGATTAATAGCTTCATGAATGGTTTTGGTTTGGTAGTGTGCGTCAAGCTGCTCTGGGCCAATGAGGATGGTAACCATGCCGAGTGACTTTGCAGGCAAAACGTCCGAATGATTTTGGTCGCCAACCGAGACAATATGCCGTGGATGGGCGCCAAGCTTATCGGCAGCATGGCGAAATACTTGTATATCTGGCTTGCGTATATCTGGTTCGCCCGTAATAATATGGTCGCCAAAGATACCTGCGACACCTAAGTGATCAAGTACGTTGTTTGTCCAGCTCCGTGGTGCGGCAGTCAACAGTAGGCATCGTCCCTGCAAGGCTGCCATTGCGTCGGCCAACTGGTCGTCTTTTGCAACGTAATCGTCGGGTAGGCATCGCCAGGTTGCTTCATAGTAGCGATACCGATCTATACCATATTTTCTTTCGAAGCCTATGCTCAACTCGCCATCGAACTCGGCGTCAACTTCCTCAAGAATTCTTGTCGTCTCTGCCCTGTCCGTTTTAAGCTCCGACGCAACAAATTGCACGATGCGCTTTCGCAGATCGGCATAAAAAATTGATGCGCCAAATGTAGTGTGTTTTCCTGGCGCAAAGGGGTACAATGTTCCGTCAAGATCAAAGATAAATTTTGTAGTTTGTTTCATGCTGTTTCTCCAATTAAAAAGCCTCCTTATTCAGGAGGCTCGTGCAACGTGCTGCGTTTTAGAAATACTACTTAACAAGCCTCCCGGTGGATGCCTGATAATGCCATACTTTGTTACCGATATTGGTCATGGTGTATAAATTATCTCATAAATTACTGCAAATACAGTTACAAGTGTTGCAAGAGATGGACGGCCGGAGCGAGCGACAAATTTTGATGAGTAAGCCGTCTCTTGTATACCGCTCTATTTTTCCATTATTTGAATAAGATTACCGCAGGTGTCGTCAAAGACGGCTATTTTTACGGGCCCCATTTGAGTTGGCTCCATAGTAAAGTTGACGCCAAGCGCTTTAAGTCGTTTGTGTTCGGTGCTGGCGTCTTCTACGCCAAAACTAGCCGCGGGTATACCCTGTGCCACCAGCCCTTTTTTGTACTCTTTAGCAACGGGGTTATCGCTTGGCTCGAGTAATAGCTCTGTGCCATCTTGGTCGTCGGGCGAGACAACGGTGAGCCATTTAAACTCCCCTACCGGTACATCTTGCTTTTTTACAAAGCCAAGCTTTTCGGTATAAAATTGCAACGCCTTGTCTTGGTCGTCTACAAATACGCTAGTAAGAATAATTTTCATGCTCATTGCTTTTGTCTCCTAAATTTATGGATAGTCTTAGCTTTATTATTGTTTCTTATTACATATGTTTAATCCACCTTTCAACTATGTGCGCAATTGGCTTTTTGTCAAAGACAAGGATACGGTATTTGCCACGATGTTCCGATCGCAGCAACCCGGCCTCTTCTAGTATGCTGATGTGTTTAGCTATTGCCTGGCGCGACATAGCGACGCGGTGGTTTGTGATAAGTCGTGCACAGAGTTCGTATAGAGTTTGCTCTGCGCGCTCTGCAAATTCATCCAGAATGAGCCGCCTCGTGGGGTCGGCCAGCGCCTTAAATACAATGTCTTCGTCCATACCTAGTATATGATAAGCAACCGCGCGGTTGCATGTCAAGAATGTCCGTGATCATATAACGGCAAGCGTCTTTAGCGCGTCTGGACATTGTCAACGAAACGAGCACGGCTTTATACAGGATTGACCTGACTTTTTAGGACTTCTAGCAACTATCGAAAGCTGCCAAGTGTATGTCTATAAACCAAGTGGCTCGACCCTAAAATCGGCAACTGTATGCAGTCCATTGTCGTCTGCTATTTCCGAGATTACCACCCGATACGGGTCGATATTTTTGCCGGTGGCGCAAGCGGCAAGTCTGCTTACGAGCGCACCAAAAGCCGCTTCGTTGCTATCTTGCCCGCTGTTAATCTGTCCGACTTCAGTGTCGACGCAGATAGAAAGCGGCCGGTGCGTATCTGGCGTGGCAAGCAACAGGCGGATAAACTGTCCGCAAGCAGTAGGCGGGCTGCTTTTGGCAATATCTGTCAGCGGTTGGCCCAGAATGGCGGTTTGTATGCGGCTAATGACTGGCGTTTCGTAGGCGACTAAAAGCGACATGGTTCGTTCGGCCATGGTAGTTCCTATCTGGACGCCAGTTGTGGCATGCGCTCTTTTATCAGGAATTCGGCGGTTTGTTGTGTACGTCCACGGGCAATACCGCAGGCGGTGGCTATGCCTAAGGTGCCCACGCGGTCGGTAGCAACCTCAATCAAGTCGCGTATCCGTAATTGATCTTCCAGTGATTGGCGCTCGTGTGCTAAACCGGCAACAAGCAGTACAGAATCTGGGACAATATCGCGGAGCGGGGTCAGGCTTTCGTATACAGCTGGGTCGTGCAGCGGCGGTTTGTCGCCGCCACCAATTGGAAAGTGAATGTACTTTGGCAGGGCGCGGCTTTCGGGCCAGGCATCAAGCACGCCTTTAATGGCGTCCACGGCAATAGCTCCACTGGTGAGCGGCGCCCCTTGGTAAGCTTTGTTGCTCATATCTCCTAGGCAAAGGTGAACGCCAAAGGTGAGTTCCTCGGGCGTATTGGCAACCACTTTGCGCAGCCAACCCGCCACCAGCGGAACCATGGAGTCGCGCGAGGGGTATTTGTGGCCCATAACTGCTGCATTCATTGTAAAGGGCGATTCAAGTTGCACTACAAGTTGGTCTGGCTTGTCGCGAAACATTTGGGCCAACTTATGTGCTTCGTCTATTGTTGCCTCGGCAAACGGTGCAACATTACGCATGCCATCGCCAAATCCCATGGTCATGGTAGCTGTATCGAAAGGATTGATAATGCCTACTTGTAGTGGCACATCTGGTCTGCCGTAATCGTCCCGCACCCTTTGTAATACGCGGCGCGAATATGGGACAAAAGATGTATAGTCGAGGCGCAAAGAACTGGCAGCCAATGTTACCCCCTCGTGTACGACGTACCGTGGGACGTCATCGTAGGTGGTATATTCGCCCTCTTGGACGCGTTCTAGTTGGGGGTTGTCGGCTTGCCTGTCTATTTGTCGGCGCACCCACTCGCGGCGTACTATCCCTACTTCCCCATCGGGTAACGACCCAAGCGGAAGACCCTCGCTGCCTTCTAACATAAGGCGCATAGCCGCCTCGGTACTCGGAGCCTGAATACTTCCGACAAAGTGCACGGGTCGTAACGTTTCGCCATTCATTTGCAAATCCTCTTTATGCTTTTATCATAATCGTTTTTAAGCAAAACAAAAAGACGTCTAAATAAAGACGTCTTTTTGCCCCTAGCTTTGGGGCATTCGCTCATCAACCCATTCAAAGGTCGCATTAAAATCTTCTACTGAGCGATATGCCATGTGGGGGTATACTCTAGGCCGTCAGGCGTATCAGCAGCGATTAGAGCCGCTAAACGGGTCCCAGTGCCAAGCCTCTACCGAGTACTGGCGGTAGCCGAAGCCTACGGCATTGTTTCGTAACCAACCGTAGAGTGGGCTGGAGTCCGTGGCCCGGGTAGAGCATGTTGAGCCGCCTTTACCGCTAATGCCCGCGAAGTCTATGGCTAAGGCCATCTGATGGTTGGATGTACCAGGCCGGGCGACCTCGGTGTAGTCTCCGTGACTACACTTGTAGTTTTGGTTACATAAATCTTGCTGATGAGCCATAGTGCGGTAGGTGCTGGTGGCGGCTACGTTCACACTAAGGTGAGCGTTTTTGGCGGCGTTGACCATAGCAAATGTTGCGCCGGATACCCGTGAGTTTACGATGGCCTTACCGCTAGAATTAGCGACGTAGTATCGACTGCCGGGCGTACTTTCTTCGCTGGAGCTAGGTAAGTTGGGCAGCGCGCAGAGGCGGATGGGCACCTTGTTTCCGCCGCTGTAACCGTTAGTCGTGCCGAGATCGTGGGTGCCTAAAGCGCATGCGATGCCCGTAGAATCACTCGTTACGTTGCCCACGGGTAGGGTGGACGGCGGAGCGGAGATAATGGAGCGGAAGCCGCCGGCATATTGTGAATCGCCGTAGTTGTAGACATTACCTACCCGGTCAGCCATAGCGATGCCATTGCCACTCGGGGTATAGATAACACCGATGAAGCCATTTTGGCTACCGGCGGGACTGCCGCCAATCCAAGGGCCGGTATAGTTGTATGTGTTGCCCACCGCATCAAGCTCGGTATAATCCAGCGTGCCGGGGCGGTACGCTAGCCCGCGCATGGGGGTGATGGCACCTCCCGGATTGCCGCCGCGCCACTGGGCGTCGCCATAGGCGTATATGTGGCCGACTTGGTCCATAAGCGTATAGCCGTTGCCGCTCGGTGTATATGCCATAGCGGTGTAGCTTTTGGTGTAGTCATGTGGGCCTTGTATGTAATCGGTGCCGTAGTTATAGATATTGCCGATCGAATCCATAAGCGTATAGCCCATAGTGCCAGGTTTGTAGGCAATAGATACAAACGGCAAAGTTGCGCCGGACGGTGCGCCCCCGCGCCAGTAGCTGTCGCCAAAGTTATAAACATGACCATTGGCATCTAGCAGAGCGTAGCCCTTGCCAGTAGGAGTGTAGGCCATGGAAACGAATGACGCCACTCTATCTTTCGGCTGCAAACTGCCGTAAAATTCATTTCCACCAAAGGCATATACGTTGCCATTTGCATCCAGTAGCGTATATCCGGCCTTGCCTGGTTGAGCAGCAATGGCTACCGGCGGTGCCGTAGCATCTGCCATAACTACGGCCGCTGCAGCGCGCGGCGGTACGGCATTCGCACATAACCCTATGGCTAGCGTCAATATGGCAAGTGCCATTTTGACTCTTTGCTTTACTATTTTCATAGTCCCCCCTGTTGTTGGATTTGTACGTTCGCTTCTAATGTATCCGCGTGTGCATATATTGTCAACGTACATGGTTTTGTTCTACCGAACCTAAATATGCCTACGGCATGGGCCTTTAGTCCCTCTCGCCCTAAGCCGTGTAAAGAGCCCACCTTTCGGTGAGTTTTTTACACAGCTGGGGAGATGGTTCGTGGTCCAAACTCCGGATGATTGCCCACTGTGCATTCGATGGATTTTGCGACGTTAGTCTTTTTATTTACTGATAGTGTGCCCTGACGAAATTTCACTTCCTATAGGACTTGATCGTAATGAGGATCTCAATAACAGCAAACGCAGCAACCGTTATGTAGGTTGGCATATTTACTGGAGCCTGTGTAGCGGTTGGGAAAAATAAGCGAAATAGTCCCAAGGTGGTTGCACCCCATCCGGATATAGTAATCAAGATTGGCCAGCGCCGTGTCCAGACGTTATGAATGGACACAATATAGAAACCGAAGAGCAGAAGTACGAAGCCATTGAGATATACGGTATGAGAGCTTGCCGGAGTCTCATATATATGTAGTGTAACTATCTCGGATAAAAATAACGCTGTTAGCACTGGCCCAAGGTATCGGCCTACCTTTTTTGAAGCTGAATAATCAAGTTGTTTCATAATTTAATAGTACCAACAAAGACGTAAAAATATGTGGGACGATGCAAACAAAAAATGCCAACAATAAAGCTGACATTTCGTATAATTTCTGGCTGGGGATGAGGTATTCGAACTTGCCGCTGTGCTATAGTGGGTGGGTAATTCTACCAAGGGGTATTATATGTATAAGAGCAGAGCGCCTAAAGATTATATTTGCCCCATCTGTCTTGGGGTTCAGGGCATCGAGAACGAGCATACGGTGATGAAACAGACAGATGTCGTATATAAGGACGATCTAGTCACCGTCTTTATTAACTCTTTCTTCAGTGGTCATAACAATGACGGTTTTGCCATTGTAGTTCCGAATGAACATTTCGAGAATCTATATAGTCTTCCTGCAGAATACGGACATCGTATTTTTGAGGTAGCCCAAAAAGTCGCCATCGCCATGAAACAAGCCTATAACTGCGACGGCATCACTACCCGCCAAAACAATGAGCCCGAAGGCGACCAACACGCCTTCCATTTTCATTTCCATGTATGGCCGCGCTATAAAGACGACGGCTATAACAACATGAAACCCGAAGATAAACATCTAGCCGATCCCAAACTTCGCGCTAGCTATGCACAGAAAATGATCGCCGCACTCAAGAGCTAATGTAAAAAGACACGAAACTTTTGATGGTATAGATAGTGAAAATTTTGTACTAGATATTAACGAGATGCTTGAGTTGCTAGGCGATGAGGGTAGCGATGTTAAAATGAGTCCATGAATCACGAGCTTTTATTTGTTGTAGATGAGAACGACAACCCTCTTCCTTCCCTCGAAAGAAAAGATGTCATAGCAATGAAGTTGTGGCGCAGGGCTTGTGGTGGGGCTGTTATTGATAAGGAAGGCCGACGGGTGCTTTGCCAGAGGCGTTCCAGCATTGTTGATGAAAGGCCTGGCTTATGGGTTGTCATGTTCGGTGGTAAATCAGCCCCTGGCGAAGAACCTGCTGTAACTGCGCAGCGCGAATTACACGAAGAGCTGGGCATAGCGGTAGAGCAGTCAGATTTAATCTTCTATAAAAAGTTCAAGACTCAAGAGCGCCATCAATTTGAGTATCTGTACTGGGTTGAATGGGCTGGCGAGTTGTCTCAGGTTGATTTTGATCCAGGCGAGGTGTCTGAAGTAGCATGGCATGACATTTCAGAAGTTGTTGCATTACTTGCACACGACAAAAACTGGTATTCGTATGGATACGATATCACTATGCTTCAAACAATTAATGCAGGGTAGTCACCGCTTAACAAGATATATGACACATATTTGTGTATATAACATATTTCTTGGATGGGATGAGGGATTTGAATATTTTTGGCGGCGACTAGCTATAGTCTATTATTTTTTCGGTATTCGGCCGTTGTGTTGAGGTGTGGAAATGGGGTGTTGGGGACGGGCGTATTGAGCGCGCGACACAACGGTGTCCAGCCATGGCTTGGCGTCCATTCTAAAAGCCGGTTGGGCGGTACGGCCTGACGTACTCGCTCGTTGTGGGTGTTGTAGGCATCGATAGCCTGTTTTTTGGTAGGAGAACGGCCAACAAAATGGTGCTCGAACAAGTCTATAACCAGCATGTCCCAGGGCGTTTTTGCGGTTTTTGGTGTGGGGGCGCTGAGTAGTACTGTTTGGCTGATACTACTCCACCACTCCTCGGGATCGCGTGTGGAAAGTAGCACCAGGGCTCCGGGATAGGCCTGGTATATGTCGTGCCAGTAGGCTAGGCTTGGCCAATCCAGTGTGCTGCCGTAGCCATGTAGTAGTGTAGGCCAAGAGGGTCGCACGCCGTGCAATATGTTGAGCCATTGATTGATTTGGTGTGGGTGCATGAGTAGCTCGCTCATATGATGAGCGAGTTGGCCGGTAAGTTGTTCGAGCGCAGCTTTAAGTGAAACAGTGCCGGTACGCCACATGCCTGCGCCAATGATTTTGATGCCCGGTTTATCTAACGCTGGTGGTTTTAGCCTGCACACTGCATAAAGATCATTGTTGCTGCCGGCAAGGGCGACGTGCAGGCCCAGGCCCTCTGCGGCCTGGCGAAAATCTTCTGGGCGAACATTGGCGTAGTATTCGCCAGGCTGGGGCGGTTGGTCGGGGATTGTTGCCGAGTGTCGTGGTCGCCTGCCGCTGGCACAGGTGATGATCATAATGCCGTCGGGCGCTAGTGCTGACGCGCCAACGCGCAGTAGTTCTCGCCAGTTGGCAGTATGCTCGAACGTTTCGGTAGATATAACGCAGGCGTAGCCATGCGTTGGTCGCCACCTGCCGGCATCTTGCACCAGATCGACACCAACGCCGGCGTGCGCGTCGATGCCTACATAGCTGCGCGCCTGCTTAAACAAATCGCGTACTCCACCGTTGGCGTCACGGCTGCCAAACTCAACCACATCACCAGTTACGGTGCCATATGTTGCCACTGCTTGTTCGACAAATTGACGTGCCGCAATGTGCATTAGTGTGCCTCGCGCCAGCGTTTGGCATCGCGTAATTTTGCGGCTTCGGTCCATGGATGATTTTTGGCTGTGCCAGAGCCAACGTGTTCTATGCCAAGCCCAGGTACATACCCCAGCCGTCCCCCGTGCTGCGCTATTTTGACAAACAAATCGCCCACGCCCCACCACCATTCGTAGTCTTCGTCTATATCTTGCCATGCATTGGCCGCCACCAAAAAACACCACGTGCTAACGCCCTGCATTAGGCGTTCTACGCCGCCGGTTATGATGCTGGCTTGTGGCCCCTGGGGAGTACCAAAAGGCGCCTGAGGGTCGACCCCTACGCATGCAAAATCGCCCTTTCGCATTGCGGTGTACATGGCGGCTAGCGCGCCGAAAGGCAGACGAATGTCGTCGTTTAGGATGGCGATTGCGTCGGCGTTACGCCAGTCGCGTGCCAGGGCTGCTCCTTTGTTCCACATATGATGCAGGTTTTCGCCGGGAAGCCCCAGCGTGATTACATCTACATGCTCGCTAATAAGTTGTGCCATAAGTGGCAGGAGCTCTGCGCGCTCGCCAAGCGTCGGAATAACTGCAGCTATTTTTACGGATGCTTTCGTGCTCATAATTGCGACCAATCGAGCGCCAGTGCACTGCTGTACATGTCCAAACACGGCCGGGCCAGGCTGTGCGCCACGCGATGTCCCAGCGTGCTGCTAGTGGGACAACCATGCTGCACCAGACTTGGATACGTGCACCATGCTTTTAACTGCGGGCGAAGCATCATACGCAATTCGTCGGCGCCGTGGCTTTTTTGCCATTTGCTGGCAATTAGCTCTGGCTCGCGCGTGTCAAAGTCTGTCCGTAGTGCCTGCAACCATGTTACGGGGTATGCCACTGCCACGTCGCTAAACCCATGGTGCAGCGTTAGAGAAAGCTGAGTAGTTGGGGGTGGCGGCATCTTGCTGGCCGAGAAAAAGCTGATGATTCGCTCGGGATACTTGGCAATAATTTTTTGGGCCGCTGCTAAAAAATCGCGGCAGGGTTCGGCATCGTCCTCTAAGATTAATGCATGAGTTGCTGGCGCGGCGCTAGCAATGGCAACTGCACGCCACCAATTAGGTACATGGCCCTGATGCTGGGTGTCCCAGGCGACTTGCGACGGTGGCAATGCCAAACGTGCTAGCAGATTATCGACTCGTGCTTGGCGCTCTGGGACGGCCATGACACTTACGCCCAATACGACCCTAGACGACTTCATCGAGCTCAATAGTAGCCGACCAGACAATAGTTACGCCGGCCTCGCCGGTCACCTGAATGTCTAATTGGTGTGGGTCCCCGCCATTAAAAGCTATATCGGCGACTGTCCAGGCGCTGGCCGCTACATCTTGCCCAATAAGCGTAAAGGCTGGGCTACCTACAAATCGAAAGCTACCGGAGTTATCGCCGTCAATCATGCAGTCGGCCGACCACGCCGATATGGTGCCGCCGGTGGTTCGCCGCGCAATGAGGCGCACCCGTACAATTGCTCCACGGTAGTAATCTGGCAAAATGAATCCGTTTTGCGAATTGTTGTCGCTTAGTAAGGTTGGTGTAGCGTCGGCGGTAAAAACTGCGCGCGTGGTGCGGCTATATTGCCCGATGTTGCCTGGGCCACCACCTTCGGCGTGCATGCCGTTAGCGTAAGCCTGGCCATTGCCCTCGGCGTGCGAGCCTACCCCTGTGGCGGTTCCAAAACTTTCGGCATGCGCGTAGTTGCCAGATGCCGTCGCATTACCCTCGGCATGAGCATAGTCCCCTGCAGCATAGCCGGCACTTTCTGCATGAGCAAAATCGCCAAGGGCTGTTGCGGCACTTTCCGAGTGGGACGTGTCACCGGCCGCAGTGCCAGTGCCTTCAGAGTGGGACGAATAACCAGACGCAGTACTTTGGCCTTCAGCATGAGAAAATTGTTGCGTTGCACTTCCGCCAGCTTCGGCGCGGGCGCCCAGAGTTTCTATGGCGATGGTTATGTGCGTTGTGCCCACAACAAACGGTGTTGCCTCGGGCATGAAATACAGTGTAGATTTGTCGGATTTAATCTGCGCGGCAAAGAAAATGCCTAGCGTTGCGGCGGTATTGGCATCGTCGGCCCGTGTTAATACATACTGCGAGCTGCCATTGCCGGTGTTGGTAACTACGTAGATACCAGAGTCCGTGGTGGAGCCGTATATGTTGGTACTGTGCACAGCAATGCGCTGTCCTGTCGACACAGGTGTACCACTGGCAATTAAGTGGCCATTGGTTGGGCCAGTGATGGTGGCATTTACACCCGACGCCCCGTTGTCGTATACGTAGTAGCCAAATTGATTTAGGTCGTTAACTGTTGCTAGCAGATCGCAGGGTTCGTAAATAATCGCTAGTTGCTGGCTAATACCGTTTCGGATTACCGACGTCACAAGCTTGCTGTAGCTATCCAGACCAGCGTAGCCGCCTGGAACGTTCTTGTTGACTAGCATTTCGGCGCCGCCCGCGATAATTGAAGAGGGCTTTAACGATCCATTGCCATTGTGTGCTTGGCCAAGAAAGTCATTGAGTATATCCCCCCAGTCGCCGTCGTCACCGCCGGGAGTCGGCAGTCGAGCCATACGAATACCTCGTTATCTATTGAGCATTGCTCTAATGGTAAAACAAACCGCAGTAGCGCACAAGCAAGCGACCAAAATTGCTGACAAAAACAGTACAGACTACTCCTACGAATTACTCGGCGCACCCCCACAAGCCCCCTGCCCCACATTGCTCATTAGCTATACCGCTAACGATAAAAATGCGAAAGATTGGTCGTAAGGGCTATTTCGTCTTGCTTAAGAGTATGCTTAGCGGTTGTAGACACGATAATTTCCGCTTAGCGTAGTCCGATGACCCATATTTTCATACATACGCTTCGTGCTGAAAATAATTGTGAATCGCGACATGACTAATGTAAACTTATTGCATGTGGCCGCCGCGTATTGTTGTTGCTGGGACCGTAATCCTCGCCCTGATGCTGGCATCTGTCTCTTTTATGCTCCCGTCGCGGGCATCTATCAATCCTGAATTCTACAGTGATCTAGCTGCAACTATTTTTCTGGCCGTACTGTCTATAGGTGCAGGCGTGCTTTATCTAATGGGACTGCGTGGATTTACGTTGGCATTCAAAAAGACGTATTACTTGCTTTGTTTCGCATTTGTTCTTCAGGCCTTAGGTAGCTTGGTTTACCCGTTGTCTATTTACATAACATCTTGGGCTAACCCCAGCTCTGATATTATCGGTGAGATACCGGCAGTTATTGGTGCAGTTTGTATTTATATTGGGATGCTGCAGTTTGCTCGTTTGCTCGATGTTCGCACTAATGCGGCTCGTCCTGTAGTGGTGGGTGCTATATTGATCGTGCTCGAAATCATCTTCTGGTTTATGCCCCACCGGCATATCTATGGTGGAGACTTGTCGTTACAACTTGATTACGCACTAGTGGTGGTCGAATTTGTATTTACGGTATTAGTTATTAGTATCACCTGGCGAATCCGAGAGGTTGCTAACGCTAGCTATCGGCGCTCACTCGGGTGGTTGCTGGCTGGATTTGCTACTGGTACGCTGGCCATGGTTTTCTTCCGATCATTCGTCTATATTACGTACCCTAGCTGGGCAACTCAAGCCCTTGCGGTAATCCCGTATGCGCTGGGAGCCTTTTTGCTGCTTGGGTCTGGCTACTCATTTAATGCCTTATCTCGTCGTCCCGTGAAGCAGGTGTACACAGATAACGCAACGTTCGACAGCTTGGTCTATTTGGCATCTTTAGCCTCGGATCCTCGTAAGGTCGATCCTATTCTTGATGGGCTCAGGACTGTGTCGGCGGGCCACAATTCGGCTAACCCATCATTTAGCCCTGTCGAACGACAGAAATTACGCGTTGTATACCAAGGATTGTTGGCATAT
Organism: uncultured Candidatus Saccharibacteria bacterium; assembly: GCA_964494495.1. GTDB lineage: Bacteria > Patescibacteriota > Saccharimonadia > Saccharimonadales > UBA4665 > PMNU01. The sequence continues at coordinate 65,473 of CAZBQZ010000005.1, forward strand.
TTGACCACAAAAGAGCCGTTGCGATCCTTCAATTCAAATGAGCTACAGACAAGACTTAAAGAGCGCTTTGATTGGACCGATGGAGCGCTTGCGAATTAAATCAATTTGAAGTCTTGCTATCTGTATTTTCGTGGCGACCACGTAGCCCAAAATTGGAGCTCACTGGGTCTAAAATATCTGAAGATGTACCGCATGAGGGCTACTTTGTGAGTGATTAGTCCTACTGCTGTTTTATTTGTGGCTACCATTTAACGAAGAGCCGAGTAGCTCATCGCGCAATTCCGGAAATTCGGTTGTTTTCATGTCTTCAAAGCAGAAATGACCGTAACTATGAAATTCGCGGTATGCAATATTTGGAATGTCTGCGCGAAGTTTTTTGACAGCCTGTTGTATGGCGGCGCGATCATTGTCGGAGACAAAGATGGTTATCGTTTGAGTGCGTTCTGTAAGCTTGCGGTCAATTTTAAAATCAAAGAAGCCGTTTGTGTCCCAGTCGATGCCGAGCGACGGAGCCACTAGCATCACATTGCCAACCCGCACGTTGGGATGCTCGCTTAGCCACCGCACGATAAATCCTGCGCCGCAGCTATGGCCGACAAGCATTGTTTCGGGCGTTATATCGTACCGTTCGAATTCTTTTCGCCACGTTTCATATTCTGGTTTCCAGGCATTAGGAATTTCAGGGGTCTGGGTAGCAACATCATGGATTATGAGCTGCTTTTGCAGCCAAGGAATCCAATGAGCGTTGCTGGCGCTTGGAAAATTAGGATTGTAGTACTCTTCTTGACCAGGATCAGGTTTTCCGTGGAGGATAATTGCGTTCTTCATATGCTGTATCGTAGCAGATTGGTAGGTGATGTTCGAGGATGGACCGGCGGGATGTGTTATTTGCTTCGTAGGTGATGAGCGCTTAGTACTTACTTGTACTGACAGAGCTCAATAGACTTGCCGTCAGGTGCGAGCAGATGGACAAATCTTAGTGTGTCGTCTTCAGTCTGTGGTATGGCAATTGTAAATCCTCGATTGAGCAGTAATCGAGTGTCTTCTTCTAGGGAGTCGCTTTCGTAAGCCATGTGCCCTTCTATAATCCTTATGTGGGGGTGATTTAGATCCGCAAACTGCCAAAGCTCAATGCCAGTACCCTGCTGATCTTCCATCAAAATAACCGAAGATCTAAGGCTTACGCTCTCAAATCGCTCCACCTCCTGCATGCCCAACGCCTTGTAGGTTGCTATCGAAGTTGCTAAATCGTCCACAGCCACGGCTAAATGCAAGAAGCGCTTGATCATAATGCTCTAAGTATACCAAGTGACGAGTCTGTCTCGTAGGGAGTTTGAACTGACAGGGGGAGATGGCCCGTAGCCCAAATTTCTAGTGATTCTGAAGACGAGAATTTACAGGATGAGATTGGCGTAATACGCAATTTAATGTGTGAAGAGAATGTGGATGAAATGACTTAGTTGCGGTGTCGTAATACAAGCCGTGGAATAAAAAATAATGGATATATAAGTAAGAATAGGTTTGGTAGCCACCATGAAACGCTAAAGTCTTGTGCAAAGAGCCAGAAAGCAATTGCCTGCAGGCCCGAGACAGATGTAAGTGTTAATGAAATAAGCGCTAAAGATGACCATGTTGGATTGCGTTTGCGATGCAGCACAAGGCTCGCAATTCCCGTTGCCGAGATGGCTAAATCGAGTGGTAAGAATGACCAGTTCCAGTGAACTAATATCGGATTGGCGTAATCCCGAAATAACCACTCGGCTGGAATAATATGGAGAATAGTAATAAGCCAGTATGCAACAAAGCCTATATCCGTGACGAGCATTACTATTTTCATCGTACGCATAAGGTTATTCCAGCTTTCCTATATTTAATCCAATGACACCAATAATAATAAGTAAAAGTGACGTGACTTTAAGTACTGACCAACTCTCCTTAAAGTAAATTACGCCGACTAGCACAATAAGTGCGGTGCCGAGGCCCGACCATATAGCGTAAGTCGTACCTACACCCATTCTTTTTAGCGTTAGGGATAATAAGAAGAAACTGAAGGCATAAGAAATGATCACAATAACAGAAGGTAAGAGCCGGCTAAATCCGCTTGACGCTTTAAGTGCGCTAGTGCCAATAACTTCGCTAATGATCGCACCGAGTAGGAATATGTACTGCATACTGCCGTTAAGTATAGCAATTACGGGTATAGTTTGGAGGTTCTATCTTTCCCACTCGAAATTCAAACAAAACCCCCTCTTTCAGACCGCCAAGAACGCTCGTGCCGGTAATTAGGCTAAGGCTTGTGTCTTTTGATTGACACGCTTGTTGTCTAAATATTAGCAAACACTTTTTTGGCTACAAGAGTAGCGTTTAAAGCTCTGGGAAAGCCGCAGTATACTGCACTATGTAAGAAAGCTTCAATGATTTCCTGCTGGCTGAGACCGACATGCAGAGCGGCATTTATATGCACCTCAAGCTGTGGTCCACAGTCTCCAAGTGCGGTGAGCATGCCAAGCGTCACGAGCTGACGGTCGCGGGGGGCGAGGCCCGAGCGGGCGTAGATGTCGCCAAACCCCCAGGCCACAATATGGTGGGCTAGGTCTGGGCTGATGCCAGCCAAGCTGTCGACAACGGCCTGGCCGGCTTCGCCGTCAATGGCCCTAAGTACCTCAAGCCCCTTGCGGAAACGCTCTCGTTCAGAAGAGTCGTCCGTAGGTTTTGCCGGCGGAAAAAGCGGCATTACTTGCCGTCCTCCGCGCTCCATCTCAGGCCAGCCAGCCACAGGTCGTGGCCGCGGTGCAGTAATCCCTCGTTGTGCTGGCGGAAAGCAGCAGCGTCATCACCCACGCCAACTTCCTCGGTAATTACCAAACAAGTTTGATCATCCTGCGGCACAATGTACCAGGTGTGGTAAAAGTTTGGCTGTTTGCCCGGCGCGTAGCCGTACCAGCTTAGGCGGCTGTTGGTCTCGAACTCGTTAACCTGGCTTTCCAACGGCAGCCCAAAAGTGGTCCAGCGGAAGACAGAATTACTTTGAAGCATATCGCCGCCATTTACGATGGTGATATTGGCGGAGTTGGGGTACCATGTGGACCACTTGGGCGCTTCAATAAGGTGTTTCCAAATCTTTTCGGCGGACGCGTGAATAAGCAGTTCATTGTGCGCAAACAAATCGGCGTTTTGGGGGCTAAAGTCCTCCGGCCAGTGTATGTCGACCAAGCGCAGCTTGAGGTCTTGCTCCATGGGTTTAGCCCAATCGTCGTGCATGATGTTTCCTTTCTGTGATTACAGTTGCCAAAAGTATAGTACGGTGCTACTATTTTGCATAGTACTAACATTTTTATGAGCTTAATTATGTCCAACCAACCTATTCGTGCTGATAATTGCAATGTAGCCTACGCCATGGGCTTTATTGGTGGAAAGTGGAAAATAGCCATCATTTGGAAGCTAACAGGTAAGCAATTGCGCTATAGCGAACTACGCGCCCAGCTTGGCACAATATCCGAAGGTGTGCTGATCAAGCAGCTTAAGGAACTGGAGGCCGATGGTCTGGTACAACGGATAGACTTTAAGGAAGTTCCGCCGCACGTAGAATACACGTTAACCGTTCAGGGACGACAGCTGGAGGCTGCGCTGCGGGCTATTGAGGATTGGGGGATTATACGCCGTGCCGAACAAGCCGTATCCGCCATCGGTTAGGTGCGAGTGATACCTAAACCCAAGATCATGCCTTTGAGGAAGCCAGAACTGGGGGATTATACCTCTCCTGAACAAAAAATAGCAGCTCTAGTTGCTAATAATATCTGGCTGGGACTAGTAGACGAGTTTCAAGAAATCTCCAAAGGTATGGGCCAGTATTATTCAACGACCTCAATGTAGCTCTTTTGCAATACGATCCTCAAGCCCATCCATAGTTTTCATAAATTCGGATGCAAGATCAATGTTGTACTTTGATGCCAGCACAAGAACAGACCACAGACAGTCAGAAAGCTCATGGGCAAGCTTGTTGTCTACATCATCCATATCTCGTAAGCCGTGTTTTGCCATGATGATTTTTGAGAGATCGCCGACATCGCCGACAAAACCAGCCATGAGCTGTTGCTCATTCCACTCGACATTTCGTTTGGCTTTGTTTAGTTCATCATATTTAGTTCTGATTTCAACAGCTCGATTGAGTAAGTCTTCATATTTCATAACCCAAATATATCAAAATACGAGCTTGAAAGCTCGTACTACCATGCATATAAATATAGCATCGAAATGACGGGGTGCTTCACGAAAGTTTGGGCATCCTATCTCTCCTACTCAAAGTCCAAACCAAAAATCCCCTTCTAAGGAGGTTGTTCTGAACAGTACTGTCTGTTGACTAACCCTTTAGGATTGTTGCAAACTCTGATGGTGTAACGATGTCTGTGTTTTTGTATTTTTTCAAAACAAGCAAATCTTTATCGGCAGTAACTATATATTTTGCCTTGCCGGTATGCGCAGCAGCCAAAATATAGTCATCAAACGGATCGCGGCAAACTTTTTCTACGGTTCTAGACCCGACGATTGTTGACTGACGAGCAAGCAATCTGGCGGCGATCTTGGCCTTTTGCTTGGTAAGCTTTAACCGCTCAGCAAGGACGGCCTCAACCTCACACAAGATGTGTGCCGAAGTTATGTGTTCTATGCGTCCAGTGGTTACAATCTCCTTAAAAACCAAGGTTGATTCTTTACGGGCCAGTATCGCCACAAGCACGTTCGTATCGTACAGAACGCGCATGGTTAACCCTTGGTGTTTGCCAAACGACTTTTTCGTACTACTTTTGTGGCGCGTACGAAGTCATCGTCAGTTTTATGGCCCGACTCTTGCGCCTTCTGAGCGATTTCCTCGGACAGCACTTCCAGCAAATCCCAATCGTCACTTGCAGTTTTATCTGCCTTAAGTTTACTAACGAGCGCCTGGCGAATGTAGTCGCTGCGGCTGGCAAACTCGGTATTGGCGATTTTATCGACTTCTGCTATTAGATCTTTCGGAAGTGAGATATTGATTGTTTGGGTGGCCATAAACCATACTCCTTTATACAAAAATTGTATGATACTTGTATATGTAAGTCAATTATTTTTCTACCTTGTCCTATAAGGATAGCGTCACTATCTGTGTTACGATTGCAGACCAAAGTTATGTTTAGCATAGCCTTAAACTGTCATGCGCTATTCGGCTCGAAGATCGAGCAGGATCACAGGTTCACGGCCCGCTTGCACATCTTCTACGCAGTGCACCCATGTGTTCTGAGCGACTTGCCCAAGCATTAGCAGTCCTCTATCAGCATTGTTCCATGCTTTGGCTTGCTCGTCATCTCCTTGCGAGTGCTCAGTAATCATAAATGGACACGCCAGGCCAGCTTGCTCAACCCGAGTTCGTGCAGGGCACTCACTGGCGCAAAAAGCATATGCCATACCGCCAAGAATGCCAGCTTCAAAACTATCGGCAGAAGTCTCGAAAGTGTATGGGGTTTCGGGATCCCGCCGAAGCTCAATGTTATGGGCAACATTTTGCTCTGTCATGAAAACAAAAATACCACAAAAGTGGTATTTAGTCGAAGCGGCTGGGAGTTAGGAACCAAACTTTCGGTAAGTGCGCGAGCGATGCGTCTTAGAAGTGATTTATGGTCGTGCGCCGGATGAGCCAGGTGCTTAGTTGTTGACCACATTAATAGGATCGCCTTCCAGGCAGGACTCAATGTTGTCGAATAGTTCTTTCTCCAGACGAGTAATTGTTTCCTTGGTATTGTAAGCAATGTGCGGGGTCGTTACGACGTTCGGTAGCTTGGCGAGCTCTACGATGTCGGAGGGCACTCTACCCGAAGCTGGCTCGTTCTCATATACATCGATTCCCGCACGTAAGGTACCCTTTTTGAGGACGTCTAGCAGCGCCGCTTGGTCTACAATAGCACCACGCGCTACATTAACAAGAATGGCGTGCGGTTGCAGCAGGTCTAGCCTCCGGCGATCGATGATGTGCTTTGTGTTGTTATTGAGTGCCAGGCAGAGACAAATAATATCCGACTCTTGTAGGAGGGTGTCTAATTTTTGGCCTGACGAAGCCGAATTGACGTGCGTCACCTGCATTTGTAAGCCGCTTACTTTTTGCTCAATGAGCTTGCCAACGCGGCCATAGCCCACTAGGCCAAGTTTTTTGCAAGAAAGCTCAGAGCCAACCATGTCCAGGCCATTCCATTCGCCGTGTTGTAGATCGGAGGCGGCCTCCACCACCCTACGAGAGACGGCAAACATAAGCGCGAGAGCCATCTCCGCTACCGCCTCGGCATTTTGCGTTGGGCAGTTCAATACTGCAATACCTTTGCTTGCCGCGTACTGGTGGTCGATGGTGTTGTAACCAACAGCAGAAGAGATTATGAATTTTAGGTTTGGAGCAGCGTCGATGGCCGTACGCGTAAGTTCTATGAAGTTGACGGTAATAATATCGGCATCACGAATTCGCTCGATGATTACGTTTTCGTCGGTGGGCGTGTCGTCGTACGCCTGAATGCTAAGTTCCTGAATTTTTTTCTTAGCGGTCTCGTTTAAGTCTATGCGGTCTGGGAATACGATTCTCATAGGGTTATTTTAACTTTCATTGGTGGATCTGCCTAATCTGGCGATTGGGGCGGGGGACGAGGGGCTCGAACCGGCGTTCCGCCTTCGCCTCATTAATGCGATACTAAGGCATATGGAACAACTGGCACAATTTGGATGGACGGATGAATTTCGTCAAAATTGGCAAAAGCTTGATATGTCTGGCGTCGTACCGGCTCGTGTTGTCGCCGACTTCGGTACTTCTTTGAAGATCGTAACACCCACATTGGTAACCGCAGAGTTATCGGGCAAGCTTTCTCACTACGCAGGCCGGGAGCACACGCCAAAGGTTGGGGATTGGGTGGCCGCCCGCCTGCTAGATAACGGCAATGCAGTGGTGGAGGCGGTTTTGTCCCGCCATAGCGAAATCTCGCGAAAGGTGGCTGGCAAGCAAGCTATACAGCAAGTTATTGCGGCCAATGTAGACATAGCGTTCGTATTGCTTGCCCTAGACAGCGATTTTAGCGTTGAACGGTTAAAGCGGTTTTTGTACCAGCTTTCTATTAGTAATATTGCCCCGGTAATTGTGCTCAATAAGGCTGATAAAGTTGATGATATAACGCCATACCTTGCCAGCTTACGCGCACTTGACCTCCCCATTATTGTTAGCACGGCCATAACAGGTTCTGGCGTTGACGAAATTTTGGCACGCATCCAAAGTGGCCGCACCGCTATCCTGCTTGGCTCTTCTGGTGTCGGCAAGTCCACGCTTACTAACCAGTTGCTTAAAAAGGAAGTGCAAACAACCAAAGCGGTTCGCGCTTTGGATGAGGCCGGACAACATACCACTGTTCACCGCGAATTGTTTGTGTTGCCAAACGGCGGGTTGCTCATCGATACGCCGGGCATTCGGGAATTACAACTGTGGGGCACCCAGGAAGACCTGGATGATAATTTTGATGACATTGCTAAACTTATTAGCCAGTGCAAATACGCTACTTGCCGGCACCACAACGAGCCAGGCTGCGCTATTCAAGCCGCTTTGCACAGCGGAAGACTGCAGACGCGTCACTATGCCGACTATGTAAAAATGAAAGGTGAGCTAAGCGGTTTACGCAAAAAGAACGTAGCGCAGGCTCGTCAGGCCAACAAAAAATCACGAAAAGATTTAGACCGGCAGGCGAAGAGTATGTTGGGTGATGATTGGTAGACTTGTTTGGCACTAAATTTAAAGATTTGTGAGATCCCAGACCCCAACCATGCCAGAACCATGTTAGGTGGGATACTATTGGCCGCTAGATTTTATCAAGATCTTCAATGCCGGTTTTGACATCCCACGGCAGCAGTTCGTATTGTGCTAATTTGTGCTTCGTAAACGGATCTTCGTCTCGAATGCGATCAAGTGCTTCGTTCGTGCCAATATTTGGCACACGCAGCAGGAACGCACCACCCGCATGTGGCTGGAATGGGCCGGAGGCAATCAATAGACCCTGGGCTTTGAGCCCACGTAGGTACTGGCGGTGCGCCTCCCTGATTGTTTCATCAATTTCTTCCAATGGGAATCGGTATCGAACGATAGCTAATGCATACATAGAACTATTCTACCAGATAGGGTTTGAAGACACATTGCGTGGCCGCCACTTAGAGTTGGAACGTTGCGAGCCAAGTAGGAATTTAGAGCAAAACAAAAAGTCGAACAAGATTGATCGACTTTTTGTTTGTAACGATCTCGTGGCTTAGGGTGAGGGAGTCGACCACATGGAAAAAACAAAATAGTTTTACCAACATGACCCTTCGGCTTTCAGGCGGCCTGAGTCCACTGGATTCGCTCGTTCGAGTCTCCCGCACGCCCGGCAATAAATAACACCCACTCGCACTGGCAGATGAGCATCTTTATTTGGCTGGACCGCACTTATCGTCTGCGGCATATTTTTGCAACGAAACGATAAGAGCCTCACCGCCAGTCCAAAAGATTTGGAGAATTTTACGGTAAAGTAGCGACCGACCATTTGAGCGTTGCGGACATTGCCCTATGGCTTGAAAGCCACACAGACTAATTGCCAGTGTGCTCGGATCCTCTAATTCAATAAACCTAAATGATCAAGTGCAAGCATGGCGCCGGCTTATCGGCAAGTTGTGCCATTCTTATGGCTGGCGTGTGAGGGATCGCTCCACTTCGTTCCGCTTCGCCGCAAAACCATGCCCGGAGCGAGCTCCTGCGCGTGGTTTTGCTCTGCCGAGGCCCATGCCTGCGACATGGAGCTCTAGAACCCCTCACCCCCAGCCACGAAAAAAGACCAGCTTTCGCTGATCTGTATTTTCGTGGCTGGGGGTGAGGGACTCGAACCCCCGAATGCCAGGACCAAAACCTGGTGCCT
>CAZBQZ010000006.1:0-65220 GCA_964494495.1 uncultured Candidatus Saccharibacteria bacterium
TTGTCGGTACAAAAAGTAAGGGTACTCGCTTCCAGCGAGTACAGATACTTTGCGATTAGCAAAGAAGGAGCTAAACAACTAAAAAAGAAAACAAACAACAAAAGGAACTTACTGGCTGGATCCGGGGTCGAGCCCGGGATGACGGCACATCAGCAGCGATACGTAGTGTTGACATAAGCATAATAATTTGCTAATATAGGCGTAACTAAAGTAATTCTCTTTAGACATTTTATTGGCTTTCCCTCTGGAAAACCGCAAAACATCTCTTTATTTTTTGCGTGCGCCACTCTTTGTCGATTGCCATAAAATGAATCAATTTTGACCTATAAATTAAGGAATATATGAATAAAAATACTAACACGGGCCAGCCTGCTGGCCACAAACTAAGCTCATCTGCTGTGTCGCCCAAGACACGCGGTGGGGCTATTCGCGCCCAACGACGCAACCAAGACGACGCCGACAAAATTGTTAGCCAGTACGCTAGCGCCAGCCAAAGGAGCAGACCAGCAAACTTTGTAGCCGACGAAGCCAGCAAGCTCAAACTTACTTTTTTGGGCGGTATGGACGATGTGGGCGAAAAGAATATGACCGTTATAGAGTATGGCAATCATGCCATTGTACTGGACTGCGGCAACACCCTGGGCGTTGATTTGCCGGGCATTAACTACGAAATTAACGACACCGCATACCTTGCGACTATTCGCCACAAGCTGCGTGGTTACGTTATTACGCACGGGCACCTGGACCACATTGGCGGTTTGCGCCATACAGTGCCTAGCTTTCCGGCGCCTATATATGGTTCGCGCTATACCATTGGCGTGGTAGAACGCACGTTTGCCGAAGAAGAAACAGGCTACGAGCCTCAGCTGGTGGTGATTAACGTAGACGGCCACGAACGCCTCAAAATTGGTGACTTTTTTGTGGAGTTTGTTCGCGTTACGCACTCCATACCCGACCCAACGGCTATTTGTATCGACACGCCCGTGGGGCGCATCATTGCTACAGGCGATTTTAGACTCGACCCAGAGCCATTGGATAACTTACCAAGTGACAAAGACCGTCTAAAACAGTTAGGCGATGAAGGAGTGCTATTGCTGCTAAGCGAAAGTAGCTACGCCGATGAGCCAGGCCGCACACCTACCGAGCACACGCTGCAAAAGAGCTTTCACGATGTGATTGCTGGCGCTAGCGGCCGCATTTTTGTCGCTGTTTTTTCCAGCAACATCAACCGCACGCAAATGATTATTAATGCTGCCGTAGCTGCTGGTCGGCACGTTGCCCTGGACGGCCGCAGCATGCTCGGGTTTGTCGAGATTGCCGTGCGACAGGGGATTTTAAAAGTTCCCAAAGGCACGATTGTTTCGATGCAACAAGCCAGTACTATGTCAGACAACAAGTTGCTGGTAATGTGCACTGGTGGCCAGGGAGAGCCTAACGCCGCACTGCAACGTATGAGCGAGGGCGAGCACAAATACATCAAGCTCAAAGAGGGCGATACAGTGGTCATCAGTTCAACACCCATCCCCGGCAATGAGATACGCTACGACCAAATTAGCAACCGCCTAAGCCAGACGGGCGTAACGCTGCTTCGTCACCCCACTCACGAGCTAGACGGTTGCGGCCCATTGCACGTGTCCGGCCACGCCCGCCGCGACGAGCTGCGCGAGATGATTCAGCTTACTCGCCCCAAGTTTTTTGTCCCAGTGCACGGCGGCAACTTACGTCGCCGCTACCACGCCGAACTTGGCATTCAAGAAAACATGCCGCGCCAAAACGTGTTGCTACCCAACAATGGCGATAGCCTGTTATTTACGACAAACAACGTGATACACGGCGGGCAAGTGCCGCATGGCAGTCTGCTTATCGATCAAACGGGCAGTGTCGTAAGCGGCATCGTTGTTAAAGATCGGATATTGCTTGGTCAGGAAGGTATTGTGTCGGTGATTTTGACGATTGATAAAAAATCTGGCCAGCTGCTTACCAGCCCGGACATCATTAGCCGTGGATTTATTGCCCTGCGCGACTCCGAAGAGCTAATGCAGCTGTTTCGCACCGAGCTGCGCCGCGCGGTACAACAGCGCTTTACGCGCGTAGATCTAGACCGCTTTAAGGCCGAGTTGCGCGATTTTGTAACGCACTTTTTGTTCGACAACATAGGTCGCAGCCCCATTGTCATACCAGTTGTAAATGTAGTGGGCGGCAAAGCCGAATCAAACGCACGACGCCACGACACGCCACGCGCAGCCGCTACGGCCCCCACCGACCAACAGCGCTTTGCCGCCATGCGCGCCCGTTTGTTGGGCTAGCGTATGTACTTGACTAACTTAGTCCATATTTGATACCATACCCTTATGAGTACGGTTATAAACGTCCACGATTTAAAAACAAATTACTCCAAATACTTAGAGCAGGCTATTAATGGCGAAAGTATACTGCTTGGAAAGCATGGCAAGGCTGTTGCTATGATTGTCCCATTGCCTCAAGCCAAAGAACCACGAGCTCCAGGCGCTCTTAAGGGGAAGATTTTGGCAAGCAACGACTTTGATGAACCAATTATGAGTCTATGGGATCAAGTTGGTGCTAAAAAGTAGAGCAGCATGATCCTTTTACTTGATACTAATGCGTTTATTTGGTGGGTGACTGACGATGCCCGCTTGGGCCCCAAAGCACGCACAGACATAGCTAATCCGAAAAACGATGTATATGTATCTAATTTGAGTATGTTTGAATGTGCAATTAAGGCTAGATTGGGCAAGCTAACCATCGATTTTGAAGCAGTCGATCAAGAAATTTCAGAGGGAAGATTATTGGAACTGCGTTTTGACACTCTCGTTGCAAGACAATTAGTTGGCCAGCAGAATTTAGTTCAGGCTGATCCTTTTGATGCTGCGATTGTTGCCCAAGCGGTTGCTAAACGCATGGTGCTAGTGACTAGCGATCGTCATATTCTAGACGCTTCTGTTGCTAACCTTCGAACCTTAGATGCCCAAAGATAGAGAAATAAATTGTCCGTATAAGTACGCCTACTTGGCGGCTTGCAATTGGCGTACGGCATTGATCATGCGCGTCATACCAATGCCAGCCCCAGAGCGGGGAAAGAACTTGAAGGCCAGAAATTCGTCCAGCTCTTTAAGTACCCGCTCTTTGCCAAACAGTTTGAAGAGCTTTTTGGCATAGGCGCCATTGCTAATGGTATGAAACTCACTGCGCATTTGTGTTGTGTTGGTGCTACGTTCGGCGCTGCCGATGGTTTCGTGCCCATGCATTATGACGTCGATTTTGTTGGCGTGGTCTTGGCCTTTTCGGCGCATGTTCCAAAACGGAGAGGTGTATACCGGAAAGTTGCTGCAAAAGACTATGGGTGCAAAATCCTTTTGCATGCGCGCTTCGTCCTGATGTGTTAGCTCTTTGGTTTTGTAAAAGTCTTTTAGTTGGTCGTATGTTTTATAGACAAAGTCCTTTTTGGTGCCAAAACCCAGGTAGGTAAGCAACTCGGTCTCGAAGGCTTGCAGATCTTTGATCGTACCCGGTAGCTCAAACTCAAACATTGGAAAGATAATACGGTGCCGGCCGGGCACTGGGTTGGGCTCTGCCCGGTAGCTGGTACTAACACAGAACACTCCGGGCAGATGGGGCTTGGTGAGTAGCTCGTACTCCAGCCACATTTGGCCAGTTTGCGGCAAGGGCCAGGTTTGGCCGGCGTACTGGTAGGTGGCCACGGTATCGGGATCTTCGCACGCTGCTAATATACTCAACCTGTCTTGTGTGTTTACCTCCACAAAACCTTTGCCTAGACAAAACTGGCGCAGCTGGTTGACCACCTGGCTAAACATTTCGGTGTCTGGCTCGCCTATGTAATTGTTGGTCATGTCCTACTCCCTCCTTATTTTTTTAGTGCATAAAAAAACAGCCCCGCAGGGCTGTCTTTGTAAAAAAATACGGCGTCCTTATTTATCATAAGGGTACCGTATAGTATGCATCTACATAACGGTACCATAACCGTAATGCGGGCGCAACAGGCTTTATATTACATGATATTACATGGGGGTTATGCGTGTTTGGAGGCGATATATTGGACAAGTACTGCGGCTACAACCCACAGTGGCACAACGACGACCACCAACGTCCACAAATCGTGCCCGTGCATGAACCAGGCAACGGGCAACGCTACAATGTAGGCTAAATATGTCAGATACATTGCCAGACCCCGTCGGTTGGCCGGCAAGTAGCTGCCACGTTTTTTAATAAACCAGGCACTGTTTTTGTTTGGCTGTTTCATATAGCCATTGTAATGCAACCATGTGCAACTGGCGAGTTGTATAAATTAGACTTTGAGTATATAATATATTCAAATATGCCAGAGATGCACGGGCTATTGGTGCCAGAAATTATGCCTGGCACCCGAGCTGTTAGTAGCTTAGGTGCTGTTATGGTAGAGGCCTACGATCTGGAGATCGTAGAGTATTTGGCTGGCGAACCGCCAACAGACATGCTCGACCCTCGTGATTACAACGGCGGACAACTCCGCTATGGCCATTTGCCCAATTGGGTATTGAGCGATCGGGAGCTAAAGAGCGATCTGGACATGCTTTTTGATGGGTCTTTGCCGCCCGGGTTATTCGCACTAGTGGATATGCCAGAAAACACGCCGTACAGCCAGCTGGTACAGCAACTATATCAAAAGAATCCCGATGGGAGTTGGGTGTACGATGCGCACACATACATGAATTTTTTGCAGGCACAGCACGCCAGGCAGCTGGCACATCAGCGTGTTTTTGAAGCTACCGAGGCACCTGCTATTCGCGAGTACTACGACGGCCTGGTAAACAATGCAGCACAAAAAGGCATGCTGCCTGAGGCACTGGCTAACAATCTGAAAGCCAATGCCAGCCGTGAGCGCTTGTTAGTTGATGACGGCGTAACACTTGGTGTCATGCGCGCAGCTGGATTTTGTACTGTGGGCGAAGTGGTATTGGCGCCTGATAACAACACCTACGAGCGACGTGCAGTGTTCGCCCACGAGCGATGGCATTTGCAGGAGCAAGAAGAAATAGTAAATGGTAAGTATTGTCGGGGTGTAGGCAGGGCAATGCCGGATTATCCAGAGTTAGCACACATTATAAACGAGGGCGTCGTTAGTCATGCTACCGAAGCACTAAGCCAGACCGCCGACATTACTTGCAGACTATCATTTAGCGAAGTACACAGCTCCGAGGCGAAGTTGCTTGCATATGCATTGCAAAGCGTTGGTATCCCACTGTCGGAACTTGTAATGGCTGCATTTAGTAATGAGTCGCCGGGCGATATGCAAGACCGGCTAGAGGCGGGGATATCAAAATATGCATTAGACCGCATGACCAAGTATGCCATCAAGATAAATTACCCCGACTCTACACCAACAAATGCCTTTGTGCGTGCCCGCGTGGGTTTGCACGAACAGGCCTGCATTCTGCTTGCCAATGGCCATGTGCGCCCGCGCAAACGGGCGGTTTTGCCTACACGCGCTTAGCGCCTATGCGATACAATAAGGTCATGAGTGTTATTGACGATTACCTAGTGCACATCCCAAAAGAGTATCGCGCCGAGCTAGAACGAGTGCGCGCGGTTATTCGTGCTGCCGCACCCAATACTACAGAAGTCATTAGCTATGGCATTCCAGCCTTCAAATATAAAGACAAATATTTAATTGGCTTTGCGGCCTACAAAAATCATCTCAGTATTTTTCCGTCTAGTGCACCAATTGAAGTGCTTAAACACAAGCTGGGCGCGTTTAAATTGTCGCGTGGGACGATTCAGTTTGCGTTGGATAATCCAGTGCCCGACGATACTATTCGCGAGCTAGTGGCGGTTCGTAAAAAAGCAATTGATACAGCGGGGTAAACTATGCGAAAAGTATATTTGTTTATGATGATTAGCCTAGACGGCTTTTTTGAGGGGCCTAACCATGAACTCGACTGGCATAATGCCGACAACGACGAGTTCTTGGATTTTGCCGTAGAGCAATTAGACGCTACTGATACCCTGGTGTTTGGCCGCCGCACCTACGACATGATGGCCGAGTTTTGGCCTAGTGACTACGCACTCAAAACCGACCCCGAAACTGCCAAGCGCATGAACAGCTACCGCAAAATAGTGTTTTCGCACAACTTGCAAAAGGCCGGATGGGAAAACACCACCGTGTATAACGATGACGTGCGCGGCGTAATGACAAAACTACAGGAAGGGCAAGGCAAGGACATCGCCGTGCTAGGCAGCTCTAATCTGTGCCTGACGCTCCTGCAACGAGGAGTTTTGGACGAGGTGCGCTTGATGGTTAATCCGCTAGTACTTGGCAAAGGACATACATTGTTTGCCGGGCTAGATAAACAAATCGATTTTACTTTAACTAATACTCGGCGCTTTGATTCTGGCAATGTGCTGTTAACGTATGCGGTCGACAAATGAGCCGTAAATCATTGCTCGTAGCATCTGGTATGTCGGCAATTGCCGGCATGACGGTTATGCTCTACAAATTTTATGATATCTCGCATCATACCGGCGCGTGTGTCGATGCGCTGGAAGATAGCTGTCAAACGCCAACCGGCACCGGTCTATGGGCGTTGTGGGTAGGTGTTGGCTTGTTTGTAGTAGCTTTGGTAATGCTGATTGCCGGCACTATGCCAGGCTCCAAACGTAAGTAGGGTATAGTTAGGCATATGCAATTATTTCGTAACAAACATCATGAGTTTGATCCGTTATGGCATGTGCAGTTAGTGCTGCTGGGCGTCGTTATTCTACAGCTTTTGTTGCCCAGCAGTTTGTCGCTTTTGCCCAAGCCAGTGCTGCCGGCACTGGAGTTTTTGTGTCTGATAGTGCTACAGATTGTAACGCCCCGGGCTGCCACGTTCGAATCGCGCGCTCGCCGTCTGATTGTCCTGTTACTTATCGGATTGGTGCTGCTGGCTAATGTTAGCTCGCTAGAACTGGTGCTGCATGCATTGTTTTCGGCCGACAAAAACAATGCGTCGCGCCTGCTACTTTCGGCTGCCAATATCTACATTACTAATATTGTGATGTTTGCCCTGTTTTACTGGGAGATCGACAACGGCGGACCAGGCAATCGTCGCAAAAACGAGCTAGAAGAGCGCGACTTTTTGTTTCCGCAGCAAAATCTGGGCTACAGCCTAAAACGCCAGTGGTATCCCACCTTTTTCGATTATTTATACGTTAGTGTTACCAATGGCACTGCCTTTAGCCCCACCGACACCATGCCGCTTAGTCGCCGCGCCAAGTTTTTAATGGGCCTTCAGGCGGCGGTTTCGCTGCTGGTGGTGGTACTCATCGCTGCACGTGCGATTAATGTTTTGTAGCGCTCGCTTCTAGACGATCTGAAATGAACTGGTTAGTCTGGCCTATTCAGTTCGGCAATGCCCGGCCTGCGCCGCCATGCGCGCCGCTCTTCAATGGTCATGCCGCCCCATATACCATCTTTTCCGGTGTCGAGCGCCCATTGCAAGCAGGAGTAACGCACGCTATCTGGGCAGGTTCCGCAGATTGCCTTGGCTAGTTCGGCGTCTTGGGCCGATGGACCTTTGGTGCCAATGGGGAAGAACAGTTCAGTATCTTCGCCCCGGCAAGCGGCTCGGTGCTGCCAGTACGGTGCGATTGGCAAACGGCGTAATGTTAATGAGCCTAGTGCGATGCCTAGGTCATCTCTACCAGTGTCGACAGCCTCGGCCGCAAAGCGGTCTTCTTTTGATAATAGTAAGCGGATATCGGTAGGATTTTGTAAGATCTGAAGCGCTCGTTTACGCGCAAGGGCCGCAAAACCAGAGTCCTCATCAACCTTTTGGTATCGCAAAACCAAATCGCGTATATAACTCCCAAATGCATTGGTGCTAGGGTAAATCGAGTATGCTGCCCAGCTTCGTATAAATCCTTGTCTTGGTATTGAACGGTGCGAGGAGGGTTATTATTGAGTGTTATGTGTAGCGCTCGCCGGTCAATATCAGGATAGCGGGCTGTTATTTCGTCTAGAAGGGCTGCTGTGCTGATAGTAGATGTACCTTGCCTAAGCAGCAACTGGGATACTGCATATATCGCTTTGCCTTCGGTTCCGAGCTTAGTTAGCCCTCGCTCTTTGAAAGTTTGGCTTGGTACAGTGATCTCAACCATACGATTCGACAAGTCGTGCTTTGTTATCTTCTGAAGAACACCATTACCGCCCAAGTAGTCGGTTGCCTGGTGCATCCGCCAGTCAGGAAGGATGGTTGCTTTTACTAGCTCCTGGAATGAAGCGCTTTGTGTCGGCGCAGTTAGCAAAGTGTCGTATATTTTCATACCAACAGTGGCCATACCGTATGTCGCATAGGTGCGTGCTACACCTAACAGAGTAGCGTATGTATCAGTCGGCAGCTGCAAGTCGCCGTCCAGCATCGCACCAGCAAGCGCGAGATTTCTTTCAAGATCACGAGGGCTGGCTTGATAGGCTAGCACTGGGCTGCCGGTTCTCCCTTGCGCAGTGGTTTGTGTTAGAAGTCCAAACTGCGTAAGTGTGTCGTTGCATGTGCGGCGAACGGTATGCGCAAACTTGCGTTTTTCTGTAGTACCGTTAATTTGCAACGCTTCGCTCAAGGTCTGGGTTAGCATTTGCGGGGTGTGAGCGCGTTGGGGTTCCACTGCGCAGGCTGTATATAGCAGAGCACGAAGAGGACTATTGGCTAAAGCATCCAGTGCAAGGTCGGTTTTTGGCTCTAGCTCAGCTTCAATAGAAGTTCCCACCTGGAACTCTGGTGGCGCTAACTCCGCTATCATTAGGCATATCGTACATCCTGTTCGTCTCTGTTACAATAGCGTACATGAAGATTCTTAACGGCAGCGAGCTGGCCGCCTATATTAAGCAACGCCAAGCGCACGAGGTGCGCAGCCTGCGACAGGGCAGTGGCATCGTACCCAAGCTGGCTATTGTGGTAACCATCGATCACCCCACCATTAACGTCTATATGCGCATGAAAAAGCGCTATGGTGCCGATATTTTGGTAGATGTAGACGTGCACCGCGTGACTCAAAGTGATGCACCAGCGCTCATCAAGCAACTTAATGCCGACGCCGCTGTGCATGGCATTATTGTGCAGCTACCTTTGGAAAATCCAGCAGAAACCGAACAGATTGTTAATCTGGTAGCGCCCCAAAAAGACGTGGATGCTCTGGGCAAAGACGCCACCTTTGAACCTGCCACACCCATGGCCATTTTGTGGCTGCTGGCCGGCTACAATGTCGATTTTGCCGGCAAGCGTGTGCTGCTGGTGGGCCGTGGCAAGTTGGTTGGCGCACCGCTAGAGCGAATGCTAACCGCCAACGGTGTAGACGTACATGTGGCCGACCGCACTACACCTGATTTGGCTGCCGAAACCACCCAGGCCGATATTATCATCACTGCCACCGGCAGCCCGGCTATTTTGTACCCAAATATGATTAAACAAGGTGCGGTAGTAGTAGACGCCGGTGTCGCTGGCGAAGAAGGCAAAACAGTGGGCGATTTGGCCCCAGAAGTTTACGACCGCACCGATCTTACCCTTACCCCCACCAAAGGGGGTGTTGGCCCGCTTACTGTATGTGCCCTGTTTGAGAACGTTATTCGCGCTACACGAAGTTCCGAAGCGAAGCCGTAACATACTGTTGCATTTGTTCGGTTTTGGAGTATAACAAAAGATAACGTGAAGATTTTAAGCACCAATGAGTTGGTCGCTCGCGAAGTAGACCGGCAAAGTATTGTATTCCAACAATTGCTTGCTGCTGGCGTTGTGCCGCGGCTCCAAATTCTTCGAGATGAACAAGGAGCTGCACTTTCCAATATTCGTTCCTACAGTGCTGCCGCCGTGCGTCATGTGGGATTCTTTGCCACCAG
The DNA here is from genome assembly GCA_964494495.1 of uncultured Candidatus Saccharibacteria bacterium. Classification (GTDB taxonomy): domain Bacteria; phylum Patescibacteriota; class Saccharimonadia; order Saccharimonadales; family UBA4665; genus PMNU01. Next base: position 9,887 of record CAZBQZ010000006.1, read on the forward strand.
CAAGCTGTGCTCAAGCTTTATTAGTGTTAAAACCGTACCAGCTAACAAGCTGTTGGAAGCTGTAAAAAAGGCTAATGACGACGACCGTATACACGGCATACTCACCATGTCGCCCACCGTGCACGATTTTGAAGAGATTGCTCAAACTATTCATCCCGAAAAAGATGTAGACCGTATGGGCGCAGGTGCTCGGTTATTAAAAGGCCGTGAGTCGCTTTTGCCTGCCACTCCTCGCGCCGTAGTCAATACTTTGCGGGCGCATGGTCTGTGGTCGGTGAATGAGAGAATGACCATCCAAGGTCGCGGCCGCACCGTTGGTGCGCATGTACTTGGGCAAGCACTAGAACTGCACAATACTGAGTATTCCGAGCTGTCTCCCAAAGATGACCCGCATGCACGCGTACGTCTCATTAACCAGCACAACGAAGATCTGCTGCCAGCGGCTATTGCAGCGTCCAGCGTAGCAATATTAACTGCAGGTGTAGATGAAAAATTGCGACCAGAGATGTTACACGACGATTTAGTTGTGGTTGGAGTGGGCAGGAATGACTTTGTAAAAACTGTATACGATTCAGATAAGCGCGTGGCTTTAACACCTCAGCACAACGATCCGGTGCACATGGGAATCGGCGCCTTAACTAGTGCCTACGCGTGGGGCAATACGCTCGAAAATGCAGGTCTACTAATACCTACGGGTATTACTGGCTTGCCAGTGACGCAGTAAGCAACTCGTAGATTTCGGGGGGCATTTGGTGGGTGGCTGCCGCGCGGAAGTCGTAGTCGGCAGGGATATCAAACTGGTATTTTTCGGCTAGCGGCGGGTATTTTTCGCTTGCCAATCGCATGGCGCAGCGGCTTTCTTTGACGTCGCCTACGCAGTCGAGCGGCTTGTCGCCCTCTATGCCTAATAATCTTTGGTACATAAGTTCTAGATTGGGGTCTAGCAGTAGATTTTTGCCGCTCCATAGAGCTGTCAGATCGGCCTCTGGCACAAATGGTGCAAGCGCCATGCACACAAAGGCGCACTTGGCGCATTCGCCGCACCAGGTCATACGGTGGCTGTTGTGTACAAAGGCGCGGTTACATGAGCTAAATACGTCTTTGTATTTGGCAAATCCATCTTTGGAAAACAACTCGCCAATGCGTACTTCGCTAAGCGGCCGCAGAAACGAGTAATAGCGCACGCGTTGGCCCAAGGTGTGTGCCAAATATGCCTGGTAATCTTGCTCAAATTCTTGCGATTTAGAGTACTGGTGGTTAATGGCAACGCCTTGGTAGGTAAGTGTGGGCTCGTTGGCGGACTGTTCGTTGCTTACCACAACATCTTGTTTACCCGCCAAAATTGCCACTACTGCGCCCACACAAGCAAAAATAGCCGAAATGGGGATGTGACCATTAAGCGCCCCTTGGGCGTTTAAATCGAGCAGTTGGGTATCCCACTCACGCTCCACCCAGTAGTGGGGCAGGCCAATGCGTTGGACCAAAGGAGTCAGCTGCTCGCGGTGATTTAGGCTCCAGGTGGACAAATCTGGCACCTTGCCGCGCAGCGCCTCGATGGTTACTAACGAATCTTTGCCGCCGCCAATAGCTACCAACATACCGCTGGCGTGTTCGCTATTTGTAGCAAGGGCAGGGGGTTGCTGGGTTGTTGGGAAGGTAACGGGCGTGTGTGGGTCTAGCTCGTTTATAAACCAAAACTCTCCTAGCCCACGCTGGTAGGTTTTGCTAAAAAAGCTGGCCTGTTCGGCATCTAATTGTCCGTTTTTAATAACGATTTCTGGGGGTGCGTAGGTTTTGTAGTACGACACACCGGCTATAAAAAAGAGGGTTTGCAGGGCGCTGTCCAAGGCTACTGGGTCGTAGACGGCAAGCGGGAAGTCAAAGTGATAGCTTTCGGCAAAGTGCATGTCGCCGTCTAGGCTGTAATGCAAGTTAAGACGGCCAGAGCCAGCGTCAAAGGTGTAGTTTTCGAAGATAAACTGACGATACCGCGGGTTCATAATTTGTGTACGGCCTCTTTAAATTGCAAGCCACGGTCTTCAAAGTTGGCAAACATGTCAAAGCTGGCAAAACCAGGGGACAACACCACGCTATCGCCCTTCTCTGCCCTGGCGCTGGCCTCGCTAACGATTTCTGGCATGGTGGTTGCCGGGCTAAGGTGAAAGTTGGTGTAGCCCGAATCTTTAAATGCCGTTGCCACCCTTTCGGCGCTGGAGCCAACAAGAATGATGGTACGAATATCTGTTTGGTTGGCGTGCACACTAGCCACTAAACTTTCGAGCGGCAGCATGCGTTCGTAGCCGCCAATCACCAATACCTTTTTGCCCGGAATAGCGTCGATGGCTGCCTGTGTAGCGTATGGGTCGCTGGCAAACGAATCGTTGTAATACGACACCCCTTCGTAGCCGCGTACAAATTCCAGACGATGGGGCAGACCAGTAAAGGTAGTGAGCACCTCGCGAATGACATCTGGCATCTGTTCTACCTGCCAAAAAGCGGTAACCGCGGCGCAGACGTTTTGCCAGTTGTGTTTGCCTAGCAGTTTGAGCTCGTTTGTTTTACACAGTTCGGTTTGGTCAATCATAATTTTGCCGTCCTGCACGTAGGCACCCGGTTCGTCATAGTAGGCGATTTTGTCGCCGGGGCTGGCGCTGGCTAGTTTGTGGCTGGTAATGCTGTCGGCGTAGTAAATAGCTACGTCGGTATCTTTTTGGAGCGCGAATAAGTTTTGTTTGGAGCGTAAGTAATCGTGCTCATCGCCGTGCCAGTCCAGGTGCTCGGGGTGGACCATCAGGCATACGGCAATATGCGTGCTGCGGGTGATGTCGTAAAGCATAAAGCTGGAAAGCTCTAATACTACCCAACTGTCCTCGGTAAGCTTGTCTAGAAAATCAAGCGGAGAAAAGCCAAAGTTGCCCCCTAAAAATACATGCTTGCCAGCGGTCTCCAACATGTTGGTAATAAGCATGCTGGTTGTGCCCTTGCCTTTTGTTCCGGTAACACCAATGGTGTGCTTAGTAGGGCAAACGCGCAAAAATTCATCGATAGACGTACGAATTTTATCGGTAACACCTGGGTTATCGGCCAGGATAATCTTGGGGTGAATACCTGGCGAGCGCATAATGACATCAAAACGGTCGAGGCCGTGTAGGTAATTGTCGCCCAACTGCGAGTCAATTCCGGGTGGTATAACTTTGTGCAGGTCGCGGTCGCAGATAGTAATATCTGCGCCTTTATTTTGCCAGTAGCGGAGTGCTGCCCGCCCCTCTATCTCAAATCCAATTATGGCGACTTTCATAATCTTATTGTACCTGTTAGCTATGGCGCTACAAAGTGTGGTCTTTTGCCGCTCGTGTCGGAGTGTGACGACGGAGCGGGACAGGGGGTATTTACTGGGGTTGTTTTTCGCTTAGTTTGAGTTTGACAAGCTCGGCTACCTGGCGTGGGGTCATGGCGGCCTTGAGGATAATGGCGTCTACACCAAGGTCTTTAACCTCTGGTGGAATTTCTTGTTCGCCGCGGTTGGTAAGGATAATAACGCGCGTTTTTTTGCCCCAGTCGGTTTTGCGTAGGGCGGCCAGCATTTCTTCGCCGGTCATAATGGGCATCATTAGGTCTAACAAAATAATATCGGGGCGCATTTCGTTGGCCAGGGCCAGGCCAAGCTTGCCGTTTTCGGCGGTTTCGACAGTGTAGCCCTCCGCTTCAAACTTGATGCGGTACATTTGCGAGATGGCGGTGTCATCTTCCACAATTGCTACTTTTGCCATGGATATCCCCTCTTTCTATTTCAGTGTAACATGTTTAACAAGTTAAGTGTTGAGCGCACCCTAGGGCGAGTGGACGCCTGTGCCTAATACTTCGTGTACTATGCCAACTATTTGGGCTGGAGTGTGATGCGCCTTAACGACATATCTGTCGACATGCAAAAAACGAAGCGCAGGCGGCGCTTCGTCCTTACTAATATTGGTGAGGATAATAACGCGCACATCGCTTCCCCACCGCTCGGCCCTTAGACGGGCCAACATTTCGGACCCGCTCATTATGGGCATCATAAGATCGAGTAGCACTATGTGCGGCCGCCACTCCTTAATAATTTCCAAACCTTGTTGGCCGTTGCCGGCCGCCGCCACTTCAAACCCTTCGCGTTCTAGCTTGAGTTTGTATAAAAACTGCAAGTCGCTATCGTCTTCAACTACGACTGCTTTGATGTTTTGCGGCATATAATATGTTTGTAACCACCCCCAGTTTGTTTTTTCGTTAAACGGATAGTATTAGTAGTAACATAAGCGCGTCTTTGACTGCAAGGCGAATTATTAACTTTTTGCTATTTGTAACTAAAAAGACCGCGTTGTTTGCAAGCTAATTTTTCTTCAAAGATACACCGTAGAGATGGTTGAAAACGTGACGAATATCACAGGGACTATATTTGACATATGTATATTTTGGTAGTATAGTTGCTTTTATCTTTCAAGAAGATGGAATTTTAGAAGACTAAACGACACTCCCCGGTACTAAACCGCAGAGTGCCGTTTTTTGTTTATAACCCCCCCTATGGATACATATACACAACCTACAGTTCAGCCCGATGCTCACCATGCCGCGGTAGCAGAGCAGTTGCGAGCACGCGACACACACGAACGGACACATAACCGATTGGCTGCTGCTGGTCTGGGAATAGTAGCGGTTGGTATGGTGGTGGCTTCGGTCTATGCTGAAAGCCATGGCCTTGACAGTGCACATCTAAGGTACGCATTGCCGCTTGCCGAAAAGGCCCAAGACATTACCACGCATATCGACGATGGTCTGGTGCCGATTGGTATGTATGGCCTGCCATTGGCCGTAACTTTAGTCGCTGCCGTAAAGGCACTTGCGCCACACAGCAACAGGGCCAGCTTTGCGGACAGTTTTTCGGCTCGAGAACCAAATGCCGAAGTTGGCCGTGATAGATCACGATGGTTTGGCTTGCGTCGCAAAGTCGGCATGGCCTTGGCCGGTGCTGCTTTGGCGACCTTTACGGCTAGCCTAGCAACAGAGGTAAGTAGTGGCCCAGATCGCCCTCTAGACGCCTTTGAACAATTGGTGCCGGGCGACGCGATGATTACTCAATATGCTGGCACGATGCCCATGGTGGAGAGTAATCTGAACTCCGATCTTCAGGCAGAAATAGAACAAGAAGCCGCAGCCAGGGGTATAGTAACTCATGACTTTGGGCTTAATTTGGGCAGCTATACATATAAGGGTAAAACGTACACCGCTCTGATGGCTGGTGTGCAAACACCAGAATCTTCGCCATTGCATTGGAACGGCGCTAGCTGCACGGATATCCCTGTCATGCTCGACAGTGCTTCGGGCGTAGAGAAGGGTGAAGTTGTAACGTATAACGGCATACCGGTGCGCGTCGTGCAGACTACCGAAAACACTTCGTCGATGCAGCGCGTGAGCGGTGTTATGGACCTCAAGGCACTTAAAACTTGTGTAGAGCAAAACGCGGATGCGCCGTCATATGGTGTAAGTCTAGAGACGAATGCGGCTGCCGCCAATGACATTTTAGCTTCGGCACGCGCCGAACTGGGCACGGACGCCCCTGCGGCTGTTATAACCCCTGCAGAACAAAAGCAAAACAGCGAAGCTTTCTGGGATAAAAATGTTAAGCCGCTTACCGGCATATTGTCGTTGGCAGCTATGGGTATTTCGGTAATGGCTACGGCCAATGTCATGGGGTCCCGTTTGCTGCGCAATCGACGTGAGCTGGGTGCACGTTTGGCAGCAGGTGTATCGCATCGCACACTGTGGCTGGCCGAGCTTGTTCGCGCTACTAAAGATGGCATTGTCGCCGGTGTAGGCGGTGCAATTGTTGGTTTGCCTTTGTCTTTAGTACCCAACGCTATTCAACAAGGATTTGACGCCGGTGCAGGCATACGCGAAATGTCTGTCGGTGTCGCCGTAGGTTTAGTTGGTGCCATTGGTGGGGCAGTAATCAAGTTAACGCGCCTTAAGTCGGTGGCCAACCCTACAGAAACGACGAGGGTATAGCCATGACTGAGACGATAGCCCAACTCCGAAGAGTGCATGTGGTTAGCCAAGATGGTACGCCCATTTTGCACGATGTATCTTTGAACGTTAGGCGCGGAGAGCAAATACTCATTACTGGCCCCAGCGGTTCGGGCAAGTCTACACTCCTGCGGACGCTGGCTGCTATTGATACTCCCGTTGATGGTTCTGTAGTCTTGTTTGGCAGAGATCTTTCTGATCTTAAGGAAGGCAAGCGCAGCAAACTTATTCGTGATCGCGTGGGTGTAGGGTTTCAAACACACAATCTGGATACTGGGACAGATGGGTACGGTAACTTAACCAGTCTTCAGCTTACGACAAGACACGAGCGTGCGTCGTTTGAGTATATGGCTCGGTTGGTGGTGGGGTTAGGGCTCGAGAAGCTTTTGGATCCCAAGGCTCAAACAATGTCTGGCGGCGAAAAGCAACGGTTGGCGTTAGCGCGGTTACTTTTACCAAAACCCGAGCTGATTCTTTTAGATGAGCCAACGGCAGCCTTGGATTCTACAAGTAGTTATGGCAAGCAAAAAATGTACGACTTCCTTGACGAGTACGCTCAGAGAACGGGAGCTACGGTAGTTACTGTAAGCCACGACGACCAGGCCCGTTCGCATGCCACCCGACTAGTAGAGATGCTGGATGGTTGCATTAGAACTGACTGGCCGCTGTCAGTGGAGATACCTTTAGTGGCATAAATGTGACGAATATCACACTAGATGGCTTGATTATTGTTGATTTTCTGCTATAATGTTGTTTAGTAAGCTTAGGCTTGCAGCTTAGAAGATCAAAGCAGTTCCCGGCCAGTAGGCTTTAGGGACTGTTTTTCATTTTAGCCCAAAGAGAGATGGGCCACACTTCTGGGAGAGAATTATTTATGGCACTTATTACACAGTTTACACCAGATATAGATTCAGGTATGCCGGGCCCGCGCCGGCCCTATGAGCTTGGCCGCATAGAAGAGCAGCGGCTGCATTTTACGGCCGAACAGCTCGGCATTCCTGACGCCTTAGCACCTGCCGAAATTGTGCAGCCGCAGATTGTCGACCCTTACCTTGAGCGTCTCAAGCTTCGAAGCCCCGGGCGTGTAACCGAAATTAGGGCACAAGAAGCCGAGATGGCCGCATATGCTCAATCCCGCCGCGAAGAAGGCGAGTGGAGCCCCGAGCCCGGCACCCCGTATCGCGACCTGTTGGGTAATGCCCAGCGTAAGCCAACGTGGGGAGACCCAGTTTCCAAAGCGCGCTTTATGGGCGAGGGCGGAATCTTGGACGACGAAGGCATTCACGTTTGGGCGTCTTCGGTCCCCAGTGCCATTGCGCTTATGCCCTTGGCTGACCCAGAGCGAGTAGAAGTGGTTTTTGGCCTAGAAAGAGGCAAGCCTGTGATGGCCACAGCCACCGAGACTACGCGCGAATGGATGACAGCTTGCACCGATGCTTTGGAAATCCGCAATCGTGGCGCCATTTTGGCCGACGAATTCCGTGGTGTTATCGATAAATACGCTACCGAGAACCCTAATACGCAAATGACTATGGTGAGCGTGGCCGCCGGCACGCTGCTGCCGACGCTGCAAGCTGCTATTAACTCTGGCCACGACCACAATATCCGCATTGTGATGCTCGAGAATAATGAGCAGTCTATAGCTATGGCCCAGCACTTGGTTGGGGAGCTGGGCTTTAAGGGGACGCTTGAGGTTCGCAATATTGATGTATTCGATGCTGCACAAATGGAAGAGCAGCTGGCCGACTTAGAGAGCACAGCGCTCACGGTTGATGCCGTAGGTATATTCGAGTATGTCAACGAAGAGCTGCGCGCCAAGATGGGTGCTAGGCACCCAGAAGATTACATGTTGTTTGATCCGGTTGCGTTCTTTAATAAGATCAACCGCTTTACCAAAGAAGATGGGACATTGGTGATCGGCCAGATGCGCAAGTATCGTCCCGTGCGGGACTTTATGCGCGGAGTACTAGGCTGGCCGTTTATTAAAGAACGTTCACCTGCCGAAGTGATGCAAATTACAGTTGACGGTGGTGCCGGTCGCGGCGATACCAGGCTGATAATGACTCCTAGAGGCTTGTACACTATGGCCGCTGTACATAAGGTAAAACGCTATGAGTACGACTGGCCGGGCATGAACCTGAAGAACGCCGCCGCCGTACATCCGCTTGGCGCAACTGCCACTGGGCCAACGCGCCCAGCTTCGTATCCCGATAAGCTGGCTCGCCCTGGCGGCTCTACTCGCCCTGAGCGGGTTCCAATAGGTGCTCGCTTGCGCCAAGCTGCCGCCACCGCAGGCAGAGTTATCGCAAATGCCAACCTCCTCTTATTCTAGATGACCAGTTGATATACAATAAGCGTAACCGTGTTATTTATTATCGGCCTGCTTATATCAGTTGCAATACTCAATATCGTCGTGGCTTCGGCGGTATTGAGTCGTAATATCCGTAAAGCGGTCAATGTTGGTTTTTTTGCCCTGGCAGCCGCATGCGCCGCATGGGTTATTGGCATAGCTATATTTTTGGCAGTAGATGGCGAAGCGTTGGCACTAAGCTGGGCGCGGTTTTACTATATTGCGCCTTTAGTTATCGTTGCGGCATCTGTTGCCTTCGTGCAGGCTTTTCCATCAGGAGGTAAGGTTTCTAATGCCAAGACATGGCTGGCAGTGAGTGGTGCGACATTGTTAACTGTGATTATCTCTGTATGGCCACAACTGTTGTTCGAAAAGCTTGTTAGGCATGAATGGGGCAAGGAAATTGTGCTCAATAAGCCCGCTTACCTGGTGTACTCGGCTTTTTTGGTGGGGATGTTTTACATAACGCTGCAGGGCATGTTCCACAAGGCGCGCACAGAGAAGGGGTTGTACCGTTTGCAATCGGTCATTTTCTTTAATGGTTTTTTGGTATCTTGTGCGCTGGGGCTCTTCTTTAACCTAATTCTGCCTTGGTTCGGCAATTATCGTTGGGTGTGGTTGGGGCCGCTGGCATCTAGTTTTTATCTGTTTGCCACAGCATATGGGATTATTCGGCACCGACTCTTTGATGTTCGGGTGGTCGCTGCAAGAACCGTGGGATATGCGCTATCTATTGTCGCGTTGGGCACAATATATGGTATTGCGGCGTTTGCTGTCTTCTCTCCGTTGTTGGGCGAGGCAGAGGCGCCCTTGTCGGTGCGTGCTACCTCGGCGGCCCTGGCTGTCGCCCTGGCCCTGATATTCCGGCCGGTTAAACGTTTTTTCGACAAGATTACCAATAGTTTGTTTTACCGCGACGCGTACGACGCGCAAGTATTTATCGACAACCTTAACCATACTTTGGTTTCGACAATAGAGCTGCAAAAACTCCTGAAAGATGTAGCGCAGCTAACCCAAAGTACCCTTAAGGCTAACGAATGCTTGTTTGTTATGTCGCCCGGAACCAAGCACGAAAGTGTTATTGGCAATAACGGCAAGATGCACTTTGACGACCAACTTTTAACGGCACTGCATTATTTGGAGGCTCATTCTGAGGGTAAGAGCGTTGTAGTAGTCGATTTTTTGGATGCCAGTATGCATAAGCAGCAGGTGTCGCTGCAAAGTAGAAATGTAAGCGTAGTTGGGTACGTACGTTCTAGCTCGTCGACTGAAGGGCCGCTTGGTTACTTTATTTTGGGGCCAAAAAAGAGTGGCAACCCATATAGCGGCCAGGATATCAAGATGTGCGAGGTGCTTGTTAACGAGCTAGTAATAGCAATCCAAAATGCTTTGCGATTCCAAGAGATTGAACAGTTTAATCGTACATTGCAAGAGAAGATAGATGACGCTACCCGCCGGTTACGTCGTACCAACGAGCGCTTGCGTGTGCTAGACCAAACCAAAGACGACTTTATTAGCATGGCTAGCCACCAGTTGCGCACGCCGCTGACCTCTGTTAAGGGCTATGTGAGCATGGTACTGGATGGCGATGCTGGCAAAATTACCGCCTTGCAGCGCAAATTGCTTAATCAGTCGTTCCTTAGCTCGCAGCGCATGGTGTACTTAATTTCTGATCTGCTAAATGTTTCGCGTCTGCGCACGGGCAAATTTATCATCGAGCCTGTACAAAGCGATCTAGCGAAAGTAATTCAAGAAGAGATCGAGCAGCTCGAAGAGACGGCAAAGAGTCGCAACTTGACCCTTACCTACCACAAGCCAGAACATTTCCCCATGCTAATGCTAGACGAAACCAAGCTGCGGCAGGTAATTATGAACTTTGCCGATAATGCGCTGTACTATACCCCCAGTGGAGGCCATGTAACGATTAACCTCGTCGAAAGGCCCAGAACAATTGAATTTACGGTGGTAGACGATGGTATGGGTGTGCCCAAGCACGAGCAGCACCACTTATTTAGCAAGTTTTACCGGGCGCCCAATGCCAAGCGCGCCCGCCCGGATGGCACTGGTCTGGGCTTGTTTATGGCCAAAAAAGTGGTTATTGCGCAGGGCGGCGCACTTATATTTAAGAGCCAAGAGGGGCGTGGCAGCACCTTCGGCTTTACATTTTCTAAAGAAAAACTAGGCATGCCAACAGAGGCCGAAAAAGTCTAGGTGAGCGCTTTGGTATTGCATTCTTACGTGTTCTGTGCTACTATTGGACGGTTATGAATCAAGCAAATACCCCAAACTTTGTACTTAACCCAGGCGACCAACACGCCAGCTTAGATGTATCTACTAACTTTTTAAACGGCATCGATATGTCACACACATATATTACACCTACCGAAGTTGCCGACCCATTTGGCCTCAACCAAGCCAAGCCTGACTTTAGCCAAGTAAACGCTGCGCTTAAAGGCGATAAGCCTGCTATCGCCCCTACGGTTACACCCACTAGCGAATTTCACGTTACCGCTCCTACTGCCGAGCATGTTGAGCTAGAAGAAGCTTTGCGCCACGCTACCGCAGCCGCCAAGATGGCTGTCGAAAGCAGTGTTATTATGCAAGGCCTAAAGGCTCGCGACGAAGAGCAGCGAGTTGTAGTCGCTCAAGAAAGCGCGCTCGACCGCGAAATTAAGCAGTTCCTTATCGACGAAGCCGAAAAAAAGGCCAAAGTTACTGCCTAGTACCCCCCCATATGGATTATCAAACGCCCCTCTGGCAGGGGCGTTTTTTATGCCCGCCTGCTGCATATTTGAGCATATTCTTTACTTGTCCGGACAGCATATACTTGCTAAGATGACAAAAACTAAAGTGTGAGGGATAGCGTAAGCAGTTGACAATGTAAAACTATTATGATAATATAATAGACGAAACACGAGGAGGTGGTTCATATGTCGTTATCTATGAAGATTGTTAAGCGTTTTGAGCGCTTTAGCCCCAAGAATTTGATTGTACCAGCATTGTTTACTTTGGCTCTTTGTACCGCTGTGACTCTTGGTATTGTTACCAAGCAGCATTCTAGCGCCGCTGTAAGCCGCGACTGTGATACTAACTCTATTGACTACAAGCCCAACAATGGTGGTTGTGGTGCTGCCGACCCTACCGAGCTTATTAAAGACGTTCGCCAGAACGACCCCTCCGACCTACAAAATTTTTATGCCAACTTTGGCCTTAACTCGTCTAATTACGACCAGTTTGCTAACACTGCCAAGCAGGGCACGGTTAACCGCGATGGTACCGTGACTGTTGACGGCGAAGTTGTTATGACTTCGGTTGACACCTATGGCCGCAAGAGCTGGGGCAACCCTAACCGCAAGCCAATAACTATTAGTGGTGTTACTTACTACCACGCTGCACCAAGTACCTCGTTTGCGAGCGGCGTTACTTCAATCCCAGCTATGGTGATGTTTGATGCCAATGGCGACGCCGTTGTAGCTGTCGAAAACCCTTGCGGTAACGGCATTTCGGGTACCAAGGTGCACAACGCGGTTACGTGCAACAAATTGATCTCTACGCAGCCTGATGCTGCCAAGCAGCCAAATACCTGGCACTTTAGCACCGATGCTGGTGTTATTGGAAACGCCAAGATTAGCCGTGTTGTTTATACCATCGTAGATGGCACAACGACACAAGTGATCAACAAGACAAGTACTGCCGATGGTTTTGACTACACTTTTAAGGCCGATGGCAAAGTTACCGTGACGGTATTTGCTAACGTTCCTGGTGGCCACGAAATTCAGGCTGCTATGGTTGCTAACTGCGCCAAGCAAATCAAGTACGTCCCCCCGTTTTACGCTTGCACCAACCTGTTGGCCGTCGCTATCGACGACCAAAAGAAGAGCTTCCGCTTTACGGTTATTACCAAAACTGACAGTACCGGCCAAACCGTGCTAAAGGACGCCGACTTTAACCTAGATGGCAAGAACATCACCAACGGTGTAACTGCCAAGGATAAAGATGGCAACATCTACAAGGAATATACCTTTACTGATGATGTTATGCATACTGTTAAAGTGAGCGTCAACTTTAATACTGCCGAGGGTGTCAAGAGCGCCACTTGCCAAGCATCGGTTACTCCTAAGAAGACCCCAGTGTGTGAAGTGCCTGGTCACGAGGGCAAGCCTATCGACAGCAACTGTGGATACTGTCAGCCCGGCATCCCAATTGGCGACACCCGCTGCACACCTACTCCTCCTACGCCTCCTGCTTTGACCGACACTGGCCCTGGCGACGTGATTGGCCTGTTTAGCGCTGCTACTATTGCCGGCTTCTTGGGTCACAAGTTGCTCAAGAATCGTGCTAGCCGCCGCGCTACTTCCACTCAAGTTGCCTAGAAGGTAACACACCTGTGGATAAGCGGCTAGAAATGTGTGCCGCAATGTGCTACAGTTAATTTTAACGAGCATGACTGACCGCTCTAGTTCTTAAAAAGCCCCCACTCGGGGGCTTTTTTGTTCAATACTATTTCCTTTTCTTTTTAAGAGGGCCCGGGCAATTGCCTGGACCCTCAGCTTACTATAGGTTGTTGGCGGTAAAGAGTCGGTAAGGACTTTTACAACCCTAGATGTAAGGTTAATTACAGACCTGTGGAATACTGCTATTGGCACCACAACGATGCATAGACAGGCAACTCGGTGCTGTAGTAGGCGTCCCAATCGGGGAACATTAGGTTAACGCCCATCGAGATGGCACGCGTGCCAGAGTTGTTGCTAAACGACCACGTGTCGTAGCCAGGCACTTCGCCTTCGTGACCGTAAATGCGCTTGTTGCAGCCATAAGGCGCATCGACGTTTTGTAGGTCCCATGTCCAGATACCCAAGCCAGCACCAAATCCGGGAGGGAATAAATCTACGGGCAGGGTGATTGGCACGGATTGCTTCATTTGGGCGGTAAGCCATGCGGGGGTTAGTTGGCCACCCACGAGCGCTTTCATAAAGGTATTAAGATCGTCGGGGTTAGAGATCATTGCGCCAGTGGCCCACAAGAAGCTGGTGTTGTAGTTAGTAAAGTCGATGGTGTAGTCCTTGAGTGGCTGGCCAACAATAGGGTTGCCATCGGCGTCGGCATTGTATGAGTACCCATTGGCATAGCTACCGGGGATGGTCGTGCTGGTGGTTGGGAAGGAGGTGTGTGTGAGGTGTAAGGGGGTAATGATGCGGTTTTGCACTTCGCTTTGCACGGTGTGGTGGGTTACAGCCTCTACGACCAGACCAACCAGTATGTAGTTGCTGTCAGAATACTCTGCTTCGTTGTACGGCAGTGCGTGACGCGACTCGCCAGATATAAGCCCAATCAGCTGTTGCGGCGTCCAAGTTTGGTAACGGCTGACTTCGCCGCGGATTACTTGGTAGATGAGTGAGTTGGAGTCTGCCTCTAAGTAGTCGGGTACGCCAGAAGTCTGGTTGAGTAGCTGCTTGACGGTTACCTGGTTGCCATATGGCAAAATTCCGGGTACCCAATCGTTAAGTGTGTCGTTAAGACTTAGCTTGTTTTCGGCAACTAGCTGCAGAGCAACGGCGGCCACAAAGCTTTTGGTAACGCTGCCGATGCGCATGCTCATATTGGCCTGCGTGGGTGTTTTGGTATCAAGATTGGCATAGCCAGCCGCACCGCTTCCTCGCTGTGTGTCTTTGACCCAAGCGCCTGGGAACAGGCTGGAGTTACAAACTGTTGTCGTAGACGGTGCTGGCAAGCAGCCGTGGATAGCTTCCATTTTACTTTGTAAGAAGGGGTTGCTGGTAGCGCTGGCCATGGTTGGCATTGCTATCAGACAGAGGCTGGCGGCGACAGTGACTGGCATGCGCACGCTGGAAATCAACTTAGCGAACTTAGTAGATGCACGTTTCATAGATCCCACTCCTGCATGTATTAAGGTTATGTTCGTAGTATATACCACTCATTATTCAGTACAAGCGGTCGTGGTAAGCGCACCCCTAGGGAGTGTCAAATTGCCTGGCTACTGGCATGCTAGACACGTACAATGAAGGTATACATAAAAGGAGATACAGTATGTCAGTAGCGCTAAACCCGTACATTAATTTTAAAGATAATGCCAAAGAGGCCATGGATTTTTACAAAACAATCTTTGGCGGCAAGCTCACGGTTAGTACTTTTAAAGAAAATCATGTCTCGAAAGATCCGGCCGAGGACGACAAGGTTATGCACGCTATGCTAGAAGGCGAAAATGGCATTATGTTTATGGCCGCCGACACGCCAAACGCCATGGAGTACAAGAGTGGCGCTAGTATTAGTATGTCACTGAGTGGCGACGATGAGGCCTTGCTAAGTGGCTACTACAACAAGTTGTCCGAGGGCGGCACGCCGTTTATGCCATTAGAAAAAGCGCCTTGGGGCGACACATTTGGTATGCTTACCGATAAGTTTGGCATTACCTGGATGGTTAATATATCTGGGGACAAAGCATAGCCAGCCGTACCTGTTTATGCTTAAAAACAAGACACCCGTGGGTGTCTTGTTTTTTTGCCGCGTGACTGTTTTTTAGGCGTATTGGACAAATGCCATAATTGCAAACGCGACACTCAGGATGGCAAAGCTGGATGTAAGGATCCAAACTTGCATATTATACGCCGGGACTTGATTGGCACGAGCAGCAACGGGGCGTTTTTTGGCGCCCATCGTTTTTGCTGCTGTGGCTGTTTTTTTGGCAGGCATTAATACTACCTTACTTAGTAACCGAAATGGTCTTGCTGTTTTCGGCGCCAGGAGCGTTAACCACTAGGCGGCCGTTGACGTCCTTGGCAATCTTGTACCCAGTACCGTTGGTAGCACAGGTAGCGCCAGGACAGCTTGGGTCGATAGGAATGGCTACCAGGTACTTGCCGCTGGTGGTAAGTACGGCGAGGTCTACAAGACCGGTACAGCTGGCTGCTGCTGCGGTACAAACTTCAGTTGGGGTAGTACTAATTGCAACCGCACCGGTGCGGGCACCAACGCCTGGAAGGTTACCATTGTTGTCGAGTACGTATTGGTACGTGCCATTGATGATGGTGTTAACATCGGCCGAGCGTTGCGAGTTGCGCGTGTCGCCCAAGTTTTTACCTGGGTTGATGGCAATAATAACGATACCGGCCAAAATGGCGATGATCGCAACCACCAACAACACTTCTAGCAGCGTAAAACCTGCCTGTGTTTTTTGCTTAATAGTTCTGATGTGATGCATGGAGCCCAACCCTTTCGTTATATTTTGTAGCCTTAGATTACTTCTTGCCAGGAAGTAACGCTAATGCTTGATGCACCAATTGTAACACTAATTTGGATTTTTCTAACAACATTTCCGACGGTTCCGGTGGCGAGTATCGAACGCGTCGTACCGGTAGGTGCGGTAACAACATACGTACAGGTGCCCTGACCAATGCTAAGGTTGCCCGAGCCGCTGTAGGCAATGTTGTCGTGCTCTACCTGTAAGGCTTCTTGCGCGCACGCCGACGACAGGTTTCGCGCTTGTTTTGATTGCTGCTCGATAAGAGCGGCGCGCTGGCTGTCCGCGCCCATATCTAGGAGAGCTACGGCAACAGCCAAGGCCGCCGCACCCACAATGAGCACGGTGATAAGCGCGACATATCCGGATTGATGTGAAAGTTGCTTCACCACCCTATCTCCGCCGTAGAGGTAAACGTTTGCTGATAATCGTATTCGTTGCGATTGCCAGGATTAAGACGCGATATAGTAAAACTTACTTGTACCGATCCAGATGTACCGCTAATGGTGACGTTTTTAAATGTAATGCTAGTAATTTGTACGTCGCTGTTGGTTAGACTAATTGCTGCGGCAGCACCCTCCTTAATGCGCGCTGTTCCACTAGAGACGTCAAAGATAGTGGGGCTGAGCGATCCAGTTGGTACTACGAGGGTAAGCGAAGCGCCCGAACCTGCGGCAGCAGGCGTGGTAATAGATGTAGCGTTGCGAATGGTTTGGGTAATCGTGTCCATGAGGGCGGTGCCCTGATCGTTTACTTCATTGATTGTTTGACCTTTAACCCTTGCTTCTACCACCAGCCCAAAAAAGCTGACAATGACACTAAGTAACGCGCCTACAACTGCTACGTACAGTAGCAGCTCGATGAGTGTAAAGCCGCGTTGTTTATGAGGGGTTGTATGTTTCATGGCTAATTTCTAGTAAAGACTACCAATTCTTGGGTATCGGACGCGCTTGCGCCGGCAACCACATCAAATCCATTGCTGTAACTTACTCCGCCAAGCGTGCTGGTAGTACCGGTTACGTCAACTGTTTTAGACAGCGTCATAGCCGAAGGTGTGCCGATATTGACGGCCTGAAATTCTCCGGTGGTACTGGTTGTGGCCAAAAAAGCGAACTGTTTGGTAATGTCGGTATCGATATCGTTGATAGTACCTACCGAAGTAAAGGTTCCTAAACGTACCGGAGCAGTTGGCGTGGTTACGTTGATGGCATCTAATGTTGTGCTCATCCCTAAGAGGACGGTGTTGCTATAGCCAGTAATGGTTAATGCGGCCAGAGCGGTAGCTGGGTTGTATGTGGTCGCCAGCGTGGGTGCAGAGGGCGTGGTAATGTTTATGACTAACATTTCCTGCGTGGTCGAGCTGGTGGCTAGGTAGGCGTAGTTGCCACTTACATATACCTCGTTTATCTGGATGTTATTGTTATAACCTCCAATGACTGCTGCCGAGGCTGGCGTAGACACATTGACGACGGTAAACTCGTTGGCGCTAGCGGTAGCGTCGCTGGCGCGAACCACGTACGCATTGCTCCCGCTTACGTACACGCCGCGGGCAGCAGCGCTTCCAATCAGGCTAACGCTTTTTGTAAGGGTGGGGGCCGAGGGTGTACTAACATTGATAATCTCAAGGCCGGTAGCTGCGGTAGTGGTAGTGACATATGCGTAGCTGCCACTAACGAAGATGTCGGTCGGTGTACCGCTAAAGGTTGTAGTGCTAACAATTGTTGGGGCGGTTGGCGTGCTAATGTTAAACACTACAAAGTTATTGGTGGTGGTATTGCGCACCATGTAGGCAAAGTTGCCAGCGATATCTATTTTAAGACCGTCGGTGGTGCTGGTGGCGTCGGCGCTACCCGCTACAATGGCATTGGACCACAGTTTGATATTGGACTCCCAGTTAGCAATGCGCGCGCTAAGCGTTACCGTACCGGTTGTACCGCCCGGCATCGGCCATGTGACGGTACTAGTGACCAGTTGGCGATTGGTTCCAGCGCTGGCTACCGTAACGACGCGTGTATAAATTCCTGAGGTGTCACTGGTGCCCGAAAATGTCCACATGCCAGACGCTTGGACGATGCCGTGGGAGCCGACTGTAAGATTGGCGTAGGCGCCATTGGCAATATTGCGGGCTGCGTCGATGCCTTCTTCAGCTAAAGATGTGGCCCGGTTGTGATCGGTAGAGCTGTCACTAGCTGCCCGCCCGTACACAATTGCGCCAATAAGGCCGGTAGACAATAGACCAAAAATAGTGGCGGCGAGCAGCAGCTCTACCACCGAGAACCCGGCCTGTAGCCGGGCCTTCTTGTCGGGCTTAATAGTCAACCATACCTTTGGCATTGAGCGTAACCGTTCTTGTGGCGTTTGCGTTGCTGGTAAGTGTTAGCGTGGGCGTTGCGGAAGGAATAGCGGTTAGTTTGGCAAAGTTAATGTCGCCGGTGTAGCTATTGGCAACCGAAGCGGGCAAGTCGTATGTTTCGTCGTTGCTGGTATCGCGAGTGGCGTATGTTGCACCTTCGTACAAAGTGAGCGTGGTACTGGTGCTATGAATACTCCAGCTATCGTCAAAATTGGCCGCCCGGGCGTATGTTTCGCCGCGGTTAAACATGTTTGCAATTGTTTGCGTGGCAATGTCTAGGTCGTTGCGCTGCACAAAACCGGCATATACCGGCGTGGCCATACCTACGAGCAAACCGATGATGGCCACGCACAGCAGCACCTCGAGCAGGGTAAACCCGGCTTGGGCACTCGCGCGTCTCATTTGTTAAGCCCTCCCACCAGGCTGTAGATGGGGATAATAACTGCTATTGCTACCATAAGGACGCCCAGCCAAATGATGACTAATAATATAGGTTCAACTACGGCTTCTAGGTTGGCTGTAGTGATGTCTGACTTTTGTTCGTATGTGCGACCAATGGTCATGAGCACTTCGGGCAGCGAGCCAGAACGCTCGCCGGCCACCAGCATTTGTTGCACTGCCGGTGGCATTACCTTGTTGCTTGGTTTGTATCTGGCCAAACTTTCTTTAAAGCTATAGCCGTCGTCCAGCGCTTTGGCTAGGTATTCGTAAAACGCACGGTATTCGTTAAGCCCAGTGGCGCTGGCCAATAAGCGCATGGCTTGCGTAACCGATAAGCCTGCATCAAGCAAAGTGCCAAGCAAGTAACCGAACTGGGCGATTTCTACCTCACGCATTAGTTTGCCAATGCCAGGTATAAGCAACAGTAGTTTCTGGCCAATGTATTTGGTTTTGGGGGCAGCAAAAACAATGTAACCTGCCAGAGCACAAAGGAGAAAAAATAAGGGGATGACAATGAGCCCATGTGCTTTTAGAAATATGCCAAACGAAATCATGGCCCGCGAAATAAATGGTAATTTTACGTGTAGTTGCGAAAAGGTACTGGCCAGTCGTGGCAGTAAAAACCAAGCAACGCCTATGCCTACAACGACAGTAAGGGTAAGGACGAATACTGGGTATATGAGCGCCGAGCGTACTTTTGATCGGAAGACATGGCGCTTTTCTTCTTGCTGAGCGGCCAGTTGCAGGTTCTCTACTAGGTGCCCCGAGGCCTCGCCCAAGCGCACGAGTGCCAATGTTTGGCGGCTAACAAGGCCAGAGCGGTCGAGCGCGTCGCCCAAATTGTAGCCAGACTCGATATCGGCATTCATTTGCTCGAGCGCCTTTTTCATAGCTGCAGTATGGGCAGTTTCACCTAGTGAGTTAAGGGCGTCACCCACTGGTACGGCCGATTTGAGTAGCAGCGCTATGTTTTCGGTAAAGTACTCGCGGTCGTTAAAACCAATGTGCCCCTTATGCGGTGCTTTTGGCTTTGTGGCATCTTTGGGGTTTGGAGCAGGGGGTGTTTTAGGCATGGTGTGGACGCTCCATTTTGGCAGGTGTTTCGACCTTGGGCGGCGAAACTACGCGCAAGACTTCGACAAGTGTAGTTAGGCCGCGTTTTACTTTAGCTATGCCATCCTCGAACATTGGTTTGCTGCCTTGTTGCCGGGCGATCTTTTCGATCTCTTGTGTCGAGGGCGAGTGCAACAGCAGCTCTTGAATCTCGGGGGTTACCTCTATCATCTCGAAGAGTGCGGTGCGCCCCTGGTAGCCACTGCCGCTGCATACGTTGCAACCCTTACCGGCATAGACGTTATCGGTGGGGCTGAAGTAGTTAGATACGCTAAAAGCGGCATTATGAATTTCGGCAGCTGCCTCGCCAATCGACAAACTGTAGCGGCAATGCGAGCAAATAAGACGCACAAGGCGCTGGGCGATAATTACCTCTAACGTCGAGGCCAGCAAAAACGGTTCGATGCCCATGTCGACAAGCCGAGGCATAGCCGTAGCAGCGTCGTTAGCGTGAAAAGTGGATAGCATGAGGTGACCGGTAAGGGCAGCGTTTACCGAAATTTCGGCTGTCTCGCGGTCGCGGATTTCGCCCACCAAGATAATGTCCGGATCTTGACGGACAATACTGCGCAACCCCTTGGCGAATGTCATGTTGCTGGCTTCGCGCACCTGTATCTGGTTAATGCCGGTCAATTTGTACTCTACCGGATCTTCGATGGTGGTGATGTTAACATCCGGCTTGTTGAGCATTTTAAGCAGTGAGTACAACGTGGTGGTTTTGCCGGATCCAGTTGGGCCAACAGTGAGGATCATGCCAAAGGGTTTGGCTGCATTGCGCTCCACAATCTCTAGGTGTTCGCCCTCGAGCCCTACATCGGCAAAGCTAAAGCCCTGAACATATGATCCTAGTACGCGCATTACTACTTTTTCGCCCTCTACGGTGGGCACTAGCGAGACACGTAGATCTACTCGGTGTTGGTCTACAATGCGTTGCATGGCACCATCCTGGGCAGCCAGGTGCTCGTCGATACGCATGCCGCTTTCTACTTTTATACGGTTGAGGATGTTTTCGTAGTACTCTTTGGGCACAATACCGGCTTCGCGCAAGGCGCCATCGACGCGAAAGCGCACGGCTACGGTTTGGTTGCGTGGCTCAAAGTGAATGTCTGAGGCGCGAAAGTTAAGGGCATCTTTGACAATCTCGTCCACAATTTCAGGGGCCACGCGCTGGCTACTGCTAATGATTTTAGAAAAGCGCGTTTCGAGGGGTTGTTCGTATAGCTGAAATGCGTTGGTGATGTAATCGGGGAGTGCATACGCAACCTGGATTTGTTTGCCCGGAAAGATGGTAGCCAGAGAGTCTGGCTTGAACGTATCGGGTTGGTCGGTGGCAACTACAACGGCATCATCTGAATCTTGTAAAAACACGACGCGCTGCTCGCGGGCAATTTTTTCGGGGATACGTGCTACGTCATCCTTGCCTACCTGATTGACGCTGAGGTCGGCAAACGACAAATGATAACTCTCGGCAAGAGCCTGGCCAAGTAGCGACTGGCTTAGTACTTGGGCATGAATAAGATACTCGACGTAGTCGTTGCTAGTTTTAGCAGCGGCCTGCGCCTTGTCGCTATCTGCTTCGGAAACGTAGTTTTCTCGAAGCAGGATGGCTTTTATAACGTCAATGCTCGGATACATGTCCCACCTTTGATCCGCCTAAACCTGCTTTACTTCTTCAACGATAGTGGTCAGGGGAGTGTCAGACTTGATAAAGAACTTGCGGGCGCCTAGGGCTAGTACGCGTTGTTCGTCTTCGTGCTGGCTAAGGTTAGATAAAACAAATACGGCAGGCATTGTAGGTAGGGTTTTTAATTGCTCTAACACCTGAAAGCCATCCATAACCGGCATGATTAGGTCTAGCAATATGACGTCAAATTGCTGGTTTTTAACCAGATCTACACATTCTTGTCCGTCAGACGCGGTAGTAACCGCGTAACCTTCGTGTTCGAGTTTTAGTTGTAAAGCATGTGATAAAGGCTTCTCGTCCTCTACCACAAGTACTTTCTTTTGTCCGTCGGCCATTAGTTATTTGCTCCCGCTTTTCTTCCTTGTATTTAACCGCATTGCGTCTGATAAACGCAAGGGGGATTACGAAACGGGCTGCGTTGGAGGCGTTTCTGGGGTTGTCGGTGTGATTGGTGTGGTTGGTGGCATTGACACCGGGGCAACCGGCTGTTGTTCGCTAGCAACTGCCGCTTCGATGCTGGGAGCGTTGCCATCATCCTTTATAAACTCGCGGATCATGACGATGATTTCGTCTAGGCGATGCTCGGCTTTAAGGATGTATTTTTTAGCGCCTAAGGCAAGCATGTTGCTAACTTTGTCTGGGCTAGCCGAGTTGCTAACGACGATTACCGGAATACGGCTCCAGGCAGGATTTTCCTTAAGCTCTTGCATAAACGCGAGCCCGTTCATGTCCTTAAGGTAGTAATCCAGCCAGATGGCATCTGGTAGTTCGTCTAGGTTTTTGAGGTAGTCGACGGCTTGTTGACCGCTTGAGCAGGAGAGCACATCCATACCGCTCAGTTTGAGCTTTTTGGTTATGGCCTGCAGCAGCAGGTTTTCGTCTTCGACCACCATGATAGTTGGATTTTGCTGTGACATAAGCAAATTATACCACGAGGTTTGGCAGCACCTGGTCTATTATTTTTAGCCGTCTAAGGTCACTTCGCCAGCCTTGGGCTTCATGCCACTTACCGGCATACTAAACCAGAAGGTGCTGCCCTTGCCCTCTTCGCTTTCGAACCAGATTTTGCCACCGGATGATTCGATAACTGTCTTAATAAGATACAATCCAAGACCGGTGCCGTCGGTTTCTACTTTTACAGCGTTTGTGGCGCGGAAGAATTTTTGGAACAAGCGCGCTTGTTGCTCTTTAGGGATGCCATAGCCGTTGTCGGTAATTTGCGAGATAATTTGATCGTCTTTGCGCGAAATAAATACCAATATTTCGCCACCCTTAGGCGTGTACTTAATAGCATTGGTTAGTAGGTTGAGGTACACCTGGCCAATAAGCCGGGGGTCTAGATTGATTTTTGGCAAGCCTTCATGGACGCTTATAACTAGATTTTGCTTGCGCTCTTCTATTTTAGCCTTTAGGTCGTTAACAATGCCCTGCACAAGCACGCCAAGGTCGGTAGGTTTGGGGTCGATCATAATGCGGCCCGATTCGATGCGCGATATATTAAGTAAGGCGTTTACTAGTGCAATCATGCGCTCGGTAGATTCGGAAATATTGTTAGCAAACTCCAGCTGTTCGGGTTGCAATTGACCGGCATCGCCCGAAACCAGCATTTCCGAGAACCAGCGGATGGCGCTTAATGGTGTACGTAATTGATGAGAAGCCAACGAAATAAACTCGGTCTTCATGCGATCTACTTCGCGCTCTTTGGTAACGTCGCGTAGTGTCATAACCGAACCTACCAGTTGATTGTTAAGCAACACAGGGTTGGCGCTGATATTGAGAAGTACTTTTGCGCCACTCTTTCTATGAAAAGTGTAGACGTTATCTACCGGCTTCAGCTGCTTCATACTTAGCAGGGCCGGCGTCTGAGCACCCGTAAGCGGTTGGTCGTCTTGACTGGTGATGGTAAATGCATGATTAACCGGAATGTTCATTACTTTTTCGGTAGAAGGTAGTTCGAGCAGCGCAACGGCGGCGTCGTTTATGAGTGCAATATTAGTTTTGTTGTCGATTGCGATGACCCCTTCGCCTAGGCTTTCGAGCAGTGTTTTAACTCGCTCGGTTTCGAGGGCCAGACGTCGATACGAATCGCGCAAGCGCTCGGACATGGTATTAAATGCAATACCTAACTCGCTTAATTCGTCGTTGCCGCTAACAGCCACGGGCTGCGATAAGTTGCCGTTGGCAATCCTAACTGCTGCTGCCCGCAGATTGTTGATGGCACGAGTAAGTGAGGCAGCTACCAATAACCCGGTTACAACCGCCACTACCACTGTCAAAACTACAAGCAGCAAAATGGCACTAAATAGGTGATTGATAGAACCGGATACGTCTACGTTTTCGGTGGCAATACGATCATCTTCGAAAGTAATGAGGCCATCAGCTGTATTAACCAGTTTGTCGCCTGCTTTTATGAGTTGCGTGCGCAGCGTTGCTACAGTGGTGCCGGTTTGTTTGCCGGCTATAGCAACGTAGGCCACCGAGGCCGCGTACAGCCCATCGTTTGCAGCCTTAATCGAGCTAATCGCATTATCCGGAATACCTTTGGCGTTATTGTTGTGGGCTAGCTTTTGGTATTGGCTAAGATGCATATTCATGGAGGCATGCAGTGCGCTCAAGTTGGCGTTTTCTTGATCTAGTGTGGTTGTGCTGGTTTTGCCTACCACTCCTTGGTAATACTCAAGTGAGCTGTTCTCTATGTGGAGTGCGTCTGCCTTGACTGCGTCCAGACTGGTACGGCGGGCAAAGTTGTTGTTGATAAGATTAGTAAAAGATTGATTAAGGTGATTAACCGAGCGCAATTCCAAATAGCCCACGCCACCTACTAATGCCGCAACAAGCAAAAAGGTCAGAATGAGTTTAATACGTAGCGACAATCGCCTCATATAGTAATTCCCTGCGATTTTGTGGTTTTGGTTGAGCCCACCATACCTGCATACTCCCGCGAATTTAGTATCGGTTAAGCGTAATCATTTTCTCTATTGTACAGCACCCTGAATGCTATAGTAATAATGAACATGAACGTTAGGGTGGAAAACACACAAGATAAAAAAGGTACCGCTACAGTTTGGATAAACGAGCAGCGTATTATTATGTGTCGTTTGCAGGGGTTTATTAGTGGCGCCGTTGTGCGATCGAGCGTCGACCAAACCACGGCACTGGCCAAACGGCTGCGTGATGCGCATAGTCCAGTTTATTTGCTGATTGATTCCAATGGAGTTACCGGCCAAGACAGTGGCGCGCGCAGTGTAGCCAAAGAACTGGGCCACAAAGGCTTAGATAGAGTTGCCGTGATTAATCGTAACTTGGCGCTCGATGCAGTTATTCATTATTTATTGCGTTCGGCTGGTATGCTTAGCTACGCTAAAGTGTTTCGGCGCACTACATCGGCAACACGATGGCTGTTACATGCAGGCGAAAGTGTACAAGACCCATATAGGGCGCTGCGGAGTAGTATTGGCGCGGTGGTAGCTTGTATTGCCGCTCTTAGCTTGGTGGGCTGGGCAATACACAACAGTTTACTTACCTCGGTTGTGCCAAGCCGCATTGCTATAAATCCGGTGGCAGCGCTGTGTCTGCTTTTGCTGTCACTCTCGTTGGTCTTGATTGTGCCGGTCCGACTTATGACGGTCCGTGTTCGTTGGATACTCGTTGGCATTGCCAGCCTTGTCCTAATGTTTGGGTTGCTGACGCTAATGCAAGCAGCCTTGAATACGCACTGGCATATAGATGACTGGCTATTTAGCAATGCCATTGCTACCTGGCAAACAACCGGCCACGTTACACCCAGAAGCGGGTTGCTTTTGATGTTGGTTGGGGTAATGGTGCTGTGTGTTCTTACTGGCCAACCCAAAGCGTGGCAAAAATATGTATTTCATGCTGCCACGACCGTTATATTTTTGCTGTCGACGGCCACAATTGTGGGCGCCATCTTTCACGCTAATGGAGTTCATCTTATTCCGCAAATGCCAATGCCCATCAATACCGCTCTCTGCTTGTTGCTTATTAGTTATGCACTACAAACCGCGGCTGTGCAGCTGTCGTTTTTTGAGCGCAGCTGGAATATTTTTACAAAGTACAGCCAGGCCATATTTGTCTTTTTGGCCATACTTACTATTACTGGCGTAGCTTGGCAGCAGACCCGCGACAGCCAACAAAGTGTCGTTGATGCCTCAGCTCGGGACCAGTTTAATCAGGCACGCATGCTTATTAATAACCGCGTAAGCGGCTACGAAGATGCACTGCGCGGTTATCGTTCGTTTTTTGAGTCGAGTGATTTTGTCGCTCCCGGCGAGTTTAAAACCTTTTTCGATTCTTCGGACTTGGGCGGTCGCTACCCCGGTTTTACGGCTATTAACTTTGCGCGCAGCGTGCCCGCCAGTCAGCGCGCGAATTTTACTGCCGAGATGAAGCAGCAAGCCAGCAACGATTTCCCAAAGTACAACAATTTTGCTATTTTTCCTGCCAGTAACCAGGCAGTCTCGTACCCCGTGATATACGTTGAGCCCCACACGCCAACGACTACCTTTGGATTTGACTTAGCAACCGATGCAACAAGGAGAGCAGCCCTGCAAACCGCACGTGATACCGGTGTCATAACCGCAACCAGCGCCATCGACCTAAACGCGTCACGAGCAGATAGCTCGCTCCCTAAGCGTCCCGGCTTCTTTATTACTATTCCGGTGTATAAGGCCGACAATATACCGGCCAATGGCTCGCCCACAACTGTAGCGGGACGACGGGCAGCTATTTATGGGTTTGTAGATGCAGTGTTCGAGGACAGTAAGCTGTTCGCAGATATTTTCAAAAACTACAATCATAAAGACGTGTCGTTTGTAATACGTAGTGCAAGCTCGGACGACGTGCTGTATCGCTACAATGCCAAGGCACATGTATTATCGCAGCCAGCGGTCGGGAGTGTCGTTAATATTGCCGGCCAAAAGTGGCGGTTGGCGTTATATACCCCTGCGCACTACGGCATCTCGCGTATCGATCGGGCGTTGCCTGGTATTATTGTGGCCGGTGGCATAACGCTCGCCGTTTTGGCTGCAGCATTGGTGGCCAGCCAGACGCGTCGCCGCGAGCAAGCTGTGCGTTTGGCGTCCGACATGACAGAAGACCTTAATAACGAGCGCAACGCGGCCGTAATTTTGCAGGAAAAAGACGAAGCTATTTTATCTAGCATTGGCGACGCCGTGTTTGCATTAGATGCCCACGGCACCATTATGCTGTTTAACCCTGTGGCCGAGCGTCTAACTGGCCAGGCGGCCAGCGAGGTGCTTGGTAAACCATACCAAGAGGTGCTTACGTTTTATAGCGAAAAAGATGGCAGTGCCGCCGACGGCTTTATCCGTGACGCATTGGCGGGTAAAAGGGCCGAAATGGCACAGAATACAGCCCTTAGGCGCAAGGATGGCGCGACAGTGCCGGTAGCAGACAGCGCCGCACCCATTCTAAATGCCGAAGGGGAAGTTGACGGTGTAGTGGTAGTCTTTAGGGATGTGCGTCGTGAGCGCGAGCTTATGAAGCTCAAGGACGACTTTGTATCGATTGCATCACACGAATTACGCACACCTATGGGTGCGGTACGCGCCTTTGTGGCCATGATTCTTGCTGGCGATTATGGCCCAGTAAACCCTAATCTAGTTGAGCCGCTTAATGACATAAAAAGTTCTACGCTGCGTCTGGTACATCTAGTTAATGATCTGCTAGATGCTGCCCGCATCGAAGCAGGACGTATGAAATTCGCC
The DNA here is from genome assembly GCA_964494495.1 of uncultured Candidatus Saccharibacteria bacterium. GTDB lineage: Bacteria > Patescibacteriota > Saccharimonadia > Saccharimonadales > UBA4665 > PMNU01. The sequence goes on from CAZBQZ010000006.1 coordinate 36,887, forward strand.
GTACAAGACATGGATGCGTTGGTAGCGGCCAAGGAAGTTGCTTCGTCGCTTGCCCCATTGGGACGCGAAAAGGGCATTGCCGTTACCTTCCAGCCTGGTGAGGTTGTTATGGTGCAAGCCGACCCTGATAAGCTTAAACAGGTGCTTACTAATTTGGTGGGCAACTCCCTTAAATTTACCGACAAAGGCAGCATTACGTTAAGCGTGGCACAGCAGCCGGATATCGTCGAGATTACCGTTACCGACACCGGCATGGGAATCGCAGCAGACGAACAAGCTACGCTCTTTGGCAAGTTCCAACAAATTTCGTCCGCCCAAACCGGGCGGCCAGCCGGTACCGGCCTGGGGCTGTACATATCGCGCGAGATTGTGCGTAAAATGGGCGGCGAGCTCTGGCTTAAGCGTTCCGAACCTGGCAAAGGCAGTGTCTTTGCGCTTGCTTTGCCGCGCTCCGGTACAATAGAAGCACAACACGTCGAGGAACAGCTGGCGCACGAAGCAGGCTTGCACCCCGATCAGAAGTAAGCAGAAAGGATGGCATATTATGAGTAAAGTACTAATCATCGAGGATGATCCACCCTACCGCAAGATATACTCCCGCAAATTTGAGGTTGCTGGCTACGAGGTAGAGACGGCCGAAAATGGCGCTTTGGGCCTAGAAAAAGCCCGTAACTTTAAGCCCAACATTATTCTGACCGACCTCATGATGCCCCAAGTAGACGGCTTTCAGTTGCTAGATAAACTCAAGGCCGATCCAGAACTGGCCATCATCCCAGTAGTTGTCCTTACTAATCTGTCTACGTCTAACGATGCTCAAAAGGTTATCGAAAAAGGCGCATTGGCAATTATGGTTAAATCAAATAGCGAGCCCAACGATATTGTCGAAAAAGTAAATCAAATTTTGAGCTCGACTGGCGCGTAAGTACTTGGTCGCAATCTAGGATGCCGTAACGGCCGGCCAGAATGTCTTGGCATCTGTTTCGTTGGTAAGACCAAAGTGCTGTACAACGCGGCCACGAACCTCTTCGCGCGTGTAGGTGCGCAGTGGTTCGTGGGTAGTAAGGTACTGCTCGATTTCTAGGTACACATTGCGCAATGTGGCTTGGTCGCCGGCGCTCAATGTTTGGCTAGGCCCCAGCTTGGAAGTTAAGATGCGTAATCTGTCCAATGCTGGGTCGATAGCTGCGGGGTTAGACACCATGCCAGTAACGAAGCTGATGATTTCTAACGAATTGGCAGGGGTGGCCCGGCCGCCAAGGAGCCTTTTGAACAATCCTGGCCCTGCCGGAGCAGCTAAGCCTACAGCATTGAAGTAGTACGCCGATACCATAATGAGTAGGTCGCCGCCGATGGTAGGTATCTCGTAGAGGCGGGTGTTAAAGTACCAATTGTCGTAGCTAATGATGTCCATTACCAAAATAGTGACAGACGAAATAAGCTGCAGGGTTAGCCCTGCGGTCAGCCAAATAAATGCCTTGCGATACTCGCTACCAATAGTGCGGCTTATGCGTAATGCGTTATATGCTGCCGCTGCATAGAACAAAACAGGAATAATAACCACCAGCTCAAATGCGTCGTATTGATGCTCGTTTAGGGTTGTCCACACATCGACATGTGGTGCGATAGTGTGAATGATCCACGCCACAAGCGTAAGTGGCAGCACCACAATCAGCGCCGTAAGCCGAATGCGAATGTTTAAAATTTTTAAGAATTGACGGGTACCAAAGTACATAAATACGCTACCTACCAGGTAGGCCAGATATGACGACATATTCCACCAGTTGTTGTCCCACAATCCGTAGTATTCGATATATGGGAACACCAAAGTAGCTATTCCTACCGACATCTGAGCAATAGCCAGAAAACGATAGGCGGGCTTGAGCTCGCGCTTAAAGTTGCGGAGCGCCACAAGGAACATAATGCCACCGCCGACTGCCACCGTAAGGTCGACAAGCGTGGTAGGTGTGCCGACAGGCGAGTAAAATTCGGCTGCATCTGCACCGCTTGGAGCGGGGACGAGCAGCCACAGCGCGCCAACACCCAGTGCCAGCACAAAGATAAAGCCTGTGATGAGGCGTAGACGGGAGAGTTTGTTCATGAGTGATCCACCTTATGTTTTATATAGCTAATACGTAGTGTATACACAAGCGGCATACTATGCCAAGGGGCGGCCCATGGTTACTTCTTTTTTGCCTTTTTGGCTTTGTTGCTAGTAATTACGGCGCTCATCATTGCGATGATTTCGTCCAGCCGGTATTCGGCCTTTAGGATGTACTTTTTAACACCGAGTGCTAGTATGCGGTGTACTTTTTCTGGGCTGGCCGAATTGCTTACAACCACTACGGGTATATCTGCCCACCCTGGTTCCTGCTTGAGCTTTTCCATAAAGGCCAAGCCGTTCATGTCTTTAAGGTAGTAGTCTAGCCACACGGCATCGGGCAGGGTGTCGAGGTTTTTTAGGTAATCTATGGCTTGCTCGCCGCTAGAGCACGACAGCACGTCCATACCGCTCACTTTGAGCTTTTTGGTAATGGCTTGCAGTAATAGAGTTTCGTCTTCCACCACCAAAATCGTTATCTTACTTTTTGCCACGCCTATCTTACCTGTTTATGTTGCTACACATCGAGCGTTACTTCGCCCTTTTTGGCTTTCATGCCACTGGCGGGTAGAGCAAACCAAAAGGTGGTACCCTTGTTTGTTTCGCTCTTAAACCAGATTTTGCCACCCGATGATTCAACGATGGCTTTTACCAGGTACATACCCAGCCCAGTGCCATCAGTTTCTACCTTTATGATATTGGTGGCGCGGAAGAATTTTTGGAACAGTTTGCCTTGTTCTGCCTTGGGGATGCCATAGCCGTTGTCGGTAACTTGCGAGATAATTTGGTCGTCCTTGCGCGAGATAAAGACGCTGATCTCGCCACCCTTCGGCGTGTATTTAATAGCATTAGTTAGCAAGTTGAGGTACACCTGACCAATAAGGCGGCTGTCTAGGTTAATTTTTGGTAGGTCTTTGTGCACACTGATGATGAGCGTTTGATTGCGCTCTTCGGTTTTAGCTTTGAGGTCGGTGACAATGCCTTGGACCAGTTCTTTCAGATCGGTTGGCTTGGGCTCGATCATAATGCGGCCCGATTCGATGCGCGATATATTAAGCAGCGAGTTTACGAGCTCAATCATGCGTTGTGTAGAGTCGTATACGTTGGTGGCAAACTCTTGCTGTTCGCTCTTAAGTTTGCCAGCGTCGCCAGCCATAAGCATTTCGGTGTACCACTTAATAGCGCTCAACGGTGTACGTAATTGATGAGAAGCCAACGAAATAAACTCGGTCTTCATGCGATCTACTTCGCGCTCTTTGGTAACGTCGCGAATGGTTTGTACGGCGCCAATGGTGTTGCCGTCTTGGATAACTGGTGTGGCAGTTACATTGATGGCGTTTTTGGTCCCATCTTTGCCCTTGGCGCGGGCGTCTTGTGATATCTTTTTGCCAGTCTTGAGCGCCATTCGCATAGGGCGATCCTTGGCGGTGATGAGGCCACCCTTTTCGTCATACAAAGGATACTCGTCGATGTTTGTGCCTACGGCTTTGTGTTCGTCCATCCCCCTAAGTTCGGCTGCAATAATATTAAGCAGCAAGATTTTGCCATCGGCGTCGGTTACTATCATGCCATCGCCAATGCTGTCCAAAATTGCATCGTCTTTTGCCTTGGCAATGCCCAACTCGTGTACCTTGCGGTTAAGAGCGCGGGTACGATCTTGTACTTTGTGCTCCAAAGCTTGGTACGACTCGGCCAGCTGTGCGGTCATAACGTTGAAGGCGCCTGCTAGTTTTCCAATCTCGTTGTCGGACGTAACGCTCATTCGCTGGTGCAAATCGCCCTGGGTCACCTTGTGGGTTCGGGCAGTAAGCTCGATAAGGGGGGCAGTGAGGTAACTAATGTATGTTACGCCAAACACAAGTAGCAGTGCCATGATGATCAAAATAAGTGGCAAAATTTCGTACAGCAACACATGAGTCGTAACGGTGTGTACCTGCGATTGCAGCGTACCAACCACACTAAGTACTGCCTTTTGTCGGGCAACAATAGCTAGGCTAAAGTTGGTGCCAGGGACAGGAGTATAGGCAATATACAGGTCGGCACTGCCGACATTTGGTGCGGAAAAGCCTTCTTTGCCGGCGCGCATCTGGGAAAGCACGCTAGCAAAGTCGCCCTTTGCCTTGGTAAGATCTGGCCCAAATTCGCCCTTCTTTGGCGATCGCCCCAGCATGTCTTGGTAGCCTTGTTCGGGCAGAGCTACAGCACGACCAGCGTTGTCTATAAGAAACGAGTATGAACTTTCGATTGGCTTGTAATCGGCAATGTTTTTGGCGATGGCGTTTAGCGTAACGTCCATTCCTACAATGCCTGCAAAGCCACCGTTTTGTAACGTTAGTGGGTGCGCGGCGGTAATTAACAATCCGTTGCCAGCAGGGTCGTCGTATACTTTGGACCATACGACACTCTTGTCTGGATTGTTTTCTGGGGTTGCTGGAGTATAAAAGACGTCGGTTGTCGGGTTATAGTCGGGCCCTACTATGTCTGCTAGGCCGATATTGGGGTAATAGCGCGTTTCGCCCTGGGTGCCTATGTAATAAAAGGCGGCAGCGTTAGAATCGTTGCTTAGCAATTGCGGCACCGAGTAGTCCAGGTAGTTGGTTAATTCGAAGGCCTTTTTAATTTGGGGAGTTATGGTGATGTAGTTTTGGATATACACCGAGCTTGGCTCGGTGTCTGGATTTTTGTACTGCCCGGCGGCCTCGCGCGAGACATGTTGGTCGTATTTCCACCCATTGCCCGGGAACGATGACGGATTTTCTAACATATTTTGAGTTAGTAGCGCCTCGTTGGTGGTTTCGGTCTGGATGTTTCTAAAGATAATGCTATTTTTGGTAGCGACCTGCTCGGTTGTTTCTACTAAAAATTGTTTAACGCGTTGTTCCATGGCTGTACCTGTGGTTTGCTGCGCTTTATTACCAGCGGTAAGTACAGCGGCAATGCCCACCACGGCTACAATGCATACCGACAGCCCAGTGAGAGCGAACGAAAAGACAACCAGTTGCGTCTTGATACTTTTACCCAGAAAGCGGCGAATTGTGTCTTTTTTCATGTGCTTTATAATAAGCATAAGGGCAATGGTGCAGGTTGGCAATAGAATTTACAACAAAATGGCCATGCGGGGATAACTCTATATCAGATAGCCACGGCTGTTATGTGGCCAGTTTACTCGGACGAATCAAGCAGCTATTTGTTTTTTTTGCCTACGCAAAAATTTTGCCGCTTTTAAGACGTAATTTGGTTTGGTGGTCAATATTTTTGATGCAAGACACAAAAAATGTTATAAAAGTGTATGCGCATAGATAATTCAGAACATCTACGGTCTATCTTTGATAGATTGCCGACCGTAGAATCCGTGACCAACCAACCACACCACTTAGGAAGATTGGCTATTGTGGACAGGAGAATAGTGGACAGTCCAGGGCTTTGGGCATCACTGTACGCTACTCTGCTGCCAGGCTTGATTGCCTATTACAATGCCGTTAACGGCGGGCATTTTCTTGCTTCGTCCGAGGCCCGCGGCTATCAAAGATGGGCAGCCGAGAATAACCTTGCGCGGTCGATGCAATTAGCTTTTGGAATGTTTGTAGCCGATCAGGCGCCAACAGACACAGTCTTGGTTTTAGGAACTGGGTCGGGCTTTGACACTGCTATTCCAGCCGCCAGGCTTCCGCAAAGAAGGTTTATAGCTACCGAGGCCTCGCCAGTAGCGAGCGGAAACGCTAGGCAATTGCTAGCAACCCTCGGGCTCGGTAATGCCGAAGTGCGGAATACCGATTACCAGCAATACCTTCGAGGTATCCCAGACGCTAGCTTGGGTGCGGCTACCTCAAATTGGACAATGTCGGGGGCGCTTGACCCAGTAGATGTCTTGGCGACAGTACATGCTAAGTTGGCGCCCAACGGGATGCTGGCAATTACCGAGAGCCCCGGCGGCAGATTGCCCAAAGATTCGTACGACCAGCAGGGCGTGGCAAGATTGCTGGAAGACAGGGGCGATGGCATCACCCCCAAGATATACCTTCATGATATGGAAGCAACATTGGCAGCAGTTGGCTTTACTGTCGTATCCACCACTCGAGGCATCCCAGACACATCTGACAGTATAATTGCCGCTAAAGGCTCAGCTTTAGATACTATCCCAGCGCAGGATATATTGGCACATCACCAGCCATGGCTGGATCAGTCCAGGCAAATGGTTGCAAACCTACTGAGCAATGATCAATTAGCTGCCAGCTAGAAAGTGTTATGTTAATTATTAACATGCCAGCACGCTTTGATGATTTTACTGTTTTGCCGCTCTTTACTCCTGAACAAAACGCGGGTCGGTTTGCTAATGTAGCACTACAAATCAAGGCAACTGCAGGGAGCGAACATCCTGTGCTTACCGACCCAGATATATATGCGCCCTACAAACGATTTGGCGCATTATTTTTACATTGTATGGATAGCCCAGTATGGTTCAGGGATAGAGCCACTGGATTCTCTCTGGAAGTGGGTGATCCAAGCGTAATCTTGAACATACCGCCAAAACGCCAATCAAAAAACAATACGCCAGAAAATCCGACGCAATTTTTGGAAGCTACAGCGTACTTCATTAGCACGCACAACTTACAACCTAAGTGTCTATGGGGTGTTACGCATCAAAGGCTAGGAGCTGTTGCTGCCAGACGCTATGGTTTTCATGCAAAGCCATTAAATAGCCGTATGCCCACTCTAGAGAACAGAATAGCTAGCGCTTACCGTAAGGGTGGCCTAAAAGGAGACCCGGGTCGTATGACAATCATCTACCAACAAACCGGCGACTTTATGCAGCGGTTTGGGTCTGTTGGTTAAATCTATGTGCCAGCAAATAATAAGAAAGGTGCGGATCATTGGGTGCTACGCTTAGAGGGATATGCAGGTAATATGTACTGACTTCTACGGCAATCAGCATACGGTCGGTGCCCCACAGCTCATTGATAGACTAAGCGTCTATGGTATTTACATGGTTGGTGATTCTGTGTTGCTCATGCAAAACCCACGCTCCCTTCGTTGGGAATTATTTTGCAAGAATTGGCAAATGTCGCAGTCTTGATTCATGAACGTAAGTACAGCAAACCAAAAGACATCTATTACGATGCCTTAATTGTGCTTATGCTTGGTAGCCCTAACGACTACTCAGGTCGAAACCTTGATTGAAGTTTTAGAGAATGTTGATTCCAAGCTGCAAGCCTTGGGCGTAGTTGAGATTGGCAACACAATGGTTTACGACCCACGTGTGAGCTAATTGTTTTATAATATAATCAAGGATACATTATGCAAGATTACAAAATTGTTTCTGATCGATTTCTACCTTTAACTGAGCAACTCCTAGAACTCTCAAAGAAGCTGGATTATATAAAAGCGTTCTGGATACACGGTTCAAGGTCAGTTGGCCGCCACGTTCATACATCGGACATCGACTATCTTTTTGTACTTGAAGATCAGAAGAGCAAGGAAGCCTTTGAAAAAGAGCTAGCTAATTTTGTGGGATGGAAAGACACACCGGGCTTTTTCCCTGAGCAAACTTGGCGTGGCTGTCGGTGGAGCAATAAAGGTGTGTCCGAAAAGATAGGTGTACATATTTACACCGAAGATGAAGTAAATAACATGTTTAGCGATCTTTTCAACGATGAACCTATGGATATCTCGGTCATGACATGGCTGGAGCGTTGGCAAAACACCAAGTTTTTAGGCTCGCAAGGCCAGGCGCAGTTTATGGTTCGCGAATCAGTCGCCGTTTATGACCCGCGTGACATACTATCTAAGCTCAAAAACGAAGTCGCCAATTATCCTGAAGAGTTTTCTCGGCAGATAATTGATAAGATGACGCACTACTTAGAAATAAAACTGCAATGGTTTGGCGACCCATGGATCCCGCGCAGCAAGTACAACTTTATGGTGGACATGAAGGAAGTTCTGTATTTCATTGCTGCAGCACATTACGCTAAAAATAAAGCGTTTATGCAGCAGGGCTTGAAGCGCTATCACTTAGACCTTCCGACCTTCACGCCAGACATCCAGAAAGATCTTGATAGATTGCTGGCTATAGACGAAAAGTTTGAAACAGAAGATAAGGCTCAATATCTGAAGAGTATCATCAGTACCCTAAGGGAATCGAACCCGAAATAACAGAGATAGGTTCAAAAAAGAGTCCGACAGGATAAATTGTCGAACTCTTTTTGATCTGTAATAAATTTATGGTGAGCCTAACGACTAATCAGGTCGAAACCCTCTTTGGTGAGTTGGAATATATTCATCGTCAGCTGGAGGTTCTTGAATGATGATCCCAAGAATTCAAACATCAGACAGCTATAGATACTCTGCGGTAAAACCATTATCGAACCAGGCATGTTGGAGTCGATCTTTAACTGTGCTATCATAATTATGATAAGCACGAAAGGATACGCTCCATGCTAGACGTTAGACCTATATCAGATCTGAGAAATCGCTTCTCTGAAGTCGAAAAAGAAATACACGACAACGATAAACCTATTATATTCACCACCAATGGCAAGGCCTCTATGGTAACTATAAGCTTTGATAAATTTAGCAAGATGGCACATCTCGATTATATTGAGCGCTCCTTGGATGAAGCCGATGCTTTTGCAGAGAGTCACCCAGAGGTGCTGACACACGAGGAGGTCTTCTCAAAAATTAGGAAAAAGGTTAATGGCTAACTTTGAGCTTCGTTACTCACCACTTTTTTACGACGATTTAGACAGGGCCACAAACTATATCTTGTTGGATCTCAAAAATGAGATTGCAACAAAGACATTCATTTACGACGTAGAAGCGGCAGTTAAAAAACGCCTTGAGAACCCTTTGCAGTCAACGATATATCCCTCGATGCGTCGGCGGAAGTACGAGTACCGAAGGATTCTAGTGGGTAACTATCTGATTTTCTACGTCGTTATAGAACACACAATGATAGTGAGACGCCTACTATATGGACGCAGAGACTTAGATAAGATTCTTTAGGGTCGCCTGGTCTAGATAAAAACACTTAGGACGAGGTATCAAAATCTATAGGCACAAACACAAAACTCTGGACATCCGGAGTTTTGTGTTTGCACGGTTTCGAGAAAATATTCTTGGTACGAAATGGTGACCCTACCCCTGTCGATTTATAAAGCCGTAGTAGGTGAAATTGTGCGCTGGAATGAGTCGCTTCTAAGGTTTCCTACCGATGCTATACTGGCTGCATGAGTAAAGCAAAAGCTCTCTGGCTACTATTTGGACTGCAAATTGTACTGACTCTGTGCGGAATTGCTGGCATATTCAAGGAGGATGCGTTTAACCTTATCGCCACATACATGCCACTTGCCTTGTTATTGCTCCATGCCTGCTGGGTGCTAACCGTCTGGCGAGGCTTGGCGTTCATCTTACTGGCAGGTTTCACGGGTTGGGCAGCTGAGGCGATTAGTCTGCACTACGGAACAGTATTCGGCGGAGATTATATATATCCTGCGCAGCCTGGGATATTTGGCGTTCCATTTACAATTGTCACCTACTGGGCGGTATTTATATATACAGGCTACTGGCTTGTCACAACCTTTCGGTATTGGTTGGGAAAAACAAAGTCAAGCCGCAAACAGAATAACCTCGCCTTGCTCGGCCTGCTAGTGCTTGCAGATGGCCTAGCGGTCACCGCTATTGACCTATTCATGGACCCTATCAGTGTCAAAGCGGGTTCATGGGCTTGGGTAGACGGTGGACCCTACTTCGGTGTACCTATCGGTAACTTTGTAGGATGGTTTGCAGTGACGGTTATTGTTAGTGGTATATTCCGCCTGTTCGAATACTATCGGCCACAGCGTGAGCCAAAAATCAACAAGTCTATCCTATTATTGCCCGTTCTGGGATACCTGTTGATAGGTGTGAACTTCCTTGTAGGAGCGATCTCCTATGGCTTACTGCATCTGGCGGCAATAGGTACAGCGATTGTAATCATTCCAGCTGCCGTCAACTTAGTCCTTTACCTACGGTCAAAACCTGCAGAAAATCGAACTACCTAACAGATGGATATACATACTAAAACAAAAAGACGTCAGTTTATAACGTCTTTCTATCTGTAATTTTTTATGGTGAACCTAACGACGAAACAGGTCGAAACCTTCTTCGGTGAGTTGGAACATATTGAACCACGATTGAAAACGTTGGGATATAAAGACGGGATAAGAGCGTTTTAATCTGCACTAGCGGCCGACTAAGTCGAGCTCCTGCAACATTTTGACATATATGTACGTATAGTAAGGTGCAATGAATGAATCAAACATAATCAACGCCGTGTGCGGGGGCGATATCGACCAGTATGCCGAACTGGTCGAACGCTACCAAATTGGCCTCACCATATACTGTGAGCGACTAGTCAGAGACCGCTCAGAAGCAGAAGACATATGCCAGAAATCTTTTATTAAAGCCTACGAAAAACTTGCGACATTCGAGAGTGATAAAGGACGCTTCTCGACGTGGCTATACCGGATCGCCTATAACGAAGCGGTAGATTATCTGCGCAAAGCCAAAAAAGTTAGACCCATGGACGCCGTAGAAGAACTCGAGCCAGTCGTACCGGATGTGCTGCAAGAAGAATTGTTGCGCGAGGTACGTAGTGCAGTGCTGTCGCTCGTGCCACCGGAGCATCGCCGCGCGGTCGAAGCCTACTACTGGGAGGGCAAAAGCTACCAGGATATTGCCGATGAAATGCACGTACCCATTAATACGGTGAAAAGCTGGTTACGTCGAGCCAAGATGCAATTGAAAGGAGCGTTGTCATGAAAGACGCGACATTAGAAGCATTACTACTCGGTGCTCGGCCCCGGCGACAAGCCGAGTATAGTCAAATGACTTTGCAAATCATGAGCCACATTAAACAACAAACGGTGCTCGGCAAACATATACATGCTGCGCCTATGCCGCAAACGAAAAATATATTCATGAGGCTGCGCGCCCTCCATGGTGCGGGGCTTGTCCTAGCTGTAATAGTCGTGCTCGTTCTGCTAAGCGGCGTTACATATGCCACTGTACGGTTTGTGCCTGATCTTATCAAGCTGTTCGACAAAAAGCAGAACAGCATCGGCCGTACTGAGTATTCCGTCCCGACTTTTAAGGACTGCTACGTGCAGGGCGACATCACGCTAGACAAGTTCGAAGTGCCACTAACCGTTCATCTAAGTGACGAAGATGTCGAGAAAACGCTGCGGGCCAAGTGCGAAATGCTGGGCATAAGTAAATTTGCCAATGACACCTGGCCCACATACGGTGAACATGCCCAGTGGCAAGACGGCGACACTATCTACTACACCCGACCCGATCTGATAGGGACAATAGAAAAAATCAATAAGAGCAGCGTTACGCTACGCGAAAACAGCGGCAATGTTAAGACCTATTCGTTGTTTGACGGTCATGCGCCCGAAGTATACTCGCGCGGTGAACGCATCTCGGGAGATGCAGTAAACCGCGGCGACTATGTGTACGCTCTAGTCCGGGCTTCCGAGGTGTATCATACCAACCCACTGGCACATCAGGGCCAAAGCCAACCCACCGAAAGAGGATTGGTTGCGGTCGTAAAATTAAGCCAGCCAGCCCGTTACTACAACGCGATGCAGCAATATGTCACCGAGGTGATACCTTGCGAGGGTAACCCAGACGAACGCTGTTCTAATGCGCCAAAAGGCTTTGGAATTGAAGTCTTCCCGCGCCTTGGCGAAGGTGGCCGACCGCTGGATACCTTCGCCAAACGCTCAGCCACCGTGCAACGGATTATTAACGGTACCATTACCGCTATTAGCGACAACGCGGTTACCATTAAGGCAGGCAGTGGCGCTTCGTATAGCGTGGGTATCGGCAAGGCCGAAATCGCCGACTATAACAACACCGTTCCGGCTGAATACGCCCAGTACGTCGAAGACAGTTCAGCTCTGCACGTGCAGATGGGCAGCTGGCTGGAGGTGTTCTATATGCAAACTACCCAGGGAGACCGCCAGCAAATCTCCAACCAAGATATCGTAAGTGTCACCCTACTAACAAACCGGCCAATCGAGAAAAGATAAAGGAGTACGACCGTGAAAGTAATTCACAAACGCAGCCCGCGCAAAAAATACCTTCTAGCAGGCATAGTCAGTCTGCTAGTCCTGGCTATTAGCCTCACTGCCTTTGCGCTCAGTAAGAACCACGACAGCACAAAAAGCCAAGGCGCGAACACCACCGCCGATCAACTGTCCGCTAGCGATTTTGTGATGGTCACCACAATGGGGCTGTCGTACCGAGCAACAATACATAGCACCTACAACGGCACGCAACCGGAGCGCATCATGCTTATAGACCGCGACGGCACCCACGGCGCCAGCCGTCTGACACGCAGAATAGACGATATGCTTATAGCCACCGTTTACTCCGGCGAAGTAACCTATAGCTGCGACCGTCAAAGTTGCCAAAAAATAAACCAAAGCGATAACACCGAGCAACTGGCCTACGACTTCTCTATGGATGCCGTCCAACGCTTAGCCCACCGAGTTACCTACAAAGGCGAAGCGCCCTGCCCTGCTGGAACCTGCCTGGTGTGGGATGCCTTGCCCGACGACACCACCGTGCCGCAATACAGCCAAACGCTCTACATAGACAAGCGTACCAAGAGTGTTTCTAAGGTTATTCGGATATACAAAGACAGCGGGTACAAAGACACCATCACTTACGACTACACGCCCCGAAGCATCACCTTGCCGCCATTGCCGCAAGAGGTACCTATTATATAAAAGTACAGGAGGTACCGTCATGAAAAGACTTACTAATAAAATTGCCCCTTACGGCCTGACGGCTGCATCGTTGCTTGTGGTGCTAGTCCTAGCCGTCTGCATCGCCTATCGGGTTGGCTACAGTAAGGCGAACCAGCAAGCACAAGCTCATCAAATTGACCGGGAAAACATCTTTGCCAAAGAAAAAAGCCAGGAGCAATTAGAAATGAGCCGGATGTCGAGTAATTACGACACCGCCTGCTACAACTACCAGACGCTCTATGCGGCCTATAGCGAGCTGTACAAAAAAGTCGGTACTGGTCCGGGCCTCGCCATGATTCCCTTGCCAGACGGAGCCAGAGGTAACGAGAATTCTTGCTACCGTTAATTACTATAGTTTAGTCTAGCTTAGGTAGAGGTAAGGCGCGACGACTCAAACATACAAAAAACGGTGGTTTTAAGACAGACTGGCCATAGCCTTGGCCGGCTACACTCAAGGAGAATCGAACTCAAAATAACAGAGGCAAGACAACGAGAAGAGCTCGAGGTATAAATCGCCGAACTCTTTCGAGGTTGTAGATTTAACTTGGTGATCCCACGGGGATTCGAACCCCGGTTGCCGGGATGAAAACCCGGTGTCCTAACCATTAGACGATGGGACCAAAGCGCAGGAATGTATATTTTGTGCTCGCACAAAATTATATTCCGAGCATTTGGTTTTATATGCGGAGCATATGAACCTTAATGAGCTAGACGCAACTGTGCTTGCGTAGCTGCATCTAGCGAATGGTTGCCATATGCGAAGCATATAGTGACCGTAAAATAAAGCAAGGTACGTGACGCCAGCGTCAATTACTACAAAACACTCGCGCTATTGTACCACAACAGAGGTGAGAAAGGAAGTCCTTCGTGCCCTTGGAGTCGCCCAATGCAATTTGCTACACTTAATCTTAAGATTATCAGCCATCCGTACGACCAAAGGTTTCAGCCAGGCCGTGCCCACATTAATTAAGGAAGTGTACTATGCCCAAAAATGTCTTTATCCGCTACCTCATCGTTGGTGGCACGGCCTATGTTATAGAGATGGTCGCATTGTACGTACTGCATTACGCTTTGGGGCTAAGCCCGGTGGCAGCGGCGGGGGTGAGTTTTTGGGTTGGGTTTTTGGTGGCCTTTGTTTTGCAAAAGGTAGTAACGTTTCGTGATTACGAAAAACGGCCCCACATGGTTGCCAAGCAAGTAGGTTGGTACAGTTTGCTCACTGCCTGGAACTATGTGTTTACGCTGGTAATGGTCAAGGTCCTGGCTGGTGTGCTGTCGGTATTGGTAGTTCGGACTATTGTTATTGCCATTACTGTGTGTTGGAATTTTGTGTTTTATAAGCGATTTTTTAAAGGTGCATCGGCAGAGGCGTTGGTTGAATGACGGCCAAAAAGAACACTAAAAAGAAACGGTCTATAGCCACGAAGTTGGTCACTAGAAGGTCGGCTAGCACACGCTCGAAAGCCAGGGCTCGCATACAAAAAATTACACAGCAGCCAGTTAAGCAGAAAATGAGCGCGTCAAAGATACAGGCATTGAGGCTAAAACAGCTACTAAGTGTTAGCTGGGGCAGGGTGTATGAGTTGGTGGCGGTACTGGTACTGCTGGGCACTACGGCATGGTGGGCGCTACTGGGCGCGCGGTTACAACAGGTCAATGCCGACCAATTGGTAGATACGTATTTATTTGGGCATGGCAGCACGCTGCACGATGCCATCTTCCCGGGTGCGCATACCTTTTTGTTTAAGTGGCCACTGTTTTTTGGTATGAACGTGGCGCATACGTCGCCGTTGGTGTTTGAACTTTGTACGATTGCGTTGTGCTTGGTTGCGGTTGGGTTCTTTGCGTTCGTACTGTGGCGGATAAATCAACGGTCGGCGGTATTTGGTACATTGTGTTTGGCACTGGCTTCGGTGCTACTACTAGTGCCGGCTGTGCCATATGCTGGTGCACTTTTGCCGGTTAATATGGCTATGCTCACAACGCGCAATATAGAGTACGTATTTTTTCTAGGCAGCCTTATTCTGCTGATTCGTTCGCCGCGAATAAAGAGCGTGGGTTTTTGGTTGGCGGTAACTATGCTAGGGCTATTAATTGCCAGCGACAAATTGTTTTTGAGCTTGTCTGTAGGTGGCGGCATTATCTCACTACTGTTTTATGTGATTGCCAAGCGCAAAGAAGAAGTGCGGGTAACAGGCATGTGGCTCGTTGTTGTCGCGCTAGCCGTGGTATCTTCGACAGTGCTTTTGCAGATATTGAGCGCAACAGGGCTAACGCACATTACAGCTGGGCAAAGTGCTACACCGTATGCGCTTACCCACGAGCTTAAACAGTTGGTACTTGGTGTGATTTTTGGAGTGATGGGCCTGGGTACTAACTTTGGTGCTAATCCGGCATACGATGCCGCCGTGTTGCGCACTATCCCAACTTTGCTTAAGGAACGGTTGTTTAGCCTGGCGTTGGTGGGTTATGTAGCAAATATCCTAACATTTGGTATTGGCATGTACGCAGCGGTATGTGTGGTGCTAACAAGTGCTCGGCGTAGGGCAGCGCAGGCTGCGCCGGTCGACACACCTGCCCAGCTTGCTGTGCTATTGTTGGCGGCTTCAATTGCGGCGTTTGGCTCGTTTGTGGTTACTAATCACTATTATTTTGTTGACGCGCGGTACCTAACCGTTACTCTGTTTGCCGTATTTGTAGCACTAGCAACCTGGTTGCGTGGCCGGCAGCTAAAACGTGCTTGGTGGATTGCGCTAGCAACAGGGTTGGCTTGCGCTGCGATTTCTGGTGTGTGGGCAGCCGGGCATATGTATAGACAGCAGGAGCAGGCGCTGGCCGATGTTGGCGAGCGCACGATACTTATCCAGCACGCATTGAGTCATCATCCAGTAAGTACAGTGGTGGGCGACTATTGGCGCGTACTCCCGCTTAAGGATGGGAGTGTACACCAGGACATGCATATTATGCCATTGGACGGTTGCGCGCAGCCACGTGTTTCGTTAACGAGTACGGCGTGGCGGCCAGATTTGGCACGGCATAGTTTTGCGTATTTGCTGTCGTTTGATAAAAGCCTTACTAATTATCCCAACTGTACAATTAAGCAGGTAATTGATGCTTATGGGCGGCCTAATGCCAGCACACTCATTGCCGGCACTGTTACTCAGCCAAAAGAGGTGCTGTTGTACTACGATCATGGCATCGACAAAAATGTCGCGGTTCATATAACCGTCCGTCAGGCCACGGCCGTCGTGTTGCCAATTACCCCAGAGCAGTTGCCGACTCCCACATGCGATTACACGCTTATGAATGTGGTTGCACACCAAGACGACGATCTTTTGTTTTTGAGCCCAGATTTATTGCACGATATAGATGCCGGCCATTGTGTACGCACAGTGTATATTACAGCGGGCGACGCGGGCCACGATAAACTGTACTGGCAATCGCGGGAGCGCGGGAGCGAAGCCGCGTACGATAGCCAGCTGGGTAATAAAGCCATTTGGGAGCAACGTACCCTTAAGCTTAATAATCATGAGTTTATAACGGTGGCCAACCCGCGCGACAACCCGCGCGTTTCGTTGCTATTTTTGCGTTTACCAGACGGTAACATTCGTGGCCAGGGATTTTCTGCGTCTAATTTTGAGTCGCTACAGCAGCTAGAAGCGGGCGGAATTGTCGACTTGCACGCGGTTGATAGCCAGTCGGAGTATACCTTGGATGATCTGTCGGCGGCACTTGTTCAGCTGATGAGTATATATCGCCCAGTAGCCATCCACACCCAGGCACCGTATAGCCCAGGCGACATGTTTAAAGATCATAGCGATCATATGGCCGTGGGCCGTATTACCGAGAGTGCGCATGCGCAGTACGATCCAAGCGGGGCAGTGCCTATTGATTATTATTTTGGCTACCCTATTCGGGCTTTTGCTCCAAACGTGCCAGATGGTGATATGCAACGCAAAGCCAATGCCTTTTTTGCCTACGCTCGCTTTGATGGGGGTGTATGCCGGACACTAGCAACCTGCGACGAACATTCGTATTACGGCGCATTTTTGTGGCGCCAGTACAACGGCAATACTCCACGGTAGGGAGTTAAAGTTGTAAAGTAGAAGGTTTGTAAAGTTGTGCAGCCGTAGCTCACTTCCTACTTTATAACTTTCCACCTTATGACTTATACTTCTAAGCATAAGAGGATTGCTCCCATGTTTACCAAGAAAACAATTAACGACATCGATTTAAACGACAAGCGCGTGCTGTTACGTGCCGACTACAATGTGCCAGTGCAAGACAACGGGGCTATTACCGACGACTATCGACTTACGCAGTCAGTGCCCACTATTAAAGCGTTGCAGCAACACAACGTGCGGTTGATTATTTGCTCGCATTTGGGGCGTCCTGAGGGCAAGCCCGAAACCAAAAGCAGCCTGGCACCTGTCGCTAAGCGTCTGAGCGAGCTGCTGGACCAGGACGTCCATTTTGTGCATGATTGCATTGGCGACGACGTGCAAAAGGCCGCTAGCGAACTGCAACCAGGCGGCATTTTGCTGCTCGAAAACCTGCGCTTTCATCCAGAAGAAGAAAAAAACGACGACGGTTTTGCCGCGCAGCTTGCCAGCGTGGCCGATGTATTTGTACAAGACGGTTTTGGTGTGGTGCACCGTGCACACGCTAGTACCGACGCTATTACGCATCATTTGCCCAGTGTAGCCGGGCTCTTACTGGAAAGAGAAGTAGATACCATCACTAATGTTATGCAAGCACCCAAGCGCCCACTGATGGCCATTATTGGTGGTGCCAAAATTGCCGACAAAATTGACGTGCTTAATACCTTTATCGAGCTAGCAGATTTTATTGCCATTGGCGGTGCCATGGCCGACACTTTTTTGGCAGCCAAAGGAATTAATGTAGCCAAGAGCAAAATAGATGCCGACGACGAGCCGTTAGCCCGTGACATTTTGGCCAAAGCAGAAGAAAAGGCTAAGGGTGGCAATTTTGTGTTCTACTTGCCTCAAGATGGCGTAGTAGCCAACAAGATAGACAAAACCGCCCACACGCGCATTGTCGATTGGGACGCGCACGTAATTGCCGATATCGAAAGTTACCCCAAAAAGCCCGCCGAACGCACCCGTGTTATTGCCGACGACGAGATGATTTTAGACGCGGGCCCGTTTAGCGGTGCCTTTATTGCTGGCGGCGTGCAACTTTCCGGCACGGTAGTGTGGAACGGTACCCTGGGTATTACCGAAACGCCGGGTTTGCAAGGCCCCATTGGCCCATTTGCGCACGGTACCGAGATAGTCATCGATGCACTGATTGGCCAATACGGCCACAAACCATTTACGCTAGTGGGCGGCGGTGACACCGTTGGTTACATCGAACAGCGCAAACTCACCGATGCATTTAACCACGTATCCACCGGTGGTGGCGCTAGCCTAGAACTTATGGCTGGACGCAAACTCCCCGGCGTTGAGGCACTTCAAAACAAGGAGTAATCAGTCGGCTTGGTCGAGACCAGAGTGTTCTACGAGGCATAATCCAGCGTCATTACAAGTGACTATAGGGCTAAAGTATCGTAGTGGGTCGGGGCGTACGCCGCTCGCACTATCCAGCAGACAACGTGCGCCTGCTGTAACGCCAAGCGCAAGGCATATGTCCTGGCTGCATGTGCGTTCTGGTGCGGATGCCGGTAGCTTATTTTCTGGTTGCACAAGGGACCACTATAGCATAAACGGGTTGGTAGGCTGCGGATTTTTTCATTGACAGCCGGCTAGAACAAACAAACTGCCCGGCGGCGTAATTAGACTTTCTCGTTGTATCCGCTTATGCTAAGCTAGTATTAAAGAGAGTACAGGGGATGACACGCAAAGTCTTACTAGTTGGTAACTGGAAAATGCATCTAAATGTGGCTCAGGCCAGCGTGTTGGTGCAGCGTCTGCACGAGCGTACGCGTATTCATCGCGACATAGAAGTGGTCTTGGCGCCACCCATGCTTGCTATGCAACCGATAAGTATGCAAATAGACCGCCGCAAGTTTCGTTTGGCTGCCCAAAATGCCTACCATAAAGACGAGGGAGCTTTTACTGGCGAAGTATCGTTTACTATGTTGCGCGATTTAGTGCACTACTGCTTGGTTGGCCATTCCGAGCGCCGCAAGTACTTTCACGACGACCTGCCAACGGTGCGCGACAAAGTCAAAGCTGCAATACGTAACGACATATCACCCATTTTGTGCGTGGGCGAAACCCAACACGAACGCCAAGAAGGCCTTACTCGCCGCGTGCTGCACGACCAAGTATCTACAGCGCTCAGCAATCTGACCGCGCGTGAGGTAATGAATGTGGTTATTGCTTACGAACCAGTGTGGGCTATTAGCACTTTTCAGGGCGAATATGCCAAGCCAGACGATGTTAACGATTGCATGCGCTACATTCGCGCGCAAGTTGCCCATTTGTATGGCGATCACGTAGCTAAAGCCATACGCGTGCTGTATGGCGGCAGCGTAGACCCATCTACCGTTCGTGGTTACCTAGATCTAGAAGAATGCGATGGGGCGCTCGTGGGCCACGAAAGCCTCAATCCGTACCATTTTGCCGATATTATTGACGCCGCCTACCGCATGCAAGTGAGTATCCATGAGCAACAATCCTAACGACAACAAGCCAAAACCAAAACCCGTTTCTTCTGGTTCGCGCAAGGTGTTCGATGTTATGCGTCCCGGCAAAGCTCCGGCGTCGCCGACTTCTCGGCCAGTAATTGCCAGCCATAAACCGCAAGTGCAAGAGACTGTGGGTGGCGTTGGCGACTCACGGCAGACGCCTAGCCCTAAGCAAAAAATATCTATTACTCCTGAAGTGCACGACGAAGTCGCCCAATCTTCTATGGCCCAAGAGGTAAAGGTGGTAACAACTGTGCCGCCTCTACCCAAGACGGCCATCGAGCCCAAGCAGCCAGAACCGACAGTAGCTCCCGAGCCACCTGTCGAAGCACTGCCAAAACTCGAAGCGCCCACCGTAGAACCGCCCACTCCAGAAGTATCTGTCGCAACCGAGGTAACTCCAGAGCCAACCAAGCAGCCCGATGCATTTGAAATGGCACCCGCTATTGTTTCAGCACCCAGCTCTATACCAGTATTGCCACTCTTGCCAGAAGGCGATCAGGACCCATTGCTCGACACCGCCGCTCCTCAACTAGAGAGCAATCAGGTAGTTGTTTCGCACCACCGTAAACCCGGCCGCGCGCTTAAAGTGATACTGGCCATTGTCATTATTTTAGTGGTAGCGGTACTAGCCTTTGATATCCTGCTCGACGCCGGGGTTATAAATATCCCGGCCGTGCCTCGTACACATTTTTTATTGTAATTTAGGAGCAGTGCACCTAACTTATGGCGTGTTTTTGCTAACTTCCGAAATAATCAAAAAGTATTCGTGGTCGCGCGTTTTGCTTGTCTGAAGTATCTCAAAGCCATTTTTTTCAAACAGGCGCATTACATCTGTGGCACTCTGATGCCAGTAGCGTAGCACTAGTATAGTTTCGCCCTTGTGAAGGTCGATAGTGTGCTCACCCTTATTGATTTTAAACTTGATAGAAACGTCAACTTTAAGCTTGGCACCAATAAAGCGTGCCTTTCTCTCTTCGTCAAACACTTGATGAACTTCGTATAACGATTCGTCAATGTTAAGAAGATCCAATACAAAACGGTGCCAACTGGCTACTTGATGGGCATTGTTGGGGTCAGGGTCGAGGTCGAAATACTGGCGTGAGTTGGGAGTATCGAGCTTGAGCGATGAAATAAATAGGTCGCCAGGCTGGATACTACGGTGAACCGTACGCAAAATATCGTCTGGAACTTCAAAATTAGCTAACGTGCCGCCAAGAAGTAAAATGACGTTTGTTGGGATGTCCTCGTTGCCACTAAAATAGTCGCGTGCGATCAGGTCGCCAAACTCTTCATGGCTAATATCGCGGTCATAAAACTCAAACTCATTCTTTTCGCCGAACCACGAAATCATGTTTTGTTTGGCTATTTTAAGCATTGAGTCGCTAATGTCGATGCCGATATAACGATTAAGTTGCCCTTTTTGAATCAAATGATCCACAAGCCCCTTTACAGGCAAGCAGTTGCCAATACCAATATCGATAATGTTAATACGCTTTTCGCCGCCAATAAGACGATCAAGACTGTCTAGGTTTGTCTCGAGTAATTCGCGACACGAATTAAGCATATTTGGCGTCTCTTCTTGCTCCAATCGGCCAACGTAATTATCCCAATCATCTGCACCTGTCGAGAGGTAGTTGTACTGCAGTGGCAGTTCGCGGTGGACATTCAGGCTTGAGACAATCTCAAAGATTTGCTTACTGTCGTACAGCTCGTAGAATTTTGGCGAGGGGGTAATAGTTTTGAGGCCACGGGTATTTTTATATTTTTGTCCCTTTTTTACGAGGGATTCTAGGGTAATGTTGTTTTTGCTGGTGTTAGCTACGAAAAATTTATCACCTTTTTCGTACAGTTGGAGGTCAATTTTGCCTGACTGTGCGGCTACTATCCAGTTACGGACAGATTTTTCGGACACTTTGTATAATTTGGCAAGCTCGGTATTCTTAAAATATTTCACTGATTACTCCCTTGTATAGTATAAGCCCTTAGTGCTAGTGGTGTGCTCTTGACATGTTCCGATAATAGAACGTATCATGTTTTTGTACCTTGAAATAATCATGCAAAAATCTGCAGCACAGTCTATCTGTGTTGCCGTAATTAATGCCCTCTGTTAAGTTTGCTCAAACACTAAATAGTGAGTCGAACCAACAAGGGACATATTATACAGCAAGAGAGCGATCTCGGAAAGTGGGTAGGTATGGGTACTGCTACTAACAAAAAACAAAGTGACAGTTTTTTTATTCTGGGTCCGACCCTGGCCAGGGGCAATAAGGTGCTGGAGTCGATACACTCGCTGTACTATTTACCCGAAAATTTTCAGATGGTATTTACCGGTACCGCCCCAGTAGATGAGCAGTTTTACGGCGAAGTGGTAGGTCTAGTAGAGCATGACAAGCTGGGCGATCGTGTGCATTTTACTAACGATGCAAAAGGGTCGCATGCCGTTATTGCCGGCCAAGAGCACACAATGGTGGGCGACGCGATTATGGGCGAAAGCCCCGAAGCCATTGCCAGTGCCATTCTCAAGCTTGCCCGCACCAAATCGCCCCTCGCCGCCTAGCCAGGCGGTTTTTTTGTATATTGGCAGCATAGGGACAACCCATTGCAGGGTGTTACTCTTTAGTCTGGTGCATATTCGTGGGCAAGGCAGGCAGAATCAAGTACAATACTTCTCGTGCTAGAAGACTTGCTTGTTGGCCTAAATCCCGAACAACGCCGAGCGGTAGAGACTACCGACGGCCCTTTGCTAATTCAGGCCGGAGCGGGCTCGGGCAAGACCAAAACCCTTACTCACCGTATTGCATATATTATTGCCAGCCAAAAGGCCACGCCGTTTAATATTTTGGCAGTAACGTTTACCAACAAGGCTGCCAAAGAAATGCGTGTGCGCGTGGCCGATTTGTTGGGTCAAAATGCCGATCACCGTGGCTTTATGCCCTATATGGGCACGTTTCACTCTATTTGCGTACGACTGTTGCGTCTAGACGGCGAGCATATTGGCATATCGCGCAGTTTTGTTATTTTTGATGAGTCAGACCGCCAGGCAGCAATTAAACAGGCTAGCCGCGCACTGCATATTGACGAAAAAAGCTTTCCGGCCAGAGTACTCAGCGGCATTATCAGCAGCGCCAAAAACGAGATGACCGAGCCAGGCGAATACGCCGACATGCCCGCCAGCAGCCCAGCCCAGCGTGCCGCTGCACAGGTGTACCCTGTCTACCAAAAAGCACTCAAAGATGCCTCGGCGCTCGATTTTGACGACCTTATTGCCTGTACGGTGCAACTGTTAAAAACTCAACCGGCTGTACGACAAAAGTGGCAAGACCAATTTAAGTACACGATGATCGACGAGTACCAAGACACTAATTCTGTCCAGTATAATCTAATCAGATTATTGACAAAGAGCGGAAATGTTGCCGTAGTAGGCGACGATTGGCAATCGATTTACAGTTGGAGAGGTGCTGATTTTCGCAATATTTTAAACTTTGAAAAAGATTACCCACACTGCACCGTTATTAAGCTAGAGCAAAACTATCGCAGCACTGGCGCTATTTTAGAAGCAGCCCACGGCATTATTACTAAAAACCTGCAGCGCTCGGACAAAAAATTGTGGACGGCCGCTGGTCATGGCATGCCCGTGCAAATGGTGCAGGTGGGCAGCGAGCGGGCCGAGGGCGAGGCCATTGTGCGCCGTGTGCGCAATGCCGTCGATGCCGGTTTGCGCCACTACAAAGATTTTGCGGTGTTGTACCGCACCAACGCGCAAAGCCGGTCGGTAGAAGAAACGTTTATACACTACGGTATTCCGTACCGCATTGTGGGTGGCCAGCGCTTTTACGACCGCAAAGAAATCAAGGATTTGTTGGGTTATTTGCGCTTGGTATATCAGCCCGAAGATCGGATTAGCTTTGCCCGCGTTGTTAATGTGCCAACTCGTGGTATTGGCGCCAAAAGCTTGCAGAATTTTTATGACTGGTCGCAGACCATGGGCAAGACGCTACTAGAGGCACTAACGGAGGTAGAAACGTGCGGCACAGTAACCGGAAAAGCCAAAAAAGGCTTGCGCGAGCTGGGCGAAATGCTGGCGCGATTGCGCGAGCTGGTAGATACCGACCCACCAGCTACTATCATCGATAGTCTTATTCGTAGGCTCGATTATCTTAAATTTTTGGACGATGGCTCGCCCCAGGGCGAATCGCGCCAAGAAAACGTCAAAGAGCTAATTGGTGTCGCACAAGAATACCAAGAGATTGGACTGGCAGCATTTTTGGAAGAAGTAGCGTTGGTAAGCGATGTTGATCAAGCCAATTTTGACGGCAATGCCGTTACACTCATGACCTTGCACGCCGCTAAAGGCCTAGAGTTTCCGGCGGTGTTTATGATTGGCATGGAAGAAACTATCTTTCCGCATACCCGCGCCCTGTACGACCAGTTTGAGATGGAAGAAGAGCGCCGGCTGTGCTACGTGGGCATGACGCGCGCCCGCGAGGAACTCTATATGACGTACGCCACTAGCCGCATGCTATACGGTGGCGCTCAGCACAATCCGCCATCGCGTTTTTTGAGCGAAATTGATGCACAGTTTGCGCCCAGCGACACCGGCTTTGGCGATTACAATAACCAATGGAGCAGTGGTAATCAGTACGACACCGCGCCATCTGCGCCGGTAAGTGACGAACCGCGCTACGTGCCCGAACTCAACGAGGGTGATCAAGTGCGCCACGAAGTGTTTGGCGTAGGCACTGTGGTAGAACTAGACGGCGACAACGCCACTATATTTTTTAAAGGAAAGGGCGCCAAAAAGCTCAACATATCATTCGCGCCAATCAAAAAGCTATGAGAAGCGTGCTGCAATTTTTTGGCAAAATTATATTCTTTTGTGCCTGGCCCGCCTTTTGGGTGTATTTTAAGCGCGGGTATGGCCGTACACGCGTGGTGCTCAGACACGGGGATGAAGTATTGGTGGTCAAAAATTGGATTAGCGATAGCTCGTGGAGCTTGCCCGGCGGCGGTTTGCACAAAAACGAACAGCCTGTCGAGGGGGCAGTACGCGAACTGCGCGAAGAAACTGGTATTGTACTGCACGACAGCGATTTGCAAGCGATTGGCACCGCCACCTACCGCAAGTACGGCCTGTGTTTTGATTTTTATGTGTTTAGCGCAACGGTTGCAAGTTATAAAGCGCACAAGCAACGCATCGAGATATCGGCGCTGCAATGGGTGCAGCCCCATGAGCTAGGGCCAAAAACAGTGGGCCAAGACATGCGCTTGGCGCTCGATTTAGATAGCCAACGGGCCGGCAAATAGGGCTGCTTCAAGTCTGCGTCGGTTGATACCTGGCTCGATAACAGCCTGGTACGCTTGGACGTTGGCAAGGGTGCTGGGATAGTCGGCCAGACTAATTTCGCCGTCGGCGCCTGTCAGACAATAGCCTTCGTTGAGGCCAATAATGGCGGCTGCAATTGTGTAAGGTTTGTCGCTATTTATAGGGCGGCAGCCAATAACGCCTAGTTGACCGGCGTCAAGAATCTCAGTTTTTGGTGCATGGAGTGCAACGTCGTATGCGTAGCGCTTAGCTTCGTCGTCAATGAATGTGTCTAGTGGGGCTCCGGTGTTAACAAAGGCGGCAAAAGGCCAGCCGCCATCGGTTCGGCCGCGCTTTGGATTGTGTGGCCAGCTCAGGTATTCAGCCAATCGTTGAGCCACCACCCAGGGCAGTTTAGCTTTGACGCTAATATGCTCCGAAGTGGGTGGCTGAAATACTCCACGCACCGATATATGGCCCTGCCGACATAGCTCGGTAACACCAAGCGCGAGCTCAGAGTTAATAACTGTACGACTGCCAGCGCGTAAGGTGGGAGTGGTCATGAAAGTAACCCGAATTTGCTCAGACATAGATACTACATTATGACATTTTATGAGCACAGTTGCAAAGCGTAGTTCTGGTATGTTTTGCTACAATAAAAGGGATCGGTAGATACCAAAGCGCGTAGCCGCAGATTTATGAATAAAAAGCTACTTCCGTTACCCAAACAATATCAGAATGAAGGCCGCAAAAAAGTCAGGCTGCTTAAGCGTGTTAGCAAACATCCGGCATTTAGGATTCCGCTTGTTACTGTTGGCTCATTGCTGTTGCTTACTGTTGCCGGGCTTATGGCTTTTAACGGTGGTACGCCCAAGTTGCGTACGACGAGCACGCATATTGTAATTATTTCGCACGACAACAAAGAGCAAACCGTGCCTACATTGGCGCATACGGTGGGCGATGTGCTCAAACGCTTCAATATTACGCTCAACACGGGTGACGTAGTGGAACCTGATATTGACACCGAGATCGTTACCGACAACTTTCGTATTAACGTGTACCGTGCTGCTCCTGTAACCATTGTGGATGGCACTGCAAAGCTGTTTGCCTATTCGGCTGCCCGTACGCCGCGCAGTATTGTCAAGCAAGCAGGCATAAATGTATACCCCGAAGATGATGTTACGTCGGTGCCTACCGACAATTTTTTGATTGAAGGCTCTATTGGTGCTCGTGTGGTAATCAATCGTGCCACCCCGGCTAATGTTAATTTGTATGGCACGCCTGTTGTGATGCGTACCCATGCCGCAACCGTGGGGGCGCTGCTTACCGAGCGTGGCCTTAAGCTGGGGCAGGGCGATACTGTACAGCCAGTCATCACCACGCCTATTACGGCAAACATGCAGGTGTATGTCTTGCGTAAGGGGCAAAAGGTAGTCACCGAAGAGGCCGTCTTGACTATGCCCACGCAAATTGTTGAGGATTCTAGCCTAACCTTTGGGACAACTGCGGTGCGCCAGCAAGGTAACGATGGCCGAAAGATTATTACCTATCTGATAGAGACCACCAATGGCGTCGAGATCCGCAAAGTAATCCAAGAGATTGTTACCGTGCAGCCTGTAACTCAAATTATTGCGCGCGGTAAAGCTGTGCAAATTCCATCCGACAAGCAGGCGGTAATGGCTGCTGCCGGCATTAGTGCCAGTGACTACCCCTACGTAGATTACATTGTGAGCCACGAATCTGGCTGGTGCCCTACAAAGCTCCAAGGTCAGGTTGGCTACTGCCCACCATATGCCCCAACTAGCATTCCTAGCTATTTGGGCTACGGTTTGGGCCAGGCTACGCCAGGCACCAAGATGGCTGCTTTTGGGTCGGATTGGCAAACGAACGCCGTAACGCAGCTGCACTGGGCTACTAGCTATGCGGTAGGACGCTACGGCAGCTGGGGTGCGGCCTATAACCATTGGACGACATACCATAACTGGTAATAGAGCTTTGCATGGTACGTGTGCAGCTCCTTCTGGTGCTCGACTTTTTGAACAAACTGCACATAAGAGGTAAAAGTCCTATAGAATAGGGAAGATATGGCAGATATGGCAGAAGTAATCCCTAACAAATCCCTGGGCCAGCACTGGCTACACGACGACGCCAGTTTGCAGGCGATGTGTGATGCCGTGCATCTGGGCCCTAAAGACGTGGTGCTCGAGATTGGGCCGGGTTTGGGTACGCTGACTAAAAAGCTCGTGGCGCAGGCCAAGCAAGTGGTAGCGGTAGAGTTTGACGCCGATTTGGCCCAGGCATTGCCTGGTCGTGTCCCGGCGGCCAATCTGCAGATTGTGCAGCACGACATTCTTACGTTTGATCTTACTTCGTTGCCCGCAGGTTATAAAGTGGCAGCTAACATACCGTATTACCTTACGAGCAATCTGTTACGTGTGCTGTGCGAGAGCTCCAACCCTTTTTCGCAAGCAGCGCTTTTAGTGCAGAAGGAGGTGGCCCAACGGGTATGTGCCACCCCTGGCGCTATGAATCTGCTGAGCGTGAGCGTGCAGTTTTACTGCGAGGCGTCGCTGGACAAGCTGGTGCCAGCAGCATTATTTACGCCGCCGCCTAAGGTGGACTCGCAAATTTTGTGTTTGCAACGCCGCAAGACGCCGTTGTTTGGTGATGCCGACCCCAAGATTTTTTTCCGCGTAGCCAAGGCCGGTTTTGCCCAGCGCCGCAAAACGTTACTCAATTCGCTGAGCGCTGGTCTGCACCTTAGCCGCGAGCAGACTACTCAACTGCTCCAGACTGTAGGTGTTACACCTACTGCTCGCGCCCAAGAGTTGAGTCTGGCCCACTGGTACGCCCTTAGTAAAGCCGTATCTAACCTCTAACCCGTTTTCATCCCCCCTCATCCCGACCTAGACCCCACCTCCAGTCAATCATGTTCCTTCTGTTGTTTGTTTCTTTTCTTCTTCAAACTGCATAGCTCCTCCTTTGCTTTCAACAAAGCCCCTGTACTCGCTGGAAGCGAGTACCCTTACTTTTTGTACCGACAAAAAGTAAGCAAAAAACTCCCGGGGCCAGACGTCACAACGTGACTGTGCCTGAAGGCTTTTGTTGGCGGCAAAAAAATGCCTACGGCAATCCCCCTCTATAATCTTCAAAGAGGAGGGGGATCGGTTTTTGCCTTATCCCAACAAAACCCTCCAACCCCAATCTAGTTGTGGCGAGAGGCCCCGAACCCCGCCGAAAAGATAGGCTTGCGATTGCAAGGGTGTGCTGGCATCTTCTTTAGGTTCAGAAGGAATACTTTTTATTGCCCTGGATCCCGGATCTAGTCCGGGATGACGGCAATGGGGAGATTGGAGTGAATCATGGATGACAGAACTAAAGCTACGTATATACTCACCAAGCTCTAGATTGCCTTCTTCTATCCCCGAGTAGTTCGGGGCCTTTGTCAGAATCAGATTAGCTGGAGCATGAGCAGGTGGAATCAAG
>CAZBQZ010000007.1:0-1071 GCA_964494495.1 uncultured Candidatus Saccharibacteria bacterium
TACGGTATGTGGCACATGCCAATACCCGTCTTTTCGGTAAACTTTTGGTGGTAAGCCTCGGCCGCGTAAAACGGGCCAGCCGGTGCAATTTGCGTAACAATTGGTTTGCCAATGTCTTCCTGAGTGCGATTGCGCTCTTGCACTGCCTCGCGGTGCTGCTCTTCGTTAAAATAAAAGATGGCCGAACGATACTCTTCGCCTATATCAGGCCCCTGATAGTTGAGTTCGGTAGGGTCATGCATGCGAAAAAATTGTTTGAGGAGCGTAAGGTAACTGACTTTATGTGGATTGAATTCGATGAGTACAGTCTCGGCATGGCCCGTAGCCCTAGTAGCTACATCGTCGTAGGTTGGATGATCAACATGGCCTCCGCTGTAACCCACAATGGTCTTCGTAACACCCGGCACTTGATCGAAATAGTACTGAACGCCCCAGAAGCAACCGGCAGCGAACAAGGCCTTGTGCGTTATCATACTTTTAGTATAGCAAGCTAAGGGCGGTTTGTAGTTACCTGTTACAACGCTCTGTTATCTGTTATAGTTATGTCATTATGCGCTAATCCGTTTTGACCTGGCCTGCCATAATTTGTATACAAGGATCAGTCTTTATGTTGCTCTCTGCCGATATCGAACAAAAAACCATGGGGCACACCCCCCTTTTTAGCGATTTGCGCGTACATGTAGCTAATGGCGAGAAGCTGGCTATTATTGGCCGCAATGGGGTTGGCAAAACCACGCTTTTTAAAATGTTGGCGGGCGAAGACCACGACTATAGTGGACATATTACCACTGCCACAGGCATGCGCCTTGTGTTTACTAGACAGGAACACCACGAAGTAAGCGACCAGACGGTTGTCGAATACATACTACAAAACCTGCCAGAATACGATCAGCTGCACCGTATTATCGAAACGTACCCCGAGCATATGGGCGACGACATGCGCAAAATTAACCGCTACAGCGACGCACTAGAGCGCTTTGCCGTTCTTGATTATTACAATGTAGAAGACCGCGTGCGCCAATCATTAGACGCTTACCAGTTAGGCGCGGCTGCCGACCGCCCCATGTCATC
>CAZBQZ010000007.1:1171-65064 GCA_964494495.1 uncultured Candidatus Saccharibacteria bacterium
GACGCCTACCTGCGCCAAAACGCCAGCCGTACAGCAGCCGATCTAAACGAATATGATACCGTGCAGCGCCGCATCGAAAACGTTAAAAAACAGATCCAGAATGCCCGCGCTCAAAAAGCTCGTTGGGGTGGAACGGCCGACAAAAAGAACCCGTTTGTCGTTATCGAGAACAAACTAACCAAAGAGCTCAAAGAACTAGAAGCTCAGGATAAACCTAGCTTTTGGGTCGACAAAGAATCGCTGCAGTCGCTGCGTCCCAACCTCGAAGAAAGCTACCAAAAGCATAAAGCCAAAACTATTCACATCCGTAGGCTAGTTAAAGAAGAGCGCCCACGCGAGTTAATGGTACTCGACAACGTACAGGCTGGTTACAATGGCCAAGCCTTGTTTAACCCAGTTGCTGCGCGACTCCAAACTGGCGATCGCCTGCAAGTTGTTGGCCGCAACGGTACTGGCAAAACCACCTTAGTACGTACTATTATTGCCTCGCTCACCGAAGTCAAGCCGGCAACGCTAGTGCACGGCGTTATCAAGCTAGACAATCAGCTGCGTCTTAATACCTACGAGCAAGAGATTGACTCACAATTGCTGGGTATGACATTAGCGGCCGCTATCGAGCACATATACGACGGTTTTGGGATCAACGTGACGTCCGAACAAATTATGCGTTTACTAAGCGACTACTTATTCGACCCATACGGCGACCGTGAGCACTTGGTTACAAACCTGTCGGGTGGCCAAAAAGCTCGTTTGCAGCTTATCCGCCTGTTTGCTAATGATCCCAACCTTATTATTCTCGATGAACCCACCAACCACCTCGACCTCCCCAGTATCGAGGAGCTAGAAGCCGCCCTTACCCAGTATCAGGGCACACTGGTATATATTAGCCACGACAGCTACTTGTCTAAGCATCTAGGTGGTCAGCAGCTGACGATTTCTCCGGTGTTGCAAGCCGCCCTTTAAAGACTTGTACGTCATCTGGAATATATATCTCGGGCGGCTCGACCGCCGGTCGGTTACGCCAAGTGGGCACATGGTGGGCTATATATAAGCCGCTACCTTCGGTGTGCACCCTTACCGGCCACTTTTCTTCCTGGCCCACTATTTGGGCAAGCGCATGATGATGCGACGGCATGGCTCGGCGTTTAGGTTGATCGCGGCGCAACCAATTCTCTTCAGTGGTGTCATGACGCTCGGTAACCTCTAAGCGCACCATGCCGGCTACATTGAAGTTGTCATCATGACGTGGCTTGCGCACCAGCACATAATCTCCGGCAGCAATTTTATTGGGGGTTGTTGGCTGTACAATTATTTCGTCGCCGCCTCTAAATGGCGGCGTGCACACGTCGCGCACAACTCCATAGCCTACATAACGATACGTGTCGCCCGGACCCAATCGCACCGAAGGTCGTTCCCTGCCTAGTTGATACCTGATCTTTTGTCCATCTGGATGCATTACCGACAGAGTAAGCCCATCGCCGATGCCTTGCAGATCCATTCGGATCGAACCAGTAACGTGCGTGTAGTCAGTTGCCCCGCCCACGTCCCACAGCACCACACTAGTATCTGCCGTACCAGGGGTTAGTGCATATACATCGTGCGTCGGTCGTTCTTCAATAAGCGTGCTGAGCGTTTCGCCCGGAGCTAATAGTTGTTGTAATTGTTCTGTGCGTTCCATAGCACAGTTACTGTAGCATCTGTGGTATGTAGGTGGAAAACTGTTGTGCAAAAACTGCACAACTGATACACTACACACATGTTAACAGATATGACAGCCGTCCGCACCTATTTTGCTAAACTGGGATTCGAGCCCGAAATTGCCGATTTATACCTTGCCTTGCACGCCAATGGCCCTCAAACGATCTCCGAGCTGTCGCGCAGCGCGCATGTGGAGCGCACCCGCATTTACCGTCTTATAGACAAGCTCATGGCGAGCAACCTAATAGAGATCGAAACCCACTACAAACGCGGCATCGTTAAAGCCGCACCTATTAGCAACCTCCACATCCTTATCACTCAAAAAGAACAAGAAGTAAAAAACCTGCAGGACGAGCTAGAGCTCATCGAGCAGGTGCTGGGCCGCAATAGTCTATCTAACCCCGCTACTCGCGTGCAGTTCTACCACGGCGTAAGTGGTATTCGGCAAATGCAATGGAACCAAGTTACGTCTAAGACCGACTGCCTTTCAATCATTGACGAGCCCATCAACGATGCACTCGGCAAGGCTTTTACAACCCGATGGGCCGACGCCCTGCGCCAAAACAATGTACGCCTACGCATGATCGAATCGCCCCACTTTGTAGAAGTGATTCAAAAATGGTACAAACGCGAAAACGTGCCAGAGCTAGTACCTAACCATGAATCGCGCATTATAGCCCCAAAGGTGTTTCGCATTGCACACAACATGGACATCTGG
Source organism: uncultured Candidatus Saccharibacteria bacterium (assembly GCA_964494495.1). Classification (GTDB taxonomy): domain Bacteria; phylum Patescibacteriota; class Saccharimonadia; order Saccharimonadales; family UBA4665; genus PMNU01. The sequence continues at coordinate 3,588 of CAZBQZ010000007.1, forward strand.
GAAAACGTCGTGGCCTACTGCAATTGGAAAGATGGCGAGATATACGGTATAGAACTATACAACAAAGATATTGCCGACGCCCAGCGACAATTGTTCGAAATACTTTGGGCCCAGGCAATCCCCAAGACTTCTTAGCCGATATTTGTGTTTTAACTATTTGGTCAGTACACGTCTTAAACACAGACCAACCCCGCCAGCACCAGCTTACACCTATTAAAAAGCCCTGTTATATTGCAGGGCTTTTTAATGTTTGTTCGATTCTACGAAATTGCTATGGGCTTGGGGCACATATACTTGCATGGCCTAGGCCTGGTATGGCTGCCTGCAGGCTAGTGCCCGTCGCACAGTTACCCCCGGCTGAATCGTGCTGCCTCGCAGAGACAACCGACTGCAATTGTGCGCTTGTCTTACCCGACAAGTCGCTACCGCTGCTATCTAACGCCTGAATAATGGCAGGTGTTGCGGCCGCGGCACCCTGTAACGTCACAGAATCCTGACTGTCGCCCGATATTGGCTGAGTGCTCCCAGTGTCAGACGATTGCACGCGCAATATCTGCGAACTGCCCGAACCGCTAGCGGAAGATGTTTTCATCTCCTTATCCATAGTAGGACCGGAAGAATCACTACATGTAAGATAAAAGATAAGTGCCGCCACAACAACGAACAGCAATACCACTAAGCCGGTCATACCCCACAGAAACCGTTTACTAGCCAGAGGCCTAAGCCTCGTTAACTGCTGTTTCGCATTTTGCTCGGCCATACCTGCTACTCCCCTTTTTTATGCGCCCGAGGCGACAAGCAACTTTAGGTAAATAATTGAAATTCTTTGGTAATTTTTTTAACTTCTTCGGCTTTTCCGAATAAGACTACACCCCAAAAATCCAATGCGTCGATAGCCTGGTCCTTAACAATTGCCAGCTCCTGCTTGCTGGGGCCAAGGGTCATTGTTTCGATAAAGGCATTAGTAGGCAAATGTAGCTCTTCTGCCCTGCGATAAGCCTTTTTGAGAGTAGGGCTACCTGTAGCCTGGAGCACAATGGTGGGATGGTGCGAGATAATAGCATCGAATGCACCTGTATTATCGCGATACTGCAAATAATGTAGCTGCTCTGGATGAGCCATCGTACCCACTAACCCCGAAACAGCATGGCTCGCAGCATTAAGAAGACGCCCAGTTTCGATGGTACGGTTGAGAATAACCACCAGCTGGTAGTCGCTCTCGGCAGGCAAATCGTTTGACGGGTCAACAAGATGTCGGCGAGCCCCTGCGGCTTCGGCGGTCTTTCCAAAAGACAAATCGTTGTAGATCCCCTTGGTCACTTCATCGATTTCGCGTCGAAGTTGGGGAAAGATAACGCCCTCGCGGGCAGTAACACCCTCCAGGAACCAAAACAGACGCTCCGACCAACCAAAGCCACAAGCTGGTGGCATGGCATATTCCAGCGCCTCTACATAGTCGATATCAAGCATCATGGCTTCGTCATCGCCAGCATCACGCATGGCTTGTTGTTCTTTAAAACGGTTAAGTTGATCGATGGGGTCGTTAAGCTCGGAGTAGGCTTTGCAAAGCTCACTGCCACCGAGTAACAGATTGAATTGCTCGGTAAGCTCTGGCTTACCTGATTGCGTTTTAGCTAGCGGCTGCAAAAACGTGGGGATATCTACTAAAAAGGCTGGGCCGGCAATGGTGGTGCGTACTTTTTTCCATAGCTTATCCAGGCCGCGAGAGCGATTTTCGGTTTGCTCTACTTCTACATTATGCTTACGGAGCTGCTCTTTTACTTCGTCGAGCGTACAAGTAAACACGTCTAGGCCATAGTGCTCGCGCAACACCTCTACAAAGCTGATGCGCGGCCACTTTTCGCCGTCGGGGCCCAAATCGATCTCTGCACCTGTAGCTAGCTTAAACGTCCGCTTGCCCCAGGTTTTGTCGGCCACAGAACGCACCAGGCGCTCGGTAAGCTCCATGCCTTGTTCCCAGTCGGCATAGGCCCAATACCATTCCATGGCGTTGTGCTCTGGAAGGTGCTCGTCGGAGTAATTTTCGTTGCGAAACCGTGGGCCAATATCGAATACTTTTTCGTACCCACCCACAAGCAAACGCTTAAGCGGTAGTTCGTGGCTAATACGAAGATAGAAATCTTGATCGAGTGCATCCATATGCGTTACAAATGGATTGGCATCGGCGCCGCCGGTAGTTAGTTCCAAAACCGGAGTGTTCATTTCGATAAAGCCCTCACTCATCAAAAACTCGCGTGTTGACTGCCAAAAAGCGCTGCGACGCAAAAAACGCTCATAGACATCATGATTAGCATTGGTATCGACGTATCGGCGACGCAGACGTTCTTCTTTATTCGTAAAGCCGTCTTGTGCGCTCGGCAAAGGCCGCAAGGCCTTAGTAAGCAAACGCAAACGATGAACCTCTACCGAGATCTCGCCGGTTTGTGTTTTGATAACTGATCCATGTGCCTCTATAAAATCGCCACTATCAAGCAGTGATAGCTGTTCAAGGCTCAATTGGCTGTCTTCGGCCTTCAGGCCTTCAATCACACCTTCACGGAAGAATAACTGAACGCTACCAGAAGCATCGCGAATAACAATAAAAGCAATTTTGCCAAACTTGCGAATGTTTACAATCCGACCAACAACACTCACCTCTTGGTTTTGCAGCTGTTCAAAATCATCAACAATCTGCACAAGCTTGTGCGTACGCTCGCTGCGAGCTGGATACGGATTGATGCCCAATTTCTTGAGGTCATCGAGTTTACGAAGCCGTTCGTCGCGGAAGTCGCTCAGTGTCGCCATATGTATCCTTATTTTATCATGAACCTATCTGCCGGCAGACAAGAGCTTTTTATTGTGTACTCTGTGTTTTATTAACTAATATCGGCAATTTTGTAGGTAGCCGTCTCTACTGGAGTTTTAATCTCAACTTCGTCGCCTTCTTTTTTGCCCATAAGAGCCTTACCGATGGGCGATTCGTCGGATATTTTGCCGTTAAGCGGGTCTGCCTCAACGGTTCCAACAACCTGAAATTCTTTAGTCTTACCGTCTTCGCTCTTTAGCTTAACAGTAGAGCCCAAGACCACCTTGCTATCGCCCTTTGGTGCGGTAATAACCTGAACATTCTTAAGGATGTGCTGGATTTCGGTAATACGGCTTTCGTTACGCTCTTGATCTTGACGGGCAGCGGTATATTCCATATTTTCGCTCAGGTCGCCAAACTCGCGAGCTGTTTTAATACGGTCGGCGACTTCCGAACGCTGGCCGATCAACTCGGTCAGTTCCGACTGCAATTCGTCGACTCCCTGTCTTGTTAAATGAAATAGCTTATTCATCTGCAATTACTCCTATTCGTATCGTGGTGTTTTATCTTCCCGGTATCTGATGACAGTTCATTATATCAACCTACTTCGTTTCGTGCGACCATTTTTATCACTTTGTCTTTTTCGAGCAAGTGTGCTTCGGTAGAGTCGCGTTTCTTGACTTCAAACTGACCATTCGCCAGACTACGGTCGCTAATTATTACTCTGTAAGGTAAGCCAATGAGGTCGGCGTCTGCAAATTTTTCGCCAGCGCGGGCACTAGTGCGGTCATCGTAGAGCACGTTCGTGCCTTGGGCTTTCAATGCTTCGTATAAATCGTCGGCTGCAGCTAACACTTCTGCGGACCCCCCCAATGGGGCGAGATATACGTCGTACGGGGCAATGTTAGCCGGCCATACAATGCCCTTGTCATCGTGGTGCGCCTCGACAACTGCAGCCAATGTTCGGCCCACGCCGATGCCATAGCACCCCATGTAATACTTCTGTCGCTTACCTTGCTCGTCGGTGTATTCGGCATCATGCATCAGATTACTGTAGTGATACCCTAACTGGAAGATATTGCCCACTTCAATCCCCTTCTTTTCCGTTAGGACACCTCCATCGGGACTAGTAAAGCCTGGCTGAGCTAGGGCAATATCTGCTTCGATGTCAGCCTTCCAGTCACGATCGATATTAATATTGAGCAAGTCGGCATATAATTTGTTGTCGCCGCCGTACATATTGCGTACAGTACGCAAACTTTTGTCGGCCACAACAATCACTTTATAGCCAGTCTTGACACCCTTTTTAACAAAGCCCACTGGGCTAATAAAGCCGGGTTCGCTTTCTAGGTCTTCTCGAACCTCTTCCGGTGTGGCTGCGCGCAGGTCCCACACGTTTGCGGCTTGCATTAATTTTGTCTCGTTAACGTCAAAATCACCCCTAATTATGGCAAGAACGTAGCGCTTAGTGGCCTCATCAAAAAACAATACATCTTTGGTCTGCTGCCATAGTGGCAAATTATGAAACGTAACTCCGTCATCCATAGTAGTGCCACGGACTGCTTCAATCGTTTGCAACTCGCGAAGTTCTTCGCTCAAATTTTTGTCATCGATGGTAAAGGTGGCGACATCCTCGTGAGAAGCGTAGCCGCTGGTCTCGTCGATAAAGTAGCGACTTTCGCCTTGGTCGCCCTCCGAAATAAATTCGTGGCAATATTCACCGCCAATGTAACCATTGTCGGCGGCTACAACGTCCACCTTGAGACCCAGCTCTTCGAAGATAGCCTTATAGGTGTCCCACATTTGCTGATACTGTCCTTTAAACTGAGCTTCGGTACCAAAACTGTATGCGTCCTTCATGACAAACTCACGCACACGCAACAAGCCACCTCGGGCCCGCATTTCGTCACGAAATTTCATACTAAACTGATAGATGTTAAACGGTAAGTCTTTGTAACTAATGTTAAACTTACGCACTAAGTCGACGGCCATTTCCTCGGCGGTACCGCCTAAGGCAAAATCGGCGCCCCGGCGATCAGTTATTTTCATGAGCTCAAAGCCGGTAGTTGTGGTCCGATTAGTTTCCTGCCAGAGCTCTAGCGGATGTAAAACTGGCATCACCACCTCTTGAGCGCCTGTGGCATTCATATGTTTACGCACAATACTAATAATTTTATCGTGGACTGCTAGACCAAGTGGCAACAGATAATATCGCCCGGCCGTGGACTCGCGAATAAAGCCAGCCTGCACGAGCAACCGATGCGATGCAACCTTATAGTCCATCCCTTCGGTTTTAGAAGTCCTCCCAAATAATTGCGAGACTCGCATGTCTTTACTCCTTACTGCTATGATAGTACGTTTACGAATATACAATGGTAAGAAAAGAAACTACGGCCGGGGGGCCGGAATCATCGGGAGGATAAAACTAGGACGACATTGTTTCATTTACGCTCAGTATATCATGCGTCTACCGGGCGACAAATATAAAAAGATACAGATACGCCACGCTATTTTTGATCATATGCAGCCAGATGCCAGGCCACAAACTGCCCGAACGCTCACGCAGAAAACAGAGGGCAAAAGACAGTAACAAGGTATCTATGCCGCCTACCCACAATATGCTGCCGTCTCCTTCTAAAAGATGCGGTATAGCAAAGGCAATGCTAGTGAGCACCGTTGCCCAAACAAACGGCAGGCGCTTTCGAAATCCACCAAATAGTACACCTCGAAATAATATTTCTTCTACCACCGGTGGTAGTACCACCAAACTAATAAAAGCTAGGAATTGGTCGTAGTGGCTATGCACCGCCGTAAAACCAATGTCCTGTTTTTGCCCTGTATTAACATGCAAAAAGGCGCTAGCGAGCGATAAAACTACGATAAGGATAATAAAATAGCCTAGGCCGGCTACCACCGTCCACCCGGCGTCGCTTAGTCGCGGTGGCCGCGAGAATCCAATAGCAGCTAGACTTCCTCTGCGGCGCAAAAACAACCACAAGATAAAAAGTGCTAGCCCCTCGGCAGTGAGTACGAATATAAACTGACCAAGTGTAGAGTTTGCCCAGTCAGCTGCAGTCTGGCTAGCGGTACGCACACCCAACGACAAAGCAATAATTACTCCTGTGGCAATAATTTGTGAGACAAGAAATGATACTACAACTATAAGTAGCCCGTGCCACGGACCCCAGGTAACTGCAGCAGCCTGCTTGGGAAGCGGTTTAGAAGAATCGGCGGACATCGATTACCGTTATAAGTACTATAAGTAGCAGCAAAAACACAAAGCTAGTGCCCACAATACGCTCTTCCATATCTTTGGATAATCGCTTGCCAAATATGCGCGATAAAAGCAGCACGTAAAAACGTCCACCATCGAGCGCCGGTATAGGCAAAACATTCATGATGGCCAGACTGAGCGAAATAAGGCCTACTATCAGAAGTACAAACTGATAGCCAAGTAAGCTACCGTCATGCAACACCACCACAATGCCAACCGGGCCAGAAACTTGCTCGCTAGCCTTGGCGCCGTCGCCGTGGAACAACGCATTAAGTGCCGTAGCTAGCCCTTCAAAGGTTACTACAGTGAACTGTTTAATAAGGCCCAACGCCTGTACCGGTGCCGACCAAGTAGCGCGTGTAAGCGTAAACTCCGCTGGCGAAACACCCAGATATGCACCGCCTTTAGCCTGTGCAGGCGTACGCAGGCTGACGTTTGTAGTAAACGTCTGGCCGTTGCGGCTGTACTGCATTACTACCTTTTGCCCTCGGTGTGCTTTGGTAGCTGTGGGCAGTTGCTGAGCCGTTTCTAGCTGCGTGCCGGCAATACTTAGCAAGCGGTCGCGTGCCTGCAAACCAGCTTTGGCAGCCGGCGAACCGGGCTCGACATAGCCGACAAGCACCTCGCTGTGTGCCACGTGCGTATCACTCGCAATCTTAAACTGATTATCGATCAGCTGTGGCATACCCACCCATGCCAAAATAGTAAATATTACAAACGCTGCCAGGAGGTTCATACCCACGCCGGCCAACAATATCTTTGTTTTTACCAAAAAATTGGCTGCTCCAAAGCTGCCAGGTGCTGTTGCGGCGTCATTTTCACCTTTCAGTTTTACAAAACCGCCAATCGGTAACCAATTGAGGCTAAAAAGAAAACCTTTCTTGGTCTTGCGGCTCCATGCTCGAGGTGGAAATCCAACGCCAAATTCTTCCACCGTAACGCCGTTACGGCGCGCTACAATAAAATGTCCAAACTCGTGCACAACCACAAGGCCAACAAATAGCAAAAGTCCGATAATTAACAGTACAATCGACATGACCCCCCTTATTTCTTTTTCTAAGCCCCGAAGCGTCGATTACGCCGCCGGTACTCCTCTATAATATCGATCACATCTTGTTTTGTCATGTCTGGCCAATACTTTTCGATAAAGTGCAGCTCGCTATAGGCTGAGCGCCAAAGCATAAAATTGCTCAGGCGTTGTTCTCCCGAAGTGCGTACCACCATATCAAGCGGCGGTGCATCGGGTACACACAAACGCTCGGCAACTGCTTCTACTGTCACCTGACTAGGAGATAGACCATCTTCGACACATTTACGTGCGGCATCAGCAATCTCTTGTTGGCCGCCATAGTTAAAACAAATAAGTACCGTGCCTTTTGTTAGCGTACGCGTCGCCTCTTCGGCCTTGTCTACTGCGGTCAATAATTTGCCGCTAATGCCATCACGTCGGCCCACAAAGCGTACGCGAATGCCTTTATCGACAAACCGTTTAAGGTCGGAACCAATCGCTCGGGCGGCGAGCTTCATGATATTGGACACCTCGTCTTTATCGCGTTTCCAGTTTTCTGTAGAAAAGGCGTAAATCGATACGAATTCTACGCCCAAATCAAACGCACCCTCGATTACTTCGCGCAAGGCATTATAGCCAGCTAAATGACCGTCAAACTCAGGCAAGCTATGCTGGCGTGCCCAACGGCGATTGCCGTCCAAAATAAAACCAAGGTGCCGAGGCGTAAAGGTTGTGTCAGAATCCATCTTTGCAATTATACCCGAATACGGCCAAACGTAAGCCGTTTAGATGGTCATGACCTCTGTTTCTTTGGTTTTGGCGCTGGCTTCGGCATCAAGCTTTGCTTTACCCATGGCGTCGTCCACTTGCTTTTCGTAGCGCTTGGAGTCGTCTTCGCCAATGGCTTTGTCTTTTTTGGCAGTTGCAATGGCATCGAAGGCATCATGACGAATATTGCGCAGGCTGATCATGCAATCTTCGAGCTTACCGCTCAGTGTTTTGACGATTTCGCGACGACGCTCCTCTGTTAGCTGTGGAATAGGCACTCGCACTACGCGGCCGTCGTCCATGGGGTTGAGCCCCAATGTAGGATTATCACGAATAGCACTGGCAATGGCCTGAATATTACCTGGGTCAAACGGCGTTATCTGAATCAATTGCGCTTCAGGAGCGGTTACATTAGCTACTTGGTTAAGCGGCATAGGCGAGCCGTAAGCCATTACTACAACGCCGTCCAACATACTGGCGCTAGCGCGGCCAGTACGCACCTTTTTTAGCTCTTCCTGAAAATGAAGTACTGCTTGCTTGAATTTGTCTTCGTAAACTTTGGTGTCCATGTAATTTCCTTCTGTCTATTTAGTGTACAACAAAAGCCGCCCGAAAGGGCGGCTTTTGGAGCATGCGGGTGATGACTACTCGGCTACTTCGCCAAGTGCCATGCGACTAAAGCGGCGCACGACAATGTTCTCGCCAAGCTTAGCAATGTGCTCTTTTAAGTATTGACCCACAGTTTGGTCTGGGTTCTTGATAAAGGGCTGGTCCAGCAAGCAGCGCTCGGCAAAATGCTTCTTGAGCATGCCCTCAACAATCTGAGGCACCATTGTTTCGGGTTTGCCCTCGCCTTTTACCTTTTCGGTAAATTCGGCGGCTGTAGCTTCACGGTCGGCTGCTGCAATATCATCACTGCTGACATACTGCGGGTTGCTGGCGGCAACGTGCATAGCCAAATCTTTTACTAAGGCGATAAACTCATCTGTGCGAGCCACAAAATCGGTTTCGCAGTTAACCTCTATCAAAACGCCAATACGGCCATCGTGATTGTAGGTACCAATAACGCCCGAACGGGCTTCACGCTCACCACGCTTTTCGGCCTTGGTAAGGCCTTTTTTGCGCATCTCGCTCAGGGCTTTGTCAAAATCGCCACTAGCGTCGTCTAGTGCTTTCTTGGCGTCAGTCATACCAACACCTGTTAGCTCGCGCAAACGCTTAATCTCTTCGATATTCACAGCCATTGTAGTAACTCCTCCTTACTTCTTTTCTTCGATTTTTTCGTCTTTGTCTGGGGCAGATTTAGCAGCCCTAGCCTTGCCGGCTTCGATAGCCTGCTTCAGGTAACTAGCAATCAACTGGATAGTCTTGATGGCGTCATCGTTTGAAGGAATAGGATAATTAACTAAGCTGGGGTCAGCATTGGTGTCTACCAAAGCCACTATTGGCAAACCAAGTTTGCGAGCCTCTTTAACAGCGTTGGTGTCAGACACGATGTCAAAGATAAACACAGCACCCGGCTTGGCAGCCATGTTTTTGATACCGCCATAAATAGCATTCATGGCATCAATTTCTTCTTGGTAGCGCTGTACTTCCAGCTTGCTGTACTTGTTGGCGAGCTCGCCAGAGGCCATTTTGGCTTCAAGGTCTTGCAAGTGCTTAACGCGACCGCTAATCGTAGGCCAGTTAGTAAGCATACCGCCCAACCAACGCTCGGTAACGTACGGCTGTTTAACACTCTCGGCCAACTCTTGAACAATGTCCTGGGCTTGGCGCTTAGTAGCAACAATCAGCACTTGCTTGCCGTTAGCGACGGTGTCGGCTACGAAGTCGAGAGCTTTTTCCAGGCCTTCAACCGTTTTAGTAAGATCGATAATGTGGCTACCGCCACGCTTGCTGTGGATATACTGAGCCATCTTTGGATGCCAGCGGGCAGTCTTGTGGCCAAAATGTGCGCCGGCCTCTAATAGTTGTTTAATGTCTACATCAACTGTAGCCATAGTGTTTGTCCTTTCTCTTCAGTCGGAACGCTCGTTGGTGCCTACGCGGCTAGCCAATGAGAGGATTGTCATCCAACCTGTTTAATAAATTACTCTGTCATTATATCTGTTAGCGGCCATTTTGTCCAGAGGTGCGCATCATCGAGACCACGACTCTTTACATTTTGGCGCAAAACAGATACAATAACCTGGATTATGAAGAAAGACATTCACCCTAACACTTATCGCCCAGTAGTTTTCGAAGACTTAAACAATGGTTTTAAGTTTTTGACCCGCTCTACTGTGGCGACCGAAGAAAAAACTAAATGGGAAGACGGCAACGAGTACCCACTCGTTAAAGTGCACATCACCAGCACATCACACCCCTTCTTTACCGGCGAAGAACGAATTGTGGACATCGAAGGCCGCGTCGACAAATTTAAGGCTCGTGCCGAAGCTGCCGCCAAAGCCCGCGAAAGTCGTATGGCCGCAGCCAAAAAGCAAGCCACCCGCAAAGCTGCCAAGGCTCAAAAAACCGAAGCCAAAAAATCTACAGCCAAAGCCTAGCTACGCAACCTTGAGTCAAACCGCCTGCATTCCAGGCGGTTTTGTTTTACACTTATAAAGAAAGAAACCCAACATGCAACAAAAAGAACAATCATTACGCACCGAATTAGCCAATCTGGACAGCCGCCTGGAAGACCCAGAGATTTTTAGCAGCAAGGAATACCCTAAGCTGGCACGGCGCAAAACCGAGCTGGAGCATATTACCAGCTTGTTCGACACTCGCAAAAAGCTAGAAAACGAAATCGCCGATGCCAAAGCCCTCGCAGAAGGCACAGATGCCGATATGGCCGAGCTTGCCAAAGAAGAATTAGCAAGCCTTGAAGCCGCCAGCGAAGCCAACACCGGCGAATTGCAAGAGGCGTTGACCCCCAAAGACCCAAACGACGACCGCGATGTGGTTATGGAAATCCGCGCCGCGGCTGGTGGCGACGAAGCCAGTCTGTTTGCTGCCGAGCTGTACCGCATGTATATTCGTTGGGCGGAACGCCATCGCTATAAGGTAGAACTAATAGACGAGTCACCTTCTGAAGTTGGCGGCTTTAAAGAAATCATTTTTGGCGTTAAGGGCGATAGCATCTATAAACAGTTAAAGTTTGAAGCCGGTGTTCACCGCGTACAGCGCGTGCCCAGCACCGAAAGCCAAGGCCGTATCCACACCTCTACCGCCACTGTAGCGGTATTGCCCGAAGCCGAAGAAACCGAAGTCGAGATCAGCCCCAACGACTTGCGCATAGATGTCTACCGCAGCAGTGGCCACGGCGGACAAAGTGTCAACACCACCGATAGTGCGGTGCGTATTACTCACTTACCAACTGGCATTGTTGTCACCTGCCAAGACGAAAAATCGCAAATAAAAAACAAAGAAAAAGCCCTCGGCGTGCTCCGCGCGAGGCTATTAGCTATCAAAATCGAAGAAGAACAAAAACAACTAAGCGACTCCCGCAAGAAACTGATAGGTAGCGGCGACCGATCCGAAAAAATTCGTACCTATAACTTTCCCCAAGATCGCATTACCGATCATCGTATTGGCTACTCGCGAAGTAACATTCCTGGTGCTTTAAACGGCGAAATTGACGACCTCACCGAACAATTGATGACCTATGAGCGCCAACTCATCAACAACGAAGTCTAAAAAGGCGTATTGATGAGCACCGCTCATGATTTTTTGCGTGATGCAACTGCACGGCTCGGTGCGGCGGGTATCGAAAGTGCCCGTTTGGACAGTCTGATACTGCTCGAAGACGAGCTAGAACAAGATCGTGCCAAACTATTGGCCCACCCCGAGACGACACTCAGCAGTGCGCAAAAGGCAGCACTGGACAAAAAGATTATGCAACGTGCCACGCATATGCCACTCGCATATATCAGGGGTAAATCGTCTTTTTATGGCCGGGACTTTGTCGTCAACCAAGCAGTGCTTATACCGCGGCCCGAGAGCGAAGCAGTGATTACGCTGCTCAAAAACGTACCGCCGCCCTTGCATAGTGCGCGTCCCGTGCGTCTATTGGACGTAGGTACCGGCTCGGGGTGCTTGGGCATTACCGCCGAATTAGAACTGCCCTACGCTACCGAGGTGTGCCTCAGCGATATCAGTCAGGACGCACTCGATATAGCTGCTAAAAATGCCTGCACACTTGATGCGCTATGCGCATATAATAAAGCCGACCTTCTTGCCTCGGCAAAGTCCAAACATTACGATGTTATCCTGGCCAACCTACCCTATGTGCCCGAAACGCTGGCCATTAACGAGGCTGCAACATACGAACCGAGCATAGCAATCTTCTCGGGCTCCGATGGGCTTAACCATTTTAGGAAATTTTGGAATCAAGTGGCTGCCCTTAAGCGGCCGCCTTCTTACATTTTTACAGAATCGCTCCTTACTCAACACACCGATCTAGAGACTTTGGCTAACAAAGCAGGTTACAAGGTGCACCAAATAGACGGTTTGGTGCACTGTTTTACCCTAGAGCTACACTAATTACTTGGTGCGGCGCCAAGTGTAGCGACGATAGTCTGGGTCTTGCCGTTTCGAATAACAGTCAGGCTTACCTTATCGCCTACCGAATGCTTATTAATGAGTGACGACAGACTATTACTCTGGTCTACTGGTGTGTCGTCTATTTTAGTAATCACGTCACCCTCCTTGAGCCCGGCCTTTTGTGCAGGCCCGTCGGCAATGATGGTCGCCGAGCCTTCATCTCCAGAGGTGGGGATATAAGCGCCATTATTAACGCTTAGATTGTACTGCTGAGCCACATCGTTGGTTACGGGTACGTAGACAACGCCCAAGAATGGTCGCTCTAACTTGCCCGTTTGCTCAACCGACTTAATCAGGCCACCTACATCATTAATCGGAATAGAAAAACCAATGTTTTGAGCACCGTTGGCGGCCACAGCAGTGTTAATACCAATTACTTCGCCGTCCAGATTAACAAGCGGGCCTCCCGAGTTGCCCTCGTTGATGGCGGCATCGGTCTGGAACAAGTCCTCTAGGTTTTCACTGCCATTGCCAGCAGAGTCGCTAGCCTGCAAGCTACGACCATGGCCAGATAAAATGCCAGAAGTAACCGTATTTTGAAACTGCCCCAATGCGTTGCCAATAGCCACCACTGGATCACCCACATTCATCTTGGACGAGTCGCCAATGATAGCGGGTGTTAATTTTTTGCCCTTAGTGTCGCCAATCTTGATAAAGGCGATATCCAGGCTGTCGGTACTACTTGTGCGGCCCACGACGTCCACATTGTCATACTCGGTACCATCGGAAAGTGTCACTGTAACCTTATTAGTGCCAGCTGGCACTACATGACGATTAGTAACAATCAGCCCATCGGCTGTCAGGACAATACCCGTCCCGGCGCCTTCTAGCTGGCTGTCAAAACCAAATACATTCTGGCTAGTTTGAGTGGTCGTAATCGAGACGACACTTTGCCCGACTGTTTTGGCAATATTGCTAATCACCTGACCCTGAGTCTTAAGGATAACCTGCTGCTTTTGGATATCGGTTGTCTGACTTCCAACGTGGTTCGTTACCCAACCACCCAAAAAGCCACCCAAAAGACTTATGACAATCAAAAACGTCATAGCCATATACTTGATGCGCGCGCTGTCCGCATCGTATGAATAGTGTCGCTTGGAAGCGGTGGCTACTGTTTGAGAGGCTGGTCTGTGAGGCTTGGGCGCCCATTCGGGCGTAAACTTAGGTGCTTCAGCGGGCACATTCTCCGTCGGCTTTGTCGGTTCTTCCATAATTCCCCCCTTTACTCTGTTTGCTTAGTGTAATAAGGCACGTACTGTGCTCGAAACATTGATGGTCAGCGACACAATAACGGCCAAGATTATCGTAAAGGTAGTCACTAAAACCTCTAAACGGATGATTTTAGTAAGCCGATCGTAGTGATCGAGATAGTACAGGGCAGCTACACCATACCCTACTGCGACTAAAAGAAGGGTTGGCTGCGCCACAAAACCGTAGAACAAAAGCCAGTGGCCAAGAACCCAAATGAGCGCACCGCCTACGTAGGCCCACAGGTAAGACAACAGCCTGGCATACGGCTCATCGAAGCTGTCAAAAAAGTGGCGAGCGGCCAAGTAGCAAATCATTGCACCAGCCAGCACCAACCAATAGAGAGCTCCGTCGCCCCAGCCAACAAAAAGTGCCGTGAGCCCAAACAATAGGCCAACCATTGCCTGCAGCGACACCATTAAGGCCCCCGAGGCTGGTTTAATAATCAGTAACCAAATAACGTATACACCCGTCCACAACAGCTGTACCCACTGACTGCCACTGTGCACTAGAAACAGTAAAATCGAAACACTGACGATAATATCGACAGCATTTGCGCGAAAGTTAGCGGGCCAAAAGCGTGGGCGTACAGCAAACATACGCCACTTACTTAACAAAATTATGGCCAAGGCTAGCTGGATAAAATCTATCCTAACCAACACCAAAACAATGAGTGCCAGGAGTAAATTGAGGCCAACGTGCGCAACCCGCGAAAAGCCGCTGGCCGGCTTAATTTTTGCTACTAGTTGCCGCATCCTGTCCTAAGATTACCACAAAATCGGCGCCTGGTGCTTGGATTGTGCTATCTGGCAGCTTAGTAACTGTCGTGGCATTAAGGCGCTGCTCCAGGTAGTGCTTGGTAAAGGGCTTTTTGCCGGCCGTGAGGTCAACAATGATTGTTTTATCGTATGTTTCCGTAGGGGCCGTTGACACATTAATGACGTTGTAGCCGTACGACTTTAATTTGTCGCCTTCTAAGCCTGCCAACCCGGCTACACTCGTGCCATTAAGAACAGTTACGGCGGCGTTTTCCTTGGACAGGTATGGATCGCGCAGCGTGTTACGAACGTAGTTTTGAATATCGCTGTAATCACCAAATCCAGCCGTAGGCCGCACTACCGACGCGCCCGAAACGTTGTCGGTAACTAAATAGTTGTTTGGCGGATCTGATAAGCCAACAGATTTAATATTAGTACCGGCAATCCCTTTACCTATTTGCATCATGCGTAAGGCATCGTTAACGCTAAAGTCGGTAGACACATTGTCGCCAAAGTCGCTCATAAGCTGCGAAATCTTAAGCGGATTAGTATAAGTGCCGGCCGATAGCACCTTTTGGCTCAGCGCTTCGATAAACAAGCGCTGGCGCTCGGTACGGTCAAAGTCACCACGCGGGCTAGTGTGTCGGGTACGTACGTACATCAGAGCACGCAGGCCGTCAAAGTGCTGTTGGCCAGCAGGCACGTTTAGCGTGTAGGGCCGATGTGTGGTTTCGTCGTACATGTAATCTGTCACTGCATTTTCGGCAGCAATGTTTATGTCTACGCCGCCCACGGTGTCGACCGCCTGCTGAAATGCATGAAAGTCGACCATACCGTAATAATGAATGGGGATGCCCAAAACATCGGTTATTTCACTCTCTATCGCACTAATGCCTGCTGTTTCGGCTTTTTGGGTATCTTTGGGCGCACTATTAAGCGAACGGTATTTGGCGTTGGCGTATACGGCATTTATTTTCATAGAGCCATAGGTAGGCACGGTAACCCACAGGTCGCGAGGGATACTTACCAACGAGGCGGTTTTGTTAACGGGGTCAATGCTCGCCACTAAAAGCGTATCAGTCAGATCTGGCCCGTCATGTCCGTCGCCGCCCCTGCCCAATAGCAAAATATTTATGCGACCATCGCCCTCGCCCTTTAATAGCTCTGGCTTGACGTTGGTCTGCAATGCTGCCGCCTGTCCACCACCCTTCAGCACCTTACGAACCTTGGTAAAAGCCTTAAGCCCCAAGAAACTACCGCCGATTAATACAAGGACAGCCAGGACAAGCGCAGACCTAAATGTCCACTTGCGAATAGAATACCAACGACCGCGCTTGGCTGTTTTAGCTTCTTTTTTGGCACGTCGTCGCTCGCGACGGCTGAGCTTCTCTTTTTGCTCGCTATTAGCCAACGCCATATGTAACATGGAATGCTGTTGGCGTTCGACAGGCTTAGGCAACTCCGGAGCAGCCTGAGCGCGAACCGCCGTAGGCTGAGCGGGGTAGTACCCTTCTCCCCTCTTAAAATCATCCATGCGACGGCCACTAGTACGCAGACCGTCCAGATGTATCGAACGGCGGCCAACATCTTGACCAGATGGCTGGGCCGGAGCACCAGCACCTAGGAAGCCATCGATAGTACGACGACCGCGACGCCGCTGTTCTCTTCTAAAATCATTCATAGGCAATGATGTCTAGTATACCGGCATAATTCTGTGAGGTAAACACATGCATTTTGACAAATACCTTATAGCGTTAATATTAAATACACAACGACTATCGTAAACACCAGTATGCCCACGACCGTTAGTCCCACCTCTAGTAGACTCTTGTGCACAGCCTCGTCCGACAAGGGGTTGCGCCCAATAGAGATAATACTAGAACGTACCGACGAATACAGCAGGATAGACACTGTCACAAACAATAACAAAATGAGTAACGTCGCGACCACGACGCGCAGCGACGAAACTTCGTGCCCGGCAACGCTGTTAGCGGTATTTTGCAAAAAACCGGGTAAGTAGCGGCTCGATTGCCCTGAGGCCTGATAATAGGTCTTGTCTATTTGCAGCGGCACAGCGCCAATGTGCACTGTTCGTTGCTTGCCATCCTTGTCGGTGACAGTTTGCGCATTGGTGTCGACATCACTCAAATTAGCCTGAGCTTTGCCAATTGTTGTAGTGCTCGTCGTGGCCTTCATGCCAACACCGGCAATTGGTGACGTAGTTATTTTATCGCTGATTTTAATCGTGCCATTTATATCGCTAACCAATGCCGTTGTTACTCCACTAGTAACAACTTGTACCGAACCATTGTCGTTAGATAGTTCGATAACCGATTGATCACTTACAACACCAAGAAGCGAATCGACGTTAGCTCGTGTACCTAGTTCGACGGCATTGGGTGTACCATTCTTGAGGCTCACAAGCGCTCCGGCAACTATATTCGAATCGGAGCTCTTAAAACCTTGAGCAATCGAAGAAGCACCTTGTGCATTTAAGGAGGTGACGCCGAGCATAAGAACGGGAATCGCTACACCGAGTAAGCCGTATCTTATTCTCTGTCTGATAGTACGTCGCTGGAGCAACATGAGCAGAGCCTACTAATTACTGCTTACGATTATAGCCTAGTTCCGGTACTGTTAGAACCCTGACCTCTGGTTGACTATGTCCGTGCATATTGGCGCGTAATCCGGTATAGTTGAAGCTTATAATGAGTTCATTCGATTCCACATTAGGCGCGGGAGCGCCCGGTCTAGCTTCGTCGCCTAGTACACCGTCAAGAAAGAGTCCTAAGCACGAGACGCTCAAGAGTGTACTCTCGACAATCGCTATCTTATTAATAGCGCCTCTCATCGCCATTTTCTTAACTGCTTACATCTTTCAGTCGTATCAGGTAGACGGCCCAAGTATGCAAACAACGTTACACGACAAAGATCGTCTTATCGTCTGGAAAATGCCCCGGACATGGGCCCGACTGACCGGGCACACCTACGTTCCTAACCGCGGCGACGTGGTGGTTTTTACCGACCCAGGCCTAGCCAATTTTGGTCAAGATCCTAACAAGCAGCTTATTAAACGAGTTGTCGCCCTACCCAGCGAAAGGGTTATGGTTAAAAACAACGTCCTAACGGTATATAACAAAGAACACCCTAATGGTTTTCAACCTGATGCCACCCTGCCCTACGGCAAGGTTATTGTGGGCACAAATGTAGATGGCGAATGGACTGTGGGCAAAAACCAGGTATTTGTCTGCGGAGATAACCGATTCGATTCGCTAGATTCACGTTTCTTTGGTCCAGTAGACGCCCACAATATTATCGGTAAACTCGTTGTTCGCGTCCTGCCACTTGGCCAGGCTAAGCGCTTCTAAAAATCTAACCGTTTAATGCGCCAAATATTCGGTCTAGCTCGTCGTCGCTTTTAAATGCAATCTCTAATTTGCCGCCCTTGGCCAGACGACGGATACGCACTGGTGCGCCAAGGCGCGTACTTAGGTGCTTTGTAGCTGGTGTTTCGTTGCTCATGCGCTCGTCGGTGGCTTTGGTCTCTCTGTAACCTTCTTTGACCGATACAACAAACTGTTCGGCCTGCCGCACAGTCCAGGCGCGAGCAATGATAGTCTTGAGTAGCTCGCTCTGCTTTTCGGGCATGTCCTTTAGTGACAAAATTGCTCGGGCATGTCCTTCACTAATCTTGTTAGACTGAAGGGCATCTTTAGCTTCGTCTGGCAGCTGCAATAGGCGCACAATATTATTGACAGTTGAACTGGCTTTGCCTAAACGCTTGGCAATAATTTCGTAGGTCATATTAAACTGTTGGTGCAGGCGCTCTATAGACACGCCAAGTTCCAACGGTGTTAAATCGGCACGCTGCACATTTTCGACGATTGCTAGCTCTAGCTGCTCTAGCTCACGCGTAGTGCGTACTACGGCAGGCACTCTTTCTAGCCCGGCAATTTTGGCTGCTCGCCAACGCCGCTCACCGGCGACAATCGCAAACTGCCCCGCGCCAAGCGGCGTTAGCACCAGGGGCTGCACAATGCCATGCTCTTTAATAGATGCCGCCAACCCTGCCAACGCCTCATCATCAAAAAGTGTACGCGGCTGTTGAGGGTTGGGCACAATATCGCCCGTGGCTACCTTTTGAATTCGATCTTGGTCTTCAAACAATAGCGCAGCATCGACATTCTTGGGGATAAGAGTATCGAAACCACGTCCTAATCCGGTTTTAGCTGACACGATGTGCTACCTCCTTGGAAAACTGTTTGTAAGCGCGAGCGCCCTTGCTCCAGCGGTCGTGCTCAAAAATAGTTTTGCCAAAACTTGGCGCTTCGGCCAACCGCACATTGCGCGGGATAACCGTTTTGAACAATTTGTCACCAAAATGATTTTTTAGTTCCTGCATTACTTGCTCTGACAAGCTGGTGCGCTTGTCATACATAGTAAGTAATACTCCCAACAAATCCAAATTGGGGTTGAGTGCTTCTTTAACGCGCTGTACGGTGGCCAGCAATTGTCCCAAACCCTCTAGGGCGTAGTACTCGGCCTGCACCGGAATAAGCAAGTGTGTTGCGGCACTTAATGCGTTGATAGTTAACAGCCCTAAGGCTGGTGGACAATCAATAATGATATAACTATAGGCCGCCACCTCAAGGGCACGTCTAAGAGCAAATTCACGCTGCAATTGGGACACTAACTCTACTTCGGCCGCTGCTAAGTTGGCGTTAGCCGGCAACACGTACAACCCCTCACGCTCGGCGGAACGCACAGCTTGATCAAGTGTCGCATGGCCAAACAATACTTCGTATGTAGTTGGTTCAATTTCTTTATCGATACCCAAGCCGCTAGTAGCATTACCTTGCGGGTCTAAATCGATAAGCAATACTGGAGTATCTTTGCTTGCGAGTTGTGCAGCCAGATTGGTCGCCGTAGTAGTTTTACCTACGCCGCCCTTTTGATTGATGACTGCAAGTATTGTTTGTTTCATCTGGCCCTCTTCGCTCAAAGTATAACACTCCTTACCCCCTCGCGGCGAGCCCCGCTCGCCTACGCCGTCCGGCTTCGCATATTTTATTGGCTGTACGCCTAACTAGCCCAAAAGAAATGCTGCTTGTCGCCGCCGGCGGCATTGCTCGCTTGCCGAAAGACCATAATGCCAGATCCGGCTGCGTGCACCGGCAACGTATTGGGTGTGGCCGTCCACTCTATAAAGTACGGCCCAGTTACGCTAGTGATCTGGTACGCGCCAATACCACAAGACGTAGCGGCCCCTGCGCAGGTATTAACACTAGCCGCAGCGGACATAGCAAGCTCATGCGTACCTGTCCAACCCGGTGCGCCCCCCGGGTAGCCTGTGTTATCGAGTACATACGTACTGCGCCCAGCCTGAACGAGGCCAATAACCAGCTCATTAACAGCGGAGCAAAAATAATTGCCGCCACGCATCAGTTGATCGGTAGTAGGTTGATCACAGGTAGTGGCCGTGAGCGTCGAAGTATCTAATGTTACCGATGCCGCTAAGGCAACGCTTGCCGACTGATCGACAGGGCTAACCTGATCGACATTACTAAACTCCTCAACGGTAAAAGCAAAGGTCGAGGTGTTGTTCGCGCCGTTGGCCACCGCCACATTAATAGTGGTTATTGCACTAGCGTTCACTACATAGCCTACAGCGACCAACGACGCCGAACCACTTGAGTAGTTAGACGGCGGGTTCTGGTTAGGATTCGCCCCCGGAATTACCCAGGTGTTACCGGCACTGTCGGTTACCGAGCCAAGACCATTCGTAGTGCCAGAAACCGCTTCGGCAAATAAAACAATGAGCGTATTGCCTGCCGTAGAAGTCACACTAACATTGCCGCTACTGTTCGGTGGTGCCGTGTTGCTAGATTTAATGCTGTAGTATGTTTCTTTGACAAAAGACAGCGCGGCATCGTCCACATACTGCCAACCGCGAGCCTCGGAAAAAATCGTCTTGTTGGATGTGTCTATAAAACGCGCTGGCTGCAGCGCATAAAACGCCGGGCTGTGTACTGGTGGCAAAAATGCGTAGGCCAACTGCTGGGCAACCCCCGCCTTCCAGTTGACATTCCAAACAATAGTCACATCGTTGGCACTCTTCGTTACGGTGCCATTGCCAGTAACTGACGTTACTGTAAAGTCGGCCGCCGGCAATACTTCCCGAACAGTACCAACAAAATTGGCACGAGGCGTCACCTGTAGCTGCATGCCATAAGAGTGCGTTGGGTACAGACGCGTCAGACCGCTACGCTGCACACTAAATGGTGCATTTTCCTGTACTTTAAAAGAGGTTTGCACGCTGTAACCAGTATCTTTAATACTTGCCCGAAGCATGTATGTTCCGGCTACGCCCGTCGTGTAGGTGCTCATATAATCGGGTTCGCTATTGTAGTTATCGCCCTGGCACGATGCCGATGTATTATAGGGTACATCTACCGCGTGCCCTAATGGATCAGTGACCTGCAATTGGAGCGGAGCAGTGCAAAGCGTATGCCCAACCGAATCCACAACGCCAACTTGCAATTGTGCTGTCTCGCCTGGTTCGTACAGAGATTTAGTGGTGTTGACCGCTATGGCACCCCAAGCAAATGAGTTGCTGACTCGAAACTCCTGGCCGGCGGTCGTCTGGCCGGCGGCAGTTACCTCATACGTGCCGGGTTTTGTTTGGGTGTGTTGGTCGCCAATTGTTACTGCAAAACCATCGGACTCCGGCGATACCGTGGATGGTACCGGTACTGTTCGGTCGTTATAGCTAACCGTTACTTGTGGGAGATCGGCGGCAAAAACTCGCGACGGCAACAAACCAACTCGTGGGCTCTTTAGGCGCAAATGTAATACTGGCCGCTCACCTACCCCAAACAGTTTCTTTTGAGCCCGAAAGGTTACACGTGGTGCACTGGTTGCAGGCGAGCCGGGCCAGCCCAATCCTGCTATCAGAATAGCTACGAATGCTACGAGCACGCTCGCGGCCAGCACGGGCAACCAAAAATGACGTCTACGCGCCCTTCCCCGTACCGCAAACATCACACGCCTCCGGTGGTCCAACCCTCTCATGCTTTTATGGTACCACCTTTCGCGCAATCGTGTACTAGACTCCTACCACTTACTAAGATAGCTGAATGCAAGATCACCGATACGTACATCCCCAGTAGTGGCTGGAGCGGTTAGCTTAAAGTCTAGCGTCATGGTGCCATTTGCAGCAAAAGTCCCACCGGTGATCGAGCTGGTGCATTGATTCTGCCAGGTACTGGTAGATGACGGCGTTAGGTCACCATCACTCAACGAGACAGATGAGTTATTGGTGCCATATAGCGTCAAGGCAATAGTGTTAGCCGTAGTTGCTGAGGCGAATACATCCAGACAGATTGTTTGGCCGCTTGGCAGTGCTGCAAAATCGCTTGGCAATGGCACCTTAACCCAAATGTCATAGTCCTGTGCCGTGCCCTGCGTATTCACCCACTTATAGTAATTGCGGTAGGGCGAACTGGTCATGTTGTCGGAAGTCATAGTGCCGGAGTTGTTACTACCGTCGCCGGTCATCGAAGCACCGGCGTACTCGGCCGGTACTGTAACCTGGCGGGTATGGCGAGCAGTGCCATTGAGTGTTGGCTCGTGAGTACTTGCGGCGAAAGTCATATTGTTAGTACTGTCCCCAATAACGATTACATCTTGCGAGCTATCTGCCGAGAATACTCCTGCAATACTAATACTGCCGGCCGAGATGTTTTGTCTAAACATCGCCTGGCCCATAACCTGCATCGAACCAACAAATACTGCATTACCGGCAGTAATCGAACCGCCTGTTGTCCCAGCGCTAGCGTCACTGCCATTATCAGCCAGCGTCGCGCTCTGTAGGCCAACTAGATCAAGTGAGCCTCCCAGTTGGATGCGCGCCGTGGTCGCATAGTATATGGTCGATACCGACGTAGTCGTTGCACCACTACTGTTGCCACCTATTTCGTACATATAACCATTGACGATAATCGACATTGCATCCCAACGAGCCGCGCCCAGTACGCTGCTCGACGTACTCCAAGCGCCAATATCGCCGCCGCCTGCCGGCAACGAAGCATAGTAGATACTAGTCTGAACAGCAGACGAAGTATCGATGCCGCCCATGTAATACACTCGGCCGTTCGAAACAAGAGCAGTGCCACCCATACGCCCCGCAGACGCAGACAACGAGTTAGCAGAAGTAGACCAGTTGGATCCGATGTCTCCTGTAGTTGCATTGGGTTGTACGTAGTAAACAGCCGTCTTACCATTAGCTGCCGTATTGTCACTCGAACCGCCCATAAGGTATATGTAGCCGTTGGCCGCAACAACACTAGTACGCGCAATCAGGGCACTGGAAGGTAACACACCGGTCGCGGTCGACCACGAGCCAACCGTACCGTCGGCGTTAATCTTAGCGTACAGCGTGCTTCCCAAATACACAGTGCCATTGTAGCCACCAATCACATATACATAGCCATTCAGGTAAACCGAAGAGGCATAAGCACGACCGGCGGATAACGAGGTACCAGTCTGCCAGATGCCCAAAGAGCCGTCAGCGTTGATTTTGGCGTACGACACGTCGGTACGATGCGTGCTGCCGTCGTAACCGCCTATGTAATAAATGTAGCCGTTTGCCGTTACTGACGTTGCTTTATAAGCAGAGTACGGCAAGTTGGTTGCGCTGCTCCAGGTGCTCGATATAGTACCGTCGGCGTTGATTTTAGCATAATACACATTGTTGGCGAACGAGCTGGCGCTGTTGCTTGTACCGCCTAATACGTATACATACCCATTGGCAGTAACTGAAGTGCTACCATACCGAGCAGCTGGCGACCCGCCATTAATTGCCGATGTGGTCGTCCAAGTACCGAGGCTGGTGCCCACTCCACTAAACACCGAGATATTGTTGGTTGTCGTATCTACATTTAGAACACTGGCACCGGCACCATTTTGCAACTGGATGGCCGTAGTGGAATCATTGCCACTTATAGGCTTAATCGTAACCGTCCCGTTGATTGTCGTAGCAGTGTTACCGCTAGCCGTACGACCTATATTTACAGTAGTAGCGTTGGTGGTGCCAATATTAATTGCGCCCACTGTGCCGCTGCCAGACTTCGTGCCGCTGTCGATAGTGATGGCACCCGAGCTAGAGTTAGTGCCGCCGCCAGCGTCACCAGTAGTTATCGAGATAGCGCCACTTTGCAGGCTATTGCCGGTTTGCGTGCCGGTTTGTAAGGTAATGACGCCGGAGTTATTCGTGCTTTGCGTGCCGGTTTGGATACTTGCGCCGTTCCGGCCAGCCGACAGGCTTAACGAGCTCGTATTCAGCCCGGAACCAATCGCTATTGTCTGTGAGCCGCCAATGCCGCCGACGCCGATGTTAATAGTATTGCTGTTGCTGGTTAGCCCCGATGGCCCAATCGTAATAGTCTGGCTATTAACACCGCCAATACCAATAGTGGTTGCACTTCCTTGGCCGATATTAATTTGCTGGCTACCATCAATACTGACATTATTCGTGCCCCCAGAGATACTTACTCCGGATGTGCCTGTTGTGCTACCGATATATACAGCGCTAGTGCCCACAGTGCCAATGCTGACCCCACCACCGCCAGTCAGGTTTCCACCCTGGATCGATACCGTGTTGGCCGTCTTGGCGTTGCTGCCTATAGTGACGACTTGGGTGCCAGTACCGTTTGATGTATCGGCAATATCCACGGTAGAAGCGGCAGTAGACGAGCCGACCGAGCCAATTGCCGTCGCGCCGCTGCCTTGGATGGTTAGTGTGCCACTGCCGCGAGCTATGTCGGTGCCGATTGTGCCACTAAAGCCCAAGCCTGTGGTAATAGTGCCTACTGTTCGCTGAATCAAGATACCATTTGGCGTCGTGCCGCTGGCCGTGTGGTCAACCACAATACCGTTGCCAGTAGTCGGTACAACGGTTACTGCGTCCAACGAACCGCCGGAGTTAAACGACGCCGTGCCGTTACTAACTGTCAAATTGGCGGTGGTGGCAAGGGTTATATCGTCATTGAATGTCTTGTCGCCAGCCAAGGTTTGCACACCAGCGGTAATCAAACCGACATGGGTAGCATCAGCAGACTGCAACACTAATGAGCTGCCAGTAATAACTGCGCCGTCCGCACTCTTGGTCTGCGAATCGAGCGTGCCAACAGTAGTCACGCCACTCGCAGTCGCGATACAGTCTGTCCAACCACTATTTTGATAACAACGGAACTTGTTGGCGTTAGCGTTATAGTACATGCCGCCGTTAATGCCAGTAGGGTCGCCCGCATTAGTCTTAGTATCAAGGACAAGCTGGGTACCAACAGTGTCGCCGTTATAGCCAATCTGTACACTACTGTTGTCGCCGACAACGTTAAAGATAGGGTGAGAAGCGGCGTCGTTAACCACCAAGCCACCGAAGCTGTTAAATGCATTGACAGAAAGCGAACCGTTTTGACCAACGGTGGCAACAGGCGTGCCATCAATGGTAAAGGAATGGCCCACGCGGGCATCGTAGGTAAGAATGTCGGGGTTGCCGGCCGCTTCGCCGATGCTAATTTCGCCGTCGGTGCCAAAGTATAGCAGACTACCGCTGCCGGAGGCACCGGTGCCTTGGACGGTAACGGCAGGAGTGGTAGTGTTGACACTCAATATGTTGGCCCCGCCCTGATTTTGTACTTGGAAGCCTGTGGTGGAGTTGATGGCGTTTTTAAAGGTGGCACTGCCGTTGGCGCCACTAATGATAGCGACGGTGGTCGGCACATTAGCGCTAGAACCGGACAGACCGGGAGTAGCCACTTGGAAGTTGAGGTTGCCACTATTGGCATTGCCAGTACCAGCGCCGCTGGCAATGCTAATGGCCGCGCCAGCCACGTTAGTACCGCTACCGCCGGTGCCTTGGATAGTAAAGTCGGAAGGGGTGGCATTGGTGATGCCATTGCCCAAGTACAGCCCATTACTCTGGTCAAAAGTAGCCCGTACTACACTGTTTGTCTTAAATTGTAGGTTGTTAGCATCTATTGTGCCTAGTACACCGGTCGCTCCAAAGCTGTTGCCGTTTTGTACGAAGGCGGTGCCAGAACCAAGTGCAAAACCGCAGGCCGCAGAGCTCTGCAAGCAAAAAGTTCCGCTGGCATCTGGTAATGCCAGGTTGCGACTCGCCGTAAGCGTGCCCGGCGTAATCTCCGCGCTGTGGCCGCCGGCGCCATCGCCAAACGACAGGCTTCCGCTCAGGTTAACCAGATTGCCAAGACCCAATCCAATATTTGTCATTTGGCCCACAACCGTGCCATCTTGCTTTTCAAAGGAAGTGATGATGTCGGTAGCATTGCCAGAAGATGTGCCGCTCTTAACCTCTAATGCCTTAGAGGCAACACCTTGACCAACAATCGAAAGGTTGTCCGTTAGGGTAGCGTAATTAGTGTTGCCAGAAATCTGAAATAAGGCACCGCCGCCCGATGCTAGCACCTGGAAGATATCAGCGGTCTGACCAGAAGCAGCTTGCACCTTGGCCACCACATTTCCTGCCCCATTGCCCTGTACGAAATAATTGCCTGTTTGGGCACTGGCAAACTGATTTTGAATATAAGCCGCCGAGCCAGAAACAATCGCAAAGCCACAGTTCGTACTGTTCTGCAGGCATACTGTTCCTGTTTCGTCAGGCAGCGTAGCCGTGCGTGCTGCAGTAGCGGCGGCTGTGGTCAGCGTTACCTGGTTACTGTTTGTACTATTATTAAAGGCTAGCTGTCCGGTAAGTGTCGCGCTCTGACCCAATACACCGCGGCTGCCATTAGTATCTACGGTAAATACCTTGGTGCCTCCCTGTGTCAAAACCTGCAGCGCCAGTGCCGAGTTAGCAGAATTCTGGAAAGTTGTTGCGCCAGTATTACCTACGCCAAACATAACCTGGCCCAGCCCGGCACCATTGCTCGCACGCACGTCTAACAGGTCGGCAGCGATCGTGGTGTCGGCATCCTGGATATCTAACCCCTTCAGCGTGTTGTCTACCTTAATCTTAGGTGTTGTGCCACCACTCGAAAAATTATAGGCAGTTTGCAGTGTAGCACCAGCCCCAACACAGTTTCCGCTGTCCAAACAAACAGTACCACTGGCATTCGGCAGTGTGATGGTTCGTGCGGCAGTTGGCGTACCAGGCAAGACCGTAACCGTGTTAGCGTTACTCACATTATTAAAGACAAGCTTGCCGTCTAAAGTGCTGGCCGTACCCAAAATAATTGACCCACTCGTTGTGTTTGCAGTTAACAGGGCGTTGCCAGCCACATTCTGGACATTAAAGGCGTTAACCGAATCGCTACCCGCATTTTTAAAGCTAAGCGTAGCCCCAGTAAAGGTCTCTGAAGCGTTGAGCTTAGCTAAGTTGCTATCATTGCTCAAATTGGCAGACGAAATCTGCGCGCCATTAATCTGATATTGATTGCCGCCTGTAAGGTTATTGTTGCCATTGACTGTTACCGTGCCACCGCTCTGACTCAAGAGCGAATTACCAATAGACTGCGAGGCAGTAAATACTGCTATTGTACCCGTGGAGCCACCCGCACTTGTTACGCCTGCACCCGAACCAGCACAGTTGCCGATAGTACTACAAATTGTGTAGGTACCGGCGGCTACCGTGCGATCAAAATTGTAGTTAACATCGGCCGTAGCAACCCCGTTAAAGCCAACTGTAGTTATATGACTGTTGCCAGTAGCCGACAACGTAGTGCTTGTATTACCCTGTAGTGTTAACGTTTGAACAGTAGACCCTACCGTAAGGGTGCCGCCCGGCGTAACGTTTAGCGCACTGCCACTACTGAGGGTACTACCGTTAATGGCCACATTGCCGCTAAACGATGTGTCGCCAGCGGCTGCAATCGAAATACGCGGCAGGCCGCTAGTAGTAAGATTAAGACCAAAACCGTCTGACGTACCTAGTACGCCAGTCGCCCCAAAGCTGTTGCCATTCTGAACAAAAGCAGTGCCGGTGCCTGTTAAGAAGCCACAGTTTGTACTGTTGTTTAGACATACCGTGCCAGATTGATCCGGCAGTGTGATGGTTCGTGCGGCAGTGGCAGTACCTGTTATTTCAAAATTATTGCTAGCCGGGCTTGCCGAAGCGCCAGAGATAAACAGATTACGGAAGGGTGCCGCCCCCGACCCCAGGTCAATACTGGTGCTGCCAGGCAACAACGACGTGTTAATGGCCACACTCGATAAATTAGACAGTGCCGTATTAGCCCCGCCACCGCCACCACCCAAACAGTTACCACTGCTCAAACACACCGTACCGTCTGCGTCTGGCAACGTATAGGTACGGCTAGCAGTTAACGCGCCCTGTGTTACCGTACCGCTAAAATTAGCCGAGCCGTACGCCAGGCTTAGCGAGCCAGTTTGCGAGTTAGCTACACCTACAGCAGCATTACCACCCTGGATGACGATGTTTGCGGTAGTAGTCACCGTGGTGCCATTGTCCGAAATGCTCGAATCGGCAATAGCTTGCGCGCCACTAAATTTAGCCAACTTGTTAGTGGTGCCACCGGCAGTTGTCACGCTCCCACCCAGGCCACTGCAGTTACCGGCCGTCGTACACACGTCATAACTGCCAGCGGCAGCTGTTGCAAAACGGTATGTGACCACGGCCGTGGGCGCCTGGAACGAAAGTGTCGTACTATTAGCGCCACTAACCGCCTTTAGCGTCGTACCCGTTCCACCTTGTAATGTTAATGTCTGGGTAGTCGACCCTGTGGTCAACGTACCGGTAGGTGTAATGTTAAGTGCACCTGTAGAGGTAATATCTCCTCCATTTACCGCCACATCGCCGCTCAGCGTCGTATTGCCAGCTACGCCCAACGTGCCACTAAAACCAGCAGCATTCGAAATCGTCTGACCATTAATAGTGCCGGTACCTGTTACATTACCGTTAGGTTGAACACTAAATTTACTCGATCCATTTAACTGCAAATCAAGCAGATTACCAGATGCACCAGCGTTAGTGTTATTAATAAGCAACATCGGGCCGCCAGCTTGGCTAGAGCTAAGTGTTAGCTGCCCAAATGTAGGCGCAGCTGTGGTGTTAATGTCCTGAATCGTATTAACAGCACCGCCGCTAGTCGAAAAATTGGTGGGGTTAAAGCTGGCAATGCCTTTCGAACCGGTAGTAGCATCGTTGATCGTTATGGTCG
The DNA here is from genome assembly GCA_964494495.1 of uncultured Candidatus Saccharibacteria bacterium. GTDB lineage: Bacteria > Patescibacteriota > Saccharimonadia > Saccharimonadales > UBA4665 > PMNU01. Next base: position 32,233 of record CAZBQZ010000007.1, read on the forward strand.
AGCCCGCAGCGCCCGCATTTGCAATAATCAGAGCACCACTTAACCCATTAAGCGTCGTAACACCACTAGCACCCGGACAGGCACTAAACGCTGGCGCTCCAACCGTCGACATCAAACACAAGCCAGCACCACCGGCAGTTATCGAGCTAAATGCAGCCGTACCATTACTCACCACCACACCATTCGCCGAAAGCGAAGTCGTGCCAGTGCCGCCGTTACTAACCGTGAGTGCGTTACTCAAGCTTAAGCCGCCAGTTACCACAGCCAAATCGCCGGTAATAGTAACACTTGTGCCACTTTGCGTAATAAGCGAGTCAACAATGTCTTGCGCGCCATCAAACATAGTTATCTGTCCGGCAGTACCACCAGGGCTAGTCACAGTACCGGTACCGGCACCCACGTTGTTAACAGTATAATTACCGTTGCCGTCGTTAGTAACGGTAATGTTACTGCCAGCGACCACGCTCAAGGCGCCGCCATTTTGCAGCGCGTTGCCACTCATCTTTAGGCCAGCGCCCACCGTAATAGCTCCTGTCTGTCCACCAAACGAGGTTACACCATTGTTAACCGACACGAGTTGGTTGCCCACTACAGCCAATCCGCCGCCAAGGGTAATCGCCCCTGTTGCGCCACCCACACTTTGCACTCCCTGTGTCTGGGCCGATAGGGGCACAAAAGCAGTACCGTTGTAGTAGGCAAGTTCGTTCGTATTACGATCAAAATACAGCTGGCCAGAAGACGGGGCACTTGGCTGCACCGACGGCGAAATCACCAAACCATCGTTAAGTTTTAAAGAACCGTTAATCGTTACGCTCGTGGCCCGCAAACTCAAACCATTTTCTGTTGGCAAAAATTGTTGCAAGGGCAGCTGCACGCTGCTGTACCTATCGCTAATACTTTGCTGAGATTTGACATGACTTTTGTGAATATTGTTAGCAACGATCAAGCCTATAGCACCTACAACGAGCAGCCCAACCAGTATCAGATCCACACGTCGCAAAATGCGAACCATCATGCCTGGACGCCTGCCAGGTACAGTCGTTCCGCCCTGCGTATAAGCAGGGTCTTGTTCTAGCGAATCAACAGGCAAACTCAAGTCGCCCACACCAACAGATGATGGATATTGCACATCCGTACTACTAAAGCCCACACCGGTATTTTGATTTTTGTCGTCCACGTTTTGTATTTTTTGCCCTGCGCCAGGGGTGCGTATTACTGTATGTATATCGTAGACTGTTTACGTTTCTACAACAAGGAGATTATCACTTTGGGCGCTCCCTAAAAACTGTGGATAACTTTTCAAAAATACGAACAAGAAAGCACGCACTGTCCTAAAATATGGACACCATTTTCCTTCTACCGAACCAACACTAGCACCATCCGGCTACACACAACTACGCATCGGAATATTGTGCGACATAACCCCTAAATAAGCGAAACGATGTAGTTAGCCCAATCTTTATCGTCCACAGCAGCTGACGACCTAAGAAAAAGCAATAACGAATTTTTAACCACAATAACAGTCTGGCCACTGCCCTTTGGCGGCACTGCCATATAGGCAATAGCGCTCCCTACATGCATCTCTTGCGCCGTTCCATATTGCTTGGCCAATTCCTGTATTTTTACATAAGGGTTGCCAGCAAAACTCGCTGGTAGCCGCTGCTCACTAACTGTTATATGTACATCTGCTAACATGTCACTATAGCCAAATGCAGGATCTGATGCAGGAGGGCTCACGCGGGACCACCCCCCGAAATCATGTATTGTCTTGCCATCTGGCAACAGCGTCGTAAAGGTGGGAGTAACATCGTTTGTTATGTTTGCAGTAGCGCTACCTACAGCCGATTGAGCGCCAGTTTTTTTATTTGTCGACGGATGAGTACCATACGACCCCTTTGTCGCAACAAGGCCAACGATCACTAAAAATACAACCACGGTTACAAACACACGTCGTCGCCCCAGTCGAATTCGCCTCATCTTTGCAAACACGGAGCGCATCGATATTTTTGGCAGTCCAATTACAATCTCCACTTCGCGCCCACCAGACGATCGACGAGTATGCTTAACCTTCTTCTTTTGATCTCGCTGCAAAGCTTCGCTCAACGCCTCACGCCTGCCGCTGGCCCAAACGTCAGTGATACTCGCTTCTTCGGTGGTTGGCAATAAGCTACCATCAGCACGTCGCCAAAGTCCGCTCTGGCGACGATCTATCCTAATCCGGCGATGTATATCCCTCATATGCTTCTAGTATATCAAGCAAGACTACCTATGGATGCGTGTCTAGATCCTGCTGAGTTTGATCGCGAAAATCCTTGCCATGCATCAAACGTTTAGAGGGCGGCGGCGAATAGTAAAGTTCGTACTGGAGGATGGTAGGCTGGGTATCATCGGTAAAGGTAAAACTTTGCGACATATCTATATCCCAACTCATCCAAAACCAACGCGACAGCCGAACATCTGTGCCCGAGCCGTCTAGCTGACTGACGGCAGATACACTCTCTGATACAAGTGGATACACGCTAGAATTTTGTCCCCAAGCGTTGGTTGCCTCCATACTGGACACATAGTTAAGACGCCATTTTTCGATATCGACACCGTTGTTAACGGCATTAGTCAGATAACCTACAAAACTTCTAGCGTAACCATTGCCCCCAAAATCAGCATATTTAGAAATAAATGTTTGCATCCCCTGAGATTGTTCGCCACCGTACTGCACGTTGGAAGCCAATACACTAGTACAGTCATTGCCACCAGCAATGTAGAAATAACCATTATTAAACGCAGCCGCCGTTCCAAAGCGAGCCGAGGGTAGCGCATTAGCATTCACGCCTTGGGACCAGCCGCTTAACATACCCGTACTGTTCACTGATGCGATATAGGTATTAGAGACACATGCAGTTGCCGCCGTGCGGCCGCCAAAAAGATAAATGTAACCGTTGGCGCCAATGGCACTTTGGTAGCTAACGCCATATGGCATATCGCTCGTTGCTATCCATGATCCCACGGCGGCACCCGTTGTGGGATCTAACTGAACGTACTGCGTGTCAAATAAGGCATTCGTGCCGTCATCACCACCCATCACGTACAGATAGCCTCCTACAACCACCGCCGTATGATGTGCCCTAACTGTCGTAAAGCTGGTAAGCGCAGTCCAGGTGCTTGTAATATCACCGCCGGCAGATAGACTCGGGCTGTAGTAGACGGTTGCCGTATCGGCTCCAACGCTGTTAAGCCCCCCAGTAGCGTAAATACGGTTATTGAAGGTACCACAAGATATTGCCGCGCGGCCATTCAACAGCCCATTTGTTGCCTGAGCCCATACACCCGGCGCGCCAGCCGCACCAATCTGACTATACATCACTGCCGCTCTTGGTGAAGCAGCACTGTTATCGCCCCCGACATAATAGAGGGTATTGCCAAGGCCTACGAGGCATCCGTTGGCGCGCCCGTCGCCACCAGCGGCCACGATGCCATTAGCACTCGTTGTCCACGATCCAAGCGATCCATCGGCGTTAATGGCAGCGTACGCCACGGTATTTATCTGCACCCCCGTACCACAGAAGGTTGAGGCCAGCGCAAACGTAGCCCCCACCGTATACGCATTACAGCCACCCGCGACATAAAGATATCCATTGTATGCTGTCGAAGAAGCTGCGACACGATTTGAGGAATAAACGGTACCAGAGTTTGTCCAGGCGGTATTCCCTTTGTTGCCCGCGTTATACACCTCAACATACTCATTGAGCGACGAAATCGTGCTACAAGTGGCCGGTGGTGCACCTACACTACAACCACCTGTCATATACATATAGCCGTTAGAATACACCGATCGGCCATCCCAACGCGGCGTTATCTGGATAACCGAATTGGTAAAACCAGTAGTAATATTGCCTGTAGACATATCTATCTTGGCTATTTCGATATCGGCATACGTAGTTGGCACGCTAGCATCGTGGCCACCAAATACGTACAGATAGCCATTCATAGCTGTGGCATCGCCACGACGGATAGTGTGCACTAGCGTACTTGTGGTTGACGACCAACTTGTTATACTGCCGTTTGTTTGGATCTTGGCATAAAACACTGTGTTTGTTTGCGCGTTGGTGCCGTCGGCGCCTCCAGCCAGATAGATATAACCGTTATAGAAGGCCGTGGCCATAATAGCCTTGGCCACCGAAAGTGCCGTAGTGTTGGCTGTCGTCCGCGTGCTTAGATCGCCGGTACCCGAGCTTATGACAAAACGGTACACCGTAGCTGTGTAGGTAGAACACCCGATCGAACCGCTAGCCGCCGTACACCCTCCTATGACATACAAGAATCCATGGTATGCCACTGCTGACATATAGGTATTGGTTGCAGCCAAACCGGTAGCGGTCGCCGTCCAGCCAGTAGTAAGCGCGCCGCTAGTGCCAATGTGCGCAAATAAAATCGAGCTAAGCGGCGCGGCCTTCGTATACCCGCCTATGGCGTACAGATAGTTGTTGTAAACCACCAGGCTAAAAGCCGCAAGACCCGTCGTTCCATTTAACAAGTGTGTATCAGTCTGCCAGGATCCCGTAGAGCCATCGGCATTCAGTGCGGCGTAATACACGATGTCCGATGTTGGCGTACTCGGTGTACCAAGGCTGCCCGTAGTTTGAGCTGTCTGGCAGGTGGTAATATTACAACCGCCCACTATGTACAAGTAGCCATTATTGACTACTGCACCGTGTGCAAATAATGCCTGCGGTATGGAAGGCGTATCAGTAGGCGAGGCTTTGAGCGGTCCTACCTGGCCGGGTGTACTAATAGGGCTGTACGAATAGCTGCCGAGAGTGCCCGAGCAACTCACACTTCCAGAGTTCATGCCCGTACACCCGGCAAAGCTATACATGGTACTACCAGAATTAGCCGAAGACACGGGCGAGCTGTGCCACTCTACTACAGCCGCGCCTACACGCGACAAGGTAACGATGCTAGTAGACACGTCCGACCAAGGGCCCAGCGTACCGTCAGCGTTTATTTGGGCAATTTGCGTATTGGTGTTTACCGTCGTGCAAGATTGGCTACTATTTAGTATGCTACAGCCGGCCTGGACATACATAAAACCGTCGTTACTGGCGGTAAACACCGCACCCAAATTGGTGCGCGCGCCCTTAAGCGTACTTGCCGGGTGCCATGATGCACTGCCGACGCCATAGACGTTGCGTCCGCTATCAATTGGCGCATATACCACTGTGCTCGATGGGGTACCTCCCGTGCCGCCGTTCAGCGTGCCACCAATCATGTATATGTAGTCGTTGTATATGCGCATATCGGCATCGTATAAAGCGTTTGGCAATACCGAATCGTCACTCGTAAAACTACCGATGCTTCCATCGGGATTGACGTTGGCATAAAACATCCCCGTTTGGCCGGTGGTAATGGCCGAACCCGTACGCCCCCCAGAAATATAGATCGTATTATTATAAATCCCCGCGGACACACCGCATTGTCCGGCACCCGTCCCACTCGGCATCGAACCCGTATTCCAGGTTGCGGTGAGCGTACCATTTGTCTGAATACGGTTATAGTAAATACTGGTGGACACCGTGCCACATGTCGTGTCAGTAGTTGCGCCACCGATGGCATACAGATATCCATTGTACGCAAGCAGCACAAAACGCGACAGCGAAGCTGGCAAGCTGGTCGTCGTTGACCACGTGCCTATTATCCCTGTAGTGCCAAGCCGCGCGTAGGCCACCGTTGCCACACTACTGGTCGTAGTGCCGGTAGTGCCACCGGCAACGTAAGCATAATTGTCATAAATTGTGGCGCCGCTCAAAAAACGATTGGTTCCGATAGCATTGGCGCCAGTGGTCCATGCCGGGATAACACCACCAGTAACCGAGCCACGCGATATGTCTCCGTTACCAGAGTCAAAGTCGGCGTTCGATTCGGGGTTGGTGTCACGAAAAAGATCCGTAGCCGCCGTTACCGTTACTGCCGGGTCTATAGTTAGAGGATAGTCGCCTGCTTTGAGGTTTGTGGCCACGGTTGTGAGTACACTGCCCTTGAGTTCATGGCGCACCCGCACAGTACTCGCCTTACCATTCTGCTGCGACACAATCGGCGCTGGCAGACTGAAGAACAACTTGTCTTTGGCGGCATTGTCGCGAGCTTTTTGCAGCAGCGCGGCATCTTTATCGCTACCAGTGCTTACCTCGCCCATTACCGGTAAGCTACTGCCATATATACCCACCGAGTCATCCGACTCATGACGAGCCACAAGGCCATCACCCAAGCCTAAAGCGTACGGTAGGCTCATGACATTGCCGTTTGCATGATCCAGCAGAATGTCTTCTTTGACTTGCGTAGCCTGCATGGTGTACACGACCCAACCGGTGCCGTCACGTAGTGGATACAGAACGCGGTTCCCGTCTTGTTTGCCGCTCAATAAGGGAAACTGTGGTTTTATCGTAAAATCCAACTTATTGAGAGGGTCGGTTACCTGTATACCCTTGGTCGGGTCTTCGTATGCGACAGCGGAGATCTGCGGCCCACCTCCCCCAACACCGGATTGGGCAGCTGTTAACGGACTATAGCCAGCATTAAACGTAAAGGCTTGTTGCTGAGCGTCATATGCCAGCTTATTGGCCATCAGCTTATTAATGGGAGGCAACAACGACGCCGTACCTCCTAGCGCATATGTATGGGCTATCAAATGAGGTTGAATAATAAGCACGGCCTGCGCGCCTACAATCAAAATGGCGGCCACAATAAGAACTGTACGGACGTATACATTATGAAGCGGCTGGCGTATACGATTCCAAAGCCGGAAAAATGGCATGGCAGGCCACTGCGGCACACGAATGCGCAGTCTAAGCTTCATGCGCCCATGCCTCAGACAATTTGATACACAATCCCCTCATGGTTATACCTATTGTATCATGCAGACAGACATCCGTAATCCGTTATCGACTAGTCATAGCGCTACTGATTCGAGAACTGGAAGTTCAGGTTCTCGGCATAGGAAGCAGCGTTGCTTGCTGCCGATACCTGTATCTGGAAGATGACATTATTACCCGCAGCGTATGAACACGCCGATGGGTCAGTAGTGCCGCTCAAGGTACCCGCGACACCCGACGTCCAGGTGTTGGCCGAACCCACCCCGCTACCTACAACAGTCGACAAAGCGCTACATTGCGTAATGGCGCTGCCCGTACTCTTAAAGATGGCATATTTAACATAGGCATTGGTCGTATTGTCTACCAGGCCCACCATACTCGTGCTACCTGCCACAAACGATTTAAATGTAACCGGCAGCTTGTAAGTAACATATATATTGTAGGCCTGACCTGATCCCTGAGGTGAGGTCCATTTATAAAAATTGCGAGCGTCGTTAGAAGCGCAAAGTGTCCCAACCGTCAGCGCGGCAGAGTTAGCACAAAAGTCAGATGTCATTGTACCAATGCCCGTACCGTTCAGCACGGCGCCCGCATATTCAGGCGTAAGAGTTACGATGGTATTCGGTGCGGCACCACAGGCACCCCACGTAGTACCATCGTAACACTGAATTTTGCCTTGTGTAGTGTCAAAGTACATTGACCCAGCAAGCGAGGCATTTGCACCACTAAATGGCGTTGCTGCGTATGTGTCGAGCGTAAGCAATGTGAGGCCCTGGCTGATTGCACCACCGACATGAAGATCGCCGACGTTCTGTGTACCGCTGCTATTTTGGGCAACAATACTCAGGTTATCGATGTACCATGTGCGGGTTGTAGCTGCAGCAGTCTGGATAATTGCCAGGTTTGCGGTACCGGTGCCGGAAGTTACGGATGTAACGAACGAGCATGTCACCTTCGTCCAGCCTGTGGTAGATAATGTGCGCGTACTGAGTGTAGAAGTACCGCTAGTCTGTGCGCTTCCTGTGGTACACAATGCATCTTGTGTGGTACCAGTACGGTTATAGCGAACATCCAAGTCCGTGAAGGTCGAGGGCGTGCCGCCAGCCGCAAGCTTTGCAGAAAAGCTTACGATGTACGTGCTAGAAACCGTCAACGCGCCACCCGGGAGTACATAATCGGCACCCGAGCTTCCACCAGTAGTCGATATAACTTTAACGCCGGCAACCCCACTGGCAAACTCGTTTGTCGTAACATCGCGCGACACCGTAACTCCAGTACCAAGACCGGCTGCTGGCCATTGTGTCGTAAACGTTCCGCTTGTCTCGCCACCACCGTTTGTTGCAGCAAGGTTTAATGACGATGCGGTGTTGGTGGTATCTAGGCTTAGTTGTGTGGCGCCAGCGGCATTCTGGAACTGAAACGCTGTTGCCGAGTCGGCGTTTACCATAGAGCTAAAGCCTCCTGTGCTGCCGATAGTAAACAAACTGTAAGCGTTTGTGCTGTTGTCGAGCACTTGGGCCATGCTACCCGTTTGACTTGTTCCCTGCTTCAGCACAAATGTAGCAGCTGTAGAGCTAGCTGCCCCCGTAATTGTGGCGGCCGTTACGTTGGTTGCAGGCTGAATGTTAAAGCCGGCGGCCTGTACCGCAGTAGTCTGGTTCAAGATCGAACTGGCATCTGCGCCGGCGTAAGTCCAAGCGCTGCCATTCCACAACAACGTTGCCGTCGCGCCGGTATTGAGCGAGATGCTGGCACCGCTGGCCGGGGCAAGCGTAAACAGGTTTGAGCTTGCAGAGGCATTGCTTATATATATTGTGCGGCCGGCAGTCGTGGGCACTGGATTGGCAAGAGAAAGCGTAAGGCTCGGGTTACTAGCAGTAACTACGAATGCCGAATATAAGTCTTGGTTACTCAGCGCGGTGGTACCGGTGGTAATTGTCTGTGTCGTCACCGTGTTAGTTGTTGTGCCGTTATTTAATAACGCGCCAGTACCGGCCGAGAGACCAATTTGTACTGCACCTTTCGCGCCAGTACCGCTAGCCGCACCAGGAACCAAAATGATACTACCACCGTTGCTTGCGCCAGAGCCACCACCAGCACCGCCGGTGATCGTAACATTTCCACCGCTTGCGCCGGTCCCCGTTGAAGCACCAGCAGTAGCCGTAATGTTGACAGGGCCGCCGGCTGCACCAGCGCTACCACCGTTAGTACCGGCCTGCAGTGTCAACGTTCCGCCGCCACCAGTGCCATTACCGGCTGCAGCCTGTACGGTCAAACTGCCACCGACAGTGTTAGAACTGCTCTGCGCCGTAATGCCAATGGTGCGAGTCGTAGCCGTAGTGCCAAGAGTAAGGTCAAAGCTCGGTGCCTCGGCCGACCCTAACGCTACACCGACGCGGTGGTTAGAAGTGTCTACGATCAAATCGCGGTTGCCACCACTAGACAGTACCGAGAACAGGTTGACGGCGTCGAAGGTACTGCCTGCCTGCAGGGTTAATACCTTGGTGCTTGAAGTTGTCGTTATAATCGCAGGTGTGGGCGAATTATTGTACACATTTTGCAATGTGCTCGCATCAGCACCTGCGCCAGTCCAAGCGGTGCCATTCCATATCAACGTTGCGGTACTGGCAGGGTTCAGCAAGAAACTGGTGGCACCCACAACCAAGGTAAAGGCGTTTGTGGCACCTGAGTTAGTCACGTACAGTACCCGGCCTGCAGTCGTGATCGTTGGTGAAGGCACCGTAAATGTCTGGCCACCAGTAGCGGCGCTTGCCAAAATAGCGCTGCTCGTGTCAACGTCTATCTGTGCGGCCGAGCCTACAACTGGCAATGCAAGGCTGGTTGTCGTGTAGACAGTGCCACTACTAAGCAGGAGCACACCTTTGACACCGGTAGCCGAGCCTGCACCACCTTGGAGTGTCACGTTACCGCCGTTGTTCGCGTTACTACCGCCGCCTGCACCACCTTGGAGTGTAACCGTGCCGCCGGCGCTACCGGTGCTCGTGGCCAACCCGGCGCCACCTTGAAAAGACAAAGAAGTAGCGATCGTACCAGAAGTGCTGGCAGTTCCCTGCACGGTGAATGTTGCCGTCGGCGAAGCGGCACTAGCACCATTACCCAAGAACAAATCATTAGCCGTGTCGAAAACCGCTCGCACTGTGCCACCGGTATTAAAGATTATATTGCTCGTGCCGCCCTGGATGGTAGTCGTGCTTGAGCCATCGGTACTACCTATGGTCGTGTTCTTGGTTGCCGAACCGCCTGTTTTGCTGTTGATATTCACCGTGCTAGCGACATCGTTGGCAACCGCACCAATGCTGATAGTATTTGCGTTAGTGTTGCCGATGTTGATCAAACCCGCGCTCGCTGCGCTTACGTTGATAGCACCGTTACCCGTGCTTGTCGTGCCGCCCTGAAGGGTTGTGACGCTGCTCGCGCTCGTAGAGCCCACAACGATTGTTTGAGTCGTAGTGCCATCTGTGCCGATCTTAATACCGTGCGCTTGTGCCGAGTTACCTATCTGGATACCCGTCGCTGTTGAACCACCTTCCAAAGTCAAGGTATTGCTTGCCGCCGTAGCGCCCCCGGCTGCATTAGCGCCAATAGCAATTGCCTGCAAGTTGTTAGCCGATGTCGTACCAATGTTAATCGTAGAATCGCCGGCAAGTGCAGCCGTTGAGCCAATATTAATCGTCTTGGCGGCAGCCGTGTTGCCGACGTTAATCGCACCGCCAGAACTTACCTGTAAGACGATTGCACCGCTACCGTTACCGCCCTGGATGGTGGTGATGTTAGCAGTAGCCGCATTCGAGCCAATTGTAACGCTGTTAACTCCCGTACCAGCAGGCGCACCGTCGGCAATGTGGACTGTTTTACCACCAGTGCCAGCGGTGTTACCAGTCGCAATATTAACAATGTCCGTTACACCCGTTGCTGTCGCAGCGCCGGCGATGTTAACCGTGCTGCCGGCAGTTGTAGCGTTGGCAATATTCACGTTAGAAATGCCGGTACCGTTACCGATAAGCACCGACTGTGTGGCACTGGAGGAGCCAAGTGTAATGTTACCGGTGCCAGCAGTAGCACCGATAGTTATCCCGCCGGTTATCTGTGGTGTCAAAGCGATCGCGCTTGCTCCGTTGCCACCCTGGATAGTGGTAGTGTTGGCGACGTTCGAGTTTGAACCAATAGTGATCAGGTTTGTGCCCGAGCCGCTCGGTGCACCGTCACCAATGTGAATCGTCTTAGCGCCAGCAACCGTGCCATTACCCGTACCTATATTAATAGTGTCAACAAAACCAGCATTACCGCCGTTGATCGTCGTAGTACGGGCAGCGGCAGGCGCATTACTCCCAATACCTAGCGTTGTGGCGTTGGCGTTACCCAATAACACGCTGCCCGCGCCGGCAGAATCAAGGCTAACCGCAGTGGTGCCGCCGGCCGTCAGCGTAATGCCACCCGTGCCTTGCAGGCTCAAGACACCTGACGTACGGTTAATGTCTGTTGTGTTACTGCCACCAAAGTTGATGCCGGTGGTCATAGTGCCACCAAAATCAATACCGGTGGTAATAGTGCCACCAGCTGATTGCGCAATGCTAATGCCGGAGCCGATTGTGCCGGCCGTGCCGTCGGTAATACTCAAACCACTGGTGGTTGTTCCCGCAGCAGTACGCGCGATTGTTATGCCTGCGGGGTTAGTGCCAGCGTTACTGGTCGTAACGTCGATGCCATTGCTGGCGCCAGCTTGGTTAACTACCAATGCAGTCGCTGCTGTACCGGTGGTTGTGCCGTTTACTGTCAGGCCGTTTACGCCAGTTGTTGCAGGTTGAATGTAGTTTGCACCAGCCAAACCAGCCGTGTTGCTCGTTGGCGCCTGAACCAAGTAGTTACCCGCACCAGTCACAGGCGCCGCGGCGTAACCAGTACATACCGAGCCCGTGGTACAAACTGTACCAGTTTCGTTTGGCAATGTAATTGTGTTCGTCGAGGGGTTGGCTGGGCCAATCAGAGTCAAAGTAGCACTTGCCGCTGTCGAACCCTTAAATAAGATAGCGCCAGTGTTGGTACCGGTTGTACCCAGCGTCAATGCGTTCGCGCCAGTCAGCGCTGCAGAGGTAGTAGTAAGCACACCACCAGTCGTTACATTAATATTAGACGATACAAGGCTTAGGGTATTCCCAGCTCCAACACTCCACGTAGAGGGGGCGGCGCCCGTAAAGTTCAAGGCACCGGCTGAGGTAACGGCAAGTGTACCCGAGGTCGTCGTCGACAGTGTCAATGGGCCGCCCGTATCGTTAATCGTAAGCCCGCCAGTAGTAGGGCCGGTAATAGTGCGAAGAGTCGTACCACTGAAGGTTACATCACCACCTTGTGTAAACAGGCCTGTGCCGGTCGTGATGGCGGCGTTACTGGCCGTCTGCAATGAAAGCCCGCCAGTCACATCCCATACCGAAGCCGCGCCACCTGTGAGCGTCAAAGCACCCTTGGCCTGCAGTGTTGTCGTACCGCCGGTTGCCGAGGTCCCAGAACCGATAGTAATATTTTCCGTTCCGCCCGCGTTAAGGTTACCAATGTTAATCGTCTGCGTGTTGCCGCTACTGGCCGCCGTAAACCCAAGCGTAATTGTCTTAGCATTCGTGCCGCCGATAGTTACCGCACCGTTACTTGTAAAGCCGGCTGTGCTGCTGCCGGAATCGACGGTGACACCCCCCGCGGTACGTGTGCCGCTCGCACCGGTTGCGGCACCACCCTGAATAGTAACCGCACCGGCCGTAACTGTGGTCGTTCCCGAAACATCCCCACCCTTTAACGAAAGTGCAGCTCCCGTTGTCGTCGCTGCCGATGACGTTCCAGGCTTAATAGTTACGCTGTTAGATGTGGTGGTGTTAGGCGTCGTTATATCCGATGTCAGGCCGCCACCCAGTTGAACGACCCCCGTAGCCGTAATCTTAAACATATTGTTCGTCGTCACGCCGTCTGTCTTATCGAACGATATGAAATACCCGTTTGTACTGGTAAGCGGCAGCTTAACCTGTAAGGCGTTGAATAGCTTGTCGTTCGTAGTATCGGTCGTACCAGATGCATCAATCCGCAGCCCCTTAATTGTATTGGCTACCGATGTAACGGATGTGTCAGAAATGACAATATCCTGACCAATGAACGTACTGGCAGAGCCCACAACAGCTAAGGTGCTATTGTACGAATTGGTGTACGAGCTGCCACCGGTACTAATACTGTTAGTAACACAAAAACGACCGCTACAGTCATTCGGATCACCAACCCATACCTTGCCGCCACTCGTGTCCACGGTAAATAACATCGAAGCCGATCCTTGAACTGTAAAGGCCGAGGCGTCGGATGGATCGTTTATATATACACCTTTGGTGGTGGTTGTTTTACCAGTATTGTCGACTTTAACGAATGTGCTCGTTCCGGCAGCATTCTGGATCGACAAAATATCCTCGCCACCCCCTGGTGTGCTGCCGCCACGAATGATCGCGACCGGCACGGTACCACTGGCCGCGCCCTGAATTATGGCCGTTGAGTTACCTGTGCCCGTACCCAAGATATTAAAGTTTGCCGTTTGCTGCGTCGTGCCGTTCTGAATGTAGCTCCCAGCCGTACCAGTAAGGAACCCACAACTGGCAGAAGTTTGATAACAAACAGTTGCTGTTGAAGCGCCGGGGTCTGGCAGAGTGATTACCGTATCTTGTCCAAAACTCGCAGCGAATTTCAATACACCGGTGTTGCTGCCAGCCAGACTAGCAAGCTGCCCGGCACGGAAAGCGTATGGAACACCTGTCAATTTGAGCCGAGGGCTCATCTCGCCATCCCAGCTTGGGCTACCCGTACCACCAATGTTCATTGTCAGCCACAGTTGTTGGTCCCAATTAATTGTCGTCGGAAACGAGGTAACGCTTCCCAAATTTACGGTTACGTAGCCATTGGCAACATGTACTTTATCCGTGCCGGTGCGCGTTTCCGTCCATAAACAGGCCGGGTCTGCTGTGGTGCCAGGCGTCATCGTACAAGCACCTTGGTTCGGGGTGCCGGTTGAAGAAAGAGCGTTATAGACCTTAAACTCGATGTTGTAATCGCCATCAGGGGCGATAGAGCCGCCAGCAGCCATAAGCCGCGCTTGGAAATTAATTGTACTGTTAGTTGCTGCCGCGGCCTGATTGCCCAGTAGCTTGCCGCCCACACCAAAGATTACCACTGGCATCACTAGCAGAATCAGTAATGGTTTACTGACTAACAGCTTTATTCTGGGGGCCACAGACCGCATTTTGGTTTTATTTTTTGGGTTTATTTGATTTATATTTGTTTCAGGTCTACGAGGTAGACTTTGGAGTACCTTATCATTATCTGTCTAACAGATAAGCTCAAGCAAGTCTAAAAACAGCGAAAATAAGGTAGTAGCCACGAAGCAATTTGCGGCTTCAGGCCTTGTCTAAGAGATGTATCTATTACAACAGTCATATATTACCTTCTTACACTTGGCATTTTGGCTGCTAATTAAGACCAGCCGTCTCAAATGTGTGATGTAAAAAAAACAGCGGTATTTTTATAACCGCTGACTTTTCCACAGGCCTTGCCTTAAGACTTAGGCAATTTTGGCAATTTTGATAACCGTTTGGTGCTGGCGGTGGCCATGCACTTTGTGTACACGCTTTTTCGCCTTGTAGCGAATAGCGGTAACTTTGTCGGCCTGCTGATCCTCGGCTACGATTTCGGCAGTAACCTTGGCCTTGTCGACAGTTGGGGCGCCAACGCTCACGTTGTCGCCGTCAATAACCAACAAAGCGTCAAAGGTTGCTGTTTTGCCGTCAATTTTGAGCAGCTCAACAGTAATTGTCTCGCCTTCAGTGACGAGATATTGCTTGCCGCCGGTTGCAATAACTGCTTTTTTCATCTTTACTCTTCCTATCGGAGTTTTTAACTACCAGTAGATAGTAACAGATCTGGGCTCATCTGTAAAGACTGTCGGCGTTGTACGTATAGCCTGCTACATCGCTCATTAGTGGCAAAGGCACGCCCTGCCACAGGTTAAGCACAGAACCATCGTTAGCTAGCGCCAAAATTGCAGGGTATGTCATAACGTCATACAAGCTAGCTGTGGCAGCGCCGTCCCTGGTATTAAGGCTAAGCGTCTCTAATTTACTGCCTACGTCGTGCTGGTGCTGAAAATCACGAACAAACGATTCTACTTCCATCGCGTGCTCGGAATCTGGTCTGTAAAGGATAAGCAACTTCACTCCCCGAGCATACCACATCTAATTCGCCCGCTTCAATGCAAAACCACTCCCTTAGGGGGAGTGGTTTTGATCGGTTAAAGATTGGTACGGTGCTTAGCTGCAACCGCTTGTAGAACCACAACTGGTACATACATAGCACGTACCTGCCCGCTGGGTCTGATTACCACAATTGTAGCAAAGAGGCGCAGCAGCATCCTTGTTAATAACTTTTTTAGATATCACAGGTGCGGTCTGCTCAACCTTGGCGGCCGACACTTCGGTTTGTACCGGCTGTTCGCTTGCTTCTACCAACTGACCGTCTATCGATTGATCGTCAGTCAGCAAACTAGTTTGATCTTCTGGCAAGTCTTCAAGCGAAGCCAAACCAAGTTCGAGCCGATCGTCAAAGCTTAGGTAGTCTAAAGCCAAACGACGAGCAATATAGTCGGTAATCGAACTAGCCGTACGAACCTCTGGGTCGTCGGTAATACCCGACGGCGCATAGCTAGTGCTCATCATAGCGCGTACAAAACTCTTTAGCGGTACGCCATACTGTAGGCCATGGCTGACCGATATAGCAAACGAATCCATAAGGCCAGAGATTGTCGAACCCTGCTTAGCAACACTAACAAACAACTCGCATGGCGTTCCGTCGTCATACTCGCTAACAGTAAAGAAGCCTTTAAGATCCGATACCCTAAACTTGTAGGTTTTGCTGTTGCGGCGGCGTGGAGGCAAGCGACGTACCGCACCCTTAACCACAATTCGGTCGGCAACCATTTCGGCAACAGATACAGGCGCGGCCGCTGGGGCTTCCTTCGGCTCGGTTTCTTTTTTAGTCGATGACAATGGTTGGGCAACTTTGCAGTTGTCGCGGTAAATAGCTACCGCTTTAATGCCCATACGCCAGGCATCGATGTGTAATTGCTCAACGTCTTCAATGGTAACGTTCTCTGGCATGTTAACCGTTTTGCTAATAGCTCCAGATATAAATGGTTGGACGGCCGACATCATACGTACGTGGCCAATGTAAGAGATAGCGTTGTAGCCAACAGCACAGGCAAATACTGGCTCGTGCTCGGCCTTTAGGTGTGGTGCTCCCTGAATAGTACTATTGTCGTGGATATAGGCAATAATGTCGTCGGCCTGCTCTTTGGTATAGCCCAAAACGCGCAGCGCACGTGGTACGGTCTGGTTAACAATAACCATACTGCCACCACCTACCATGTCCTTGTATTTAATAAGCGCAAAATCTGGTTCGATACCGGTTGTGTCGCAGCCCATCATAAAGCCGATGGTACCAGTGGGCGCCAACACGCTAGCTTGCGAGTTACGCACGCCGTAAAGCTCGCCCAGTTCTACGGCCTCGTCCCACGCAGCGGCAGCAGCGCTAAGCAACTCCTCGGAAACCAAGCTGGCGTCAATCTTAGAAACTTCGGCACGGTGCATGCGCAACACTTTCAGCATTGCTTCGCGGTCTTTGCGATAACCGGCAAATGGACCAACGCGTCGAGCCATCTTAGCGCTCGTAGCATAAGCATGGCCGGTCATAAGAGCAGTAATACTACCAGCAATAGCGCGGCCCTCATCGGAGTCGTACGGCAGGCCCATAGACATCAGTAAGGCGCCCAGGTTGGCATATCCCAAGCCAAGCTCGCGGTATGCCTTTGCGTTCTTGGTAATACTTTCTGTTGGGTATGCACTATAGCCAACCAAGATTTCTTGAGCAGTAAACACCAGCTCTACCGTGTGCTTAAAGGCTTCTATGTCAAAACGGACATCATCCCAAAAGCGCAGCAGGTTGATACTGGCCAGATTGCAGGCCGAGTTATCTAGGTGCATGTACTCACTACAAGGGTTGCTACCGTTAATACGACCAGCGTTTGGCGCCGTGTGCCACCGATTGATAGTAGTGTCGAACTGCATGCCTGGGTCGGCACATTCCCATGCTGCTTCGGCAATTTGTCGAAAAATATGACGGGCTTTAACAGTTCGCAAGGTTTTGCCGGTAGTTACGGCCTTGATATCCCAATCGGCGTCATCAATCACGGCCTGCATAAACTCATCTGTGACACGCACCGAGTTGTTGGCATTCTGGTACTGCACCGAAAAAATATCCTTACCATCGAGCGTCATATCGAAACCTGCTTGTTGCAATACGCGCGCTTTGCGTTCCTCGATGGCCTTACACCAAATAAAATCTTCTACATCAGCGTGATCGGCGTTCAAAATGACCATCTTTGCTGCTCGGCGAGTCTTACCACCACTCTTAATAGCCCCAGCCGAAGCATCGGCGCCACGCATAAAGCTGAGGGGGCCAGAAGCCGTACCCGCACTCTTACCTAACGGCTCAACCGAAGACCGAATGACACTCAAGTTAATGCCCGAGCCAGAGCCACCCTTAAAAATCATGCCCTCTTCACGGTACCAGTTCAAAATCGATTCCATCGTGTCTTCGACACCCAAGATAAAGCAGGCGCTGGCCTGCTGGGCGCGAGCAGGAGCACCAATGTTAAACCACACCGGCGAATTAAATGCGGCACGCTGGGTAGCAAGCACGTATTTCAGCTCTTCTCGGAAATCTTCTGCCTCGACGTCGCTCTCAAAGTAGCCCTCTTGCAGACCCTGACGAACTACAGTGTCAACAACACGATTTATAAGATCCTTAAGCGAGCTTTCGCGCTCATCGGTGCCAGGTGTGCCAGTAAAGTACTTCTGGGCAACTATATTAATAGCATTTAGCGACCAGCCTTCAGGAAATTCAACACCCTTCTGCTGGAATACCGGCATCCCGGTTTTAGGATTGGTAATTAACGACTCCTGCTTAACCCACTTAAGTTGGTCGTACGCTTTTTTGCCAGGCTGAGTGAATAATCTCCCAACCGTTAGGCTGCTAGTTTGTCCCATAGTACCCTCACTTTTTGTATTCCGAACCCCCGTCCGAAACGTTTAATGTATTGTTTTTTAATCTTTTGCCGGACGATACTGCTCTCAAAGCATCGCCAGCTCCCCCTTGAGCCCAAACAAGACCCTGTGTTTTTTGTTATACCGCACAGGTTACCTAGTTTGCAAGTACCTTTACTGCCCAAAGGACGGCCGACGATTTATGCTTCAAGAGGTTCGTGGCTTTTGCGTTTTTTTATTTGCGATAGCTCGCGCTCAAAACCGGCAATGTCGGTAAAACGACGATACACACTCGCAAAACGTACATATGCAACTTCGTTGATAAGCGATAAACGTTCCATCACCATCTCACCTATCTTAGGCGAAACAACTTCGGCATCACCGCACGCGTAAAGTTGTTGCTCGATATCGGCGACCAGCGCTTCTAGTTGCAGGCTTGTCACCGGTGTTTTTTCGCACGCCCGATATAAGCCACCAAGCAACTTCTCACGATTAAATAATTCTCGAGTCCCATCGTTTTTAATGACAATGAGTTGTGGACGCTCCACCCGTTCATAGGTCGTAAAGCGGTACCCACAATCCGGGCATGCACGTCTACGCCGTATAGCGTGACCATCGCTTGCATCTCGGGATTCGATAACTTTCGTGTCACTGGTGCCACATTGGCTGCACTGCATGCGCACCTCCCTTCTTAGTTGATTTCAACGTACTATCACTACATATAGTGCTTATGCAATAAATCATAACTCTAATTGTAGTGTCACGCAATCAATTTTGAGTTGTATTATTTAATACAGACTAGGCTGGTTTGTCGGTGTCTTTACTGTCGTCATGCTCTTTGTGACGGTTCGTCAAGCGTCGTAGGAATGAAGGCTTGGCCAGTGTTTCGTCGGAGTCGTGAGCATCATCATCCAGGTGGTTACTGTCGCCATATGTCGTTTTGAGTTTGTCGGTGTCTTTACTGTCTTTATCATCGTCGGCATCATCCAGCGTCCAGATATTTGGCATGTTGTTGTCGGCCTTAAAATCTGCAGCTGTTGTGTGATGCTCTTCTAACGATGTATCGATCTGAGAGAGATCGTCATCCGCCCTAGTTATTGTCGGCATTGTCGTATCAATACTAGGCGCTGGAGTGCTGGCAACAACCGAATCTGCTCCACTCTGCCCACGAACCGAGAAGTAAGAAGCGTCAAAACCGGTAGCTACTACCGTAATAATTACCTCTCCATCTAGCTCGGGGCTGATTGTTGCTCCAAAAATAATGTTAGCATCGGAATCCGCTGCGCTAGTGATTGTTTCGGCTGCGGTGTTAATCTCATGCATCGAAAGGTCGTTGCCGCCAATAACATTAAACAAAATGCCACGAGCACCATCTATGGATACTTCTAGTAGCGGTGATTCGATGGCCTGCTGCGCGGCTTGTACGGCACGGTTGTCGCCACTAGCACGACCTATACCCATTAGCGCCGACCCAGCATTACTCATGACTGCCTTAACATCGGCAAAGTCGAGGTTAATAAGGCCATGCACGGTAATCAGGTCGGAAATACCCTGCACACCTTGACGCAACACATCATCGGCAACCTTAAAAGCTTCAAGCAAAGGAGTTTGGCGATCAATAGTTTGCAGCAGTCGATCATTAGGGATAATGATGAGTGTGTCAACGCTGTCGCGCAGATTGGCAATGGCATTTTCGGCGTTCTTGCGGCGTTTTTCGCCCTCGAATGCAAATGGTTTAGTAGCAAATCCGACTACCAAGATGCCCATTTCTTTTGCAGCGCGGGCTACAACATGCCCAGCACCGCTTCCGGTGCCACCACCAGCGCCAATGGTCACGAAAACCATGTCGGCACCTTCCAACGCTTTTTTGATCTCGTCGATAGACTCTTCGGCGGCTTTTTGGCCAACCATTGGGTTAGCTCCCGCGCCTAGGCCACGAGTTTCATCCTGACCAATGTGGATCTTTATAGTGGCGTTAGAGTGGTGCAACGCTTGAGCGTCGGTATTTATAACAATAAACTCAACACCGTCAACACCGGCATCAATCATACGGTTGACGGCGGCACAACCGGCCCCCCCAACACCCACAACCTTAATTCGTGCGAAAGTCTCTATAGCTGGTGCAACTTGCGGCATGCGTTTTGCCCTCTCTAAATCTTCACGTTATATGGTGCAGTATAGCCTAGGTACTCGCCTAGTTCAACAAATTTGAACGGCTATATCCTATCCGAATACTTTGTGTGCGCGTTCTCTTAACGACGAAACCGCCGCAGTAGACTATCTACAAAATGTAGTGTTCGGTCGGCGGCGCCCGAATTATGCGTGGGCACCACCTCTGGCATGAGCAACATATCGAGTATCATAAGGCCTACAGCCGTGCTATAACTTGGGTCGGCAACTGTGTCGATTAGACCGCTCAAAGGCTGCAATTTGCCAATACGCGCAGCTAGTTGCAAATGTTGTTTGGCAAATTCGGCAATGCCCGGCAACTTTGCCGTACCGCCCACAATTACCACACCACCAGGCAACTTGTGTGCCTTGTGAATGCGCGACAACTCTTTATCGACATATTCAAACAGCTCTTCTACGCGAGCTTCGGTAATCATGGCAATGTCTTCGGCTTTAAATAGATGATCCTGGCCATTTACCTTAACGCGCACGTCACGCTTGGCAGCCTGCACCAGGGCGGCATGCTGTACTTTGACAGCCTCGGCAATATCAAGATCGGTTCGTAGCCCAATAGCCAAATCATTGGTTATGTATTGGCCGCCTATAGGCAGCACCGCCACGTGCTGCACCTCGCCGTCTTCGAGCACTACCAGATTGGTTGTGCCAGCGCCAATATCTAAAAGTACTGTACCGGCTTCTTTTTGTTGTCTGGTAAGCACTGCCTCTGCTGCTGCCAGCCCAGAAAGCGTACGGTTGTGCACTAACACTTGGGCTTTGTCGATAGCCATCTCCGAATTACGCAGGTTAGGTGTTGCCGCAGTCACAATATGCGTATCAACTTCTAAACGTACCCCGTGCATACCTACTGGATCTTTAATATTTTCCTGGCCATCCAGCCGGTAATTTTGGGCAAATACCTGAATAATCTCGCGGTTGGACGGCAATTGCACGATTGTTGCCGCTTCTTCTACTCTTAAGCGATCTTCCTGCGTAATTTCGCGGTTGGCCGAGCTAATAGCAATAACACCGCGCGAATTAAGACCGCTAACGTGTGTGCCATTAATGTTAACTGTGGCACCCTGTACGCGCATACCAGATATGCGTTCGGCCTCGGTAATGGCATGTGCTATTGCGTCAGCAACGTCTTCAACATGTACAACCGCACCTTTACGCATACCCATATTCGGTGCACTGCCATGGCCAATTATTGATAATTTATTAGGATTATTGGTATCAACAACACCTAGCACGCAGCGTACTGCGCTAGTGCCTATATCTAGACCAACAAACGGTGTCGATGGGGTTGACCCGTGCATATGAAGGCAGTATAGCGCTTACCCTTAGGCTTGAGCAAGTTTCGTCAAAGTGCGGTCAAAATTTCGCAGCCGGTTGAGGTCACGACCACGGTGTGTTCGAACTGTGCTGAGTTTGTGCCGTCAACAGTTAAAAGAGTCCAGCCATCCCGGGCTTCATAGATTTCTGGGCTGCCGAGCGTAGCGATCGGTTCGATGGCAATTGTCTGTCCAGATTTCAAAATCGGACCGGTACCAGCGCGCCCATGGTTGGCAATTTCCGGGTCTTCGTGCATTTCTTGGCCAACCCCATGGCCGACCAGCTCATGTACGATGCCTAGCTTATGCTTTCGAAGAGTACGCTCAATAGCAGCTGAAATATCACCAACATGGCAGCCTGCTCGCACTATCGCAATACCATCACGCAGGGCTTGCTCAGTACCCTTTAAGAGTCGCGCATCGTCGGCACTTGGCTTGCCCCCCACGCAAATCGTCGTACCCGCATCGGTCACCAATCCTTTATATGTCACCACGAAATCAAAATTAACAATGTCGCCCAGCTTAAACGGCAAGCTGTTAGGAATGCTGTGCTGAACCTGATTATTTACCGATATACAGATAACATCTGGAAAGCCGTGGTACCCAAGGCAGGTTGGTATACCACCCAGCCGTTTGATTTCTTTGCGGGCAATAGCCGATAGGTCTTGTGGCGTGCGGCCTGGTTGGCACTCTTGTTTCATAAGCGCCAGGACCGTCGCCAACATGCGACCACCTTCGCGCATTATTGCAATTTCTTCGTCGGTTTTAACCGTGCTCATCATAGAGAGTATAGCTTTATTTATCGATACAATCGAGGATTGCGTCGTGGACTACGTGTGGGTCTTGGGCGGCATCAATATCGCACACTTTAGCCCCTTCTTGGCGAAAATGATCAATAATAGGTAGGGTTACAGCTCTATACTCGCTGAAGCGTTTAGCAATAGCCTCATCGGTATCGTCCGGCCGAGCGCGGTTCAAAAGTCTGCTCTTGACCACCTCTTCTGAAGCCGACAGATGGACTACTGCGCTTAGCGAAAATCGCCCACCATGCACCTGATCCATAAGCCAATCGGCCTGAGGCACAGTGCGTGGAAAACCATCGAGTACAAACTCTTGTTGTGTGTCGATAAGCTCCAGGACTTTATCCATGAGAGTAATCATTTCTTCGTCAGACAATAGTTTGCCCTGTAGCATCTCGTGTCGGCGTTTGCCGGTTACTAATACACGCAAGATTTCGCCCGTGGATATCCAGGCGTATCCATGTTCGTCGGCCAAAATTTTGCCTTGCATGCTCTTGCCAGACCCAGCAACACCCATCAAAATAATCATCGCTATAGCCTTTCTTTTACGGTCTGAGCAACACGAGCGCCATCGGCTTGCCCAGTAGTCTTTTGCTTGACGGCGCCTATCACCTGGCCCATAGCTTGTGGGCCGCTTATACCTAACCCAGAGATCACTTCGTCAACAATAATAGCTAACTCTTCATCGCTGAGCTGCTTAGGTAAGTAGCCTTCAATGACGGATTTTTCGGTTAGCTCAGCTTGGGCACGCTCTTCGTTACCGCCTTGCTTGTACAAATCGGCACTTTCTTGGCGCTTTTTGGCCTCTTTAGCAAACAAGCCAATAATACGCTCGTCGTCTAGACCATCATCCCGAAGGCCTTTTGCGACTTCTTCGTACAAAATAACACTTTTAAGACCACGGAGTGTTGTAGCTAGCGTCTTATCACCGGCCAGGAGTGCCGTTTTGATATCCTGGTCAAGGCGCGTTTTGAGCATTACCCTACCGCTGGCCGAATTTAATCTTCTTTATCTTCAGAGCTTTGCGCTGAGCACGAATAATCGCTTTGCTGCGACGATCGCGCTTGCTAATTGGCTTCTCGAAAAACTGGCCTTGCTTAACAACGGCAATAACGCCGGCCTGCTGAACCTTGCGATTAAAACGGCGCAATAGGTTTTCAAGTGATTCTTTTGAGTCTTTACGTGTAACTTGGATCATATCAGTTTAATTCTATCGTAACAGGGTAAAATTTGCAAGTACCTTACACAACCTGCTGTTGTTTCTTTTGTGCAACACGTTGTGACTTAAGTACGATGCTCTGCAATTCTTTAAATATCGGGAACTGTTTGTTGGTATGGTAAATTTTGGTATTGCCTTGCTTTTCAGAGATCAAAAAGCCAACCTTCTCGAGCCGTTTAAGCTCGCGTTGGATATTACCGGCGTCTTCCTTGATTAATTTAGCCAGACCACGCACATGCGTCTTGAAGTCGGGGTATTTGGCGTAAATAACTATAATCTTGCGCCGTACTCGTGAAGTGATAAATACATCTAACATAAGCCTATTGTCATTCAAACAACGTACATAAAGTATAGCTGAGCTCTCGACGGTTTTCAACACAAATTTGCCACACTTGCGCATTAAAACTCTATAATGCAAGTATGCCCGCTGTTCTAGAACCGCATTACATCCATGTTATCCCTGGTGACGCCAGCTTTCATAAAGACGAAGCGATTACCTATAGTAGCGACACACCGCTTGCAATTGGAGCCGTCGTATCGGTTTCACTGCGCAAAAAGCAAGTCTTGGCTTTAGTAACCGCATCTGTAAAAAAGCCGCTTTTTACCGTAAAGCCAATCACAGTCTCGTATAACCTGCCTCCACTTCCCAATCAGCTGCTGTCGCTTGTAACATGGATGAAAGATTACTACCCTGCACCCTTAGGGATACTGGCGCAGCTTATTCTGCCAAAACAACTCCCAAAACAAGCGGTACAAACAACAGCGACAGGTGCTTTACCGGGCGTTACGTTACCACCTCTTACCGAAGATCAAAAACAGGCGCTTGGTTATATTGACGGCCCTGGTCTTCATCTGTTGCATGGCGAAACGGGAACAGGCAAAACTCGCGTATATATCGAGCTAGCCAAACGTGCCGTAAAAAATGGCAAATCGGTAATTATACTCAGCCCAGAAATTGGTCTTACTTCTCAATTAGCAAACAATTTTACGCAAGTTTTTGGTGATGCGGTAGTCGTACTCCACTCTCAGCTGACCCCTGCAACGCGAGCGCGTGTTTGGAAACAAATTTTAGAACAAACACGGCCTCTTATCGTCATCGGGGCTCGTTCTGCGCTGTTTAGCCCGCTCAGCAAAGTTGGGCTCATCGTTGTCGACGAGTCTCATGACTCTTCCTATAAGCAAGACCAATCTCCGTATTACCACACCTCTACCATAGCCGCAAAGCTCGCTGCACTACATAATAATGCAACTCTCGTACTTGGATCAGCCACTCCGCTGGTAAGCGATTACTACGTTGCGAGTGCAAAAAATCGTCCCATTGTTCGCATGAGCAAGATTGCTAAACAAGATAGTACCGAGGTCGCCTCGGTAACCATTACCGACTTACGCGACCGGGCTCAATTTACAAAGAGTCCACACCTATCCAACGCACTCATTACTGCTATACAGGAAAGTCTCGCCAAAAAAGAACAGGTGTTACTCTTTTTAAATCGCCGAGGAACAGCTCGCGTCGTGTTTTGCGAGCGCTGTGGCTGGCAATCTACCTGCCCACACTGCGACCTACCGCTTATTTATCATGGAGACCATCACATAATGCGTTGCCATTCGTGCAACTTTAAAGCACCAAGCCCTACAAGTTGCCCAGAGTGCCATAACGCGGCCATCATCTTTAAAACAATCGGTACCAAGGCCATTGTCGAAGAAGCAGCCCGCATGTTCCCAGAAGCCCATATCATGCGTTTTGACACCGACAACAAAAAATCAGAAAGAATTGAACAGCATTACGATGCTATCCGCTCCGGCCAAGTCGACATCTTAGTGGGCACACAAACACTCGCCAAAGGCTTGGACCTACCCGCCCTTGGCGTCGTAGGAGTTATTATTGCCGATACCAGTCTCTACTTTCCGGACTATAGTGCCGAGGAGCGGACATTCCAATTGCTAACCCAGGTTATAGGCCGTGTAGGCCGTGGCCACCGGGCAGGTATTGTTGTTATCCAAACCTACTCACCTGACAGCCCGTTGCTTGCCGCAGTGCTTCATAAAGATTGGGGTACGTTTTACAACAAAGAACTCGTCGAACGGAGACAATTTCTATTTCCGCCTTTTTGCTATCTGCTCAAAGTAACATGCAGACGCGCCTCGAACAATGCAGCCGAACGTGCAACTATCGATTTTGCTAGCACCATTAGATTGGCAAAACTTAAGGTTATAATCGAGGGGCCAGCGCCCTCGTTCCATCAAAAGTCAGATAACAAATTTGCTTGGCAATTGATCATCAAAGCAGTACGACGCCCCGAGCTCACCCGCGTCATTAAGATGTTACCAAGCGGCTGGTCATACGACATAGAGCCCCTAAATCTGTTGTAATTACATCGATCTTCGCTATACTTTGGTTAATGCACAAAAGTGATATTATTCTGTTGCCAAACCCCCATCTGCGTGACCGCTCTAAAAAGATCGGCATTATCAGCAAAGAAGTCCTTGCTCTTATAGATGGCATGCAACAGGCCACGCTCGAATGGGAAGATAGTCGCGAGCACGAATTAGGTGTCGCCTTGGCGGCAATCCAGGTAGATCAACCCCTAAGAATCGTCATTATACGTAATGATTTTGACAACAAGGATGATCGCTCATTTTCTGTCTTCATAAATCCTGTCATTACCAAATACGAAGGGGCAATCGTCGACGATTATGAAGGGTGTCTGAGCGTCCCTGACATTTATGGCAGAGTGCCCCGATATAGCAAAGTGCGTGTCAAGGCGCTCGACGTCCAAGGTCGCGAAGTGCGATTAACCGCCAAAGATTTTCTGGCGCGGGTTTTCCAGCACGAAATTGATCACACCAATGGTATTGTGTTTATTGACCATATAAAAAACGACGAACATGCCTTCTACAAACTAAAAGAAGATGGACAACTCCAGGAACTCGACTATGAAGCAGACATCCGAACCAATAGTATTCTTTGGTAGTGGCCCAGTTGCCGCCAAAAGTCTCGAGCTGCTAGCTCAGAACTTTGCAATCGAGGCGGTCATAACCAAACCGCGACCAGAGCACTATCACGGGCCGGTGCCCGTATTAGAGGTGTGCGAGCGTCTGGGACTGCGATTTTTTACAACAAGCAATCGCACAGAACTTGATACCTTGCTCACTAGGACTTCCTTTACCAGCCGGGTTGGCGTACTCATCGACTTTGGCATCATAGTATCGCAAGCTGCAATCAATGCGTTCCCTCTCGGCATTGTTAATAGCCACTTTTCTCTGCTTCCCGAATGGCGTGGCGCCGACCCAATCACCTTTGCAATCCTTAGTGGCCAAAAAAATACCGGAGTCAGCCTTATGTTATTAGTCGAAAAGATGGACGAAGGCCCCATACTTGCCCAAAAAGTCTGCCCAATTACCACTACTACGACGACTCCCGAGCTCACCAAGACACTCATCTCATTTAGCTACACATTACTCGTCGACACCCTCCCTGCGTATCTAGAAGACAAGATTACCCCTACCCCTCAAAACACACAGTCAATGACACCGAGCTACTCTCGCAAGCTAACCAAAAAAGACGGCAGACTGGACTGGAACAAGCCGGCAGCCCAACTCGAACGAGAGATTCGTGCTTACATAGAATGGCCCAAAAGCTACGCTAGTCTTGGCTCGCTCGATGTTGTAATAACCAAAGCGTCGGTTGCCTCCCTAAAAGGCTCAGCAGGAAGGCCCACAGTCGTAAATAAACTGCCCGCAATATACTGCGGGCAGAGCGATGCACTAATTATCGAAAAAATAAAGCCGGCCGGCAAACCAGAAATGTCTGGAAACGCCTTTTTAGCCGGCTATAAACAACTCTTTTTAAAAGATTAAACTTAGGCGGCTAGATCGTAATCGCTTCTATTCTGAGGAGTGGCTGGCCCTTGTGGTGGTAGCTGGCCAGGCTGTTGGGGTGGGTAATAGCCTGCTGGCGGCTGCTGGGGAATCGTGGACTGACCTGCGTTAGGATATGCCGCCTGCGGCTGTTGGGGCTGTCCTGGTTGGACGGCGGGAGCCTGCTGGCTAGCGGCCAAAATCTGAGGAGCAACTTGGCCAATTTCACCCTTTAAATTCTCGAATTCGGCAGCAACCACATCCTTATAATTAGGAAAATTTGTCTCTAGCCAATGCAAAGCACCGGCTTCGTC
The DNA here is from genome assembly GCA_964494495.1 of uncultured Candidatus Saccharibacteria bacterium. GTDB lineage: Bacteria > Patescibacteriota > Saccharimonadia > Saccharimonadales > UBA4665 > PMNU01. The sequence continues at coordinate 59,925 of CAZBQZ010000007.1, forward strand.
GTTACGGTCGATAAACTGTTCAAATTCTGATAGCTGGGCGTCGCTCATTTGCTCTGCTAGCTTCATGCCAACGCGCATCTCGAGGGTCTCGTAGATGTGCGCCAATAATTTCTTTTTTTCTTCAGCCGGCAAACCTGCCAGGCCAAGTTCTTGCAATAAATCGTCGTCAAGTTTAATCATATACCCCTCTCATTTTATTGTATCATGTCAGGTCGGTAGATACGTTTGGCTACTATTTAGTTATTGCACTGGCCTTTTATAGCAGCACTCTACGATAGTATGAGATATAATATGCTACTTTATAGCAAACTTGTCAATGCTACAAAAGCCTGATCGACAGTTAAAGACTTCGCTGAACGGTTTGGCGCGTAAAGAATTCAAGATGGTCTTTCTCGACTAGCTCTAGGCGTGCATCGGTCTTGATGCTCACACCGCACATCTCGCCTTCAAGGACTTCTTTTACGTCTTGAGGGCCACGTTTTAGGTTAGTTACCTCAACTTCGCCCAACACTTCCGAACCACGAACCACACGTGCCAATGCAGGAACAGTAAGCCTACCTTTGGTGACTTCACCACCACATATGATCTCAGTCTTGGTAGTCTTGAATACTGCACGGACCACTAATCGACCCGTATCGGTCTCAACAATCTCTGGAGCGAGTAATTTGCCCAGATCTTCTCTTACATCGTCAATAAGTTCATATATGACGTTGTAAGAGCGGATAATCACTTTGTCTTGCGCAGCTAAACGTTTAACGTTAGTAGGAGCGGTAACATTAAACCCATAGATCACCGCACCACTACCTCCGGCAATATGTACGTCATTATCAGTAATACTACCTACACCCGAGCTTACAACACGTACTACTACTTCATCAGTATCTAAAGCTTTTAGACTATCAACCACCGAGGTCAGAGAACCCTGTACATCTGCACGCACTACAATATTCAGTTCTTGGACTTTATTACTACGGTTAATAATCCGAATAAGCTCGCTGCCCGTCATATCGCCATGGCCACCACCGGCCCGCTTTTGATTAGCAGCCCCCTCAGACAGAGAGCGTGCCACCTTCTCGTCCTTAACTATTGTAAATTCGTCACCAAATTCTGGTAGCGCCTTAAAGCCCGTAATGACTACAGGAGTAGAAGGGCCGGCCGTCTTGATTGCCTTACCGTCACTAGACTCCATAGCACGAACCTTAGCGTACGTTGTACCAGATACAACAAAGTCGCCAGTCTTAAGCGTTCCCTGCTCTATAAGCGCGTTTGCGATGGGGCCACGCCCCTGCTCTAAGTGCGCCTCAATAATAAGCCCAACCGCTGGTCCGTCCACCTCGGCTCGATAATCTTCAACATCAGCTACTAGCAAAATCATATCAAGCAGGTTATCAATACCCTGTTTGGTCTTAGCGGACACCTCAACAGTTACCGTATCGCCACCCCATTCTTCAACAAGCAAATTCTGCTCTGACAGTTGTTGCTTTATACGATTAGGATCGGCGCCCTCTTTGTCTATCTTGTTAATGGCAACGATTATCTTGGCACCAGCTTTGCGCGCAAAGCGAATTGCTTCGAGTGTCTGTGGTTTAATGCCGTCGTCGGCTGCAACAACGATGACAGCGACATCGGTAAGATGCGCACCGTGTTCGCGGATAGCTGCAAACGCTTCATGACCCGGCGTATCCAGAAAGGTAATCGCCCTGCCATTATGAGCTATTTGGTACGCAGAGATATGTTGCGTAATACCGCCGGCCTCGCCCTTTGCCACCTGAGCGCCTCTAATAGCGTCTAGTAGGCTGGTCTTGCCGTGGTCAACATGACCCATCACCGCTACCACCGGCGGTCGCTGGACTGCCTTATCGCTTGTAGTACGCCGTTCGCGAACAGGCACATCAGCGGCTTGCACCTTTTTTGTCAATGTTACCTCAAGGCCAAGCTCTTCTACGATAATCTGGGCTGTATCGAAGTCGATGCGCTCATTAACTGTGGCCATAACGCCATTCTTAAAGAGCTCTCCAACCAATCGCGTAACAGGTAGGCTCAGCTTTTCGGCTAGAGTGCCCACGGTTATCATATCTTCAATCTCGATGTTCCGACTCATGACACTCCCTTCCGCCGCCAGCGGCATACTTTTCGCAGTCAATACGTGTTACTTGGCGTTCTTAAGACTCAGAGCGATTTTGCGAGCGTCAGTGTCGATATCGAGCACCTTAAACTGTTTCTTTTCGTTGAGCTTAAAGATTTGCTGAGGATCAACGGTTTCGTCGTCGCTCATTTCTGAAACATGCACCAGTGCCTCTACGCTTGGAGACAACTGCACAAATGCACCAAACGGCGTAATGCGCGTAATCTTGCCCTCTACCATACCACCCTTAGTAAAGGCTTTGACTTCCTTGAGCCATGGGTCTTCGGTCATCTGTTTGAGACTTAGAGAAAGGCGATCTTTATCGATAGCGATAATTTTAGCCTTAACGCTCTCACCAACCTTAACATAGTCACGAGGGTCTTCAACGCGTTCCCATGATATCTCGGAGATGTGAATTAAGCCTTCGATGCCCTGAACGTTAACAAAAGCACCAAAATCGATAACGCCAGTCACGACGCCCTCGACGACATCGCCAACCTTTAGTTCGGCAAAACGGGCTTGCATGTCGTTCTTAACAGCTTCTTTCTCGGAGAAAATCAGCTTGTTGTCCTTGCGGCTTACATCAAGCACACGAACACGAATAGGCTGTCCTACCAAGGCGTTAAGCTTCTGTAGAATCTCGTCCTTGTCAGCGCCCGAAACGCGTGGATAGTGGCCGGCTGCCAATTGGCTTACGGGCAAGAAGCCGCGTACGCTTTCTAGCTCAACCAACAAACCACCGCGGTTAGCGTCATATGGGATCACTTCAACGATCTCTTGATCGTCAAATACGCGCTTCAGCTCGTCCCAGCCACGATCCTTGGCGGCACGCTTCATACTGAGGAGTGCGTGGCCTTCGTCTAATTCTGGGTCGATAACACTAACTGTTACGGCTTGACCGGCTTCCAGCAGCTGACCATGGCCGATTTCGCGACGCATGACCACTCCCACACCACGAGCGCCTAGGTCGATCCAGACTTCGTGTTTCTTTACTGAGCTTACAACTCCCTCAACTACGTCGCCAGCTTCAAGCTGCTTTACGTCGTTGCCCTGGAGCAACTCATCCATTGTTATAGTTACGTTCTTTGACATGTTTGTACATGCCTCCTTATAGTGTATTTTCTGCCGCCCGCAACGTATGCGAGCGTAAGATTACTTTCATTATAACCCTTTTCGATCAGATGGTCAAAGGTGTGATGACTGCCAGCCAACGGTCGTGTTACACTACACATATCATGTACTTGGCTGTAGATATTGGCGGAACCAAAACGCTTGTCGCCTCGCTCACAAACGAGGGCGTTATTACCGAAAAAATCCGCTTCGAAACCCCTAAAAATTATGATCAATTCATTATGGAACTGGCTTGTAATGTTGATAAATTGTCAACAAAAGACTTTGTGGCTTGCGGTGTAGGTGCCCCTGGACGCATCGATCGTCATCAGGGCGTAGCCCTAGCTATGGGCAACCTTGATTGGAGAAATGTCCCCCTGTCGAAAGACATGATGCACATCAGCGGATGTCACAGCATTATAGAAAACGACGCTAACCTAGCAGGATTATCCGAAGCCATGCTCGTAAAAGACCGCTACAACCGCGTACTCTACGTTACGATCAGCACAGGCATTGGCACAGGAATTATTATTGACCAAAAGATCGATCCCGATTTTGCAGACTCCGAAGGAGGCCAAGTGATGGTGGAGCGCGCGGGCAAACTTATGACCTGGGAGGATCTAGTGTCAGGTAGAGCTATCGTGAAACACTATGGCAAAATGGCGCGCGATATTACAGACAGTAAAACTTGGAATCAGATCGCACATGATATAGCTTTAGGACTCATCGACCTCATTACTATCATTCAACCCGAAATTATTATCTTGGGTGGTGGTGTTGATACATATTTTGATCGCTTCCAGAACCACCTCGTAGAAGCTCTCAAGCGTTACGAGACCCCACTCGTCCCTATACCCACCCTAGCGGTCGCCAAGCGCCCAGAAGACGCCGTCCTCTATGGCTGTTATGACCTGGCAAAGGCGATGTATGGATCAACTCGTCACTAGACTTTCCGTTGATTTTCCTGCCCTAGCTTTCCACGAAGGTACGCATCATTGCTGGTCGCCATCGGACAATACAATTATGTACGAGCACGACGACAACCCCGCATCACTGATTGGGGTGCTGCACGAAGTCGCCCATGCTCTACTGCATCACAATGATTACAGTAGCGATCTCGAGCTCCTACGCAAGGAGTTGGCCGCATGGGATAAGGCCAAAGCTCTCGCTGGCCACTATAGGGTTAGCATTAACGATGATCATGTCCAGAACTGCCTTGACACCTACCGCGACTGGCTACACCGCCGCAGTAAATGCCCAACTTGCAAATCTACTGGCATCCAATACACCGAGACAACTTATGGTTGTATCAATTGTGACGGCCGTTGGCGCGTTACGGCGTCACGCTTTTGTCGACCCTACCGTCGCGTGAGTCGATCTATAAAAACATAAAAAGGAGCTTCCAAAATGGAAGCTCCTTTTTATGTACGCGACTCTAAAGAGTACTATTTAGCACTCTTAGGACGACGCGAGATACGGCCACCGGCAGCGCCAGCGATTGCAGCGCGCTGACGACCCGTAAGACCGTCATCGCCTACCTTAGCGCTTGCGAAGCCGCCACTGCGGCCCAAAGCACCACCTTTAGCGCCAATACGAGCGTAAAAGTCTGTACCGTACTTAGTTTTGTTAGTGTTAGCGGCAGCTTTGCCGCCAGATTTAGTTCCAGCCATGTAAAAATCCTCCCGTGGCTTAGTCTCTGCTCTCTGGAAACAAAAAGAGAGTTTCGCTTTCGCGAAGCCCTCTTCTTTTGTTTCTTTCGAAACTATTAGCATAATAACATGCTTATGAATTTATGTCAATACTTGTGCTTAAAACTCTTCCTAAAAAGATAAAAGCCCTCCTATTCGGAGGGCTTTTATATAATTCGGCACCGTGCTATTTTCCCAGGGGTGAACCCCAAGTATT
>CAZBQZ010000008.1:0-63036 GCA_964494495.1 uncultured Candidatus Saccharibacteria bacterium
AGGGTACTCGCTTCCAGCGAGTACAGGGGCTTTGCGAATAGCAAAGAAGGAGCTAGGTAGCTAGAAGAAAGAATACAGAAGGAACATATAGACTGGATCACGGATGTAGGCCGGGATGACGGGGATTGGGGAGGTTGGGGTAGGTGTGGGGTGACGGGAGAAGGGGTTACATGGATAAATTTGGGTTGGTCTCAAGGGCGTAGGGGTCAGCCGGTGGCTGGTTGTGTATAGCATGATAGCAACCCAGGGTGGCAATCATGGCGCCGTTGTCGCCGCATAGTTTGAGGTCTAAGTATTCGATAGGCAAGGGGAGTCGCTCGGCCAGTTGTCGTCGCAACTCGCTATTGGCGGCTACACCGCCGCCTACGACTACGCTGGCAGGCGCAAACTCTTTAAACGCTAGGGCGGCTTTATCTACGATGGTTTCGCAGGCTGTACGCTGAAAACTGGCAGCAATGTTGGCCTTTTGTTCGTCATTTAACAGATGAGGAAGCTCGAAGGAGGGGAGTGAGTAATCTTTACCTACTTGCTCTTGGGCTAATCGCAAAACAGCTGTCTTTGGCCCAGAAAAACTAAAATCATATTTGCCTGCCAATTTGGCCTTGGGCAACATAAAAGCGTGTGGATCGCCGTGCCCAGCCAGGCGCGATACATTAATGCCGCCAGGGTAGGGCAGGCCCAAAATTTTGGCTACCTTGTCGAAGGCCTCGCCAATGGCGTCGTCTTGTGTTTGCCCCAGTAGCGTGTAGTCAAAGTGATCGCGCCAGATTACAAGCTGGCTATGCCCACCGCTCACAATAATCCCAAGCATAGGGAAGACTGGAGCGGCGCTACGCACTTGGTAGGCCGGCAGGGTGGATTCGGTTATAAAGTTGGCATATATGTGCCCCTCGACATGATTAACACCGTAAAGAGGTTTGTTTTTGACAATGGCCAGCGTGCGCGCGGCTAGTACGCCAATAAGGAGGCTTCCGCCCAAGCCTGCACCTTTGGTAACGGCTATGGCGTCAATATCATCCCAGGTGCAATCGGCATCGTCGAGTGCCTGCTGGATAACGGGCACAATGGCCTCGATATGGCTGCGCGCCGCAATTTCGGGCACAACACCGCCGTATTTGGCATGTAAATCAACACTGCTTGCTACGACATTACTTTTAAGCAACCGGCCGTCTACTACGACACCGGCGGCAGTCTCGTCGCAGCTGCTCTCAATGCCCAGCACAATCATTAGATACAGCATACCATAACAGGGGCCGCAACCACACAACTCTATTGACCGACACGCACTTTTATGGTAATGTTTAAGCATTATGGCTGCGCCAACTCCACCTATGCCCGACTCTGTTCCAGTTACTCCTTTAGATTTTGGTCGCTTTGCTCCCGGACCCAGAATAGAAATCCCTTCTATTGCCGACAGGCCAGAAGTATCTGCCCAAGATTGGCAAGAGAACGTCTTAAGCCCGTATCAAGCAGCTCTTATTGCCGACATGGCAGACCATGCCACCGTTGTACCACGCTTGCAGCCAGCAGTTGCTGTGTATTTTCCGGGTGGCTTGCGCGAACCTACCGTGGTGCACACTATAGAAATGGTGCGCGCAGCCCACGATAAGGTAGTCGACGGAGTACGACAACACCGCACGGGCGAATTTGCCCAAGCTCACGCCTTGGAAGCAGGCCAGCACGCGCTTGCCGCCAGGCAGACTCCAGAGGACGTACGGGCGGCAATTGATGGCGCATTCGAAGATGCGCTGCGTCGAGCAGCAAACGTGCCAGAGCAAGTGCTGCGCGAAACCATGCCGCCCACTGAGGGGGAGTTAGCTAGCGAAAGATATGATGCAGCATTTAGTAAGCAGTATTTGAAGGGCAACCCCGATCTGCTTCCGGCCGAGCAAAAACTGGGCGCAGAAGGTTTGCGACGAGCCGCAGCACGTACGGCAACTGCCGCTACGCTTAATAGCCATGCCCACAGCAAGCTCCCTAACCATTCAGAATTTGGAGATCGCCACGCCGCCGCCCAAAATACGCACGCACGCCTACAGGAGTTACGAGACAACCATCGGTCTGGCAGAGTGTTGGTGCAAGGGATTCAACTTTTTAACGAATTATATACGTTGGCAAATCCGGGCGCCGATCCGCGCGATGCCATGCCTCGAGCAGTCTTGGCCTATATTGCGTCACAAGATCGCAACGCTAACAACCAGTTCGAGTTGGAAGCAGTATTCGGTGCTCTGGGACAGCCCCCTATGGCCGTCAGTGCTGCAGTACGTCGGTTGGTAGCAGAAGGGCTGGTGCAAGTAACGCGCCATGACGGAGTGGCTTATTTTTCGACAACTCGCCCCCGCCCAGGTGCATCCCGCCGCCCCGCGCCGGCGCCTACATCTCCTCCTGTGCCACCCCCAGCTCGGCCGGCGCCAATTTTTCCTGCTCCTCCGGTGGTTCCAGGCCCAGTTGCCACGCCGCCACCCCGTGCACCGTCGGCACCCCCGCCACCACCGATTGATCCGCCATCACCGCCCCCAGCTCCGTTGCCTCCAGTACCCTCGTCGTCAGAACAAGCAGCACGCCCTCAGTTTAATGACCGTGTAGACGAATACTACACAATGCGCGCTACATATACAGAGAGGGATATCTTGGATACATTGCTAGCGCAACCCAACCTTGCGCTTACAGAACCGGAACTTTTGAAGCAGATAAGCGAGCGCAGACCAATTGGTGCCGAAGAATGGAATGGCATTATAGACGGTTTGCGTAATCGGCAGCTAATTGTCTACGGTCGTGATCGCCTAATTACTTTGCAAAATACTCCCAAACCCGAAGGTCATCCGACCGATGCGCAAATGCGCGATGTGGTCTTAAGTCTTGTGTCTGTGGGGGGCGATCCGGTGGATAGGGACCACATACTATTACAGTTAATAAATAGCGGCTCCTCTATGGCTGACGCTGAGTATGTTGTAGGGCAATTGCAACGCGACAATGTCCTCGATTATAGGACAACCGCCGAAGGGACAACCGTCTGGCGATCAATGCCGCCGGAGCTGTATTCGACCGAACCTCCCGCGCTTTGGAGTAGTAACCCCGCAGCGGAGGATTCGGCTGACGGAGGACCATATATATTTCGTTGGGATGGCTTAACCTCGGCAGATGAGGTTGATTGGGCAGGCCTAGATGAGCCTCTAGGCGGATTTGATTCAGACATCCCAGAAAAGGAGCTTCCTTATTATAGCCGCATCGGTATTACCCCAGAGGCTCCGAATACTGAAGGACAAGCAGAACTCTTAGCGACGTATAAACAGCTCTTTAGTACACCGAGCAACCCGGCGTTCCAAATATACCAGGCTGCAACCGGCCTCAGCACACCTTTTACTTTTACTCCCGCTGATCTAGTCAAAGCGAGTAAACCCAATCTAAATAGCTCATCGGTTGCGACGCTCCTTGATGGGCTTGTGCACGACGGCCTTGTAGAGATAAACCAAGACGGCACCTATGCTTTGTCGGCGGCTACTCGTGATATCGCCAAAGAGGTGTGCGATCAATTTGACCAAGGACACTAGCAAGTAGCTTTGCGGCGTTCTGTAGTCTTTCACACTCCCTAAAAAATGCCAGATGCCTTGGGGTATACTGAAGGCATGCGCACACTAATCAAAAAACTCGTTCCTACTAAAGTATTTCGCACGATTGAACCTTACGGCCACTTAGGCGAAGCTATGTTAACCCAAGCAAAAGCCGGCTTTCCGGCCAAAGGGCTCAAAGTTATTGGCGTAACCGGTACCGATGGCAAAACCAGTACCTGTACGCTCATTACTGCCATGCTGCGAGCTAGTGGTTACAAGGTGGCCATGATGACCACTATATCGATCGATTACGGCGATGGGCGTGGTCCGGTGGCCAACCCCACGCGCCTGACCACCATGGGGGTGGGGTCTTTGGTAGCCAAACTCAAAAAAATAAAGGCCAGCGGGGCAGAGTGGTTGGTGCTTGAAACCACTAGCCATGCGTTGGCACAGCACCGCGTTTGGAGCATCCCATACACCATCGCCGTCATGACCAACCTGGGGCACGAGCATTTGGATTACCACGGCACATTCGAAAACTACCGGGCTGCCAAAAAGATGCTGTTTACCCAAACCAACGCCAATAAAAACGGACTGCAAGTGGGTATTGCCAATGCCGACGACCCCAACGGTGCGTTGTTTGCGGCGGCAGTCAAAAATCCCATAACATACGGCACAAAAAAAGGTGATTTGCGCGCAACTGACATAAAACTGACCCCAAGCGGCAGTACCTATACTGCTAAAGCTAATGGTGACGATTATCACATTACTTGCCATTTGCCCGGCAGTTTTAATGTCTATAACTCTTTGGCGGCAGTAGCTGTGGGTCGGGCGGTGGGGTTAACCCCCAAGCAAATAGAGCAGGGGATTGCCAGCTTGCATAGTGTCGAAGGGCGCATGACGCACATCGACGAAGGCCAAAACTTTACGGTAATTGTTGATTACGCTCATACTCCAGAGAGCTTCGAGAAGGTGTTTGCCGAACTGCGGCCATTGGTAAAAGGCCGCCTGATTGTCGTTTTTGGCTCGGCCGGAAGGCGCGACGAAGCCAAGCGCGCCATGCAGGGCAGGGTAGCAGGGCGCGATTGCGATATTGTTATTGCTACCGAAGAAGACGACCGTGATGTGTCTGGCCCCGAAATTATGCAGCAGATTGCTGAAGGTGCCATACATGCTGGCAAAAAAGAGGGCGACGATTTGTTTTTGATTCATGACCGCGAAGAGGCGGTGCAAGCGGCGATTAACATGGCCAAAAGGGGCGACATAGTGCTGCTGCTGGGCAAGGGCCACGAAAAGTCTATTTTGAGCAATGGGCCGCAGGCTGCCGAACTGCGGCATATTCAGCAGGATGATACAGATGTGCGGCGGGTGGTTAAGCGGGATTATGACGAGATAAAGGTGGCGCAGAAGGCGCTGCGTAAGCGTTTGCAAACCCAATAATCTTCGCCCTCTTCCACCCCCCGCACCCGATCCAACATCCAACCCCCCATCCCCAGCCTCCTGTCATCCCGTACTCACTCTAACCTCCCAATCCCCGCCACCCCGGACTCCATTCAATCACGTTCCTTTTGTAGTGCGTCATCCCGGGCTCGACCCGGGATCCAGGACATATATCTTCCTTCTGCACCAATTCTTCTTTCTTCCTTTTTAGCTACTTAGCTCCTTCTTTGCTCCGCAAAGTACCTGTACTCGCTGGAAGCGAGTACCCTTACTTTTTGTACCGACAAAAAGTAAGCAAAAAACTCCCGGGGCCAGACGTCACAACGTGACTGTGCCTGAAGGCTTTTGTTGGCGGCAAAAAAATGCCTACGGCAATCCCCCTCTATAATCTTCAAAGAGGAGGGGGATCGGTTTTTGCCTTGATTCCCACCTTACACTATTCCACCTAATCAGTACTGACTAACGCCCCGAACCCCGCCGAATAATATACCTGCGATTGGTGGTTGGTGCTGGCATTTTCTTTGGGTTCAAGAGGAATATTCTTTTTATTGTCCTGGATCCCGGGTCGAGGCCGGGATGACGGGGGGCTACAAGAGGGGGCTGCAAGGCCAGAGCCTTAACAGATAAAGGAGAGGCAAGTCGGGATGTATGTAGTAGCGTCACTATATTGACTAAATAACATGTTTATGCTTAAATGTATTTGTTAAGCCTAAAACAAATACAAAAAGATAAAAATATGTCAGTAGCCACTCTTCCAGTACCAGCAGCAACTCCCGAACCCGACGGTTGGATACCTCATGGTACTCGCCAGGGCTCACAGATTATGCGCGGGGCGGCAGGGACGTATGCGTATCTGGAGCAGGCTGATTTTCTTCCAGGCCCTCACGATGCCTACCCTCCCGGCAAGCATAGACTTGACGTTTTGCCCCGTTGGGCACAGGCACCGAATCTTGGTGCAGTGGCACTAGATAAAGAGACTGGTTCTTTTGAGGTAACACATCAGCCGTCTGTCTCTGACGACCCAGGTTTGGAAACAGTTTCCCCGAATACCAATATTTTGCCGCACACTCCAGGTAACACACTAACCGATCAACCAACAAATAATACAAAATTGTAAAAAATATGACTAATCAACTAAACGCACCTCCAGAAGTTTTGTCGCTACCAGGCGCTACTATTTTGCCACCGCGCGAGGCTATGACAGACGCCCCGCAGAGAGTTGGTATTGACCCTGAATGGGCAGCCGTACCCCCAGAAGATGTCGGTCTGCCCGGAGTCGCTGCTGTTGTGCATGGGCGCGAACGGATATTAAATGACATAAGCGTCCCTGCTGTTATCGAACCTTCGCCAGATCCTCAGGCAACGAGCTTTGCGATTGTGGCCCAACGCGAACGGGGCCAAACAACTGGCCCTATGTCGTTTGGCGTATCCGAAGTAACGACGCACACTAACGAAAAAGGCCAGCTTGTTAAGCAAGCAGGTAAGCCAAGTCATATTTTGCCAGGTGAGCGCTTGGCGTTACGGCGCGGTGATACTATTGTGGCCGTCGTATATGTGTCGGAAGGCAATCAAGTTTTTGTTGGCAATGGTACTGCATCGCATGTTGCAGTACGTGCTCGTGTTACCGAAAGCAACCTAGACGCACCCTCCGCTCGGGCATTACCCTCTAATGAAGGTGCAGCAGTTGAGCCTCCTAGATTAGAAGATAAGCCATACAAAGTGCGAGGCACGGCCCCAGTGGTATATCCTGATCGTAAACCAGCAGTAAATGTGGATCCAACCCCAGAGGCGGCCGCCGAACAACACTCATCTCATAGCGCTGCTGGCAGCCTGGCTTTACAAGAGGCTGTTCGCGCGCCAGAAGTGTCGGCCGAGGCGTTGCCGCATACCGACGAAGTACTTACTATGCCGAACAGCGCTGAGGCGTTTCGTGATTTATTGCGTTCTGGCAACGAGCAAGCCCAAAAGGTGGCAATTATTTGGCTGCGTCGCCGTTCGAGTGATGCCGTAGCAGCAGTATGGCAAGCGCACAGCGGACAATTGAATGAAGGTCGCAGGAGTTCTACATCTGTTGCAATATCTCAGACTGTTATGGGTACTAAGTATCAAAGCGAAGTAGCGGATAGCCTTGTTGCTGGTCTAGAAGGCGTAAGCACTGCCTTTAATGGCGGTTATGCAAACGAGGCACTAGCACATGTTAGTCCAACCGCCGAGCAGTTCGTGCGAGACATCTTGCCCGGGCTTAAGGACGAAACTAAGCGTCAGGCCGCAATAGATGGCCTTGCTACCCTAGCTAAAGAACTTGAGCTGCAAGATGTTATGGCCGACGAAAACGTGGCCGTAGCGCTGAGCGAGGCGCGCGCGAATGATCTGCAGCGCGAGCAGCGTGATGCCACCCGTCAGGCAGAAATGGACGAACTAGTAAGCCAATTGGTCGCTGATGGCAGTGGTAAATCCTTGGAAGCTTTTGCTAGCGAGCTGGCCGGCAAGATCCCCGAAGATTACTTTACGAAACATAGTCTGGTTAAGACTATACAAGGCCTAGGTATCGCTACAAGCCCGCAGTCGTTAGGTAATATAGCTGGCCAACTGGGGCAGGCTATGGCTCCAGATTCTTACTCGTTTGCAGCCAAAATTGAAGCCGCTGCACGCGGTGAGTACAGGCTAGACCCTGGTAATATCCCAGAAATAACTGCTGGCGCCCATCTGCTACGAGGTTATTACGAAGTAAACAAGCGTATGGCGGCATTTCTTGAGGAACTCGACAGGCAGTTTTCTTAAACCCGTAGCTCTAGAGTCATACACTTAACGCCGCCGCCCGATTTGCGGAACTCTAAAATAGGGGTGCCAATGGTTGCAAAACCGGCTGTCCGGTATTTTTGTAGCAAGCTTTCGCTTTCGTTGCTGGTGATGATGGTGTGACCATCGCTCACGGCATTAAGGCCAAAGCCTTGGGCCTCTTCGAGGGTAGCTTCGATGACGTTTGGGATTGCTGCACGCAGCCGTTTTTGACTGTCTTCGTCTATGGCGCCGGGGTAAAAAGCCACGGTGTCGTTACTGAGCACGGCTAGCGAAGTGTCTAAGTGGTAGAAGAAAGGGTCAATTATGTGCAAGGAGATTACCTCGCGGCCAAAAAAAGTCCGCAGCTCGCCCGCGGCTTCTTGATCGCTCCTATAGCCGTATCCGGCTAGAATTTTGTCGCCACACACCAAGTTGTCGCCTCCACCTTCAAAGCGGTGCTTGGCTTGGTGCATACCCGTGTAACCGTTGGCTGTAAACCATTCTTCAAAATGCGCTGTTTCTGGCTGGCGCTCGGGGTGGCGAAAGTTGCTGAGCAATATCTTGCCATCTAGCATGAGGCAGCAATCGGTGGCAAACACCATGTCGGGCAGGTGAGGCACGGGTTTGGCTAGTGCTACCTCCCAGCCGAGCTGGTTGGTGTATATGTCATACACCTTTTGCCATTGGTCGCGCGCTACGGCATTATCCACTTGGTTTTCTTCGTGCATCCAAGCGTTAATCTCATATTCGATACCAAAATAGTCGGCCGGTGTCATAAGTATGCGCTTAGTCATGACCTTTAGTGTAACACCCAAAATAGGGTAGTAGCTATAGACATAAATGACAAAACATGCTATAATTGTACTTTTCGAGTAAAGATTATGTCAGTAGAAATAGCCCCAAGACAAACCATGCCTGTCGAACTCATCGATCAAGAGTCTCTGGCACATGCTGCACGCGCGACCATGCTCCGTGGATTGCTTGGCGTAGATTATTCACACGCCGTTGATTCGGGCTTAGTCGACATGTTTTACTTCGATCCTAAAACTGGCGAGGACGCTATTCCGCACATCTTAGGCGGTTCGCTCAAAACATCCAGAAGCGGTGCGGCAGTACCGGTTGGTTTGCATCACGCGCCGTCAATAGCACAGTTCTGGCCCTCGTTGGCGCATAGTGATGGCTCAGAGGTAGAAGATACCTATGCCCATAATCATGAGGGTCGAGACGAATGGTTTCCGCTGGAGCCATATCCGGCAGAGGAGGTAGTGATTGGGGGGATTAAGAAGATGGGGTTTAGAACTTGCCCCGAGACCAAACAACGCCGCATTTTGCCTGCCACCAACACAATGTTCCCGCGGGGCTATGATTCGTATGCCGTACTGCAGTCGATTCGCCTTGCTTATACTAACCGCGATCAGTCACTTGACTATCTGGCGGTGTTGCCTCACCCACGAAAGGGCGAGATGGGCCGCATACGTGCGGTGGGCAGCGTGCCGCTGGCAGACGGCAAGACACAGATGCGCGTAAAGATTGTCAGCGATTTCGAGACCGAAACAATCGTAACCGCTATGCCGCTTCTTGATGAGACAGGTGTAATGGGCCTAGCTTATTACGATATACCGGAGTTTTTGATTAGTGGTGCAGGTATAGTAAGATCAGTGACAGAAGGCGACAAGAGATGATTGACAAAAAATCTAATATTGGCACTGGCAGTGGCGAGCACGCCCAGCACGATCCGCGCATGCTCTTGTTGATTTTGGGTGCTTATGCTGCCCGAGACCTTGCAGAGGGCGAAGAAAATGTAGTTATGCGTTTTGGAGACGATGGTGCCGGAGTCGATGTGGCCATTGATCACGCCGCAGGAACAATTGATGTTGTGGGCGACGACGGCTCAGGTTTTATTTTGCCGCTTGCCGACCTGTATACCGTACTCGCCGACCTGCTTAATCGTCCCGATCTTCCGGGCAACCAAACTGCAGCTTGACGACTAATTAGCGCTTAGCTATAGTGAGTGCTGATGCGTTAGCACTCTCCATACCTTAGTGCTAACGTTCTTTGAAACTAACGGAGGAGTGAACACATAATGAGTGTCAACGTTAAACCTCTCGGCGATTACATAGTAGCCGAGCCAGAAGAAGCACAAACTAAGACTGCCAGCGGCTTGTACTTGCCAGAAAAAGCAGCCGAAAAACCCAAGGTTGCCAAAGTTGTGGCAGCTGGCCCACGGGCTACACAGCTCAAAGTTGGTGATCGTATTTTGTACAAGAGCTACAGCCCAACCGAAGTTAAGGTAGAGGGTAAAGACTATCTGCTTATTAAAGAAGAAGACGTCTTAGCCACCCTAAGTAAGTAGGCGCGCCTGTCATTCCGGCCTCCGAGCCGGAATCCAGATCTATAGATTCCGGATCAAGTCCGGAATGACAATGGAAAGAATTCTAAAGGAGTATCACAATGGCAAAGAAAGTATTTTACGATGACGACGCCCGCAAGCGCGTGCTGGCCGGTGCCGAAATTTTGTACAACGCAGTTAAAACTACCATGGGCCCCAAGGGTCGCAACGTAGTTATTAGTAAGAGCTATGGTGCACCTACTGTTACGCACGACGGCGTTACCGTAGCCAAAGGTGTAGAGATTGGCGACGTCGATGACGAAACCTTGGGCTACAAGGTTGGCGCCGAGTTAATCAAACAAGCCGCCAGCAAGATGAACGACGTAGCTGGCGACGGCACCACAACCGTAACCGTGCTGACGTACCACATTCTTAACGAAGCAAACAAACTTATTGCCGCTGGTCATAACCCAATGTTACTCAGAAAAGGTTTGGAAGCAGCCGCTGCTGACGTCCTGAACAAATTAGAGGCTATGCGCGAAGACATTCAGGGCAAGAAGAGCCGTATTGCCGAGGTTGCCACCATTAGCGCCGGCGACGCCGAAATTGGCGCCCTGATTGCCGAAGTTATGGACAAAGTGGGTGGCGACGAAGGTGTTGTCACCGTCGAAGAAGGCCAGGGGTTGGGGCTAGAGAGCGAAGTTGTCGAGGGCTTTACCTTTGACAAGGGCTTTGTAAGCGCCTACATGGTAACCGATACCGCCCGCATGGAAGCCGTATACACCAAGCCTGCCGTTTTGGTTACCGATGGCAAGATCAGCTCTATTCAGGAGTTTTTGCCAGTGCTAGAAAAACTGGCACAATCTGGCAAAAAAGATTTGGTTATTATTGCCGAAGACGTCGAGGGCGAAGCCCTAGGTACACTTATTCTTAACCGCCTTAAGGGTGTATTTAACACCGTAGCCGTCAAGGCTCCTAGCTTCGGCGATCGTCGTAAAGAAATTTTGGACGACATTGCCGTGCTTACGGGTGCTACCGTTATCTCTGAAGAGCGCGGTATTACCTTTGAAAACGCCGAACTAGACATGATTGGCTCGGCCCGCAAGGTAATTGTGGGCAAAGACGAGACCACCATTATCGAGGGTGCTGGTGCCGCTGCCGATATTACAGCTCGGATTAAGCAAATTAACGGCCAGCTTTCGGGCGTGAGCAGCGAGTACGAGCGCGAACAGCTCGAAAAGCGTCGTGCCGCACTAAGCGGCAAGGTTGCCGTTATCAAAGTAGGTGGCGCCACCGAAACCGAAATCGAAGAAAAGAAGTTCCGTGTGGACGACGCTGTAGCCGCTGTCAAAGCTGCACTTACCGAAGGTATTGTGCCCGGTGGAGGCGTAACGCTTATCAATTTGGCTACTACTATTGTGGCTAGCAACGACGACGATGCCGCCGTAGCCGCCGGCAAGATGATACTAAAACTGGCCCTAGAGCAGCCGTTCCGTATCCTGTTGTCTAACGCTGGTCTTAACCCCGACGAATGGCTACCGCAAGTACGAGCGGCCAAGCCCGGGCATGGCGTAAACGTCAATTTACCCGGCAAGTTGGTAGACCTTAAGGCCAATGGCGTAGTAGACCCAGCTCGCGTTACCAAAGAAGCTTTGCTCAATGCCGTTAGTATTGCTGGTACCAGCATGACTATGGGCGCACTCGTGGTCGAAGTCCCCGAGAAGAAAGAAGCCGGAGCAGGCGCACCCGACATGTCGGGCATGGGAATGATGTAAACGTACGTACTACCTCCCGGTGGAATAAGCGGTCTTGGACAAAATTCAAGACCGCTTATTATTTTCACCCCCAACCAAGACGCCACCTACATATGTGGAGACTAGTCAGTGGGTGACATCTACCCCGAGAGTTTTTTGCTTACTTTTTGCGGTCAAAAAGTAAGGGGTACTCGCTTCCAGCGAGGAACATATACTTTGCGGTAGCAAAGAGGGAGCTAAGAAGCTAGAAAAGAAGAATGAAAGAATGGGTACAGAAGGAACATATGTACTGGATCCGGGATCTAGTCCGGGATGACGGGAGGTGAGATGTGGGGTCGAATGGGGGATGACGCGGAAAGGGGAGGTTAGATGGGGGGTACTGGATGACGGAAATATAAAGAATTTTGGGTGGCGATGAACCCACCCGGAGCGTACAATAGATATCAAACAAACACATGTGAAAGGGGTCGGGTGTGTGAGCTCGGCCCTTTTATTGTGTCTAAATACCTTCAGGTAAGCGGCTTTAGCCGCGATCTTTATTGCCGCCGTAGGCACTAGACCCGTAACCGTAGCTGCTAGGTGGGGCACTGTGCTTACCGGTCAGGAGCTTAAGCAGAGATCCAAAACCCATTACCGTTGCAACACCAAAGCCCAAGGTGGCCAGGAATTCTTTCCGGGTCATCTCTTTTTGCATCATGGTTTCGAGATGCTTGTTCATAGTAACTCTTTTGTTTTTATCTTAGTTTTTAAGTAACCGTAAGCTTGATTGTAAGAGAACAGCATGGGGCTGTCAAGCACTACCGCCCGAATCAAGCGTGGGCCTGCCTTGCCCAAAACTGCGTACCGGGCGTGGGGTAAAATCGTTGACATATGACCGGCCGCGGATGGGGGTGTGGGGCCTTGGCGGAAGCGGAACTACAGCTTGCTGGGAGGCAATAGGAGCTGTCTTTGGCTGCATGGGGGCTACCGTCACCGGGTAGGGTGTCATGGGTGCCTGAGCTACTGTTGCTACGGGCTTTTTTTGCAGTAGCAGTTCTTGTGCCTTGGCAAATTGCTGCTGGCGTTCGTTTTGCAGTGCTTGATCTTTTTCTCGCAATAGCAGTACCTTTTTTGGCCGTTTGCTGCGGCGATTAATACGCCAAACCAAGAAGACTCCCACCTGGTAAGCCAAAATAATAGGGCCAGCCAGTAGTACCTGGTCCTGGATACGCGGCGAGGGGTTCATGATGCCGCCACCCACAAAGGCCAACAGAATAACCCAGCGCTCATACCCCAACAGTTTTTTGGGCTTGAGCGGTCGTATGCGGTTAATAAGTACCAACAGAAGGGGTAGTTGAAACAGCAGGGCAGAGCCCAACATATACAGCGTTACAAACGACATGTAGGACTGTATGGTTAGTAATGGATGTATTTGGTCGGTTGTAAACTGGTGCAGCAAAAAATGGAGCGCCGACGGCAGCCCTACAAAATAACCAAACAATATCCCCAATATCGCCAACAGACCCGACACAACGCTACCCCAGGCAATAAAGTGTATAGCGTCTTTTTTGCGTACCAGTGGTTCAATATATTTGAGGATGTGATACACAATGACAGGGATACTGCACACAATACCAGCGTAAATACAGACTCTAAACAAAAAGTCGATACCACCACCAACAGACGTATATATAAACTGTTGGTTGTGGGCCGGCTTTAATAGTGTGGCAACAATTTTTTGTTGCACAAAATAAGCCGCCGTGCCCCACAACCCAACAGACAATGCTACATAAAACAGGCGCTTACGCAGTTCGTGCAAATGCTCAATAAATGGGAGTTTGGGTGCGCTAGCGCTAAGAAGCCTGCTCTCGCGGCTTTTCTTCTGCCTTCTTGCTTTCATGCTCCCCATCGCCGTTTATTCCCTTACGAATCTCTCGCATAGAACTCCCTAGGCTACGGGATAGTTCGGGCAGCTTGCGGCCGCCGAACAAAAGCAGCACAATAGCTAGGATAATAATCAGCTCTGGTGCGCCCAGATCCAAAAACCCTACAATGCCTACCATAATAACCCTCGCTTTGTTATGTTAACCAAGTACATGATATCATACACTAAGGTAATGCTTAACTAGCCGTATGAATAGTAATCTTTTATATAAAACATATATTATAGCTGACGTCTATAGTTCTGGCACATACGGCAGCGGGGAGTATTCTTGCAGTGCTACAGATCGTACTACCTGTGGTACCGCCGGAAGTACCGGGAGCGGATCGCTTACTAACACGGGTATCGAAATCGGTATTGTCTTGACGTTTACATGCCTTATTGTTTTCGTAGCTATATTAGTGCGTTTTTGGCGTCGCCAGCCAAAGACTGTTCCTCAAGAGGCCGCAACTGGCGATAAACAGCGTGGCAACTCTAGCCGCGCACAATAATTTGTTGGCCAAACGAGCTATTAAGCAACCAGACCAATAATAGAGCAGCAATAAGCAGCACAAGCAAAGACCAAAACCGAGCCTTTTCGCTCATTATTTTGCCTCCAGGATAGCAACTACTACCAGCCGGTCTTTAGGTAGCCATAGCGGTGTGCACGTATAGAGCGTGAGCTGAGCTGTATCGGTGTTGTCTTCGATGGCCGTCTGAGTGGGGGGTACTTGGCTGACACTGGTTACTTTGTACAGGTATCGCTTGCCATTCCAAAATACACCAACCTCATCGCCTAGATATATTTTATTGAGGTAATAAAACACGCCGTGCGGATTAGTGTAGGTAAAGCGGTGGGCGGCAATCACCGTATTGCCACCCTTATCTGGGGTGCTCGTGTTAGGCCGCCGCCAGGCACCACTATGCAACGCCGCAATAGTTTTGCCTTCTACAATTGGCGTGTCTAGCAGCATGGAAGGAATGATTAGCCGATTATCTTTGGGCACAGCAACTACACTAGCCTTGGGAGGGTGAAGCTGTGCTGCTAATTGCGTTGCTTGATTACTTTTAGATGCGACCCAAAAGGTTACCATAGGCACAAATGGTAGCGCGACGATGTACGTACACACTACCAGTATGGCTATCAAAAGGGCAGTATTAACATGAGCAAGTTTCATCTACTGTAGTATACCGCTTTCTCATCCCCCCAACGGTCATCCCCGGACTAGATCCAGAACCCAAGACGACAAAAAGAATATTCCCCCTGAACCCAAAAAATGCCAGCACACTCCTACAATCGCCAACTTTCTCTCCGACCGGGTCCGGGGCATCAGGAAGGAACAGATTAGCTGGAGCATGTTAAGGCGGAATAAAGACAAAAGCCTGTCCTGATTCTTCCTATGGAGAATCAATCAGGACCGCCGTAGGCGTTCTTTTGTTGCCGCCTTAGTATGTGGAAGCTAGTCTGTGAGTGACGTAGCCCCGAGAGCTTTTTGCTTACTTTTTGTCGGTACAAAAGGTAAGGGTACTCGCTTCCAGCGAGTACAGGTACTTTGCTGAAAGCAAAGAAGGAGTTAGGTAGCTAAAAAAGAAAAGAAAGAAACAACAGAAGGCAGATGACTGGGCAGAATGAGGTTAATAAATGGATCCGCACATGCGCAAGGGGATGACTACTGTTGGTGCTGTGTAAAGTAATTAATCTCGTTAATAATGTCGAGCAATGCCTGTGCCCGTGACTTTTCGTCGGTGATTTCGCTGGCTGCAGCGTAGGCGTCCTTAATAAGATCTTGATTGTCGGAAGCCTGAATCATCATCATGGTGGTGCGGAATTTTTCTTCTGGCGACTGGTCTAGGTGGCCAACTAGGGGGCTTAGCTGCTGAAGTGCCTGTTGTTTTATATCTAATAAATCGTCGCTGGCAGTGGCTGTGGGGTGTGTACCGCCTGCGGGAGCTGGCTGACCAGCCGGGTCGGCGGCTAGTGCGGCAGGGTCGTAACCGGTGGTGGGCACGCTGGCAGGAGCTGCTGTAGGGGCGTCAATGGGACCGCCAACTGGCGCGGTAGAGTCGATATCGGCAGGTGTGGGCATAGCAGGTCCCACCATTGCTCCAGCGTTATCGTCGTGTGTACCTCCAAACATGGCTCCCCCTTACTCCTCGAATGTACCTAACAAAGGCATTCTATACTACACTTATGAATATACTCATAATAGCACAAGCGTTTTATATGCAAAAAGGAGAGCTATGAGCTCAATGTTAGACGACCTAGCCTATATTCATCAAAAAGATCAGAGTGATGCACTTGGCATTACTGGCAAAGAGGCCACGCAGCTGCGCGAAGCATTTGTAATCGAGGGCGAGCCGCATTTTTCGGCCGTGCACAGCGTGGTACATGCCGGTATGGGCGGCTCGGCGCTGCCCGCGTTGCTGCTTAATACGTGGCCATCACTGCCTGTACCGTTTCAGGTGGTGCGCGACTACGACATCCCACCATTTGTAGACAACACCACGCTATTTATCGCCGACAGCTATTCGGGCAATACCGAAGAGACGGTTAGTGCGCTCGATGAAGCCTTGCAACGTGGCGCGCAGGTGGTTGTCATTGCTCGTGGCGGCAAGCTGCACGAAATTGCCGAGGCTAAGCAACTGCCATTTATCCGCTTGCCCGATGTCGAACAGCCACGATACGCAGCGTTGTCCAATTTTCGCGCAGTGCTTACTGTGCTGGTGGCCGCCGGAGTTGTAGATGGCAATACAGTATACCCCGAGCTCGTCAAAGCCGCCGATTTTGTCGAAAATTCCTTGCAAGCGTGGCTGCCTACCGTGCCCACCAAAGACAATCCGGCCAAACAACTAGCCCAAGAACTTATTGGCAAGTCGGTGGTAGTGTATGCCGGCCCCAAAATGTACCCCGCGGCTTATAAATGGAAGATCAGTTTTAACGAAAACGCCAAGCAAGTGGCGTGGGCCGATCAACTGTCAGAGTTTGATCATAACGAATTTATTGGCTGGAGCGGCCAGCCCCAAGAAAAACCTTATGCAGTTATTGATTTGCGTAGCGACAAAGAGCACCCCCGCATTCAAAAGCGCTTTATTGTGGGTGCTCGTTTGCTGTCTGGCATGCGTCCCGAGCCGCACGTGGTGCAGGCCGTTGGCGACACCGTGCTTGAGCAATTACTGTGGACGGTAGTCTACGGCGATTTTGTGACGCTGTATTTGGCCTTGCTCAATGGCGTTAACCCCGCGCCCGTCGACCTGGTAGAGAAGTTTAAAAAAGCTCTCGACGAGTAATCTATCTTCAGCAATACCTCAGTTATATGCCGTACTATACTAAGTACATGCGTATTTTAGTCGTAGAAGACGAAGAAAAAATTGCTCGTAGCCTGGAAAAAGGGCTGGGCGCCGAGGGCTACATTGTAGATGTTGCCAACGATGCCGACATGGCCGAGACACTAGTCGATGCCAACGACTACGATCTAGTGTTATTAGACTGGATGATTCCGGGCAGGCACGACGGCCCCGGCTTGGTGCAGCATTGGCGTGCTAATAAATCTCAAGTGCCTATCTTGATGCTTACTGCGCGCACCACCATTGGCGACCGCGTAACCGGCTTGGACGCCGGTGCGGACGACTACTTACCTAAGCCCTTTTCGTATGACGAATTATTGGCCCGCGTGCGCGCACTACTGCGCCGCCCTAAAGCCCACAATGGCAACACGTTTGCATCCGGGCCGCTAACGCTGGATGTGGTTTCTAAAGAAGTTACGGTTAGTAAAAAATTAGTACATCTTACTGCCAAGGAGTTTCAGCTGCTCGAGTATTTGCTGCGCCATAGGCGAGAGGTAATTAGTAAAGACCAACTGCTCGATCATGTATGGGCTGACGAAACTCGCGTGCAACACAATACAGTAGAGACATTTGTGGCTAACGTGCGCAAAAAGATCGGCGACGAGGCTATTCAAACCGTCCGTGGACACGGCTATACTGTTAGGTAACTATGTTTGAGTCGGCACGCACTAAATTAACCTTGTTCTATCTTGCCATCTTGTTAGCCTTTAGCCTTACTCTAACGTTTAGTTTTAGAGTGTTGTTCGAACAAGAATATGGCCATAGTAACGATGCTCAGCGTACCGAGGTGCACCAGTTGTTTTCGCGCAACGGCATATTCATCCCGGGGCGGCCCTATACCGATTTTAATAGTCTGCAAGACGATCAGGCCGATATTTTACACCAGCGGCTTAACCGCGACCTCATAGTGGTTAATATGGCGGCGCTAATAATTGGTGGGGTACTCAGCTATTGGTTTGCCGGCAAGGCGCTCGAACCCATCGAAAAAGCTCATGCCGAGCAAGCCCGTTTTACTACCGATGCCAGCCACGAGCTGCGCACACCACTTACTAACCTCAAACTAGAAAACGAAGTCTTTTTACGTCAAAAGCATTTTACCGAGGGCGAGGCCCGCGAGCTAATCGAAAGCAACTTAGAAGAAGTGCAGCGCATGGAAGGTTTATCGACCAACCTATTGGCCCTAACACAGTATGGCCACGCCACGCTTAAAACAAAGCCGACAAAGATTAAAGCATTGGTCGATCTGGCCTTCAAACAAGTTGAAAAAGCAGCCGAAATCAAACAAGTGACAATTAAAAACGAGGCTGTCGATCGCTCGGTGCTTGGCAACGAAGACAGTTTGGTGCAATTGCTGGTCATCTTGCTGGACAATGCCATAAAGTACGGTCCCGAGCGTGGTACGGTGCTGGTAGGTGGCGAAGAACAAGACGGCAACTATATTTTGTGGGTACAAGACGAAGGCCCTGGCATTGCCGAGGCCGATATGCCCCGTATTTTTGATCGCCTGTACCGTGGCGACAAAGCTCGAAGCAGCAAGGTGGGCGGTTATGGATTGGGCCTTAGCTTGGCCAAGGTGATCGCCGCTGCTAACAATGCCGATATCAAAGCTCAAAACGTTCCAGGTGCCAAGGGCGCTTGCTTTATGCTCCGCCTCGGCCTATCGAAGATCTCTTGAACTGCTGTCGCTACATGTGGGCGACGAACGCTAGTCCAAAAGTTTTTGTTGGCGAGCGCTGCGGCCAATAAACCACGTAACTACATACATAGTGGTCAAGAAGACAAAAAAGCTAAGTGTTAACGAAAATAGTTCGTGATGTGCGGTTGGATGCAGCAACCCATCTGACACCTCAAATAAAATACTTGCTGGATTGAGCAAGACGTCCCAGGTGTTCCATCGCAGGTCGCGGCCAATATATACAGCAAAGCTAGTAACAAATAGGGTAACAAGGACAAGCATCCAACTCCAGCGTATACTAAGCCGTTTGCGTAGTTCGGCATGCAACAAGTAGATGCTTACCAGACCCAAAATAAACGCTGTAAAAATAAAGCTGTCAAACATTACTACGTCGTAGATCAGATCAAGCCGCGGCACTTCTTGCAAGTGGATGATGTCGGTTACCATATAGAATGCATTGGGCAAAAATACTACAAACAAAAAGGTAACCAGTAGGGCCTGCCAGGCCGACCACACCTTACCGCGCAAGATTCGTTCTAGCCACAGCATCATGAGCAATGGTATCCATGCCAGTAGTAAATTCCAGATAAGGTACCAGAAGGTCCACGACTGATTGCGCCAGGCACCAGCTAAAAACAGCAGCACGCTAACTAGGCTGGCCCCAAAAAGAGCCAGGCCCAACCGAGTGCGCGTGGATAAATACCACCTCATAACCCTACTAGTATACCAATAACCAAGATGACGGTCGACAGATGATCTGATATACTTAACCTCTGATGAATGAGTTACAAGCCGCATTGGCGAATGCGATCCACGAACTATTTGACGTGGAGTTAACCCCCGAGTTGTCTCGACCCGAGGCTCAGTTTGGCGATTTTGCTACAAACGTGGCCATGCAGCTAACAGGCAAATTGGGCAAACCTCCGCGCGTGATTGCCGAACAACTGGCCACGAAGCTACGCGAAACATTGCCCGACACCCTACGCAGTGTCGATATTGCCGGCCCTGGATTTATCAACTTAACCCTTACCGACCAAGCTTTAGCCGACCAAGCGGCCGCAGCCATACAAGATCGTCCAGCAACCTATCAAGGCAAGGTAGTGGTTGCCGAATATTCGGACCCAAATCCTTTTAAGCCACTTCACGCCGGCCATCTATATACCACACTGGTAGGTGACACTATTTCGCGCTTGGTAGAAGCGGCAGGTGCTAAAGTTATCCGACTTAATTACGGCGGGGATGTTGGGTTGCACGTCGCTAAGTCCATGTGGTCTATTGTTAAATTTTTGGGCGGCGAGCTTCCCGAAAAATTGAATGGCATAGCCGAAGGTGATCGTCCCAAGTGGCTTGGTGCCCGGTACGTAGAAGGCAATACCGCCTACGAGACCGACGAGCAATCCAAAGCCGAAATTATAGCCGTGAACAAACGCGTGTACCAGTTGCACCAAGATGACGACCACAGCTCGCCCTTCGCGCACATATATTGGACATGTCGCCAGTGGAGCTATGACTATTTTGCCATGCTGTACACGCAATTGCAGGTACGCCCCTTTGACCGCTATATCCCCGAGAGTGAAGTAACGCCTCTGGGCGCACAAACCGTTGCCGATCAATTAGCCAAAGGTGTGTTTAAACGGAGCGACGGCGCAGTGGTATTCGACGGCGAAGCAGTTGGCTTGCATACCCGCGTGTTTATTAATGGTCAGGGTTTGCCTACTTACGAAGCCAAGGATGTCGGGCTTAGTCTTACTAAATGGAACGATTACCATTTTGATCAATCGATTATTATTACCGCTAGCGAGCAAGCGCAGTACATGGAAGTAGTTATAGCAGCAATATCGAAGTTTGCTCCCGAGCCCGCCCAACGTACGCGTCACCTAACACATGGTGTCGTAAAGCTCAGGGGTGGCGTAAAAATTAGTTCGCGCAAGGGAAATGGTCCTTCGGCCCTCGATATCCTAGAAGCGGCTCGCGAGGCTGGCGCCGAAACCGGTACTAACCCCACCGAAGACACCATTTTAGCAGCCGTTAAGTACACTTTTGCCAAGAGCCGTATAGGCGGCGACATTGTGTACGATCCCAAGGAGTCTATTACCCTAGAAGGCAATAGCGGCCCGTACCTGCAGTATGCACACGCCCGAGCGCGCAGTATCCTCAAAAAGGCAGTTCAGCCAGTTCGTGCGCTCGACGATTTAGATGAGTATGAGCGTCCGTTGGTTCGCAAACTGAGCGAATACCCCGAGGTTTTACACAAAGCAACTATCGATCTATTGCCGCACCATATTTGCACCTATTTGTACGAGCTAGCCCAGGCCTTTAACCGTTTTTACGAACACGCCAAGGTAGTGGGCGATCCGCGCGAATCTACCCGTCTCACACTGGTGACACTTTATGCTGACATCCTAAAAGATGGGCTTGAGCTGCTTGGCATAATTGCACCCGATACTATGTAGTCATATAGTTTACAAAAAGGCACTATTATGCTAATGTATATTGAGTGTCAAAAACAAACAGTGAAACCGAAATAAACGCACCAAGCCAAGGCTTTGAGCCCTTGGTTAGTCACAAAGCCCGCGTACGATGTATGCGTGCCATGGGCGTATTGCTTATAGGGGCATCGTTGGCTGGCGCCACATACAATACCTGGCGAGGCGCGACCGAACATACACCTCAAACCAGCGTCTCCGCGACATTCTTCGAGGCAAACGTCAGTAGCGAGCCAGAGCGATCGGGCGATATAGGAACCCGCGCCGAAGAGGTTTCGGCGTTAGCAGAGGAGCTAGCCAAGGGCGACGAAAAACGCAGCAACGACAATCCTGTGGCAGAGGCTCGCGCCGCGCTCGACACCGCTAACTATAGTGTTCAAGCGCCGGGGCCTGGTGCAGAAATGGTCTTTAATGACGCGGTGTCTAGTACGGCTGCCGACATTTCTACCATCGTGCCCTTTACCCGTGCTCACTCTTAGGCAATCTGTATTATAATAAGTGCCAGTATGGCACGAAAATCCAACCCTTCCCCCGAACTGTCGCCTCAGCAGAATAAAAAGCGCGAAGTAAAAGAGGTGGCTACCAAATTGCGCAACATGGGCCCACTGGCCCAGGCCGAGGTGGTAAATGAGGCACTAACTAAACAAGCTCGCAAGCAGGTAAGCGGCTTTACTGATTTTTTGCGCGAGCAAAGTGTTATTGGCATTGGTATTGGTTTGGTGCTTGGTACCCAGCTCAAGGTAGTAGTCGACAGTATTACCAATGGTTTGGTCTTGCCGCTGACGCAGCTTATCCTTCCTAACCAAAAGACGCTAACCGACCAGCTATGGACAGTACATGTTGCCGGGCACCGCAATGTGCAAATCCACTGGGGTAGCGTAGTGTATTCCTTGTTTAATTTTGTGATGGTGGCAATCATCATTTACTTTATTTTTAAGCTTTTTAAGCTCGACAAGCTCTCTAAAAAGAAAGATTAGTTACTCCTACAATTGCGTTTAATGCAATAGCAGGCGATAATACATTTAATATGGCCAACTATGAAGGTGCATCAGCTGATACGCTGAGTGCTCTCTACTTAAACCTAGTACAGCGCGGCGGTTCGCTACCGGCCGATTTGAGCGAACCAGATAGGCGCCTGGTGGTAGCTAGCGTGACCGATTTAGCGCCTCAACGTGCGATTGCAGAAATGCCATTGCCAACAGAGATTGCTAGTCGGCTAGAGGTACAACAAGGCTGTTCGTTGCCTGCTATGGCATTGGGCGCGGCAATGCTAGACGGTACCGTAGCATGGCCCGCTACTGCAAGGTTGCACTGGGGCAAAAGGGACAAAGCTCCAGCCGATGTGACGACGCTGCGTGGCGCTGCTAGTTCGTTGGCTGCTCGCGAGTACGACCAAGCTGTTCCTCCGGTTGGCGCAGGGCCCCTGTTGTGGACGCTCGCTATTAAAGCAGCAGTTGATGGTAAGGCCAACGATACAGTGCTTGCGCAACTAGGCATGCGTTTTACAGGTAGTTGGGATGCGCTTAGGAGACGTGAGCAGGTACGTGTTGATGTCTTGCACGGCATGCCGATAGGTGTTACGGTGCTTCGAACAACTCTTCGCGACCAGCTGCACCGAGGCGCCCATAAGTACCCCGATGTACTACGCCAATTTGCTACCAAGCGCGAGGCAGAGCGCCAAAAAGGTCCCACTGCCGAACAACAGCGTACGTTTTTGGTGGCTTCCGCTCACACCCACAACGATTTACTTAACCAGACGGCTCCTGTGCATCGGCACGAAATTGCCGTGGCATTAACCACGCTAAGCAGTCTGCCCGATTCGGCCGTCGACCGCAAAAAGCTACTTGAGCACTACGCTGCACTGCACGAAGGCGGTTTCTATAATGATTCGTCCCCAGACTACCAAGCAACCCTCCGACAGTTGCCACCCGCTGTGTGGGATGCAGTTGTCGATGCCCTGCAAGGGCAGTACGAAGCCACGGGCAGAATTAACGCCACGGTCGCTATGGTGTACATTGCTCGGCTACTCGATTTTATCCCCGAAGAGCGCCAGACAGACAAAATAGTAGCCCTGCGACAAGAACTGACTGCTGTAGCGTTGAGTCATTTTGGGACAACCGAAGCATTCAAGACAAAATCGATGCTTGCCGGCCTTCGCACTGCTTACACCTACGAGGCACTGAATGGTTTTCAGGCAAGTAAACCCAATAATGGTACGGGCAAGACACTTCTGACGTCAGCCGGGACGCGTCGTGCGCGGCGACAGATGCTTCGTGATGGCATTCCTATGCCCGCTGTTAGGTCGATGCCTTCGCGCATTCGCGAGCAGCTGTAGTGCCCCGAGCACTGCTTTTATGTGGTAGGTGTTATAGTTAAGGCATGACTGACCTCAAGCGTACTATTCCTACAAAACTACTATGGGTAGATCTGGAAATGACCGGATTGGACGTAACAAAAGACGTCATCCTAGAAATTGCCATTCAG
The DNA here is from genome assembly GCA_964494495.1 of uncultured Candidatus Saccharibacteria bacterium. Classification (GTDB taxonomy): domain Bacteria; phylum Patescibacteriota; class Saccharimonadia; order Saccharimonadales; family UBA4665; genus PMNU01. Next base: position 23,746 of record CAZBQZ010000008.1, read on the forward strand.
GTAACCGATTTTGACTTCAAGACATTGGCTACATACGATGCTGTTATTCATCACCCCGACCAAATTTTAGACGCAATGATCGAATGGCCAGCCACCCAACATGGCCTCAGCGGCCTGACCGAGCGTGTGCGAACCGAGGGTAGGGCAGAGGCAGACGTACGGCGCGAGTTGGCGCGGCTTGTCAAAGACAATTTTGGCGACGAGCCAGCTGTGCTTGCTGGCAATTCTATTCATAACGATCGCAATTTTATTAAGCGTTGGTGGCCAGAGGTTGATGCTTTGCTGCACTACCGCATGCTGGACGTGAGTAGCTTCAAAATCCTTATGCAGGCCAAATATGCGCTATCTGAATACAAAAAGACCGACACCCACCGTGCGGCTACCGATATCGATGAGTCAATCCGGGAGTTGCGCTATTATTTGGAGTGGTTTGCGGGCAATTCTGACAAGATTTAGCGTCGTTTTCGCTTAAGCCGAAATCCAGCCAGTAAGTTCCTTCTGTGATTCTTCTTTTTAGCTCCTTCTTTGCTTTGCAAAGTATCCGTACTCGCTGGAAGCGAGTACCCTTACTTTTTGTACCGACAAAAAGTAAGCAAAAAGCTCCCCTGGGCCAGACGTCACAACGTGACTAGCTTCCATAGGTTTAGACGGCGGCAAAAAAATGCCTACGGCAGTCTCCTTCTATAATCTTCAAAGAGGAAGGAGACCGGTTTTTGCCTGATTTCGTCTAAACCTATTCCAGCTAATCTAGTTGTGACGAGAGGCCCCGAACCCCGCCGATGAGATAGACTGGCGATTGCAAGGTGGTGCTGGCATCGCTTTTGGGTTCAGGAGGAATGTCTTTAATGACTGGATTCCCGCCTTAGGCGGGAATGACGGGGGAGAAGGGAGTAATTTACAATCTGTTATTTATAGGATATAATAGTATTGAAATTAGAGAACCGGTGATGTCCATGCGCGCAATTATTTTTGATCTTGACCACACGTTGTTTGTAAATGACAAAGAGCTATACACCGGTGTGCTCGATTTGCTTATTATTGTACGTCGTCTGGGGTTGTCTGTTGCTGGCCTAAGCAACAAAGATCACCGCATGCTCGTTCGCCTAGAAGATACTGGCATTCGTCACTACTTTGATCACGTATTGTGCGCCGACCAAGTTGTCGAGCCTAAAGAGCCCGCTGGCGTTTTGCATGTGCTGGCAAAGTTGGGCGTGCTGCCCGAAGAAACTGTGCTGGCCAGCCACGCCCACGCCGACATTTTATTGGGTAAAGACGCAGGGCTAGTCCGCACTATTGGTGTTAGCCATGGCCGGGGCAACGATGGTCCGCTTGCCGAAGCCGGTGCCGACCATATTGTCGAAAACATTCCCGCCATATTAGACGTGTTGGGATAGGTTGTTTACTATATATTCTATGAACAACGAAGACGGCCAACCACTTACTCACAAAGCACTCGAAACCTATTTGCTTAGTATGCCTAACTCCCGTTTGGACTATCCGTTTGGCGAGGATGTGGCCGTGTATAAGGCTGGCGATAAAATGTTTGCCTTGGTTGCCGAAAAAAGTAGCCCCATACGCTTAAGTCTTAAGTGCGACCCACTACTAGCCCAAACTCTGCGCGAGAAGTACGAGAGTGTGCTGCCTGGCTATCACCTAAACAAAAAGCATTGGAACACACTGCTGCTTACTGGCCAGATGCCATGGACTGATGTCCAAGACCTTATTCGTCTCTCTTATCGTCTGGTTACAGAGTAGATAACTATTCTTTAGGCCACTGCTGCATGAGCAGTACTATTTGTTTGTAGTCGTTATTTAGTAAAGCGCGTTCGGTTTTATTACTGGCGCTGGCATTGGTATAGGCTTCTTTAAGTTGCGCGGCATAGGCTGTCAGCTGAGTGCGCATGATAACGGTAAAGGTGCTATCGAAGGTGGTGCTTGCTGTGGCTGCCTGTAATTTTTGGTCGGTTGTGAGGTCTTTTTTGAGGGCCAGAGCTTTGTTGTCTAGCTTTGTCCCACGAGTGTTTAAAAAGTCTAGCCACTGAGCTTGTTGGGTAGTGATCGACAGCCGGGTGTTGGTACTGGCGTTGCGTACGTCGTCGCTGTTGGCGCGGACACCTTGGCTGGCGACACGTACAAGCTCGTTTTCGGTCTGGGTTATGGCCACAATATCGTCTAGATTGGTTTTGTTGCCAAAGAAGATATTGATAAATATGGCCGTGGTAATCATAAGTAGCACCACACTGCCAACAATAAATACCAACTTCATAATAAATGCGTTGCTGGAGACATTTTTAAGAGGCCCCTGCGGTTTTTTTGAATTTTTGGGCGCCATAATAAAATCATAATTAGGCTGTGGCGGTGGAGTCGCCTGGTCGTCAGGATACATGTCCTCATTTAACCATATATTGCTAGTGCTGCGGAAGGGTTGGCTGTGAGCATGTTAGTCGGCATGGGGCACGACGCGAAAAGGGTGCGCAAGATGGTCGTGCTTGCTCGTAATCTGGAACTACAGGATACTATACATAGATGGACGCGGTAGAGGATATTAAGAGTCGTTTAAGCATAGAAGACGTAGTTAGCCAGTACGTCGAGCTTAAGCGTGCCGGCCGCAACTTTAAGGGGCTAAGCCCTTTTGGTAACGAGCGTAGCCCCAGCTTTATGGTTAGCCCCGAAAAGCAAATTTGGCACGACTTTAGTAGCGGCAAGGGTGGCAACATGTTTAGCTTTGTAATGGAAATGGAAGGCCTGGACTTTCGTGGTGCGCTTGAGCTTTTGGCTCGTAAAGCAGGGGTAGACCTAGACCAATACAAGGGGAGCCGTACTTCTAACACTAAAGAAAAAGAGCGCCTGGGCGAGGCGCTGGAGCTGGCGGCAAGATTTTATCAGGTGCAGTTTAGCAAAAACCAAGCAGCACTCGAATATGTTTTTAAAAAAAGGCGCTTTACCAAGCCGACTGCCTTGGCGTGGCGTTTGGGCTACAGCCCCAACAACGGCACGGCGCTGGTAGATTTTCTGAAAAAGAAGGGCTTTAGCGAGCACGACATCAAAGGTGCCGGTTTGAGTGCGCAACGGTACCGGGGCTTGGGCGATATGTTTCGCGGCCGTTTGATGATCCCTTTGCAAGATCCGCAGGGGCGGGTGATTGGTTTTACGGCGCGACTGCTCGTTGACGATCCTGACGCACCCAAGTACATCAACACGCCGCAAACACTGCTATACGACAAATCACGCCATGTGTTTGGATTGCATTTGGCCAAAGAGGCCATTCGCAAAACTAAGTATGTGGTGGTGGCCGAGGGCAATCTGGACGTTATATCTAGCCACCAGGCTGGCGTTAATCAGGTGGTGGCCACGGCTGGCACGGCACTTACCGAGCAGCATCTTAAGGCATTGGGCCGTTTTACAGGCGATATTCGTCTGAGCTTCGACGCCGACACTGCCGGGCTTAACGCTACCGAGCGGGCTATTCCCATTGCCAGCAAAGTAGGGGTGAGCCTCAGTATTATTACCATTCCCACTGGCAAGGACCCCGACGAGCTTATTAAGCAAAATCCGGCAACGTGGCAACAGGTAATCGAAAAACCGCAGTACGCGTTAGATTGGTTAATGGCGCGCTACCAAAAACAGCTAGACATTACCGGCGCGCAGGGAAAGCGCCAATACAGCGATGTGATACTAAATGTGGTACGCGGGCTGGACGATCCGGTAGAGCAAGAGCATTACATTAGCGAAGTAGCCAAAACCATCGGTGTTAGCCAGGAGGCGCTCAAGGCCAAGCTCAAAGACACGGCCACCGTACCCAAGCTCAAGGCACACAAGACTCCGGTGGCCCCCGACGCTACGCAAACAGAGATGATCGTTAACGAAAACAACCTGTTGGCTATTTGTTTGATGCAGCCGGGCACTCGAGTATTCCTAGAGCCAATCAAGCCGCAAATGCTGGCGGGCGGCGAGGCGCATGAGCTTTTAGCGTTTTTAAAAGCCAACCCCGATTTTGCTGGCGATGCAGCCGCAGCGACTCCTTTGCAGCCCATTGCGGATTATGTTAAAATGTTATCATTACTATTTGAAGAGCTCTATCAAGATCTCGAGCGTACCGCGCTTCAAACCGAAGCCGCTCGGCAGCAGATTCACCTGATAGAACAGTATGTCAAAACCCAAAAAAAACGCATTGTGCGCGAGCTGCAATCTTCTGACGAACACCGTACCGCCGATCTGCTCGCCGCCGCCAACAAACTAGACAACCTATTAAGATCTCATAAAGGAGGGCCAACGAGTGCCTAAATCCAAAAAAGCTGTTGCGCCTGCCCAGGGCGCCGCACCAGACTTCGAGCAAATCAAGAAAGATTTGGTAGCCAAAGCCAAAAAGGCAGGCCAGATTGACCAACGCGATATTACGGCTGCCATTGCCGACACACCCGAAAACGCCGAAGTGCTCGATAAACTTTACACCGAGCTGGCAGACCTAAGTGTGCAAGTGACCACCGCTGCCGTGCCCGTTGTAGACGACGAGCCAGTAGAAATGAGTGACGAATGGGCACTCGAAGAAGGCGAAGAGGTTGTTACCGAAGACCAACATTACCTAGACGATATCGCCGACGACAGCGTACGCTTGTACCTGCGCGAAATTGGTAAAATTCCACTACTAAACGCCGAAGAAGAGCTGGCCCTGGCCAAGCGTGTTGTAGCTGGCGACAAAGACGCGAAAGACAAAATGGCCGAAGCCAACATGCGTTTGGTAGTGTCTATTGCCAAGCGCTACGTGGGCCGCGGCCTGGATCTTTTAGACCTTATTCAGGAAGGCAATACCGGTTTGTTGCGCGCAGTAGAAAAGTTTGACCCCGAAAAGGGCTTCAAGTTTAGCACCTACGCAACATGGTGGATTCGCCAAGCCATTACTCGCGCCATTGCCGACCAAGCCCGCACTATTCGTATTCCGGTGCACATGGTTGAAACCATCAACAAGCTACTACGCACCCAGCGCCGCCTGACCCAGGAGCTTAACCGCGAACCTACCAACGAAGAAATCGCTGCCGCCATGGAAATCGAAGTGGACAAAGTAGAGCACATCATGAAGATCAAGCAGGACATTTCGTCTTTGGATGCTTCTATTCGGGACGACGAAGAAGAGTCGGTGCTAGCCGACTTTATCGAGGACGAAGACACCATCAGCCCCGAAGAGTCTGCAACCAACCAGCTGCTTAAAGAGCAAGTCAAAGACATGCTTGCAGCGCTTACCGAGCGCGAGCAAAAGATCATCAAGCTGCGCTTTGGCCTCGAAGATGGCAAGCAGCACACTCTCGAAGAAGTAGGACAAGAATTTAGCGTTACCCGCGAACGCATTCGCCAAATAGAAGCCAAAGCTCTGGCCAAATTGCGCAAGCACAAAGATGCCCGCAAACTGCACGACTACATCAAGTGAGATGTGTTACTTTTTGTAACTAGCCAAAACACTCACCCGGCCCAACGCCAGCGAGTGTTTTTGCGTAAGCATGCCGAAGTATGCTCGTTCTTCAGTGTCGGGTTCGCCAATGATTTTGCATACAAACGCACCGCAGTATTCCCAAAATGTGCCAATTGTGGCTCTGATTTGGTGGCCGGCGGCCGCACTAGGTGCTTCCATACTCAATGCCTTAGCAGCAGTCTCACCAAGCTGAAACAGTTGGTGATTCTTTAGGTTGCCTGCCAAACGTGCAACCTCGGGTGTATTGCCATGGTCAACAGCCCCCGACAGGCGATCTTGTAGCCGTTCTACGGCAGCAGGGGGCAGCCACAGCCCTACGCCAACGTATCGCTCTAAAGTGTCGCTGGCTGTTGCACGCGGCGCCGAGCCAATAGCCAGCTTGCCGCGGAGTATGTGTGCAATGAGAGTATTGTCGGACACTTCGGCCTCGGCTACTTGCACTGGGCGCACCACAGTCGTACCCTCCAGAGATAAGGCGTCGATACGGTGATTTATTGCATCGGCCGAAGGCAGCCCGGCAAGGTGTACGGTATAGTCTTCGTAGGAAGCTTTGCCATAGGTGATACCCAAATGATTAAGGACGGCAGTGTGTACCCCTGGCAACTGCATATTGCCTATTTGCCATGCCGCCCAATGGGCACGGTTAGTATGCCCCATAGTTTTGTTCAGATGTCCGGCAGCTACAAACCCAGTGCTTTCTCCTACCGGTAGCCACACGGCTGCAGGGCTCATATCGCCTGCCGCCAGATAATCTGGGGTGTGTGTCACGGTGTTAAGCGAAGCAATCATAGTAAATGTACCCTATCACAATCGGAACATTAATCCAACTATATTGTAGTTTTTTATGCAACAAAGACTTGCACTTTTGGGGAGGTTTACATACTATGCGCGCGTCATGGCCATGACAGTAACACAAAACTTGAGCAAGGAGTGGATGCTATGAAAATGAATATCGCCATGACACCGATGGGGCAAAAAGTTGTACGAAACGAGGTGGGGCCGCTACTAGTGTATGCCTTGGGTTTTGTTATCGCCTTGGGTGGAGTATACGCGGTAGCTGTGGCAATTTGTGGTTGGGGGCACGTGAGTGTTGCTCAAGTTGATTTTTGGCACGCTACCGTTAAGGTGCAGTGTACTTAAGACCAAGCATGGGTGTTCGTATACACCCCGACTTTGTTTGTGTGGGCAATGTGTTACACGACAAGGCGTTGGGTGCGAGTTATAGGCTATCTGACGACGCCGTGTGGTTGTTGGGGGTGCTGCACCAGGAGCCGCACCTGAGTAGCGTGGTGAGGACGGTAATGGACCAGCGCGCGCAAACGCATGGTGCAGCAACGGCGGCCGTGTGTAGCTTTTATGCTCAGCTGAGGCAGGTGGGTGGGCTGCTGCCCATGTGGCGAGGCTCGCTTGGTGCCCGGCTGCGGTTGTGGCTAAGTTGGCGGGTACGCGATCCAGCCACGACTAAGGGGTTTATGCGTGCCGTCCTTCGGGCTTTTGGATTGCCAATTGTGGGAGCCTTGGCAATTAGCTGGCTGCTGCGTATTCCTGTGTTACTACCCCTTTTAGTAGTGGCTTCATGTGTAATGCACGAGGTTGGCCATGTGCTAGTAGCCCGTTTTAGCAGAATCCCGACAGTCATTTTGTCGCACCCGGGCTACATGGCACTGGCGTATGTGCCGCGGCGGTGGTCGGCAATTATTGCTGGCGCTGGGCCATTATTGGCGGTTTTGTTTTGTGCCGTGGCGGGCATTTTTACAACCAACCCTGTGGTGCGTTTTGGAGTGGTGGCCACAGGATTGTGTCATTTGCTTACTATAGGGCCGTGGAGCGCCGACGGCCGAACTATTTGGAGATACTATGATAGACAAACGCGAACTCTTGACCCTACGCAATCTGACGGTTCGCCGCGGACATTTTCAATTAACAATTGATTACCTGGCGGTGCGTCAGGGCGAAATTTTGTGCGTCGTGGGCCCTAATGGTGGTGGCAAAACCACACTGCTATTAACTGCGTTGGGGCTTTTGCCGCATCAGGGCCGCTGTGTAGTAGACGGCGAAATGTATGACGGCACGCAAGCATATTGCAAAGCTGCCATTGGTTTTATCCCCGACGACCCTGAGCTGTTATTTGGTGAGCTAACAGCTCGCGAGCAGTGGGAGCTAACCGCCTCGGTAGTCGGCAAGGTGCGTAACGAGCCCAGCCGCAACCTTGCTGGGCGTGCCGAAACGCTAGCAACCCGGCTAGCCTTTACACCGCCAGCCAAACTTACTAAGTTTTATAGCCATGGTCAGCGCAAGAAAACACAGATTGTAAATGCCTTGCTAGGGCAACCGCCGGTACTGGTGATTGACGAATTGCGCAACGGGCTCGACCCTATTGCCAGCCAACAGGCCGAAGAGTTGATCACTGCCGAAAAAGCCCGAGGTGCAGCAATTTTAGTAGCCACTCACGATTTAGACTGGGCACAGCGCTTTGCCGATCGCATTTGCGTACTACACCAGGGCAGGGTAGTGGCCATGGGTAGCGTACGACACATTTTAAAGTCAAAAGAGCGTACCTTGCAACAAGCCTTTGTGCGGTTGGTGGCGGCAGAGTTATGAGCTTGCCGTCGGTTATTTTTCTTAGGTTATTTAGCACTGGCAAACACCCTGGGTTAAGCCTGGTATGGCGGGCGTTGGCGTTTGGCATTGTGCTTGTTGGTTTGAGCATTGCTACCTACCGCGCTACGCCAATGCTAGTGCTGGGCCATGGTAATACCAATATATTTCGTGCGTTGTGTGCTGCGCTTATTGTGTGCGTGGGTAACAGTGCGCTATTTATTTTGTTGCATGGTCATTACATAGCTGGCGCCAAGCGGTTGCGCCTGCTGTGGTTTATGCCGCTTTCTGCCACACAGTACAAATTAGCCTATGCGTTGGCTGGCTTGCCAATTGTTGTGTTGGCACTGGGCGTCAGTGCAGCGAGCGCCGAGCGGATGACACACAGCAATGTGTTGGTAGTTGTGCTGGCCGAGGTGTTAAGCATGGCTACATTATTACTACTGCGCGTTATGCAGGCACGTTGGAAACTATTTCCTCAGGCTATGAGTTTGGGACTTTTAGTTTCGGGAGCAGTGCTTCTTAAGGCACTTTTGGCGCACGGTCCGATTGGTGCAAATCAGTATTTGCCAGCGTTGTATGTGCTCGCTGGTTTGCATGGGGCGATTGCCATATATGCCTCCAAACAACAACCACTGCAGTTGGTTAGTAGCGAGCGTGGCGAAGTAACCGAGCGACGGGTTGGATTGCTGGGAGCTTTTGGCTTGCGCGCCCTACGCACCCGACGTTACCTCGCCGCCCTTGGTTTGCTGGGGGCTGTTTTAGTTGGGTCTTTGATTGCGGTTAAACGTGGTGCGATGCCAATGGATGCCGCCGCCGTGCTGGTTGTCTTATTAATGGGCACTTTGGCGCACGAAGCGCGCAGTCTTAGTCGCCGCTGCTATCCTCTCGAGGCAGTGCATTTTGGTGCGCTAGCGCGTATGTTGCAGGCTACCTGGCTCATAACCGCACTGGCTGCGGCGTTATGCGTTGGCGGCTTATTGCTGGCCGCCAAGCTGTGGTTTGGTGGTCAGCTAGGTGTTACTCCGCTTTACGTTATTGCGTTTGGTGCAAGCGTGGTGGCGTTGGCTGTCTTGGCAGCCAGTGTGGTTGTGCCACAGGCCAGCGATATTGTTGCGCAACTGCTGTCGGCCGCGGTATATGGGGTGTTGGTGTGGCTGCTCTTTAAGGTATTTCGCGGGGCAGACGACACGGCTGTACTGGTGCGCGCCGCAGCAATTTGCGTCAGTAGCTTGGCGTCGGCTTATTACGTCGAAAAACGCCGTTGGTTGGTAACAATTAGGGGGACACATGGCGCATTACTTTGATAACGGTAACACCAGACATCGTCGCTGGCTGCTCGCTGTGGGCGTTGCTTTTCTAGTGTTTATTATGTGTGTAACGGCAACTTTGCTTGCCAGCGCTGCGCGCGTTCGCACTTTGCAGATTGGTGGGAGTACAACTGCTCATCTTGGACCGCTAGCATTTGTTCGTATCCAAAAAACCGCCATGGACGGCGGCTTTGGGCTCAATTTTACCCTTCAGGATGGGTTATTACTGTTTGCACTGTTGGTAAGTATAGCTATGCTGCTAATTGGCTTGGCTAGCAAACGCTCATTAGCGGCGCGTAACAACGCCCAACGCCCGCCGAGCTAGGGCGCGCATGCGCTGTGGCCTGGTCTGGTGTGGTACGTTGGTTTCGTTATTACCTTTGGGTGACGTGTTGGCGGCCTCTGTGCGATTTACGATTGGCGAGTCAACACGTGGCAAAAGACGAGTAGGCGCGGCTGCTGACGAGGAAGACCTCACCAGGCGCGCACTCACAAAGGCACTACGGAGGTCGGTTACGGGGCGAGGTTGCCAGGTGTGGCTTACCGACATGTCGATTACTTGGGTAGCGTCGGGGTCGACAATAGGTTCGTATGCCGGAAATGGTAGGCCGATGGAATCGGTAAGTGTGGTGCGAACTTGGTTGGGTAGGGTGGCTCTGACAATCGTAAGTATATTAGGCATGGCGCCACGGCGCGCTCGGTCTAAGATGGCGGGTCGTTCTGTACCAGACTCAAATAGGGGTTGGTCCATAGACTCGGGATAACCACCTTCACGTAACGTGGCAAAAAAGCCCAGCCTTCTAGTCTCGCGAGCAGCGCCGATTTGCTTGCGAATAATGCGCTCGGGGGTAAGCTCCAGCGGTCTTTCTGTACCACCATTGGGCACAAAATCTCTCATAGAGTATGCAGCTTGTTCTTCGGGGACTAGAGGGCCAACGTCGCCAAAGCGCTCTAGAAGAGTAGGTTGGTGGGACTGATCGGTATGCATGGTAGTTTGTTCCGTCAAATGTAAGCAGTACCACAATACCATAACCTTGCAGGAAGGTCAATTAGTGAACAAATAATAAACAGACTAGGAGGCTGCTTGGAGGATGCTATCGAGCTTGGCTAGCATGTCGGCTGTAGAGCCGTCGTTGACAATGGTGTAATCGGCGTTGGCAATGGGGCCGCCCTTTTCGCTGTTTTCGATTTCGGCGTATTCGCGGCTAGTGGCTTCTTCGTCGGAAAGCGGACGAACAGGGCGGTTGGCTAGTCGGGCATGGCGGTCGCTGCGAGGGGCTGCTATGGCAATAACAACAATATTGTCGCCGTAGTGCTGGCGTAGCACTTTGTACTCGGTCCAGCCGTACAATCCGTCGGCAACGACGACGTCATTTGTGCTGAACAGCTCGTCAATTTTAGGAATAATGCGCACGGCTACAGCGGCCAGGCCTTCTTTGGCACGCAGTTCCTCGCGTACGGTGCGCTCGGTTTTTTCGTTGGCTTCGCCAAACTGTTTTATTGCTTCGTCGACAACGACACCGCCAAAGTAGACTTTGGGCAGTCCTGCCGCTACTAAGTGGTCGACGCAGGTACTTTTACCGGCACCTGGCATACCCACTAGCGCAATAACCTTTTTGTTACTCATGAGGGCTATTGTATCTAACAGAGGTGATTTTGCAAAGTATATTGGCACGTAACTTCGCTTTGGCGCTATACTTGGCATTAGAATGAACAAACCAAAAGATTTTATTTCTCAACTAACAACCTACAAACAAACTATCGACGATGACATTGCTGCCTATGCCACCGAGGTCCGGGCGCTAACGCGCCGGCAGTACGGTCAGGTGGTGGCCGAGACCGAAGCCGATGTGTTTTTAGACATTTTGGCTCGTGGTGGCAAGCGCATTCGCGGCGTGCTGGTTATAGTCGGCTACGAAATGTGTGGGGGCACCGACCGCAAAATGATTGTGCAGGCTGCCCGCGCCATCGAGATGCTACATGCGTACATTTTAATTATCGACGACATTCAGGACCGTGCCAGCGTGCGCCGTGGCGAACCCAGCGCCCACGAGCTGCTTACCGCCTACCACAAGCAGCACAAGCTAAAAGGAGACAGCGTTCATGCTGGCTTAAGTTTGGCGCTTAATGCGGCTATTGCCGGAGGCCACGCAGCCGAAATAATTTTGGCCAACTTGCCAGCCGACCCACAGCTGCGGCTTAATGTGCTGAGCATTGTTAACCGCACCATGAACATTACCGCTCACGGGCAAACGCTGGATATTATGAACGAGCTAGTGGCCGAGCCCAGCGCCCAGGATATCGACCGTGTGTTGGAATGGAAAACAGCCTTGTACACCATTATCAATCCGCTGCACGTCGGTATGGTGCTGGCCGGCGCCGATTGTCGTGCTACCGATGCGGTTACGCCGTATGCCTTGCATGCCGGCAAAGCCTTTCAACTAGCCGACGACTTACTTGGCGTGTACGGCAACGAAAAAGCCACCGGCAAGCCCGCTGGCGACGACATTCGCGAGGGCAAAGGTACGCTGCTAACCCACTTTGCACTGGAGCATGCCAACTCGGTTGATAAAAAAACACTGCGCACTGGTTTGGGCAATCCCGCCCTTACCGCTACACAACTCACCGAATGTCGCCGTATTTTGTCCGACAGCGGCGCTAAAGATTATGTGGCCAAGATGGCTGCCAAAGAAGCACAAGAGGCTCTTGCCGCCTTGGACGAATGCACCGGATTGTGGAACGAGCAAGGCACTGCATTTTTGCGCAGTTTAGTCGAATTGCTGGCAGACAGAACCTCGTAGTACCTCTGTTGGATCTATTGTAATCTGGTCGTATATGTTGTAAAATATATGTATGATTCGAGAGTCGTTCCAGCAGCCACTTGTCTTTGATGCGCTCAACACCGAAACTGACACTAGTAAGCAGTGGAATACACTAGATTTTATGCACCCCCTAGAGGGTTCAGTAATTCCACGCCCCGAAGACTCTCAGCGTGCCCTCGATTTTGCGGCTAACCCGCACAGTTCGCCGTCATTGCTGGTTCGTGCGTATGCCCAAGAGGTGGGCCTGCGTGGCTTAATTTGGGCTGAGGACAATGGATTTGCCTTAAGCACTAGTCAACAGAAACTACTTGCTCGTTTGCGCCAACGTATTCCGGCTTATTTTGACGGCCGTTTTTACAATGCGCTGGCGTTGCCACGTAATCCTAATGAGAGACTCACGTATACAGAAGACAGCGCCTACCGCTTTGGTCTCAATAGTTTTTTTATACGCTTAGCCAGAAACGAAGGATTGCCTGAGGATCTTTTGTTTTCGGACGAAGATAGCTATTGGCCAGATACACAGCGGGATAAAATGCCCATTTCAGCAGGCCTGCTTATGCAGTCATTTATATCTGATAATCGCCCTCGCTCGATCACCTGGATGACGCCAACTATGGCAACCGAGGCGTTGGAATTAGTCCTGGATATTGAGGCGCCTGATTTTGAAGATCGAGCAAAGCAGTTTAGTAAGTTTGCGCCGCTGGCCAGGCTTGCTTTCAGTGCTGAGCATAACGCGCCAATAGATTTTTTGCGCAACTTGCCAGACGACGAGGCTGCGCCATACGCGAGCGAGCTCAACGATCTGTATGACGCAGCCGCAAATTTGCAGCGAATATACCCCATGATAGACGGCGAGCAGGCGGTGTTTGGCGCTCGTCGGCTCCTTGCACGTTCGCTCTTTGGGCTTCGCTATTTTTTTGAGAACGGTAAGTATATTGATACCACTGTTACGTTACCCGGTGGCGCGCCACGCCGCATCCAAGAAGACGATCCGCTTTACTTGATGCGCAGCTACAGGGAGGCTTTGGACCTTTTTCACAACGATGTAGCAGGGCCTAACGCGCGCGCCGTAAGTGTTGTAGACCATGGCGATTTCCATCACATTCTTATGGCCGACATTACGTCCGATCGGCCGCCAATGGTGGGGTATCACGGGCGTCCCGTTTGGGGCGAGGCGTTTGACCCGCAGTATGAATTTGCCGGCGATCCCACTTCGCGCTACCGGGGTCAGTTGGACAACCCAACCGAAGCGATTAGCTTCGACAATGCCCAGCAAACGCTCGGCACGGTGGGTATTCGCACTGACTACAGCAAGGTACACGGCCGAGAAATGGATCACGGTGCTTGGGCAGATAACCCATATACCAAACATGGCGATGCAGCATTAGAACTGCGAATTGGTCGTTTTTTTGGGCTTGGAGATTGGCTGCTGTCGCAAGAGACTGGCGGTCGTCCTAGGGCCAATCACGTGCCCGTGCCGGCCGATGCTGAGGAGGCGACTAGGGCAATTATACGGCACCGCGAGTGGCTGGAATCTAAGATGGCGTCGCCCGACGAGCTGCGCGCCTACTGGGCACGTGTGGGAGCGGCTGCAGCGCTTTTGGCCGAAGCCGCCAGCTGAAACACCTGGCGAAAGCTTTCGGCAATTTGGGCGCTTTCAATAACAATGCCCATGGCTTCTTTGCCGTACGAAATAAGCGCTACTTTGTCGCCGGCAATGTTCCATTCGACATTGGCGGTGTAGACGTTAGCTGGGATCCAAATGCGTTCGAATAAGTTTTGTTTGTCTACCTCTGGGTCGTGGTTGGCGCTTGGCACGTCAGGCGTTAGCCCCACGGTCTTAACTTGCAGTAAACGCCGTTTGTTGCGCACTTCGGCGAAGAATTTTTCGTCATAAAAGCGTACATCGGCGGGGGAGCGCACCAGGTACAGCGTTTTGCCGGTGGCCAGCATGTCGCTAAAGATTTGTTTTATGCCATCTTTACCCTGGCAAAACTTAATGCCGGGTTGTTCAGTGTGCTCAAAAAAGAAGTTGAGCATGCTGGGTAGTTCGGCTTTTAGTTTGCGCTCGCGTAACTCCATATCTTGGTGCTGTTTTTGTAAAAGCTGGTCTAGTGCTGCCGGGCTGGCGGGCAAGTAACGCAGTTTGCTGGTGGTTTGGTCTTTGGTGGCTAGGCCTAGCTCGCATAAACGGTCTAGTAGTTTGTACGCGTTGCTACGCGTCTCGCCAATCTCGGCAGCGACGATAGGTGCGGTGGCGCCGCCCAAACGCACTAGCGCTTCGTAGGCCAGGGCTTGGGGTTTGGTAAGGCCAATGTCTTGCAGTAATTGTGGATTCATGGCTGTAAGCATATCACAGACGATGGTTTTTGTGAATATAGTAATCACAGAACTAATTTAACAGAGTTGAATACAGACAATATTGTGACATAATAAGAAACTATTCGATAGTTAGGGCAGCACGCCCAAAGGAGAATCATATGGCCGAAGGCCTATCATGGAACCAAGTTAGTGATCCAGCATATTTATTTGCTGCCGGTGCTCCATTCCTGGAGACGTTTGGCCGTGATACTAATGCGGGCTTAATTGACCCCCATACGCATCCACTGCAGTTTGCCGAAGAAGCGGCACGGCTCAACCCGCGCCATCCTAAGAGTGTATTCCGGAAGCCCGATGACTCCGAAACAGTCTATCAGGATCGTTACGCTATGGCTGACAATGGTTTGCCGGCGTGGGCGGCTCCGTACGAATCTGTTATCAATGACACTGCCCATGCTCTTGGGGTGCGCGATAAAGAAATCGGCGCTACGTTTGCACACCCTTTCTCGCCCCAGGGCGAATTTGACCTTGGTCTAGTATTGGAGGGCGCCAATAACGCCAGTAAAAACCGTGCCTTTGCTATGGCTGACGCCATCCGCCGCGGCGACATTGCGGTGAAGCATATGGCTGTTGTTGGCACTGGGCGCACAGTAGGTCCACGAGAAGGTCACGGCGACATCGCTCTGGGCTTCGGAGTAGCCGACAAAGTAGTCAGGGAACTACGCGAGGAGTATGGGGACTTATTTGCGGCTACTGCGATGGTACCTCTCGAAGCGCTGCATATCCGGACTAAAAATGCTAATACCCGCGAAGTGGTGGCCGAGGCTGCATTACGATTGGGTATAGGCAGTGTGGTTATGTCTGGCAGTAACATTTATGGTACCTGGATGCGCACTGACATGGCTACGGTGCAACGTTCCATGACCGGGCTCGATAGGGTAGGCTACGGAGCTGGCCCCGACGACCCTAAGGCCGCTCGCACACCGCTCATTTGGGCAGCAGAGGTCGCCCAATCTTTGGTATCGGCCGCTCATTTACAACACGCATACAATACTAAAAATTAGGCACATTGTTCATGCTATCAAATACCACAATATCCACCACATTAGCACGACCTATACCCGATCAAGCACCGGTACGCGAACAAGCCAAAATGCTCCGTTCGTACCCCATGCTCCTAACAGGACGCAGCCACGAGCCGCTGGTAGATTTAGCCGAGTACGGCGTAGCAGGACAGAGCTATTACTCGCGTCCCAGCGGAGTAAGTAAGACAGGTCTGCCCGGCGTTTCGCCGACGGTTTTGGTGCGCAAAAGCATAGCCGAGTGCTTGCGCGACATTAACTTTGCGCTGCAAAATACCCCTGAAGTTAAGCAGCTGTTTGGTAAGTCGGTAGAGCTGTATGTGGATGAGGGCGTGCGCAGCAGCGAGCTGCAAGCGCAATTGCATGATGAATTGATCCCGGCCGCCCTGCGCCTTAAGCACCCAGAACTCAGTAAAACAGAGATTATGACGTGGCGCGATCGTCTGATTGCGCAGGCTCCTAAAAAGTCGAGCGATTCGCCTTCGCCGCACATGACCGGTGGTGCGTTCGATATTAAACTGCGTTATGTGCGGGCCGAGCAGGGGTTTGTGTCGGGTGCCATGGTGCCTGTGGGTCCATCTGGCCTGCGTGATATGGATGCTGCCGCACCGGATTACTATGAGCACAAGTCGCGTCTTACAACATCCGAAAAGGGTTGGCGCGCTAATCGCCGCGCGTTTTACTGGATTATGCGCGGCGCCCTTACGGGCGACAGCGGTCTGGTGTGTAACCCAAACGAATGGTGGCATTGGTGTTACGGCGACCAAATGTGGGCAGCTATCACCCAAGCGCCATACGCCTTCTTTGGTGCAACGACCAGGCAGGACTAGCCAATACTGCTAACATTACTTAAATATATAACTATGAAATTTTTACGCCAAGAAATAGCCGAGCCGCCTGCCGATTGTACCCACCGAGACAAATGCCTTCTGGAAGTCCGCAGTATAGGGGTTGCGGCCGCTACTATGATCGCTCTGGGCGAGCGTGCCACGCCCTCTAGTCCACAGCAAGAAGGTAGCCCAGACGCTACTGAGCTTGCTGGGCGAGCCGCGCGTTTCCTAGGGGTACTGCCGGCAGTGGCAGAGAAGTACATACCTGCTGCATTACGCTGTGCCGGTTGCGTTATAGATTGTGCATTGCTTGTTCTGCAAGACGGTGGTGCAGTGTAGCAACACCGGTTGGTTATTCTGCCGGATTGGCTTGACGGTGGAGTGCAAGCACGGCCTTTCGGCTGTGTTTTTTACTGTAGCGATGAAACAGGCGCACTAACAGATATACAGTGGCGGCTAGCAAAGCGCATGCCCAGTCTACGATTGTTAGGGCGTGTGCGTGGAAGTATGGCTGCACCCACGGATTGTAGATGATGTTCAGAATACAAAACATCGACGCCGCAAAGGCAATTAGCAGCTTTTTATTGCTCCACAGATAGCGGGTAAAGAACGGTTCGCGGTCGGAAGTGCGCACTAGCAATAGGTTTATAAACTGGCAGAGCACAATGGTGAGGTAGGTAAGGATTGTGGCTTGGGCGTACAAGGTACTGTGGGTATCAAATTGTACCGCGCTGAGGCTATGGCGTTCAAAAAAGAACATAAAGTTACCATACGCTAGCGATGCGGCTAGCAGACCATAGCCTATAAATTCGCCTACAGCTCGGCGATTGATGATGTGATCTTTTAAGTTGCGCGGCCGGTCGTGCATTAAGTCGCCCTGGGCCGGATCCCACCCTAGCGCTGTTACGGGGAATAGCTCGGCAATAATGTCGATGGCCAAGATTTGTACAGCCAAAATGGCAATGGGGATATGAAAGATTGCCTGAGCAGCCAGGCTTATCAATACTACAAATAGCTCGCCGGCGTTGTCGGTTAATGCGCAGCGCGCTGCTTTGACAATGTTGCGAAACGTTAGGCGGCCTTGCTCAATGGCGCTTACCAGCGTGCTAAAGCTATCGTCCAACAGCACAATGGCAGCCGCTTGCTTGGCCACATCGGTGCCGGTGCGGCCCATGGCCACTCCAATATCGGCGCGCTTAAGTGCAGGAGCGTCGTTAATGCCATCGCCGGTTACGGCCACAACTTGGCCAGCAGCCTTGGCCAGCTCAACAATTCGTAATTTATCTTCGGGCGCTACGCGCGAAAATACCACACCACCGCGTGCCACTAATTGCACAATGTGGCTGTCGCTTAATGTTGGCAAGTCCTCGCCCAATACAATAGTAATGTCCTGGCCTTCGGGCACCAGCTGGGCTTTTTTGGCAATGGCCTGGGCCGTGGTGGGGTAGTCGCCGGTAATAATCGATACTTGGATGTGTGCGTCGCGGGCGGCGATCATGGCTGCGGGTACTTGCTCGCGCAGCGGGTCTACCATAGATACTATGCCTAAAAAGGTCAGCCCTTGTTCTACGTCGTCAAACTTCATTTTGGCTGGACGAGCGCCTTTGGGCAGAGTACCGTAGGCAAACCCTAGATTGCGCATGGCCTCTTTGGCCCGAGACTCGTTGTAGATGGTAAAGAAGGCGCGGTCTTTGGCAGTAAGTTTGCGCACGCGGCCGTTGTCCCACATATGAGTACACCGCTCTAGCACACTTTCGGGCGCGCCTTTTGTAAACACGGTGGTTGCATTGTTGTATTGGCGTACCGAGCTCATGCGCTTGCGGGCGGAGTCAAATTGAAACTCTTTTAGCTCTTTGTGCGTGGCATTAACCTTTTCGGTATTAAGTTCGGCCTTGCGGGCCAAGGTAATCAGTGCGCCCTCGGTGGGGTCGCCCACGCAATACCATCCGGCGTGCTCTGTATCTGGTGGATTTACCTGGGCGTTGCTGGCTAGTACACCAGTTTCAAAAAACAAGCGCACGTGCTCCAGCTGGTCTTTACCGAGTGGCTCGTTTTGTGCATTGAGCACGGCGCCGTTTTGCTCGTAACCTGTGCCGGTTACAAAGTGTTCGTTTTTGCCAATCAACAGGCGCTCGACAGTCATTTCGTTTTTGGTGAGTGTGCCGGTTTTGTCGGTGGCAATCACCGTGGTGGCGCCCAGTGTTTCTACTGCTGACAGTTTTTTGACAAGTGCGCGTGCCTTGGCCATTTTGCCAGCGGTTTGAGCCAGAGTAATACTTACCTCGGCAGCCAGGCCGTTGGGGATCATGGCCGCGCTGATGCTAATGGCAAACAGCAATGCTGCTTTGATGCCCAGGTGCGACCCAAGCGCAATTATAGTAAGCAGTACCGCCAAAAATGCTACGCCTTCGGTAAGACGTTTGCTTAGGTTATTCAGCTCACGCTGCAAGGGCGAGGTGTCGCTTTTGGCGCTTTGGCTTAGATTGGCAATGCGCCCCAGCTCGGTGCGCATACCGGTGCCCACTATCACGCCATGCCCATTGCCAGTGGCGACGGTGGTGCCCATAAACACTAGGTTATGGCGCGACGCCAGGGGTACATCGCCAGGAATGGCATGTACAAACTTGCGTGTGGGGTTGCTTTCGCCAGTAAGTGCAAAGTCGTTGGTGGCTAGTTCTTGCTCGTCAATAATACGCAGGTCGGCCGGCACCGAGTCGCCACCTTCTATATATACAACATCGCCCGGCACCAGTTCGGCTGCAGCAATTTCGCGCAAACGGCCGCCGCGCATAACCTTGGCGCTTGGCACGGCCAGCTTTTCGAGGCTAGCCATAAGGCTTTCGGCTTTGTGTTCCTGTACAAAACCAATAGTGGTGTTAATAAGGGCAATCAAAAACAATATGGTACTGGTGCGAAAGTCTTGCAGGTATAGTGAAAAAAAGCCGCTAATAACCAAAATAACCACCAACAAGTTTTTAAACTGCCGGGCAAAGGTGATAACGGCAAGCTCGCGCTTAACGCGCTGCAACTCGTTAGGGCCTTCGGCCGTCAGACGTTCGGTGGCAATGCGCTCGTCCAGGCCGGTTTTGTCAGTCTTGAGCTCATGCAGCACCGCCTCGGCATCCATACGGTAATAGGGGAGCTGCTGCGAGTTCATATCCTCCTAAGTGTATCAATAAAATTAGGCCAAAGGGGCGGCTTTTATATGAATCGCCATGACGCTTATATTTACAGATTGTCAATATTATGCTAATGTTTATATTAGTAAACCCAAAAATAAACATGGAACCAAGAGCGCCCACTATACTAACACCAGAAGCACTGCGCGGTCCCCAAGAGTTTGCCGGAAATCCTGACGCTTGGGGTAGGCTGGTTGTCGATCCCCATGCAAGAAGGAATTTGCTCGGCTACAGCCATCCGATGCGCGAAGCTCGTGCAGATATACGAGGCTTATCAGAACGAGCCCAACATTCAGATGTTGCATTTATGAGGTTACGCGCTGTCGCACACGGAATGGCTTTTTCAGAGATGCCACCAGGCCTGTACGGAACGGCTAGTGGCGGGCATCGACTAGACTCGACAGACTTCTTATCACGTTTAGGAGCCATAGGCCCGAACGGTCAGCCATTAGTCGACGACAAGGCTCTTTATGCGGTTATGGAATGGAGTAACCGCAGGCTTTCCGACAAACAACGGCATTTTGAACAAAATGTACTACCTGAACGCCTTCAGTCTTTTGCCGACCGCGTAGAAGCTGCTGTTCAGAAAAAGTGGTTGCCGCCGACGGCATCTAGAAACCTCCATCGGGTATTAGGGGCTAAGGTGTACCTTGATGATGGTTTGTATACCACAGCCAGGGGGCGTGACGGAGTGCACACTCTTGCTGGGCGACCACATCCGAACCAAGATCGCATAGTCATTTATCAAGGTGCAGGTTCACACACTCTAGATCATGAATTTGCCCATGGCTTAAGTGGTCGCGACACACTGCCTGAGGATGCATACGTCCGCAAAGAGAATGCAGGCCTTAATCGCATTTTCGGGCGCGGCGAAGGTGGGACACAGCTTGAGGAAGCTGTGAATGAACACGTAACCGATGTCTTGGCGCGCGGCAATGTACACAAAACGAATCCTAGTAGCAGACACCGCGGAGAAGACGCGGCATACCCACAAGGGCGCGGATTGCTGCATGCTCTATGTACGAAGGGCGTCAGAAAGGTAGACGTCAGGCTATTTATTGCCGCACAAATGGAAGACAGCGCCGATAGGGACGCCAAAGAGGCAGCCGGCCAGGAGTCTGATGCTACCAAATTAGTGAATGCGCTTCACGAAGCTTTTCCAAAGGAGGATGTGGTAGCTACAATCTCAAGCTCCGATTTTAAAGAAGCTCATTTGGTGCAGCATGTCAGGCGCATTTCCCGGCAGCATGCCGCCCCCCGTATTGGTGCTGCGTTGCTGGGGCGCCGGCGTAGCCGTACTTAGGACGACTCCTAGGACAACTGGTCCCGACCTTTGAGCGCCAATTCATACACAGCTGCCTTATCAAGGGGCTGCATGCTAGACTAGGCGTATGCACATATATTTCTCTGGTATTGGGGGGCACGCTATTGGGCCGCTGGCACTGATTGCCCGCCAGGCTGGTTATCAGGTATCCGGGTCCGATAGGCAACAAAGCCGGGAGACGGACGAGCTGGTTGCAAGTGGTATCGATGTGCACATTGGCCAGACCGCTGATTACATTGCGGGGGTGCACACCAAAAAGCCCATCGATTGGTTTGTATATTCCAGCTCGCTGCCAAGCGATCATCCCGAGCTTAGCTTTGCCCGCGAGCACAATATTTCGCTCAGTAAACGCGATCAGCTACTCAATACTATTATTAAAGACAAAGAATTACAGCTGGTGGCCATAGCCGGCACGCACGGCAAAAGCACAGCCACCGCCATGGTTATATGGCTGTGCAAAGCGTTGGATTTGCCCATTAGTTACTCTGTTGGCGCGGCGCCAAGCTTTGGACCGATGGGACAATATCAGTCCGGAAGCACCTTCTTTATTTACGAGTGTGACGAGTTTGACCGCAATTTCTTGGCATTTCATCCCGACCTGAGCGCCATTACAGGTATTGCCTGGGACCACCACGAAATTTTTCCAACGGCCGACAATTACAATCAAGCCTTTCGCGACTTTATTAGCCAAAGCAAGCAGACTATTGCCTGGAGGAGTGATCTACAAAGGGTAGGCCTGCAACCCGGCGAGGCGATAGCCGAGCTAGACGCTGCCAACCCAGCCATCGACCAACTGCAAATTATTGGTCGCTTTAACCGCGAAGACGCTTGGCTGGCGTTGCATACTGTATCGCGCTTTACGAACAAGCCGATAGAAGAACTAACGCCACTTATTAATCGCTTTCCTGGTCTTAGACAACGCATGGAGTTGCTAGCGCCAAATTTGTACACCAATTACGCTCACACCCCCGAAAAAATTAAGGGTGGCATGAGCGCTGCGCGGGAGTT
The DNA here is from genome assembly GCA_964494495.1 of uncultured Candidatus Saccharibacteria bacterium. Classification (GTDB taxonomy): domain Bacteria; phylum Patescibacteriota; class Saccharimonadia; order Saccharimonadales; family UBA4665; genus PMNU01. Next base: position 45,682 of record CAZBQZ010000008.1, read on the forward strand.
GGCTGCCGCAAACGGCCAGAATTTGGTAGTTATTTATGAGCCGCTTACTAATCGTCGCCAGTACTATATTAAAGACGAGTATCAAGACTCATTTGCCGGTGCCAACAAAATGTATTGGGTGCCAACATATTTGGCGCGCGAAGACCCAACGCAGGCTGTGCTTACCCCGGCCGAACTTATCCCGTATTTAAGTGACCCATCTATCGCCGAGCCCGCGGCCCTAGACAACACCCTTGAAGCGCATATCAAGGATCACCTTGCCAAAGGTGATTTAGTGGTCGCTATGGGTGCAACGGGTGCTGGTAGCCTAGACGAGTGGTTACGGCGGCGCTTTACGAACCAGGTAAGTAGTTTTATAATATAGTTAAATGAGCAGTTTTGAGCGCGCGAGGCGCACTATTGGTGTTGGGGTAGCTATTGCGGCTGCCAGCGTTGCCTTGTCAGGCGATGCATCTCCGCTAGCAAGAGCCCACGGCACCGAACGGGTACAGACTATGGACCCGGCTTTGGCCGCCGGCCTGCTGTTGGCTAACCCATATAGCGGGTGCCACGTCGTTAGTGTGTCTGACGAGCATATAGTTACGAAGTCGCAAAAGACCGATACGAGCGGCTCGCGAACAACCGTAGAGGTAGGAGTAGAGCTGGGTATCAAGCCCGAAGCCTTGCCGGTATACGACAAGTATCAAAACGACACGACCGTGCAATGGGGCGGTGCAGTGCTCGGGCTGTTTAACCTGCCTGGGGCCGACGGGCAAATGCATTTGTTAAGAGGCTCTGCCATATTTGGTAGCGGCTATTTGCCAGCCCGCGCTACGGCAGTGACATTTACACTGTTGCCCAAGACAAGCTACGCGTTAGGCACACACGAGTATGTGTACGTCGAAAACGATCTGCAGGTAGTGAGTGCCGACAGGCAGTTACACCGCATTACCGGCGTAACCCCCTGTACTGGTGGGCTAATAATGGGCAGGACCGCCACTAGTGCTCCCGACTGGCAACTTGATCCTGGCGCAGAGTTTCCGGTTAGTACATTTGCGCTGCAAGACTTCGCAGAGCACAACTAGCATTTGGTGTCAGCCAAGCCCCGTAGCGTATACTGTTCGTATGAGTGAGCGACTGGTAGTTATTGACGGCAAGAGCGTGTTTTACCGCGGTTACTATGCCATGCCCAATTTAAGTACGCGCGACGGCCGGCCCACTGGCGGAGTGTATGGCTTTGCTGTTATGGCGCTCGAGGTAATTAAGCGCCTCAAACCCAACTACGTCTGTGTGGCCTGGGACAAGCGCCACACCAATATCCGCAAGCGCCTCGAGTTATACCCGCAGTACAAAGCCGGCCGCAAACCAGCACCCGAGGATTTTTACGATCAAGTAGAAATTTTGCACCAGCTACTAGAGTCGTTGGGCTGGCCACTATACGAACTAGACGATTACGAGGCCGACGACATTATGGCTACGTTTGCCACTCAAGCTAAAGCGCAAGATATCGAAACGTACCTAGTAACGTCCGACCTTGATGTTTTGCAGCTGGTTAATTCGCACACCCATATCTACACCCTTAAAAAGGGCCTAAGTAACATCGAACTGTTTAACGAAGCCCATTTTGAAGAAAAATACGGTGTGGGTGCGCACCAGTGGGTCGATGTTAAGGCACTCAAGGGCGATGCCTCCGACAACATTCCTGGCGTGGCTGGCATTGGCGAAAAAACAGCACTCGATTTGATTGCCAAGTACGATACCCTGGACGGTGTGTATCAGCACTTGGCCGACCTCAAGCCAGCAGTTCGTACCAAACTAGAGGCCAACAAGCCGATGGCTTACCTGAGCCAGGAACTGGTTACGTTATATACCGAGGCGCCTATCAAGTTGGATCTTGTCGCCACAAAATTGCAAGATGGCGTCAGCCCGCGTTTTGTCGCCAAGCTGCGCGAGCTGGAGTTTAAGGCATTGTTGCGCCAAGTAGAAGACCAAGTGCAAACAGGCGACGATGCCGACTCCAGCGAATACATTCGGCACATTGAGCCGGCGGCGCTTAAAACATTGGATGCCACAAGGTACACAGTGCCCAAGCCACGCGTTGTGGCGCTTGATCCTAACGGCACTGAGCTGTGGGTGAGTGGGTGGCCGGGCGAATACTCGGTAGTGCCACTGGCCGAGGCAGGGCGGGTGCTTAACGGGCCGCTGATTGGTCACGACCTCAAGGCTGTGTTCCGCGCGCTGCTGGCCGAGGGCGTTGCCGTTAAGGGCGAGGTAGCGCACGACACGCGCATTGCAGCATTTATTTTAAATGCATTGCAGCGTTCGCTGGATTTGTCGGATCTGGCCGGCCAAACTATTGCTCCAGACGACGCTGGCAAAATTATCACCAGTATTTGGCAGCTGTATGCCGAACAGCAAAAAGAGTTAGGCAAAGAGCCGTCTTTGTATAAAGTGGCTCACGAGTTGGACTTTCCTATGGTTAGCCTGCTGGCAACTATCGAACACCGCGGCATTTTGCTCGACGTGCCGTACTTGCAGCGTATGAGCGACGAGTTCGAAATTAACATCGTGGCGGCTGAACAAAAAATATACAAAGAGGCCGGCCAAAAGTTTAACATCAGCAGCCCCGCCCAGTTAGGTGCCATTTTGTACGAAAAATTAGAGTTGCCCACCGCAGGCGTCAAAAAAGGCAAAACCGGCTACTCTACAGGGGTGGCCGAGCTGGATAAACTGCGCCAGCTACACCCCATCATCAACCTTATTACCGAATACCGCGAATTAACTAAGCTTAAAAGCACGTACATCGACGCTCTGCCCAAATTAGTCGACAAAGACGGCAAGCTGCACACCACGTTTGCTCAAGACGTTGCCGCTACTGGCCGGCTGAGTTCTCGCGACCCCAATTTGCAAAATATTCCTACACGCACCGAGCTGGGGCAGGCAATTCGCACCGCCTTTGTACCAGCCAAAGGGCATGTGTTTGTAAGTGCCGACTACTCGCAGTTTGAGTTGCGCTTGGCCGCCTCGATGTCTGGCGACCAAAATATGATCAACGAGTTTAATAACGGCGTGGATATTCATATAGCCACTGCTGCTCAGGTATACAATGTGCCACTCGATAAAGTCGACAAAAATATGCGGCGCCAGGCCAAAACTGTCAACTTTGCCGTACTATACGGCATGAGTCCGCACGGTCTTAGCGCTGCTACGGGCATGACGTTTACCGAGGCCCGCCAGTTTATCGACAAATATTTTGAGGTGCGGGCGCCCGTACGTACATATATTCAAAAGACGCTAGAGCAAGGGTTGCAAAAGGGGTATGTCGAGACCATTTTTGGCCGTCGTCGTCCTACCCCCGATTTGCGCAGCAGCAACTTTGCCGTACGTGAGGCCGCCAAGCGGGCGGCCATGAACATGCCCATCCAGGGTACCGAGGCCGACCTCATGAAGCTGGCCATGCTCAAGGTAGAAACTGTACTGGACGGCTTGGGCCAGCAAATTTTGCAAATTCATGACAGCATTTTAGTAGAGTGCCCGGCGGCTAACGCCGATAAAGTAGCGGCCATCCTCAAAGAGACCATGGAAGATATTTATCACCTGGACGTCAAACTTGCTGCCGACGTCCATACCGGCACCAACTGGGGTGAGCTGTAGTTCATTAGGCATTGTCGCTGACGGATGCTACCATAAAAATATATGGATGGGTCTGACACCGAACACTACGAAGTCTTGGATGACCAAGGCCACAAGACAGGCCAAATAGTCGAAAAAAAGAAAGTACACGACGATCAGTCATGGCACGAGGTAGCTAACGTCTGGATTATCAATAGCAAGGGAGAGGTGTTGTTGCAGCTGCGTGCCCCAGAGGTAGAGTTGTGCCCCAATGTCTGGGATGTAGCCGTGGGCACGCATGTGCGCCCGGGCGAAGACCCGCTAGCAGCAGCAGTGCGTTGCTTGCGTACCGAATTGGGCATCGATATTTTGCCCGAAAAAATTCGACACTTGTTTAATATTCAAGCCGCCAACCCGATGCAGGATGGACGCCGTCACCGGGTACTAGGGCACGTTTTTTTGCTCAACTACGATTTAGACCCGACGGATATTACGCTGGATCATACCAAAATTGCTCAATTAGCCTGGAAGCCGCTTATGTCGGTTATGGCCGAGGTTGGCGGGTCGGACACGGCCACCCAATATTTCCCACGCGATGGAGTGTACTACCCGCAGTTGTTTGAAGCCCTTCAAGCTGAAGTAATGTAGTTGCCTAACTCTATTGCCGTGACTATTAAGCCTCGTGGCTTCTAAAACATTCTCTTAAGTTCTCCATGTCTGGTTGGAGTATATAGACCGTGTCGGTGCCTTCTTTATTTTTTCCTGTATCGTATGTTACGCGTTTGCGGTCGATTTCTTGGAAAAAAGGCGTGGGGTAATCATTATTGTCCATCGTAATGAGCGGGCACTGCTTAGCAATTGCAAGGGCCGCGTTAACGACATCACCCATACCAATTTTGTATCCCTTGGTGCTTTTGTGGTGACTATATAAATAGCAGAGCCTTGCTGCAAAGTCCATGAGCGGTTCAGACATACTAACGTAGGTCATATCCTGCGCTATATAGTCTGAGATTTTGACGCGATGTACTTTGTCGGACGAGCATAGCAATTCAAATTTGGTATAGCCAGATACCATGAACCGGTAGCGCTTCTCAAGTTCTGTAAATAGTTCTGCATAAGCAGCAGTTTGATTCGTGGTGAGCGCGTGCGAGATAATGTTGGTATCTATGAGGAGGAAGCCGCTAGCCATGTATGTGAGTAGTGGCCTTAATGAGACCACGCGAGGGGCTTGGGTTAGAAGATGTTGGTGAGTGTATTGAACCTTTAGGTAACGGGATGTCCATAGTAGTGCCCTCGTTTACATCTACAGCGTACCATGCAATTGTAGATATTCACGAGCATCATCTGGTGCTAATAGTATTGACAGCCATATATACGCACTACCTCTCCTCATAATGTTGAATTTATTGCGCTAATGTGGTATGATTGTATCTGTATTCGAGAGGTGATAGTCATATGAAATACTTCTTAGCTTTCTTAGGCATTGTAGCGCTAGTGGTACTGGTGTTTATTTTGATAGTACGTGGCCTGACGGGCGGTCACAAGGACGCCAAGGCGCCGTTAGTAACGTTGAGCGACTACGCCAACACCTCTACGGTTATGCGTCTTACCGTTGACGGTCCAATTGTTGCCGACCAAGACCACCGCGCTGTGCGCGTTACGGTTAGTCGTGACCAAAATATGATAGAAATCATCAGCGGCTATAACGGCTCGGTTATTCAGCAACAAACGTTTTCTAACAACCAGGCGGCGTATACTAGCTTTTTGAAAGCTTTGCAGCTGATGGGTTACACCAAGGGTAACACCACTGCCGCATTGGCCGACGAGCGTGGCTATTGTGCCACGGGTGATCGTTTTATCTACGAAATTCAGACCAACGGCAATAGTATCCAGCGTTTTTGGTACACCTCGTGTGGGCAAGGTACATTTAAGGGCTCTAACGCTGCTGTGCGCCAGCTGTTCCGCGCACAAATTCCTGGCTATGCTAAAATTGCTGCTGGTCTCGGTCTGCAATAGAGCCCCGTAAAGCCAGAGCCAAACTATCCAATGCGGAAAATAAGCCGCTTGGTAGTTTTGGCTGCTGTCTGCAGGGCAGGTAGGCGCATGCGCAATGTATTCGCCAGTGCGGCGCTGCGTACGGTTATAACAAGTGATTGGCCTTGTAGGCCAACGCTCGATGCCGCGCCAAATTGGTCAAAAATGTATTGTTTGATGGCTAGTACTTCGGGTGGTTCTTTGGGACTGTATTTGCCAAGTAAGTCTTGTAGGCTATCCATGCACTACACTATACGTTAATCGACCGTTAATAATGTGGATTATATAATCGTTAATAACTACTTAATCGTACATAGGGCCCATGCAACCCCCCGCCGAAATCCGTTCGTTATATTATTCGCTGCCTAATCCCGCACCCCAAGAGTCCACTGTCGTAGCGGACGGACTAACCATTGTACGGTCTGTAAGTGCCTATGCTCGCCTTTTGACAGAAGCTAAAGATCCAGAGGCGCCAGAGGCCGAGGTTGCGCTTGCAGTCGAAACATTGGGTGTCGCAACGTACTGTCTTGATCGTGCTATCACCATGGCTGCCTTTAGGGTTGGTCCTAGCTTGGGCAAATTGGCAGACGACCATGCTTTTTTTAGAGCTCGCATATCTCAGGCGGGAAGTAGTGATAGAGAGGTGTGGGAGGAAGAATATCGCAGCCTTGAAGCTAGCCTGCGTGGATACGCTTCATTTGTACCAGAGCTGCCATATACGCCGCAGGAGAGCAGAGTGGTGATTTGCGCTTTGGCGCTGGCATACGGAAGCACACGAGGTCGTTACCGCCAGCAAACCCAGGAAGCTATCCGGCAGACTGCTCTGCGGTTTATCGATCGACAGCCAGCTCTCTAGGGTACAATAGGGCTATGCCCGAGTTGCCCGAAGTTGAGACGGTGCGGATTGGTTTGCATGCGTTGCTTCCTAAAAAACGTATCATAAGCATTACGCACGATTGGCCCAAAAGTTTTCCTAACGCGACCACGGATGTGGAGCAGTTTGTAGTGGGTGCGCATATCATCGATGTGCGTCGTCGCGCCAAGGTGCTGATCATCGACCTAAGCAGCACGTACTCGCTGGTTATTCACTTAAAAATGACTGGTCAGCTGGTATATAGAAGCGAACACGAACATTTTGGAGCAGGACACCCTAGTGATAGCTTGATTGGGCAACTGCCCGACAAATCTACTCGGGTTGTTTGTACCTTTGACGATAACAGCAAACTGTACTTTAACGACCAGCGCAAATTTGGCTGGATGCGTTTGCTGCCCACGCCAGAGGTCGAACGCCTAGATTTCTTCCAAAAAGTAGGCCCAGAGCCGCTGGGCGACACTTTTACGGCAGACGACTTTGTAGCGCGCCTCATGCGCCGCAAAAATAGCGGTATCAAGGCAGTACTGCTCGACCAGAACATAGTGGCTGGTATTGGCAATATTTATGCCGACGAAAGTCTATGGGGCGCCAAAATCCACCCAGAAATGCATGTGATCGATGTGCCACCCACCACGCTCAAAAAATTGTATACTGAACTACGCAGTGTCCTTAGACTGGCAATAGAAAAGGGTGGCAGTACCGACCGCAATTACGTCAACCACGAAGGTAAGCGGGGCAGCTATCTTACCTTTGCCCATGTGTTTCGGCGCGAGGGCCAGCTCTGCCCACGTTGCAATACTACCATTATCAAAATTCGCGTCGCTGGTCGCGGCACCCACGTATGCCCGCACTGCCAAAAGAAGGAGAAGCCATGAAGATCCGCATCGTAAACAAATCTAAGCACCCTTTGCCACGGCACGAAACGCCGCACGCAGCGGCCGTAGATTTGCGCGCTAACCTGGAGGCGCCCGTTACCCTCGGAACATTAGAGCGGGCACTTATCCCGACCGGGCTGTACATTGCGTTGCCTCCTGGCTACGAATCGCAAATCCGCCCACGCAGCGGACTAGCCTTTAAACACGGCATTGGCATGGTTAATGGGCCAGGCACTATCGACGCCGATTACCGCGGCGAGTACGGTGTGCTGCTTATCAATTTTGGCAACGAACCGTATACCATTAACGACGGCGACCGGGTGGCTCAGCTAGTTATTGCCAAACACGAGGTTGTAGAGTGGGACGAAGTGGACCAGCTAGAGGCTACCGAACGCAGCGGTGGTGGTTTTGGAAGCACTGGCAAAAAATAGCATGATTATTACGCTTACCGGAACAAATGATTTTACCCGCCGTGCCGAGCTATCCAAGCTCACCCGCGAGTTTATTGCCGCGCATGGCGATTTTGCCGTCGAGCGTTTTGATGGCGACGAAGACGATGCCAGCGTTATGCGGGCCAGCGTCACTAGCGTGCCGTTTTTGTCCGAGCGCAAGTTGGTCATTTTGTTTGCACCAGGGCACCAAAAAGCCTGGGCCGATCACATCGAGGACACGTTTAAGAGCGTGGCCGATAGTACTGATTTGCTGATCATAGAACCCAAACTAGACAAGCGCTTATCCTATTACAAAACGCTCAAAAAAAGCACTGACTTTCGCGAGTTTGGCGAACTAGACGGGGCGGGCTTGGCGCACTGGGCAACCGACTATGCAAAAACTGTCGGTGGCAGCCTTGCGCCTGGCGACGCGCGGCTGTTGGTAGATCGCATTGGGCCCAATCAGCAAATGCTGGAGCAAGAGCTGCGTAAACTCGTCAGCTACGAGCCGAATGTTACAAAAACGAGTATCGAATTGCTTACCGAACCCGCACCTCAAAGCACGGTGTTCGAGCTACTAGACGCTGCTTTTAATGGCAATGCCCAGCGCGCTTTTGCGCTTTACAAAGAGCAGCGCGCACTCAAGATAGAGCCACAAGCTATTATTGCCATGTTGGCTTGGCAGTTGCATGTGTTGGCGCTTATCAAGACCGCCGATAACCGCAGTGCCGAAGACATTGCCCGTGAGGCCAAAATCAATCCGTATGTGGTCAAAAAAAGCCAAGCCCTGGCGCGTCGCCTTAGTCTAGCTCAGCTTAAAAAATTAGTAGCCGATTTGCTAGCATTAGACACCGATCTTAAGTCCAAAACCATTGACGCCGACGAGGCGCTGCAAAACTATCTTATTGCACTTTCTGCATAATAAGCGTGTTGCTCAGCATGCTATCGCCAACACGTTGAATAATAGCCTCTGATGGGGGTGCCCATAACTTGTCTAAGTCTTTGCCAGCGTTTGCCATATCTTTGGTAGCCGAATAGACAATAGTACTAGCCTCTGGCTGACCATGTTGGGCAACAATCAGTTGATCACCCATCTGGGTAAACTGCAGCTGCCAGTCGACACTAGACCTAGGCGGCTGGGTAATAACGAGTGGCTCGCCGGGAACAAGTTTGTAAGGCCCTGGTTTGGTAATGCCTCGTAGGCTTGCGCGCTTGCTGTCGTAAGCAGGGGGGCTCGAAACAAAAAAACGGTTTTCCGGGGCGTTTCCTACCATGGTACTAGTCCAGCCCACAAAGAGCACTTCGCCAGAAAGGGTTTGCAGGGCGGCACCGAGGCGTCGAGTTGTAAGACGGCGGCCAACTCTTTCTTGGGACATGGCGGGCGAGTTGGCGTCTAGTAGCAATGTGTGTTGTCCGTCTAACAGGGGGGTAGCGTACAAAAGGCCTGTTTCGGCGGCTTCGTATAAAGACTTCGCTAAAACCGTTGTCCCGGAGGGTCTAGGCTCGTGGCTTTGATCTGCGTAGGAGTGTCTACCCATAATACTATAGTTATAGTCTATAATTGCGCTTATGTCAATACGGTGGTAAGTACTAACAGGGGAGATACAAAATACCGCGGAAAGATCCGCGGTATTTTGTGTTAAGCATTGGTACTTACTTCTTCTTGGCAACAGCTTTTTTAGCGGCTGGTTTCTTGGCTGCGGGCTTTTTAGCGACAGCCTTCTTAGCTACTGGCTTGCTTGCAACAGTGACTTTGCTAGCGCGGGCCAATTGGCTCTTCTTGCGAGCGGCCTTGTTCTTGTGCATAACACCTTTTTTAGCGGCCTTGTCGATGGCGCTAGCGGCTTTGCTCTCGAGTTTTTTGGCGTCTTTTGCGCCGCCAGTAATGGCTTTGTGGAAGGCTTTTACGGCTTCCTTAAGCGAGCGCTTAGTTTTGCTGTTACGCACAGCAGCCTTAGTGCTGGTCTTAACGCGTTTTTTAGCTGACTTAATGATTGGCATTTGTAGTAGTACCTTTGTTGTTAAATTGTCTTACTAAATATACGAGAATTACATGCCGTTGTAAAGAGAGCACAGATAAGCGCTGTCGTTCACCCCCGCACTCACTCCCATCTCCCAATCCCCGTCATCCCGGCCTACATCCGTGATCCAGTCTATATGTTCCTTCTGCATTCTTTCTTCTAGCTACTTAGCTCCTTCTTTGCTATTCGCAAAGTACCTGTACTCGCTGGAAGCGAGTACCCTTACTTTTTGCGGTCAAAAAGTAAGGGGTGCAGCGCTACCGCGCTGCAACATGCCCTTTGCGGAGCAAAGAAGGAGCAAATACAGAAAAGCAGCACAGTCTTGCCAAAATATACCATTTCTTCTCGACAGGCTTATGCTTATGTGCTACGCTGGCATTACAGAGATAACACACCAAAACTATGGATCAAAAAGTAGCAATCGCCGACCGCCTCAAACAAGCCAATAATATTTTGGTGACGGTTAGTAACAACCCGTCGGTTGACCAATTAGCCGCCTGTATTGGTCTTACTCTTGCACTCAACAAAATGGACAAGCACGCCACCGCTGTCTTTAGCGGTAATGTGCCCAGTACCATCGAATTTTTGCAACCCGAAAAAACCCTAGAAAAGACCACCGACAGCCTTCGTGACTTTATTATTGCTTTAGACAAATCCAAGGCCGACAAGCTGCGCTACAAGGTAGAAGACAAAGTCGTCAAGATTTTTATCACCCCATATCGTACATCTATTAGCGAAAGAGATCTCGACTTTTCGCAGGGCGATTTTAACGTCGACGTTGTTATTGCTTTGGGTGTGCACAGTCAGCAAGATTTAGACCAGGCTATTACTGCTCATGGCCGCATTTTGCACGATGCCGTGGTCGTAGCTGTCAACATCAAAGAGGGCGGAGAACTGGGCACCATAAACTGGGTAGAGCCCAAGGCAAGTAGCTTGTCCGAGCTGGTTACCGAACTTTTGGATACGCTTGATAAAAATCTAATGGATAACCAAATGGCCACCGCCTTGCTTACCGGTATCGTGGCCGAAACCAATCGTTTTAGCAACGACAAAACTTCGCCCGTAACTATGTCTATAAGCGCTGAGCTAATGTCTGCTGGGGCCAACCAACAATTGGTAGCTACCAAGCTCGAACAGGCTCGTCCGCCCCAGCCACAGTCAGTACAGGCCGACAGGCCCGCCGATATTGCATCCAAAGATATGCCTGCGGCGGCGCCCAAGCCAGACGACGGCACACTCGAAATTGCCCACGATGGCACCGAGCCTCCGGCACCTGTTTTTGCCCAGCCTTCGGATAGCAAGGGGGATGACAGGCCAGTCGAGATACAAGAGGTAAAAGAGAGCGAGCCAGAACCTGCACCTGAAGTCCCGGTTCAGCAAATTCATATCGACGACCAGGGGTCGCTGCGCAGCCTGCAAGAGCAGCCCGATGCTGCTTTACCACCTTTGCCACCGCTGTCTGAAGATCACGGCACGACAGATCCAATAAAGCACATGGGCAGCACTCGTATGATTTTGCAACCACCAAGCATGGGTGGGCAGATGAGTGCCAGCGGTTTGCCCGAGGACGAAGATCAGCCTACCGACCCATTGTCATTACCCACACCTAGTGTTCCGGCCAACGACAGCCCGGTGTTTGGCTCGCCAGCTTCGGCTGCTACTGCTACACCGGTTGGCCCAACTCTGCCATTTGCGCCTGCGCTTCCTGCAGCCCCAGTGTTGCCGCCTTCGTCGCAGATACCCATGCCTCCTGCGTCTACGCCAGCACCGCAACCTCCAACCTTTGGTCCGTTGCCGAGTCAAACACCTCCACCGCCTGCCATGCCCACTCCGGCCAGCACGGCAGCAACCTATATGCCACCAGCTGCCACGCCTGCGCCGGCACCGGTGTTCAGCCCCGCTCCAACGCCCCCTCCGCCCCCACTTGCTCCAACGCCCATGCCCCCAATTACACCTCCTAGCAACCAAACATTAACCGAGATAGAGCAGGGAGTTAGTAGCCCGCACGTAATGCCAGCCGCTTCTCCGGCTCCAACTCCTCCCGTTTCGACCCCAAGTTTTTCGGCCCCTACGCCGCCAGCACCGCAACCTCCAACCTTTGGTCCGTTGCCGAGTCAAACACCTCCACCGCCTGCCATGCCCACTCCGGCCAGCACGGTTACTACTCCAACTGCGGCACCCGCCGCGCCGTCTACTCCTGCCGGTTCGGCATCTACAGACGAGCTAAGCAATGCTCGGCAGGCAGTCCTCGACGCCATTAACTCGGCTCCGCCAGTGGCCGAGCCTATTCAGGCGCTTAACGCGCAGCCACTTGGTGCTCCATTGCACGATCCCCAGGCTTCTAATGGTCAAGACTTTCAGCCAGCTACTGTCGTTAGCCCCACCACACCTCCACCGCCCGGTCCACCTCCTATGATGCCGCCCACGGGTAGTGTCTAATTCCTAAATGCCGGGCATCTAAACGAGATATCCAAATACTTTAATAGCTAAATCTCAAGCCTCGATGACTAGGCAAGGGCGTGGGGCTTTGGATATCCAAAGCCGTAGTACGGAGGTTGTTTAGATATATTTATTTGCTATGCTACAGCCATGAACGGCATACTTTTAATCGACAAGCCCAGCGGTTGGACATCATTTGATGTGGTTAATAAAATTCGTCGCATGGTACAGCAGTCGGGGATGAGCACCTCTAACAAAAAACGCTTTCCCGTGGGGCATACCGGCACGTTGGACCCTTTGGCGACCGGCCTGCTGGTACTTATGTTGGGTACCTACACAAAAAAAGTGCCACAATTTACTAAACTGGACAAAACATACGAAGTTACCCTGTGTTTGGGACAAACCAGCACCACTGGCGACGAAGAGGGCGAAAAAACCTTTGTGTCCAATTACCAGCCTTCGTTACAGGAGATCCATATCGCCTTGGCGCGTTTTGAGGGCGATATCATGCAGGTGCCGCCGGCGTTTTCGGCGATCAAGATAAATGGGCAGCGGGCTTACAAATTGGCCCGGGCCGGCAAAGCACCAGTAATGGAGGCTCGTCCGGCGCATATCGAACGGATTATTCTGCAAGACTATACATACCCCACTGTGCATTTTACCGCGCATGTATCAAGTGGCACGTACATCCGCTCACTGGTCGAAGATATTGGCAAAACTCTGGGTACCGGGGCGTACATGCCAGCACTCCGCCGTACTCGAGTCGGCACATATACGATTACCAATGCATTACCTATGGAAGATTTAGACATCCAAGCTATACAGCAGGCATTGTTAATAAGTCCTACTGCTTAAGGATAATCATTTTGCTATACTAAAACGTATGGCACGACTTCCTATACCTGGTCAAGACGACGGTACGTGGGGTACTGTATTAAACGATTTTTTGAGTGTTGAAATAAACGCCGATGGAACGCTTAAGTTGCGAACCGACGGCACGTTTGTTACTGTTGGCGGCACGCAAACCATAACAGGGGTTAAGACATTCAGTAGCTCTCCTGTGGTGCCAACACCCACAGACACGTCCGACGCTGCTACTAAAGCGTATGTTGATTCTGTGGCGTCTAGTGGTGCACCCCCGGCCGACGGCTCTACGCTTGGCCTTATTAAGTTGGCAGGCGATTTGGCTGGCACTGGTTCGGTGGCGACAGCTCCGGTAATTTCTACTGGGGCAATCACTACCACCAAGCTAGCGACTGGTGCTGTAACGTCTACTCAAATTGCTACAGGTACTATTATCGATGGCAATATATCGGCATCGGCGGGCATTGCCCAAAGCAAAATTACCAACCTTACAACCGACCTTGCTGCTAAGCAGGCGTCCGATAGTACTCTAACAGCGCTCGCCGGCCTGGATTCTACCGCCGGTATGGTGGTAGAAACTGCCAGCGACACCTTCACCAAGCGCACTATTACCGCAGCCTCTAGCAAAGTTACCGTAACAAATGGCAGTGGCGCGGCAGGCAACCCAACCATTGACGTAGCCGAAGCTAACTTTACGGGTATCCCCGAAAGCGCCGTTACCAACTTAACTACCGACTTATCTGGCAAGCAAGCTTCCGACGCTACTCTAACAGCGCTCGCCGGCCTAGATTCTACCGCCGGTATGGTGGTAGAGACGGCGGCAGACACCTTTACCAAGCGCACGCTAACTGCTGGGTCTAGCAAAATTACCGTTACCAACGGCAGTGGCGCGGCAGGCAACCCCACGGTGGACGTTAATGAGGCAAATCTTACGGGTATCCCCGAAAGCGCCGTTACCAACCTTACAACCGATCTATCTGGCAAAATGGCCCTGGCCGGCGGCAACTCGGTAACTATCACCAACAATGCGCTTACTAATGGTTTTGGTCAGATTAACCTTAACTATACAGCTACCGGCACCACCCCTGATTCACTCTCGTTTTACTATGGCGGTATTCGTACCGGCTACCATAACGAGAAGGGCGAGCTGCGCGCTCGCCCGGCTGCAGATAACTCGGTGCCTTTTCGTGTGCAGCAGCACTCCGCTATACAGTCGGCCAACCTTACCGAGTGGACGCAGTCCGACAACACCATTTTGTCATCGGTGGGACCAACCGGCATTATTTCGGCGCCCAATGTTGATCGCAAGGTGTCATATGGTATTAGTGCGCCGTCCAACCCTACGACTGGCGATTTGTGGGTACAGCCGTAAGGAGCAAACGTGGCAACAATAAGTTATTGGACGGGCAGCGTGTGGGCGAGTATCGATATTACGCATTTTTCTTATTGGAGCGGCTCGGCTTGGGTTGCTCCCAGCGACATTAAGTACTGGACGGGCTCGGCTTGGGCGTCAGTATTTAGCGGTGGCGGTGGTGGTAGTGGTATTTCGCTACGAGCTGCAACTAGTAACACCGCACTTACCGCGAATAGTCTCAACCTAACCATACCTGCTTCTACCCAAACAGGTGATCTGCTGGTACTAGTCGTTGGGCAGGCGAGTAACGCGACTACACTATTTAACGCCATTAGCGGTTGGACAAAACAAGGCGAACAACGCGCCAATGCGGCGGCCATGACCATGGGGATTTATACTCGTTTGGCGCAGGCCGGAGATGCATCCAGTACTGTTTCGTCTACATCGGTCAACACCGCGCATTATTCTGGCCAGATTCGTGCTTATCAGAATGTTAACCAGACGACTCCTATAGACACCGCAGCTGTCTTTAATCAAGCGGCTGCCAGTACTACTGCGTCGGCGCCGGCAATTACCACCGTAACGGCCGCAGCCGAGGTTATTACTTTTTTTGCGCTTCCGACAACATCGGGCACCACCCTTACTGGCACCGACTTTACTGATCCATCTGGGTTTGCCAACGAGTTGGTAGTATGTACAAATGGCGCGGGCAATAATGCTGCTATTGCGGTGTACGACGAAAATTTCGCCAGTGCCGGAGCTCAAGGCCCATTTGGTATCACCTGTACGCAATCGCGTCAGTGGGCTTTGGCCAGCATTGCGCTGCGCCCGTAACCTTCGCCCTATATATGGTTTTTCGAGACGCAGGCTAACGGGGTTGCACAGGCGGATCTTATCTGATACAATCACTCCAGTATGATTTCAAGTGAGAAAAAACAAGGCGTTGTCGCAAGCCTGCAAACTGCTAAAAACGACACTGGTTCACCCGCTGTGCAAGCCGGTATTTTTACCGAGCGCATCAAGGAGCTAACCGAGCACCTCAAAGTCAACAAACACGACTTTGCTGCTCGCCGCGGCCTATTACAACTGGTTGGCAAGCGCAAGCGCGCCCTCAAGTATCTAGCCGAACAAGACGGCAAAGCCTACCTGGCAACTGTCGAAAAACTCGGCATCCGTCGCTAAGTGCCCAAACCAGGAGTTCTCTGGGGTCCAGAGAACTCCAAGCTTGTGCACATTAAACACTCTAGATTCGTTGTAAGCTAAGTGGGCAGGGGTCAGATATATAGCGCCACAGCACAAGGGAGCCATATATTTGCGCTTTGCCCGCTTACCGATTCTAAAAGAAAGGCGGAACCTGCACGTGGGACAGACTATTAACCCGTACGGAAAAGACATTATAAAAGTAGAAACCGAGTGGTGTGGCCGCACCCTCAGCCTAGAGATTAACCGAGTTGGCTTCCGTACCAGCGCGAGTGTCATGGTACGCTACGGCGAAACCGTTGTACTTGGCACGGCTATGGTTAGCGATCAACCGTTGGCCGGTTTTGATTATTTTCCACTGAGTATCGATTACGAGGAAAAATTTTATGCTGCTGGCAAAATAAGTGGCAGTAGATTTATTAAGCGCGAGGGTCGTCCAAGCGACGAAGCTGTTCTTATTGGTCGCCTTATCGACCGTCCTATTCGTCCATTGTGGCCTAAGGGCTACCGCCACGAGGCACAGGGTGTGGCTACGGTGCTCAGCACCGATCCATCTTTCCGCCCCGACATGATTGCTATGATTGCCATGAGCGCAGCCTTTATGCTTACTGGCGCCCCATTTGACGGACCAGTCGCCGGCCTGCGTATTGGGCTCAAAGACGGCAAGCCCCAGGCATTTATGTCGCTGGCCGACGCTGCCACCAACGAACTCGACCTTGTAGTCGCTGGCAGTGAGCACGGCATTATGATGGTAGAAGCTGGCGCGAGCGAAGTCTCCGAAGAACTAGTTGTCGAAACACTGGCATGGGCCCAAGAAGCCATTCAACCCGCTATTAAGCTTCAGCAAGAATTGATTGCTAAAGCTGGTGTTGTTGCTCAAGAATACGAGCTTAACTTACCTAGCGAAGATATTCAAAAAGAAGTCGACGCCTTTTTAGACGGCAAAATGGGCGACAAACTGCGCGCTCCAATGGCCGAACGTCACCAGCGCATGCATGTTTTGCGCAAAGACCTTATGAGCCATTTTTCTGAAAAGCTCGGCGACGAGTGGGACAAAGTAAAGCGCGATTACGAAGACGCTTTTGCTACTGCCGCCAACAAAGATGTCCGCAAGGGTATCTTGGTAGATGGCGTGCGCCCTGATGGCCGCAATTTTACCGAAGTACGTCAACTGAGTAGCGAAGTGGGCATCTTGCCTCGCGCGCACGGTTCTAGCCTGTTTACCCGCGGCCTTACGCAAGGCATGAACATTGTTACGCTTGCGCCGCTTAGCTACTCGCAGTTGGTAGACACCATGGAGCGCAACGAAGAAAAACGCTACATGCACCACTACAACGCTCCTGGCTATACCGTAGGCGAAATTAAGCGTTTAGGTAGCCCGGGACGGCGCGAAATTGGCCACAGCGCCCTTGCCGAGCGAGCCATTCTGCCAGTACTACCCACCGAAGAAGTATTTCCGTACGCTATTCGTTCGGTAACCGAAATCATGAGCCAAAATGGCAGCACCTCTATGGCTGCTACTTGTAGTAGTTGTTTGGCGCTTATGGACGCCGGGGTGCCGCTTACGGCGCCAGTCGGCGGTATTGCTATGGGCCTTATGATCGAGGGCGACAAAGCCGTCATCTTAAGCGACATCGCCGATGCCGAAGATTTTGCTGGCGACATGGAGATC
>CAZBQZ010000009.1:0-54401 GCA_964494495.1 uncultured Candidatus Saccharibacteria bacterium
TCACGAACGTAAGTTCACAGGATTTTGAGTCCAGCGCGTCTACCAATTCCGCCACTCGCCCGCGTCAGGGAATCGCTACGGAGATCTACGGCTTTCGGCACCGGCCAAGCCGTCGCCAAAAGCCTACAACCTCGCCGCGTTCCTTCCTTTCGGAGCCACAAACAGCGACTGTGTCGCTTGGTTTGCGTCTCCGGCGTGCTAACGCACGCAGAAAACACTTTGGTAGGCTTACAGGGGAGTATTGTACTATAATCAGATAAATAAGGCGAGCATAAGTAGTAACATGAACCCTCTATTCGTAGACGAGCCGCAAGAAGACGCCAAAGACGACGGCTTTCTGATATCACGCGGTAACGAACGACGTATCGAGCCACCCAAACACGATGGGCCAGCCAATCCAGCCGCCGACCTTATTCGTCAAAAAATAAACGCAATCTACGCTCAAGGGCCTACCGCCCGTGAAGAACTCTCCGAAGTAAAAGTCGCCCAAAAGCCGTACTCCAAGCACCAAGAGTATATGAAGCACTTGAGCACTTCGGGCAAATCACTGGCCGAAATCCAGACTGCCTGGCACCAGTACTACGCCAACCTACCAGACAACGAAAAACACCAGGTGTGGCAAGACTTTTATACCGCTAACAGCACAAAACAAATAACCGACCCTGCTACAGCACAACAACAGCCAACCACACCTGCCGCTCACATCACCCAGGCGCAACCAAAGATAATTGTAAGCGAACACATGGCAGTAAGCGCAGCCAAACCGCCACAAAGCCGCTCTGTCGCCACTATCCGCAGGCGTATCACCGCCACCGTAAAACAACGCAGCCGGGCCAAACAGAAGGCCCGACAGCACCTGCAATCACTAGCAGTAGGCCTGGGATTGGGTGCGTTGGTGCTACTTATTTTTCTGTTTAGTTTCTTTAATGAATTTGTTATTGCACCGTTTATTCAGCCAGGGCAACACGCCGCCGCTACTCCTATTATTTTGAGCCAAGACGGCATAGCCCCTACAGCCAACCCCGAAGTTATCGTCCCTAAAATAAATGCCGAGCTACCGGTCATTTATGGAGGTTCGGCTAATGAAAACGACATCGAAAATTCGTTGGAAGATGGCGTCGTGCATTATCCAACTACGTCCGTACCGGGGCAGCAGGGCAACGCCGCGTTTTTTGGTCATTCGAGCAACAATATCTTTAACAAGGGTAAATATAAGTTTGCGTTTGTACTACTGCACGAGTTGGTGCCAGGAGATATTTTTTATCTGACACATGAGGGCAAGGTATACACATATCGCGTCTACCAAAAACAAGTTGTCGAGCCCACCGACACATGGGTGCTCAACCCCGTGCAAGGCAAAACCGCTACGGCGACACTCATTACGTGCGACCCACCCGGAACCAGTTTACACCGCTTAGTAGTGTGGGGCGAACAGATTAGCCCAGACCCTAACGGCAACTCTGCGCCTGACCCAACCACGCAAACTGCAAGTAGTACCGCCACCCAAATACCCGATAACGGCCCAACACTATGGAATCGCTTTTGGCACTGGGCCACCCCGTTTTAAAAGAAGCGTTATTTGGCTAGTAGCTGTGTCTGTGACAAAATATTCTGCCCACCAAGCGCATAGTACGAGCGGTAGTTAGGTGCAAAGTATGGAACGTAACTAGAGCTTGCGGCCGACAGCATCTGTGTGTTGGCGCCATCGTAGTCGAACACAGTTATTCTACCGCCGCTGACGTAGTCCAGATGGTAGTCGTCCATCCAATTGGCGTGAGGCTGGGGAGTGTCTAATACGACCTTGGTGTCGTATGTATATCCTTTGTCGGTTTCGGCGTCATATACCGTAAACTGCGGGCCACTCTCGCCAATGACAAAACGAGCATTAGGCGAAAAAGCCACATACGACATATCGGCCAACTTTAAAATTTGCACAGGCACCAGGCTGGCCTTAGCCTTAAGGGTGGCAAATGGATCGCGATATACATATGTTTTTGCGTCGGACTGGGCACCAGCGGCGACGTACAACTTGCCACTATAACGGGCCAGATCCAGTAAATATGCACCACCAGATGACACTTGACGCACGGTGTAAGCCAAATTGTCGTCGTCCTTAAGACGTACCAATGCCTTGCCTGCAGGAGCGTCTTGGCTAGTAGCGTACAACACTGTGTTGCCATCGGTTGTAAATGCCAAAACCTTATCTATGTAGGCTTGCGGCGTGGGCTTTTTGAGGCTCGCGGTAAAGAGTTCGCCACTATTTTGGTCGAATGCAAAATATTGATCGTAGTTATGACCGCGCATCTCGATGGTGGTAGGTGTAAAACCAAGCAATTCGGACAAGTTTTGTGATTGCTCAGGAGCCTGGCGATCGAACAAAATATACTCGCTGCCGGCATCGGTGCCTTTTTGGTATATGCGCCGAAGAAGCGCGTGGCGATCATCGCCGGCCCATTGCACAGTTTGCCAGCCAGTAGTGGTGGTGCCAGCAGTTAATATTTCCTGAGGTAAAACAAGTGTTTTGGCCACCGGCTGAGCCTCGTTTAGATCGTAAAGGTCAAACTGATCGGGGGCAGTGGCAGACACGAGCAACCAGCGCAAATCGGTGCTCTGGCTAGAAAGCAGTGGGGCAGCGTCGTATTGCTTGGTGGTTTGCGCGACTATTTTAGTAGGAAACAAGAAGGGGTAATCAAAGCGCTCGACAACACCCCCCTCTACCGTTATTGCGCGCTGCCAGGTACGGTAGCCCTTTTGGGAGAGCTGTACAACATACTGTCCAGCAGGAATTGTCATGCGAGTATTAGTGCCGTTCTTGTACTTTTGGCCGTTAAGATAAATATCTGCACTCGATGGTTGTGAAGATACAAACACCAGGCCATTTTGAATAACCTTGCCGTTGCGATCAATACCAAAACCATACGACTGGTACAGCAAAATTACGGTAGCCAATACTAACGCCAAGCCTACAAATGCGTATCCTATGCCGAGTCTTATAGCGTGAGCTTTTTGTTTTTTGGGATCTAAAAAATCCATAACGTGCTCTTATATTATATGCCTTACTACGCCAATGCGCACATTATTTTACCATTATCCTTGTTTATAACCATGAACGGCACCTTCTGGCTCATCTTTTTGTTCGCTCCGGCTTGCGTCGCGATGGCCATAAGCGGTACCATATATCCAAAGTGCACGACCAAAAATGTGGCAGAGGGTAACCAAAACGGTGAGCGAAAATGTTATCGAATTAAATGGCAAGCGGTACGACGCCGTAAGCGGCAAGTACCTGGGCAAAAGCCGCACAAGTGCAGTACCAGCAGCCCTGCATATGCCACAAAATGGCAAAGTGCTTGACGGTTTTATTCGTCCCACTGCGCATAACCTAGAGCCCCATGCGCCGCAAGTCGTACACCCCTCACTGCCACAACAAGCGGTGACCACGCCTGTTAAATTCAAACACATGGATATGCGTAACACTCCCAAGCGCCGCCCACACACACCAGCTCAACACGCCAAGGCCCACCAGCCGGCACATGCCAGCACCCTTATGCGTAACACCGTGCGTAAGCCAGAGGTCACATTAAAGCAAGCTATCAAACCGCACGCGCCAGCCGAAGTCATGGCCAAACCCGCATCTCAGCTGGCGCGCAAGCGAACGGTGGGACAAGTAGACGAAAAACGCCTAGCTCGCGCTAGCGCAGCTAGCAAGCACCAAGCCGTCAAACGCTTCCATACCCCGCAGGGCACACGCAAGGTAATTGTCCCAACGGTACAACCAGTACATCACCCGACAGTACCGATTATTGCCGTGCAATCGGCCCCCGTTCATAAGCAACAGGCTACTCATACCGAAATGTTTGAACGTGCGATCCGCGAAGCAACCAGCCACACTCAACCACATATTAAGCACACTAAGCACCGACAACGTCTTATAAACACCCTGGCTATTGTAGGCACATTTGTAGTGTTGGGCGGGTTTATCGCGTATCTCAATGCGCCTAACATCGAGCTTCACCTTGCTTCGGCCCAAGCTGGCTTTCATGCCACAATGCCAAACTACCGCCCAACAGGGTACGCCCTTACAGGGCACATAAAACACGCCGGCGGCACCGTCAGCATGCGCTTTACCTCTGGCGACAGCAATTACACCATTACTCAGCAGTCATCCGATTGGAATAGCCAAACACTTCTGGACAGCACCCTAGCACTTTCCAACGGACACCAAACCGTACTCAAAAATGGCGAAACTATCTACATTTATGGCAACGGTACCAGCGCCGCCTGGGTGGATGGAGGAGTACGTTACGACCTGAGCGGCAACGCCAGTCTTAACACCGATCAAATCGTCTCTATTGCTGCCAGTCTATAAGGATGTAGCTCCTTTTTAAAATACTGGGTTGTATTAAGCTGATGGCAAGATAATAATATGCTGATATATGGCAGCACCGTTTACGACCTTGTTCTGGAATGTGTGGGTGGAAAGTCAGGTAGCACAAGCGCGACTACAAAAACTACGGCAACGGCTGGATGGTATCATTAAAACCAATGCGCCCGATGTCATTGGGCTCAACGAGGTTTTAGTAGACCGCAAAACAGGCGCTTCGCCCCTTATTAAGCACCTCGAGGCGCATGGCTACCAAACCTTATTTGCGCCGTTTAGCCCCGAAAAAGAAGATTACATTGGAGGCTCGGTGCTGGCCACACGCGTTAAACCCAGCAGCATAAACGTGCATGAGTTGGGGCCGGATCGCTACGGGCAGTGGCGCGGCCACCCTGGGCATACCATCAAACTCATTTATGCCCGTATACCGCACGGCACAAAACAGATTAACGTCGTAGTAAATTACTTGGCACATCTTATGCCATACAACTGGCCTACACACATCAAACACCACAAGGCTTTTCGTTTATTGATGAAAGATCCAGAGCTGCAACAACGCACCATCATAGGCGGCGATTTTAACCAACTCAAGTTTATGCCGCGTTTGTGGGGATCCCGGGCAGTGTACCACCGGGCTACCGGCTCGTTTACGCACCCAACCTGGAAATTTTTAGGCAAGCTGCCCATCATACAAGCCAATCTCGACAATATTTTTTGGACCAAGTGCGGCGAAATCAACCTAGAAGAATTTACTATTTTAGAGCGCTGGCCATCCGACCATGCGCCGCTGCTCGCTCGCTTTTCGGTTAATCCGTAACAACGGGTATACGCACCATGGTTTCAATAACGGTGTTTTTCTCTTATAATGTCGTTCATGAAATCAGTTCGTACTCGCTTTGCACCCAGCCCCACGGGTTACTTGCATGTTGGGGGTGTTCGTACCGCGCTATTTGCGTGGTTGCTCGCTCGCCAAGCCGAGGGCCAATTTATCTTGCGGCTAGAAGACACCGATAAAGCTCGCGAGGTAGAGGGCTCTGGCCAGCACATCATGGACTCCTTGCGCTGGCTAGATTTGCAATGGGATGAAGGCATCGAGGTGGGCGGCCCCTACGCACCGTACATACAAAGTCAGCGGCTAGACAGCTATACAGAGTGGGCACGCAAGCTCATTGCTAAGGGCAGGGCCTACGCCGACCCGTATACACCCGAGGAAGTCCAGAAATTCCGCGATGAAGCCCAGGCCAACAAGAAACCATTTTTGTACCGAGACCACCGGCCCGAAAACCCACCAGTCTGGGATGGTACCATGGCGCTGCGCTTCAAATCCAATCCCAAGGACTACAACTGGCACGATGCTGTGATGGGCGACCTACACGCAGGCGCCGAGGCCATAGACGACTTCATCCTCGTTAAGTCAGACGGCTATCCCACGTACAATTTTGCCCACATTATCGACGACTTCAACATGAAGTGCACGCATGTTATCCGCAGCCAAGAATTCATATCCAGCACACCACGCTTCCTCGATCTGTACGAGGCACTAGAGATTGAACGGCCTATTCTAGCAACCTTGCCAGTAGTACTGGGGCCCGACGGAAAGAAAAAGCTGAGCAAGCGCGACGGCGCCAAAGATATTTTAGACTACGCCCGCGAAGGCTATTTGCCGGAAGCGCTAGTCAACTTTATGGCATCGCTGGGCTGGAACGATGGTACCGAGCAAGAGATTTTTAGCGTCAAGGAGCTTATCGAAAAGTTCAAGCTAGAGCGCGTCCAGCATAGCGGTGCCAAATTTGATGAGCAACGTTTGCTATGGATGAATGGCGCTCATATTCGCTTGCTCCCGCTAGACGATCTATATCAGCGCAGCCGCGAATTTTGGCCAGCAGAAGCCAACAACGCAAGCGATGACTACAAAAAACAAGTACTTGGACTAGTGCAAGAGCGCCTTAAATACTTCGGCGAACTACCAGAGCTCACCAACTTCTTCTTTATTGATTTGCCTCTCAACCCAGAGCTTTGGCAAACCAACAAGCAGCTCAAAAAACTAGAGGCCAGCGAGCTTAAGTCGTTGCTTCAAGCTAGCCGCAATGCAATTGCTACCAGCGACTTCACGGCCGATGCCTTGTCGGGCCTGCTCAACCAGCTGCTTGAGCAAACCGGCCAAAAACCAGGCATACTCTTCAGCCTTATCCGTATTGCCACTACACAAGCGCCCGCTAGCCCTGGCCTGGCCGAAACACTGGCTGTGCTAGGCAAAGAAACATCCTTACGTCGTATTGACGTTATGCTGTCGAGTATTAGCTAGCTCAAAGGTGCCCCAAGACCTCGCTATATTTTCTAGCCGTGTAAGCATGAAGCGTCACTAAACGTACCGTCCGGTTTATTTTCGGGATTAAGCATTTTTGAAAGTCTTAAGCATAAGCTGTTACAATAAAGGGCATGATTGATGGCTTTCGCCGCCCTAAGCGGCCTAGTAAATATGTCACTAACCCGGCAGCACAACACGTATCCCAGCATATGGTTACCGACGGGCAAGGCCCGGCTGCTACTCCACCTCAAAATATTTTTCAAACGCCCGACGAAACCGCAAATGCCGATATGCACGCTGCCGACCCCGACATAACAGTCGATTCGCACGCCGAAAAGCCCAACACGAAACGCTCATTCAAGGAGTGGCTTAAAGACCGTACCAAAAAACAGTGGATTATCTTTAGCATTCTGGCCGCGATAGTTGTTATTGGCGGCGGTATTGGTGCCTACCTTTTGCTGCACCACCCGGCCAAGAAGCCAGTGGTGGTTAAGTCTACCCCCAAAGCAGCAGTCGTTAAGCCAGCGCCGCAGCCAACCACCGTTGCTTCTAACCTTACTGGCTTACAAGTAGACCCAAGTGTTAATCTTCGCCCGGTAACAGCGGTTATGATCGAAAACAGCGACGACGCCCGCCCGCAATCGGGCCTAGACCAAGCAGGAGTTGTATTCGAGGCTGTAGCCGAAGGTGGCATTACGCGTTTTGTAGCGCTCTTTCAGGATACTGCGCCGGCATATATCGGCCCAGTACGCTCAGTGCGGCCCTACTATCTGCAGTGGCTACTTGGTTTTGACGCACCGGTAGCACACGTAGGTGGGAGCGCCGAGGCGCTTCATAACATTCCTATTTGGGGCGTCAAAGATCTCGACCAATTTTATAATGGTAGCTACTACCACCGCATCTCTAGCCGCTACGCGCCACACAATGTCTACACCAGCATGGCCGAGCTTAACGCTCTAGAAAGCACAAAAAGCTTTACCAGCAGTAAATACCAATCACTGGAGCGTAAAATCGAATCGACAGCTAAAACGCCGGGGGCCACCAGTATAGACCTTACTATCAGTAGTGCCGATTTTAATGTGCACTATGATTACGACCATGCCACCAACACATACAAGCGCAGCGAAGGGGGAGCACCGCATATGGAGCTAGACCAAAACGGCGCCCAAACGCAAATTGCTCCAAAGGTAGTCGTTGCCATGGTACTTACCCAAGGAATTGCATCAGACGACTTACACACTGCCTATACCACTCTGGGATCAGGCCCGGTCTATATTTTCCAGGATGGAGTGGTGTATATTGGCACCTGGAATAAGGCAACCAGCACAGACAACTTTACGTTCAAAAATCAACAGGGACAACCAATCAAACTCAATCCTGGCCAAACATGGTTTACGGCAGTCAATTCAACAGGGCATGTCGTCTTTAAATAGCCATGAACCACTTACAGCGATTCGTCTCGCAGTTCCGTAGTCGCATATTATTCATACTCCTTATAGACAACGCTGTCATATTTGCCGACTATTGGGTGGTTGAGCATGTGCTCCAGCTAAGCGATGTAGAGGTAGCTATTAGCCTGCTTGTAGCTGCGGTTATAGGCGCCACTATATTGCCTACTGTAAGTGCCCACTACCTAACGCAGCCCACCAAGCTCATCTGGCAAGCCATTTTGCACATTGCGCCCGATAGTACCAACACCCCCGCGCCCGACCTTACTAAAAATGGGCTAGGGCACGACTTGGTTACGAATTTAGTAAGCCAAGTGTACCAATTAGCCAGTGTTATGGACACTATCGAAAAAACTGCGGCTAGCAAAACGCGCGACTTGCACACCGAGTTTGTGGCCAGTAGCTTACCACTACCTCTGCTGGTACTGGATAAAAATCAGACTATTATTTACGCCAATAAAGCGCTCTGCGATTACCTAAAACGTAGCGAGGTTGATACCATTGGCCAAAACATTTACTCCGTACTAGACATGTCGTTCCCCTCGGAGCAAACCTTTGACAAATGGCTAGAACACGCCAAAAAGGACACAGCCGTGGACACCGGTAGCTGGGAGCGCGTACGCCTAAACATCCAGGGCGAAAACATGCAACAACAATTCGATTTAGCAGCCTACTACAACCGCGCTAACCCAAGCGGTTACGAAACGATGTTGATACTTTTTGATCACCCTAGCTATGCCGAGGATGATCAGTCGCTCAGCTTTGTAGCCCTGGCTGTGCACGAACTACGCACACCGGTGACGCTACTTCGTGGATATATAGAAGCGTTGGAAGAAGATTTAGACGGCAAGCTAGACGAAACCGATGCCGCCTTTATGCATAAAATGAAGGCCACCGCTCAATCGCTTACGGCGTTTATTAACAACATGCTCAATGTAGCGCGTATCGAAAACAATCAGCTGACACTCAAGCTACACGAAGACAATTGGAAAAGTATTGTTGACACCGCCGTAGCAGACGTGGCACTACGTGCTAAGGTTCAGGGTGTAGAAGTTAGCTGCCAAGTAGCACCCGACTTGCCAACTGTAGGTGTCGACCGCGTAGGTATCTATGAGGTGCTCGTTAACCTCATCGACAATGGCGTCAAATACAGCCATGCTACCAAGGGCAGGCAAGTAGTTGTTAAATCGTATGTCAACAAAGAGGGGTTGGTAGAAACAACTGTACAAGATTTTGGGGCGGGTATCCCGACCAGCATCTTGCCAAACTTATTCGAAAAATTTTATCGCTCACACCGCTCACGTAATCAAGTAGGCGGCACTGGCCTTGGGCTGTACCTCAGCAAAACAATCGTCGATGCTCACGGCGGCCACATCTGGGTTAACAGTAAGGAAGGCCAGGGAAGCGTCTTTGGCTTTACCGTCATTCCGTTTGCTAGAGTTGCCGAAGAAAAGAAAAACGGCGATAATAACGATATCAATCGCGGCGTTCACGGTTGGATCAAAAACCATTCATTGTATAGCAGGTAAAACATTCATGGAACCAACTCAACCACCAACTCCAAACGGCCGAAAAATACTTGTCATTGAAGACGAGCACTTTATTAGCGAGCTCTACGTTCGCGCTCTAACGCGCGCTGGCTACGATGTTACGGTAGAGGTAGACGGCCAGCGTGGCATGGACCTAGCCAAAACCGACCGTTTCGATATTGTGCTCCTGGACCTTATGATTCCAACCATCACAGGCATCGACGTACTGCGCCAGCTGCGCGCGCCTGGTGCACCACCGCTAAAAGCCAAAATTGTTATCACGACCAACCTAGAACAGCGCGAAGAAGTGCGCGCCGATATCGAGCGCCAAGCCGACGCCTACCTGGTAAAAGCCGAGATCACCCCGCGCGAGCTGGTGGACTTTTTAGCGACCATAAAATAGAGCTTTGACCAATCCGTTGCTCGAAATAGACTTCGTAGCGCTATACTAAATAGAGCTATGTGTGGACTGCTATGTTTAGCTTTCTCCAGACAGGCCTCATAACAAACTTGTTTTCCCTGAATAGGGGATGACTCCAATTAACCACAAGGGCGTACGTGCGCGCCGTGGCTAATCCCAACCAGCACAAAAAAATACCGTTTAGGGGCTTTTTGCCCATGGGAGTCAGCTATGAGTTATGAGCAAGATTCGATTCACGAAACAGATGGAGTCTCGGTACACACCGGTTTTCCAAACCCGGCAGCCGATGCCCGTTTGCGCAGCCTGGACCTTAACCAGCTGCTCATCAACCACAGCGCCAGCACTTATTTTTTTAGGGTGCGCGGCCGTGAGTGGGAGACTGTTGGTATTTTTGATAGCGACATTGCCATTGTCGACCGGGCACTAGATGCCAGCACCAACGACATTGTGTTGTGGTGGAACAGCGGGCCAGAAGATTTTTGCCTATCTAGTCTGGGTAGTGTACCAAAACAAGCAACGGTATGGGGTGTGGTTACCAGCACCATTCATCAGCTCAAAAAGGCGACACGAGCATGAGCAACCAACGTGTTTTTGCCCTTATTGATTGCAACAACTTTTTTGTTAGCTGCGAGCGTGTGTTTCGTCCCGACCTAGAGGGCAAACCGGTAGCCGTACTATCCAGCAACGACGGTTGTGTAGTGGCACGTAGCAACGAAACCAAGCGCCTTGGTATACCTATGGGCGCACCGGCATTTAAATACAAGGCGATCTTTGAGCAAAACAACATCGTGCGTTTTTCGGCCAACTTTGAGCTATACGGCGACATCAGCAAACGCATTACCACGCTTCTTACGAGCATCACGCCACGCATCGAGGTATATTCGGTGGACGAATCGTTTTTAGATATTACCGAACTACCAATTGCCGATTACGAAACATGGGGTCGTCAGGTACGCGCCAGCATTTTGCGGCACGTGGGTGTACCGGTGTCGATAGGCATTGCTCACAGCAAAACATTAGCCAAACTGGCCGCCGAAATACCTAAAAAGTACGAAGGCTACCGTGGTGCCTTTAATTTTGTGGGGTTAGCGCCCCAGCGTCGCCACGCAGCACTCACCGCCATGCCCATAGAAGACATCTGGGGAGTGGGACGCCGTTTGGCGCCCCGATTGCGTGCCGAAGGCATTGGCAACGCCTGGGCACTAGCAACCATGCGCCCACAACGTGCCAAGCAACTCATGGGCGTGCACGGCAGCCAAATGGTAGCCGAACTAAACGATATTTCGTGCATTGGCCTTAGCCCAGAGTACGACCCAGCACAGAGCATTATGCGTTCGCGCACCTTTGGTGAAGACACATCGCAGCTACATGTGCTAGAAGCCGCTATCGCGACCTTGGGGGCACAAGCAGCCTTTAAGCTTAGGCGCGAAGAGCTCCTAACCAAACGTATTGGCTTTTTTGCCAACACCAACCGCCACAAACCTGGCTACCGCCGCTGGGTGCACGAAATCTGTCTAGATATGCCCACTAACGACACAGGCATGATTATCAGCTCGCTTATACACGAGCTAGCCACTATTTTTAATGGCAGGCAAAAGTATCATCGTCTGGGGGTATTTCTGTACGACTTTACGCCCGAAACCGCGTTGCAAACCGATTTGCTTGGGCTAGTGCATACCGGGCTACACACACGCAACCAAGCTCGCATGCAAGCGCTAGACATTATTAATAGCAAGTGGGGCAGGGGTAAAATATATTACGCCGCCGAAGACCTTAGCAAAACGTGGCAGCCCAAACACCAGATTCGCTCACCCCGGTATGTTAGTAATTGGAGCGAGCTACCCAGCGCGCGTATCGTATAATCATCTGTAATGGACAACCCCGACGCCTACCAACATCATCGCGTACCAAATGACGCCGCCCATACGCTCTTTGGCCATCAACTCATTTCGGACCAAATGAGCAAAGAAGGCCTGAGTGTGGTGTGCCGTGAGCTAGAGCGAGTACTTGCCGCACCGGTGCAGGGGGATGTGGTCGAATTTGGTTGCTACGTCGGCACTACCAGTCTGTTTATCCGTCGGCTACTCGACCAACACAAACAAACTGCTAGCCGCGAGTTCCACGTCTACGATTCGTTTGAGGGCTTGCCGGCCAAGAGTCCGCAAGATAATAGTGCTGCCGGGGTAGATTTTGCCGCCGGCAAGCTGCAAGTAGGCAAAAAAGAACTGCTCCGGCAATTTCATCTAGCAAACCTCGCGCCACCCATTATTCACAAGTGTTGGTTTAACGAACTAACCGCAGAGGATATACCTTCGTCAATTGCTTTTGCATTCCTGGACGGAGACTTTTATCAATCCATTACGGATTCACTTCGCTTGGTATGGCCCCGCATGAGTGTCGGGGGCGCAATCGTTATCGACGACTACCGCCGCGAGGCGCTGCCAGGCGTAGACAAAGCCGTAGCCGAATTTTTTGCCAACAAACCAGCGCGTATACGCAGCGAACACAACAAGGCAATTATTGTCCTATGAAATTACATATTGTAACTGTAGGGGAACCCAAGTTAGCTTATGCCAAAGCAGGCTGGCAAGAATATTATCAACGCCTGCAGCATTATCATCAGGTGCGAGTAACACATATAGCCGACAAGTACGCATATAACGCCAATTATGTATTACAAACAGTAGGTAACGCTTACACGGCGGCACTTATCATTGACGGGCCGCAGCTTACCAGTCCCGAACTAGCTGCTTTTTTAGAAAAGCGCGCCCTGGAAGGCAAAGAGTTGTGCTTGCTTATTGGCGGCCCCGAGGGCTTGCCACAAGAGGTAATTGCGTACGCTAACACCAAACTCAGCTTTAGCAAGCTGACATTTCCGCACGATTTGGCCATGGTAATACTGCTCGAGGCGCTATATCGCGCCAGCACTATTGCCGCCGGCCAGCCATATCATAAATAGCTACGCCTACGACTGAGTAGGAGAGGGGAAAGGCGATGGCAGAGTTGTCGGCGTATTTGGCGCCAAAAAATCTTGCCGATGTACGACACTAGGTGTGTTGTAGACCTTAACGGTCACCGTTCCATCGTTATCTGGAGCCGGAGTGCAAGGAATGGGATCTTCCTCGTTTCTAGCAAGTGCGGCGGCAGTCAAAAGCTCTCTATTCTTTACAAGGTGATCGTGGTTGTAGGCGTTCTGTGCGCTAGCGTCCAGCAGCGTAGCACACAACCCCAGTTGCCGAAGTAGCGCTGTGCTTTCCAACACTTCTTGATGAGCACGATCGTAGCCGGGGTCTGCTGTGTAATGGATGGCTCCAATTGCAGCGCCCACCAGCAGCGCCGCCACCGCACCAGTGCCTAACGCGCTTCTGACACGTGCCTTACGCGATTTCTTCTCCGGTAGGGACGTGCCACCCACCGCGCTCATGAGCACTCTGTCTTCTCTCAACACACGTTCAATAGCTGCCCATTTTTTGGCATCAGTTTTCGTTAATTTGTAGGTTCCCATGTTGTCATGCATAATAGACACTTATTAAAACACAAATGAAGTATCTTAGCTAGTATATTTTGCTCCGTTCTGTTAAGATGATAACCAATGAATGTCGTAAATTTTGCCACCGCACAACAATTATTACTCCAGGGCAAGGTAGGGGTAATGCCCACCGATACCGTATACGGTATCGTTTCGTGTGCCAACGACGCGCAAGCCGTTGCCCGGCTATATCGTACAAAACATCGCGAGCACAAGCCAGGCACCATTATTGCCGCTACCGTCAAACAGCTTGTCCAGCTGGGTGTGTCAGAAGACGCCTTGCAAACGGTGGCACATCTATGGCCCAACTCACTTAGCGTTATTGTGCCAGTTGGCCAAAACTTGATGTATCTTACCCAAGATTTACCCGATCTAGCTGTACGCGTCCCGAAAGATGCAACTATACGGACATTTTTAGAGCAAACCGGCCCACTGGTAACGTCAAGTGCTAATCAGCCAGGTGAGCCAGGGGCTAACACTGTGCACGAAGCCTATGCCTATTTTGGCAATGCTGTCGATTTTTATGTAGATGGCGGTGATTTGTCGGGCAGGGCGCCATCTACCATTATTCGCGTCACCGACAATGGCATCCAAGTACTGCGCACTGGTGCAGTTACTATCTCTTAAACGTACCTCTTGCGGATAGCAACAAATACCACGCTGCCGGCAATAAGCGGTATCCAATAGGTAACAAGCCTGTACAACAATGCAATAGTCAAAGCGCTTGCCGC
This sequence comes from uncultured Candidatus Saccharibacteria bacterium, assembly GCA_964494495.1. Lineage (GTDB taxonomy): Bacteria > Patescibacteriota > Saccharimonadia > Saccharimonadales > UBA4665 > PMNU01. The sequence goes on from CAZBQZ010000009.1 coordinate 14,345, forward strand.
AGGCAAGCCGTAAGTCGTAAGCGCCGCAGTAACACCCGCCTCGGCGCCCAAAATACCGCCCGGAGTAGGAGTGGCAGTGCCCAATAACTGGCCGGCCATAAAACCCCCAAAAGCCTGAACTGGCGTTATTGTATACCCCAACGCACGGGCGGCGTAATACAAAATGGCCGCAAACACACAGGGTAGCAGCAGACCAGAGACCACAGCACCAAATAATCGAAACGGGCGGTGGCGATATCCACTCATGGTTTGTAACACCTGCCACATCCCAACACGTATTTTTTGTCTAAAAAGCAGCCCCAATCCTACTAAAATTGCTAACGCGGCAAGCAGCAAGAGTGCACTATATATTGGCGCAATGTGCATGTGCGGCAGCGAAACATGCTGCCCTGTAAACGGAGCGCCGATCAATGCCAGGGTGGCAAAACAGATAAAACCAATGCCGTTATTGGCTGTAACAACCGCGGCCGACTGAGCGGTGGAATGACCTTGCTTGCGCAAATAACTAATGTTAAGTCCAATGGTCCCGAGGCCTGCCGGCAATAATTTGCCAGTAAACCCACTGGCCATCTGCACGGCTAGGGTCGCCACGAACCGCAATCGACGCACGGCGAGTAGCATATAGCTAAGTGCCGGCAGGGCAAACGTAGCCCCTAGTAGCAGTAAACATAGTGCCAGTAACGGCCGATTGGCTGTAGTGATAGCCTCGGCGCTCGACCGCAACGAGCCAACTTGCGGCACAACTACAAGCAGTAGCAACGCAGCAGCAATCAGTAGCAGTACTCTCCAGATAATCGTACGCTTGCTATCGACAGGTTGTCTGGGCATATCTTTCAGTATACAACCAGGCCGACCTCTACTAGAGATAAAACCGATAACCCGTTATACTTGTAGGCGACTAGCAAACAAGAGAAAGATCAATATATGCCCGAGCACCAATCAGCCGCACACCACGCGCGCACATTTACTGCCAAACAAAAGAAAATAGCGTTGTTGATTGTAGCCTTCGCATTTGTAATGGACTTGCTTGACAGCACCATCGTCAACATTGCCATACCATCTATCCAAGCCAACCTAGGTGCCAGCTATGCCACTATCCAGTGGCTTATCGCCGGCTACTCACTGACATTTGCGCTATTACTCATTACCGGCGGCCGCATGGGCGACGTATTTGGCTACAAAAAAATCTTTATGGTAGGCGTAGCTGGATTTACTGTAGCTTCGCTACTGGCTGGCGTTGCACCTAATGCTACCTTCTTAGTAATAGCACGCCTTGTACAGGGCGCCATGGCCGCCTTAATGGTGCCACAGGTAATGTCGCTAATGCAGGTAATGTATAACCCTAAAGAACGCGGGCAAGTAATGGGCATGTTTGGCATGCTTGGTGGTTTGGCTGCGTCGCTCGGGCCGATCATTGGTGGGTTGCTTATCAAGGCTAATGTTTTTGGCTGGGACTGGCGCCCTATTTTCCTAATTAATTTGCCCGTGGGTATTTTTGCACTTATTGCTGGTTTTAAGTTTTTGCCGGACGGCAAATCGCCACATCCACTACATATTGATATTAAGGGTACTGTGCTAATTGTCGTGGCCCTCAGCTTGCTGGTATTCCCACTCATTGAAGGGCGCGACCTGGACTGGCCACTATGGTCTATTGGCCTACTAGCCGCCTCGGTGCCAATGTTTGCCCTCTTTGGCTGGTATGAAGTGCGCAAAGACAGACGCGACGGATCGGCGCTGATTGTGCCAGCACTGTTCAAAATTCGCACTTTTATCGCCGGCCTTGGACTAAACGTCATCATCGAATCGCTGATGGTGGGGTATTTCTTGATGTTTACCCTAGTACTTCAGGCTGGCCTGGGCTACACCCCTATTAAGGCAGCACTCACCGGCATACCAATGGCCGTGGGTATGACCATTGGCTTTGCCGTATTGGGTCAAAAGCTAGTGATGCGCTTTGGCCGAAGCGTGCTCAGTTTTGGTGCTACTATTTTTGGTGCGTCGTTAGCAGTTATAGCCTGGGTGCTTACTCATTACTCGCTCGGTTCGCATCCTTGGCAGTTTATTGTACCGTTATTGTTCTTGGGGATTGGTTTGTCGCTTATTATGGTTCCCATGTTCTCGGCGGCATTGCAAGACGTTGACTCGGCACATGCTGGCGCCGCATCTGGCGTGCTTAATGCTGTACAGCAGGTAGGAGGCGCTGTGGGGATTGCCATTATTGGTGTCATTTTCTTTAGCCAGCTAAACCACAATGCCGTGCAAAGTTTTGCCAAAGAAGCGCCACAACTGCGCCAGCAGCTGACAGCACTCAGTATTCCCGAAACAGAGCAGGATGCCATTATCAGCCAAACCGGCGCCTGTTTTTACGATCGTAGTACGCAAAAAGATGCCAGCGCCGTACCTGACAGCTGCAATAAAGCCCAAGCTATCATGCCGCACGACGCGACCGGGCAACAAGTAGCCAACGCCATTACCGACAGTGCCAAAGCGGCCAATGCCGGCAACTTTGCCACTGCCTTCCGAGCGGGAATTGTGTACGTCATCATACTATTGGTTGTGGTGTGCGGACTAAGCCTGACCCTGCCCAAAAAACTGCGCATGGTTGAAGAAGCCTAGGTCTAGCGCCACACTACGTAGCATACAAATTAGGAGGCATATGTTACAGGATTCGCCAGCATTTAGCAGTTTTTCGGTCGACGACATCGCGGCTGCCAAAAAGTTCTATAGCCAAATTCTTGGCCTCAAGACTACCGATATCGAGGGTATGGGCATGCTGCGGCTGCACTTGGCCGGTGGCGGAGTAATAAATATTTACCCCAAGGACGACCACAAGCCCGCCACATTTACCGTACTCAACTTTCCGGTGTCCAATATAGACAAAACGGTAGACGAGCTAGACAAACAAGGTGTCGCTTTTGAGCGCTACGACGGTATGCATCAAGACGACAAAGGCATAGCACGCGGTATTGCTGCCAACCAGGGGCCAGACATTGCCTGGTTTACCGACCCAGCCGGCAATATATTGGCAGTGATGCAACTATCGTCAAACAACTAGTATTACTCGCAGCCGATGCCGTTGCCATTGTTATCTAGGCGGTATATATCAACGCCAATAATATATACCGGACCCTGCACATAGGCTGGGCCATTGCCGCTGCCGCCAAGACAATCAACATCGCTGGCAATAGGCACGCATGCACCACTGTAGTTAGGGTCGCACGATGGAGCGGGCGCGGGAGTTGGAGCAGGTGCTGGCGCGGGAGTGATAGCCACCTTGCTACCTACAGATGTTATTTGGGTTATGGGCTGCTTGGTTATTGTCTCGCGAGTTAACTTTTCGTCGGTCTGTTTGCCATCTGTATAGGTAACCTGGTAGGTGAGCGTTTTTTGGCCATTTGCGCCTGCGGTAGTTATCTTGGTAGTACCCTTCGATATGGATGGATCGGTAACTGTTTTGCTTTCAAATGGTATCGCCTGTGTTTCATTGACTGTTTTGGTGGTAATTTTTGGCTTGGGTGTCGATTTGGCCGCGGGTTTCTGAGTAGTGGACTCACCGGCAACCTTAGACTGGCTTACAGAAGAGGTACTCCTGGTTGTAGAGGCAGGGCTAAATGTTACGGGGGCAGTGGGCCTCGGTGGGGCAGTAATGCCAACAAGTACAAAAAACGCAACACTGGCCGAACCCAAAAGAAGCGCAAAACGTTTACGATTAAACCCCTTAACCCACCCTTTTGCTAGGCTGCGAGGGGATATTAGACTCCAGACAAGCAAGACAAAGGCCAGCAAAAACAGCCACACGAACAAGGTATTCATAATTGCATATAATACAACTTTTATCTAAAAAACACAAATTGCTAGGATACTACTTGGTAATCGAAATTGTTTTGCTGTTTTCGGGGTTAAGCGCAGCAACAACTAAACGACCAGCAGCGTTCTTGGACAATACGTATCCTGTGCCGTTAGCATTGCACCCCGTAGGGCAGTTAGGGTCTTTTGGGATAGCCACCATATATTTTCCGGTAGAAGTAAGAATAGCTAAATCTACAAGGTTAGTACAGGCAACGGCAGTACTATTGCATATTTCGGTTGGCGTAACGCTAATAGCAACTGCACCGCTGCGGGCGCCCACACCTGGTAAGTTTCCATTATTGTCGAGCGTGTATTGATATACGCCGTTGATAATAGTATTAACGTCGACACCGCGCTGCGCATTGCGGCTGTCGCCGAGGTTTTTACCCGGATTAATAGCAAGGATAACAATACCGGCCAAAATAGCAATAACTGCTACCACCAGTAGTACTTCTAATAGCGTAAAGCCGCTCTGTGCCTTTTGCTTCCAATATGTGAGTGACATACCCTAACCCTTTCTATGCCGTATCTGTTTACATTGTACCATTAGCGTAACGGGCCAAGAAGCGACTTTTTTACCATGATTACTCTATACTATTGCCATGTGCAGAAGTATAAAACCACTATTCAATTTTGACCCGCCAGCCACCGAGCAAGAGGTGAGGGATGCAGCCAGACAGTTTGTACGCAAACTGACTGGTTTTCAGCACCCGTCTAAAGCCAACGAGGCGGCTTTTCAACAGGGGATAGACGACATCACGACAGTAGCGCAAACGCTCTTAAGCGCACTAGTCACCAATGCCGAGCCCCACAACAGAGAGCTCGAAGCTGCCAAGGCTCAAGCGCGTACAGCTAAGCGCTTTGCGACCTCGTAATACAGAAATTGGGCCCACTTAAATCGCTATGTGGCGCTACCAGCGAACGCACACCGATATTTATGGTGATATCCTAGATCGCATCATCGTACCACACGCATAATGCCTTTAATTGTTGCGCCAACAAAGAAGACGCCCCAAAGATGGAGCGTCTTCTGAATGTTAGAGTAAGAGGTTGGCACCTATATAGCCCCTTACAGTAGATGAATCGCGAACGCTAGCTAACGCAGGCCGGGGCCTTCTTGCCGTTATAGCTGTCGAGAAGCATCGCCTTCGGGTGAGCAGTGTTCATGTCCCACACCTTGATGTACTTGGCAATACAGTTGTCGTGTGTATTGGTTTCAAGTAATTTGTGGTCTGGGTCGACAACAGTTTCGAGCAGGTATGTGCCGTCTTGCAAATTGTCGGCGTTGATAAACTGGTCGGGCAGATTGGCGTCGTAAGTGTCGCCATTGCCGGGGCCTTCGCCCTCACCAAAGAACTCGGTCTGGCCGTCGGCGCTAACCGAGCGCGGAGATAAACAGTCGGGCGCGGTGTATACCATGGGCGCTACGTATGACTGATTTTGTCGAGCAATAACGTCGGTGTCAGCCAAACAAAAGCCGTTCTTTTCGCCTTGGGCAGCGACCGTCGTAGGGTTGCCGTTAGCATCAAGCGCGTAGGCGTCGGTACGCGTGTAGTGCTCGTAGTGGTAGTGCTGGTGAATAGGGTGGTACAAAACCTCACCAGCTGGACGATCCCAATATGTGCCATCAGAGCGATAAATGCGCTGTGAAGCAGGCTCGTCGTGTGTACTACCTACTTGGCGAGAAAAACGAATATCAATCGGGCCACTATTGGGGCCGTTTTGGTCGTACATCCGCTGTTGTACGCGCAAGCACTTGTGTACTCCTTGTTCGGCAACTTCGCTTAAGAAGCAGGAGGGGTTAGTGGGGTCGGCGCTGTCGCCAAAAATTGGTGCCGGCGTATCAAAGTTGGCCTCGGTGGGTGGCAACGGAATGACATTAGGGACCAAATCCCGCACTGGCGACTTAGGTGGCTCGTATTGTACCTGAGCCCAACCCTGATAGAAGATAAAGGCGCTTGGCTGTACGCCATTGTCATCCACATATCCGTTATAAGCGACATATATGTCGTAGTCGCCGTTTGGCGTAGAGTGTGGATTAGCCGTAGTGTTCAGTCGTACGGACTGAAAGGTCGCCACAGCTGCTGCCGAAGTAGCTATGTGCTGACCATTGTGGTACACAGCTAAACCAGCAATGTCATTAAACAAGCCTTTCCAGGTAATGGTTACCTGGACACCGCCTGGTTTGTTATGCCATACGTTATTTGGCAGGTTTACGCCCATACGAATATGCTCACAATTGACTGCAGCGCATTCCGGAACCGACGCCGGCCCAGTGTTGCCCGTTTTGCTTACGACACCTACAAAGCTAGATGCGTGCGTGTCGTTAACGTCAATAGACGACGGATACGACGAAGACGAGGCGTGTACGGCCCCCGACAAGGCCGCCCCTGCCAAAAAGACGGCGCCTGTAAGCGCCGTAAGTTGCCTGGATACATGGCGTATCCTGACAGCCACTCGCGATAATGTTGACATGATTGCCCCCTATAATTAATTTGGTGCCGATTACAGTTTAACCGAACAAAAAGCGTAACCGTGCCCAAATATTTACTGCAATCTTCAGCAAAGTTTGGTATCATAGCCATTTAATAATTCTAGAGGTCGGAAAGGCGGGGGGGCGCTATACCTGACTAATGGCAACGGCCTGAATATGCGAACATTCGCCGGCATTATGCGCGTATATACCCCGACCAGCATACAAATCGCAAGTGCATGTTAGGTTGGCCGCTGCTTGTACAACGTGATACATGCCACGCTTGCCACGCACCGACCAATGTGTAGTATCTTCTTGGGTAACCAAGCCTTGGGTAACGTACAAAAGCGCATTGCCCATAAGTTTTTTAATCTGCAGCACCCACCCGGAGGCAACGTAGCGACGAATAAATTGGCCAACAAGTTCTTGCCGCGAAGCACTTAGCGCGTTATACGCAGCCCGATTGCGGGTAATAAACACGAGGACGCTAGGCAGCTCGTCTCGATTATTCGTCGTTACCTCCAGCACGAGATTACGTGCGGCGTTACGGTAGACGGCCAAGCGCTCGTCGTTATAATGAATAGTTACAACCAAGTCGGCAGGACTATCAAATACACGGCCTAGCGCAGCAGTAAACGCGGGCGATAACAGTTGGATAGGCCCAATCTCGTCCACAATAGTAAGCCCGCCCTGTGACTTAGTAGCTTTGTCTAGTGCATTGGCAAACATTACATCCACCGCTGCAAGGTCTACGTGGTTTTCGCCAACGACAACGTCCGATGCTATGTCGGTTTTATGAGAGATAACACGCCGTACACCGTCCGAATTAGCGGCGACAAAACCGCCCCTGTCGCCCAGCTCTGGCCGAAGGATGGCAGAAGTTACAACCCAACGTGCGGGTTCTTTATTTAGGGCAATAAACTTTTCTATTACTGTAGATTTGCCAGCGCCTGGCTTGCCGGTAAGGAGAATAATCATTTGTTGAGTATAGCAAACGGTTACCTGCTAACTCTGGTCGAGCAACGCAATGCCATCTACTAGGTGCTCGATTGTCCGCCAGGCAAGGGGGCGGAGCTGACTGTCGTACTTGGGTGTTTCCAGCCAAATGCCGTGGCCAGTGGCTTCAAACAAGCCAATATCATTTGGGCCGTCGCCAAAGGCAATTGCTTGTTTTGCATCAAAACCGTGCTTTGAACAAAACTCGCCAAGCTGGCGAACCTTTTTGCCAGGCTGGTCTAGATCATAGTGATAGGTAACCAGATTTTCGGCTTCGTCGAATACCAAAGGCGTATTGGCATACCAGTCGGCTATGCCCAGTTTAGCGGCCACAACTTCGGCGTATAAATCAACGGCGCCAGTGATAATCAGCGGGCAGTAACCGTGGGCGCGTAGTGCTTCAACCAGAGGAAGGGCTGCCGAGTCAAGCGGCCACGACTCAAAAATAGCCCGCATAGCGCTGCGACTAGCTTTGCCAGTAGCGCGCCACAGCCCAATGAGCTGGTCTTGCGACTCGGGGTAGGTAATACGCCCCTCGCGGTAATCATGAAAAATCTCTAGGTGGCGATCTACCGATGTGCCCATATCGCGAGTCAGCGCCAACCATGAATCTTCCGGCGCCAGCGTTCCGCAGATGTCTAGCACGGCTACGCGTGATGGTTGCCTGCTTTTAGTGGTCATAGGCGGCTACGCACGGCTGACTTCTTCAGAAATCAGCCTGATTAACTGCTCACGCGCTTCGTCCTCAAAGTTATGGCCGGCAGCCATTCCAATAATCCGTACCTTGGGCGACAAATGAGTAAAGACCACCTCACCGAGGACTTCATCCTCGGTGGCAGTGACAACAATCAACTCCGTGTGTTCGGCAAGCCTACTGTACATATTCTGCGCATCCAGGCCATCGCGCACGCGCCAATATTCTGGTGGGATGATTGTGGTGGTGCCGTCTTTTCGCGGTATACGTACTGTGTCTTGTTTGGTAAAGGTAATACCGTACTGTACGCATATCTCTTTGATCTTGCGCTCGGCATCGAGTAACTGAGTAGGCGGAGCGGTAAAGATAGTCTTGCGAATTCCTTCGGGGCAGGCCAGCGCGGCAACTACACAGCCCTGAGAGTGACAAACAAGGTCTATCACGGCTTTAGGGTGCTTACTGCGCGCATCGGTTATAATCTGCAGCAGCTTTTCGGCCTGGACGTCCAGCGGCGCTACAGTAATGGTAGCTTCAGACACTTTGTTGTAGTCGAACAAAATCGACTCTGCATTGGGCAGTCCGGCAGCAATATCAGTAAATAGACCGCGATCGTCTTTGCGGACACCAAACCCATGAGAGTATACAACTACATGTTTCTGCATAGCTCTATCGAAACTACTCCCAGCCGTACATTCTCTTAAATATGCCAGTAAGAACCTGCTGCTCTTGATCCTCGTACAGGTGTTTTATTACAAAAGTACCAGACGTTTTGCCGTCTTTGCGCTGCTGGCTGGTAACTTGGATGTCGGCAAGGGCAGTCCAATCCGTTTTTGCAAGCCACATTTGTATGTCATCGGCAAGCAAGTTTAGCCCTTCTTTTTCAAAAGGATATTCTTTGCCGACCTCTAAGGGGTCGGTTACTTCGTATCGCAGAATGCTATTGACGTTAATTTTAAATCCCATGGGCATCATTGTAGCAAAAATGTAAATCCTGCAAGGCTAGCACTTCACAGCACTCAGTCGTCTTGTTCTACAGCAAACTGCCCCTCGGGGAGGCACGTAATCTTCTCGTCGCCAATAATCTTCTGGAAGCTCGCCTCTTCTCTTTCCCAGTCACCAGATACGCGCGTCGTTTCTTCGTGCTTAAGAGTGCCGTAATGTACCATAATGTTGCTACCTACAATGCCCAGACCATGTGCAGGCACACCTCGTTTACTTGACCAATAGTTCTTAGATAGTGCGTTAGCCCCGGCAGAACTACCGACAATCACTTTGCCCCTAAAATGTTCCTTAAGGGCGTCAATCGATGGAAGGGTGTCAAAAAGTAGCCGAGTGTCACCCCCGTGCAGGTAGATGACATCTGCCAAGTCAATTTGCTCTAAAAAAGTGTCTTTCTTGGCGTAATCGTACCGTACGTCTGTACCAAAGTAGCGCGAGAACCACGATTGCCAATCTTGCCACTTTGACTCCCAAATTTCAACGGGTAATGAGAAAAAACAGCTTAAAATTCTGGGGTTGGTAACGTGTTTGGCGATCTCTTCGCTCAAACGCTCGCCATACCCTTCGGTAATACGGTCATTGCCGCCTGCCAAGATATAGGTAGTTGTCATTTTTTGAGTATAACAAAAAGAGAGGCGACTTTTTGTATTAGTCGCCCTGGCTAATCTTTGTAAGGGCTTTCGCTTGGGTCGATGTCTCGAACATGATGTTCGTTTTTAGGATCAAAAGCTGGCGTAGTACAAAGAAGCATCTTCACACGTCCAAAATAATGGATTCTTTTGTGGGGCGGTACAACAACCACATCGTTTGTTTTGGCCTCAACCATATCGTCGTCAATGTAAAAAGTGCAGAAGCCATCGATAATAAACCATATGTGGGTACTGGCTTCATCGTAAAATTCTTGGAGCATACCAACATCCGTTTGCTCCAAAACCAGCCCGTTTGCGGCAACATTCTCACCGTAAAGCGTAATATCTACACCAAATACATTTTTATGCTGAGCGTCGTCCTGCGAGTATAAGTACTTCACGGACTAATCATAGCAAACAAAAGACTTCGAAAATGGCTACTTGTCCCTAGCTATTCGAGGAATCGCGCTCTCTGGAATCTTACGAACCCTCACTTCTTCTTTGCCTTCAATCGATTGCTTTACAAGCCGATGAAGTCCATCTAGTATTACCCAACGTCCACGCCAGAACATGATGTCTATAGGGTGAGTTGTGTCGGCTTGCATGGTGCGTTCGTACTCTTGCTCGTTATCCTCATGGCGTTCAATAACCTCGCGTGGGTACAGATTGTAGAAACCACCAGGCTTTGACCAAAACGGGATGTCGAAATGCCACGTCAGATTTTCAATAGGCATGTCTTCCGCAGGAACATCAAGTGCCCAAACTTTCTTTTCGTCCCACCTAAAATCAAAACCTACCTGTTTTATGATGTCTGGTATTAACGACTGGCGAACGGCGCTCAATAACTCCGGAAACTCTGTCTGCTGGTCAAAGTGTCCGGCGCTAGCAAACAGCTTTGTTGCAGCGCCGAGCTTTTCTTGAAATAGCTGCTGCTCGGAAAGCGGCACCCACTCGTCGTTGTCCGAAAAGAGTGCAGTAAAGCTTGCTACACAAGCCTTTGCCTTGCCCCAGTCAAAAGATGTCATAACCCACGGGTCGGCAATGCGCTGCGAATCGGAGCTTAACCCCATCACGTGCGTCCAGGGAGCAACGAACAACACGTCACCAACATGGGTATTCTTCAGGAAGCCACTCAAATAACGTAGGATAGTTTGGCAGCCGATACTGTGGCCAATAAAGATAGTGTCCTCGTTGGGGGAGGGTACAATATCAGACAGCTTATTCACCCAAGCATCAATCTGCGGTTCATCAGTATTAGGCATGGCAGGCACAAAAACTTCAGCACCTTTGGATTCGAGTTGTTGTCTGAGCCAGGGATACCAGCAGCTTTGCGGGGTTTCGCCCCATGCATGAACTATAACTACCCGTTTCATGGCTTAATCATACCAAAACTAAAAGACTTCCGAAGAAGTCTTTTAGGCATAAGCTAATGGTGACCCTTCAGCCTCCGCGTTTTGACTCAATAGTGACGGAGGTAGTAGGGTGGAATGACGTTATCCGTAATGTTAACGTACAGACTAATCAGTTACAGCATGCTACGATTTAAGGCTATGCATACAACAAGAGATAAATCTATCCAAGCGGCTGCCAACTTCTTTCACTTAGGACCCGTAACCATTTTAGGACGAACACCATTTGGCGAGGCCAACGAAAGCTACTTTGTTAGAGCCAACGAGACCAGCCAGGAATATGTAGCACGTTTTTCACTGCAACAGACACTCGCAGACCTCAGGAATGACCGTATCATACAGAAGCAGCTGACTGCCGCGGGTATACCAACTCCGGTGATGATATCCAACGAGACCGGCGCATACGTCTACCAGGATAAAGATGTAACCGCTACCATGTCAGAGAAATTGTGCGGGGATCATCCCAGCGGGAAGACCCCGGAAATTGCACGCTCTACTGGAGAACTGTTAGCCAGGTTTCATCAAGCCGTTACCGTCCTCGATCATTACTCGCAGGGGCACCTCAATAGAGACAGGGCATTGTCCGACAGCAAGCGGCTTGATGAAAACAGCCCCCTAACTCCGCAGATACGGCAAGTCCTTAACGACAACCTCAAAATTTTTGATTCCGGCCTGCCAGAAGGAATCATTCACGGCGACCTACATACAGGTAACGCCTTGTACGAAGGGGAGACCGCTAAAGTAGTGTTAGATTTTGGCGATTCAGCAAGAAATCTGTTACTAATCGATGTTGTGCGCACTATATGCTCAAAAGTAGGCGTAAAGGACGGCCGGATCGACCCAGTGTTAATGCTCAGCGTACTCGAAGGATACGAATCGATCCGTCCGCTTACCGATACGGAGAAGCAGGCTATACCCATGGCTATTCGCTACACGTGCGCAGCTGTCGCTATTGACGCTCACCTGGAAGGCGCGTTCGGGAGGGAAGAATTCTTTACTAAGCTTGCCCAGCAAACATAGAACAATACGGGCGAATTCACCCATGTCATCACACCCTTCAGGGAATAGAGCCAGGAGTAGTCACCCGATACGCTTAGTGCGTCTTGTAGCCACCATGCCCATCGGCGCCCATCTCGTCAACTTCTTCCCATTCAACACGTTCACGGCGAACAATTACGCCCTGCGCCAAACACTCACCCTTCTTAACTTCGACAGGCTTGTCAGTAAAGTTCAGTAGCTGGATTTTCAGCTCATCGCTATCACCGCTGTAGAAAGGGTCAACGATACCAACCCCGTTCGCCAGAAGCAATCCCTTCTTCCACGGAGTGCTACTCCGAGCAACCAGCATCAGAAAACAATCCGGCGGCGTCTCGATAACGTTATTAACAGCAACGAGTGCCAGTTCATGCGGCTGGATAATCTTGCTTTCTCGGCAAAATAGGTCAAAACCTGCAACCTGACTCTTATCGTACCTTTTTAGAGTGTTCGGGTCTGACTCGTCAAATTCGGGGAGTGGTAACGTTTTATCTATGCGTTTAATTCTGACTTTGGCCATATCCAGATTTTACCCGATGTTTAACGTTCCACAAATTACTCCTCATACACATCGGACTTCGCATGATAATCCTAGAATTAAAATGACCGACTAGGCTACGACACGCTGTGTACAATCGAGAATCTACTTCGGTAACTTCTTATGGGTATAGCGCCTACGCGCATATATCTCCTTCCGGTGCTCCAAGCAAAGCTTCTACGCGCTTCGGTCGCTATCGCACCCCGCTTCGCGTGTTCGTTTCTCAAAGAGAAACTCACCAGAGGAGAATTTAGTATTGCCTCATAGGAAAGATGCGCCCTAGGCAGGGCGCATCTTAATAGAGTAATTAGGCTCTGCTACTGCCCGAGATACTCGGCATCCGTACAATAACCACTTGGCTGGCTGGTGCATGGCGCAACTTGTTCGATATCCTTTCTGTACTTGCTAAATATAGCCGATTCCTCAAAGTACTTTTGCATGGCAGGCGACAACTTTTGAATACCCACGACCACCTGCTGGCTAGCATCGACTTTGTCTGGACTTATAGTTTCGGAGTTGTTCAGTGCGTCACCGCTGGCACGATACTGTACGAATACGTGATCGCCCACCTTTAGCGCACTGTAGGTGCTGAGCGCCGGCCCATTGGTTACCAACACAGCCGGGTCGATTTGGGTGAAGTGCTGCGTGGTCGTGCCCTGCAGACGCGTATTCAAACCACCAGTTGGAAATTGAATCGTAATGCTAGTTGGCGTCAGCGCCGCGATTATGGCGTCGCCATAACCCCCCACCACCTTATCGACATTTTCCGGCTTAGCGAGCATGGCCCGAATCGCCTGATTAGTAGGACTATTCGCCGCACCTTCGGCGTCCGCCTCGCAAGTCGTGGTCACAATATCTACTACCTGGTCGTTGGTCAGATTTACACCTGACGCGACACGGTAATAGTACGACGCATCGCGGCTGCGATTTTTGTTGGTAATGTTAAAGGCGTCAACATGCGGGCAGTTTTTGGCATCCACCTTTACAATTCGCTGGCCATTGCCTAGATCCTTCTGGCCACCAAACATTGTTTGCACACTCCAGCCGTTTACAGCGGCATAGGTTGTACCGCCCGCGACCAACACTAGCATGCAAGCCGCACCAGCAATCGCCGGCTTATGCATATTTCTGAATTTCATGGGGATGAACTCCTTCCACCACGGGCGAGGTTCCGGCCGTTCACCGTTTTTCAGCCGCGTGGTTATTTCGTTAGTAAAATTGCTGCTTAGCTGTCGCCGGGGTTTCAGCCCCTTGTGGCGCAGCAAATCCTCGATGTCTCTCACGACAACTCCTTTCGTAACTGCTCTTTAGCGCGTTTTACCCAAACCTTCACCGAGCCGACTGGCGAACCCATGGTCATCGCCACCTCCTGCAGACTTAAACCTTGCCAGTAGTGCAGGCTAATGACTGCCCGGTATTGCGGACGCAACCTCGCCACTGCGGCGTGGAGTTCATGCTGTATGGCGGACTCGTGTGGCTGTGGCGTTGTAGCGGCAATGCTCGCAATAAGCGAATCATCGGCCCGTAACTCACGTGCGGCATGCTTCAAGTAGGTTAGTGCCTTGTTTGTCCCAATCTTAAACAGCCAGGTGGCTAGGCGAAACTTGGGGTCATACTTCGCTAAATGGTAGTACGCGGCAATAAACGTAGCCTGGGCAAGATCTTCAGCTACATCTTCATCGCGCACAATCGCAAAGCAATGATGATACACGGCGTTTTTATAGCGGTTAACCAATTCGGCGTAGGCGTCATGGTCGCCAGCTATACTACGAGCAATAAGCTCCGGTTCATCTGTTTGCATATCCTATATACTCACACCAGACAGAAAAAGTTACAAAAATAAAAATCCTCAGTTATGTCGGAAGGCTTTGGGGCTAGAGCCATAAGCAGTGATCAGCCGTATAGTCTGGCCCCGCAGTTTCCTAAATAGCTCCCGCCCCGGTGTCGAGTCGTGAAGGAATTGGTGGGACCAAAAAACAGCCCAATTACCAGGGGTAAATGAGCTGTTTCAGATTGGATGTTTGGAAAATCCTAATATGGTGACCCGTGTACAAAAAAGTTTACACCAGCTCAAGGCCGAGGCTACCCGCTGGAGAGGAATAGTCGGTATGGTATACGAGCAGAGCAGTTCACGGAGAAGTAGCTATACTCCCGTCCAGCATACACACCCAGGATAGGGTACTATTAGGTAATGAACATCCTGATCATTGGCGGATCAAACTTCATTGGATGGCGGCTCGTCGAGTCACTCGCCAAGACAAAACACTCGGTTACAGTTATTAACCGAGGCAACCATCAAAAGACATACCCCGATAACGTAACTCACCACCTAGCGGATAGAAACGATTACGACAAGATGGCAGCCATTATTGGCGACACTATGTACGATGCCGTTTTTGACATGTGCGGCTACGTCGAGGGCGACATGGAGCACACCGTTAAACTTTTTGGCGACCATACCAAGAAATACGTGTTTATTAGTAGTGCCGCGACGTATATTGAGCCGCTCACACTGCCAATTAGTGAAGACCATCCCCAGGGCATCCACGGAGTTTGGGGCAAGTACGGCGGCGGCAAGTTGGCCTGTGAGCGCGTGCTGCTAGCTGCCTATGAGGCGTCTAGCTTCCCAGCGGTGGTAGTCCGGCCATCGTATGTCTATGGCATCGGCAACACGATTGACCGCGAAACATGGCTCTTTGACCGTATTACCAAGGGGCGAACTATCCTCATACCGAGCGACGGCGAGGCGGTTATCCAGTTAGGCGAAGTGTCTGATTTATGCAAGGCACTATTGGGCATCGCAGAAACACCAAAAGGCCCTGGAGAATGCTACAACATCAGCGGCAACGAACTTGTAACGCTCAAGTCTCTGGTTGCGCTAGTCGCAAAGATTGTACGCAAGGATTACAAGACCGTATGCGTTAAAGCGAAGGACTACGGTATGACAGACCGCGACATCTTCCCATTCGATGACTGTACCTACTTCACTGCAAGTGACAAATTCTCTAATGATTTTGGCTGGTCTCCGGAAGTTTCGCTGTTTGATGGACTGACCGCGGCATATAGCGAGTGGCTTCACTCACCAAACAGATTGAATACAAAGTACGAGAACGAGGACTTGATCCTTTCAAAACTACGAGTAGTTTAATACGACTCTGACCTTGTAACACACAATTTAATATGATAAATTGTGTGTATGGTTGACCCTACAAAGCCCAACAATAAACTTCCGAAGCTTCCGCCTAAAAATGTAAACCTTGAATCGGTTGAAAATTTAAAGCTCTGTATTCAAGCTAGCCGAGCACTCGCAAGGCTCGACGGCCAAACCTCAACGACTTTCCGCAATTTTGCCAATGCGATTAATATGATCAAGCTATTTAGCGTTCCTGAAGCAGTAGCGAGCTCCGCTGTCGAGAACATTATCACAACCGTTGCCGATGCTCTACGGGCGCGCGCCCTGCCAGAGGAAAAACTACCCGCTGCGATAAAAGAGACTGACAAATACACGGAAGCTATTGCCTTAGGCTCTACCGTTCTGCACAAGAAGGGCTTCCTCGCTACAAACGACTACATTGCCATACAAAAAACTCTGGGTCTTCCTCAAAGTGGAATTAGAAAACTTCCAGGCTACCAAATCGCAAGTGATAAAACGGGCAAAGTCTATTACACACCTCCAGAAGGTGAGAGCTTGATTAGGGGTATGCTCAAAGACTTTGAAGATTACTTCAATGACGATAGTGATGACGGACAAATACTGATTAGGGTTGCCCTGATCCACTACCAATTTGAAGCCATACACCCATTTCCTGATGGAAACGGTAGAACTGGCAGAATACTGATGCCACTCTATCTTGTTAAGCACGGATACCTACGCTATCCGATCCTCTTTCTGAGTGAATACATATTTAAGAACAAAGCAGAATATTACCGCAGGCTCCGAGAGGTAACTTTTGAAGCTAAGTGGGATGAATGGGTTAAGTACATCCTCAAGGGTATTATTTTACAGGCGAACAAAACTTCGAAAGCTCTGGATGAAGTCACTAAGGAAGCAATCCGTTACGAAGGTTTGGTCACAGAAAATATCGTCCCTAAATTCAGACAACGGAACCTGATTGATTTCTTATTCTCCAACGTTGCATTTAACATCGATATGCTTTCGAAAGAGCTTGGGGTAGGCACGAACACTGCGTCAACATATCTGAACTCTCTTGTTAGAGCCAACCTGCTCGAGACGGTCTTCATTAATCGCAAGAAGATTTTCTTTATCCCAAAGGTTATTGGGATTCTGGGTAACACACAAAAATAGTGTAAGTCATTTTGACACACACAAAATGTAAACAAAAACTGTGTAAGTCATTTAGCGTGGTTTTGTAGTTATGAGACGCATTGACGGAAGTAGGGCAAGTTTAGATGGCGCCTCTGGGAGTATCTAAAGATATACCGTCGTCGCATGCTCGGTGCAAGCACCTGCGTGTGCTCCTAGTTATCGAACCCTACGGGGTTCAATTCGCTTCGCGAATTACCACGAAAAAAGCCCATCCTTTCGGATGAGCTTTTTGCGTGGTGACCCCTGCGGGAGTCGAACCCGCGATCTTCAGGATGAGAACCTGACGTCCTGGACCACTAGACGAAGGGGCCGTCTAACTAACCGGTTAATACTACCATAACAGGGGCGAAAACTCAAGATGATACGCCTGAAAGACTGGCTAAAGACATAAGCACTAACGTATACTTAGGGCGTATACCGATATGAAAGACACAATCAATGTAGTCCCTGATGTTTGGTACCGCCTGTATTTTGGGTTGGTTATGCTTTTTTGTGCCCTAGTAGCGGGGGGGTGCTTGCTTACGCGCTTTTTACCGTCGTTTGCAAATTATGGCGACACTTACGCGTTGGGCACGGTTACGCTGGCATTAGCGGCAATACCCATAGTGTACGGCCTGACGTTGTATTGGCTGATTGCCAAACGAAGTGTAGCGCTGGCTACGCTCATTCTTTCTATGCTGTTTAGCTTTGTGCTCTTAAATGGCCTTATGCGTACCGATGGCGCGGATGGCACTTGGCTGTACGTTGGCGGTTGGTTGCTAGCCACACTGTTTGTAGGGATGTACGGCATGCAGCTGGTGATGGGCTTTATCTTGCTTACTGTGGTGTATGTGCTACTTACCAGTGAGTTTCAAATACAGAGCATTACGCGGTCGTCGTGGGCGCTCTTTATTGGATCGATAGGGCTATCTGTTACTACCTACTTCTTGTGGCGACAAATATATGTAACTGATGGGGATAAACGGCTTACCCAGTTGGCGCGCGCATTGCGGAGCAACCAAGAGCAGTCGATATTGCTTATTCAGTCTATTGCCGACGGCGTTATTGTTACTAACAATGATGGCAAAATTGCACTAATCAACCAGGCAGCCGCACTCCTAACCCAGTGGTCAGTTAACGACGCGACAGGTATAGATGTGCGTCTGGTAGTAAGCGTGCAGGATGACAAGGGCAACCCAATACCAGCCGAGGAAAATCCTTTTACTAAAGCACTGACAAGCGCCAAGCGGCTCAATACCACCGTGTTACTAGCAGGCCGACAGGGCAGTAAACAAACTGTTACCATGGTAATATCGCCCATTGCCACACCAGAGGGTTCGGCTGGCACCATCGCCGTACTGCACGATGTAAGCGAGGCACGAGCGGCCGAAAAACAAAGCGCCGAGTTTATTAGTACGGCCTCGCACGAGATGCGCACCCCAGTAGCAGCCATTGAGGGATATTTGTCGCTAGCGCTTAACGACAAAGTAAGCACAATTGACAGTCGGGCGCGCGGATATCTAGAAAAAGCTCATGCCAGCACACAACACCTGGGCCAACTCTTTCAGGATCTCCTGACAAGCGCCAAAGCCGAAGATGGCCGCATTAGCAACCACCCGGTAGTAGTCGAGATGGGCTCTTTTGCCACGCAGCTAGTAGAAGATCTGCGTTTTTCGGCCCAGAAGAAAGGGTTGCTGGTTGATTTTGCTATTGGCAGCAGCACAGCCATTGATGCTACTAGTGACGATGGTGCACCCAAAAAAGTCATTACACCGTTGTACTACATATACGTAGACCCAGACCGCCTACGCGAAGTTATTACCAACTTGTTTGATAACGCCGTAAAGTACACCGACCAAGGCAAAATATCGCTTGGCCTTACCGGCAATAACGAAGTAGCCCAACTTTATATTCGAGACACTGGCCCAGGTATACCAGCCGAAGACATCCCACACTTATTCCAAAAATTTTATCGGGTAGACAACTCGGCCACGCGCACCATTGGTGGTACAGGCCTGGGTTTGTTTATTTGCCGTAAGATTATTGAGCTATACAAGGGGCGCATTTGGGTGGAAAGCCAATTAGGAAAGGGCAGCAGCTTTTTTATTAACTTGCCCCGCCTAGACACGCAAAGGGCTCAATCACTACAACAAACGGCCGCAACCGCCCCTCCGCCCGTGGCTCGCTAGCAGGCTGGGGGAGGTGGTGCTACAATACCAATAACGGAACACAAATAACTAAATAGGGTAGCAACAAATGGCAAAAATTCTGTTGGTAGAAGACGACAACAATTTGCGCGAAATTTATGAAGCGCGATTGCAAGCGGAGGGCTACAACATTGTATCCGCGCCAGATGGCGAGGCCGCATTGGCCATTGCCAAACAAGAGCAGCCAGATTTAGTTATTTCAGATGTCATGATGCCACGTATTAGCGGCTTCGAAATGCTCGACATTTTGCGTAACACCGAAGGTTTGCGCGATGTTAAGGTTATTATGCTTACCGCACTTGGCCAGGCCGAAGACAAAAGCCGGGCTGACGCGCTTGGAGCCGACCGATACCTGGTTAAGTCGCAAGTAACCCTAGAAGATATTGTTAAAACAGCTGGTGATTTGCTAGCTGGTGTACCTGGTGCTCCGGTGCCAGCTGCTGCCGAGCCAGCAAGCCCGGCACCTGCGCCCACACCTGCGGTAGCCATGGGCATGGCTACGCCACCACCAGCCACCGCTGATCCAGTTGCTGCCGCCCCAGATCCTGCCCAGGTCCCCGCAGCCGAACCCGTAGCCACTCCAACACCTGCACCAGCAGTTCCCGCCGAGCCAGCAAGTGCTACGCCTCCTATGCCAGCTATGCCTGTTCCGACAGAGCCTGCTGCTGCATCTACGCCTATGCCCGCACCCGAGCCTACCTCAGCACCTCTCGAGCCCACAGCAGCACCTGTTGCAGCCGCTCCAGCCGAGCCTACGACGACCCCAGAGCCAACTCCGGTAAGTTCGCCAGAGGTTGCAACTACTGCACCACAGGCTACCCCCGAGCCGACTCCAACACCTATGGCGCCCGAACCCGTTCAGGCACCAACGCCCGCGCCCGCTACCGATGCCGCCCCAGCAATAGCTGATAACGGTCTGGCCGATGCCATAAAAGACCTTGTGTCGAGCACCACACCCGCACCCGAGCCAGAGCCTGCTGCCGTACCAGCTCCAGTTGAAGCCCCAATACCCGTTACCCCAGCACCCGAGCCAATTCCACAACCCGCACCCGAGCCAGCTCCGGTAGAGGCTGCTGCGCCCGCTGTTATGTCTGCCGACTCAACACAAGGTGGTATCGCCAGCGAATTACCAACACCCGCCCCCATCGAGCAACCAGTTGCCGATACACCTAGCACTAACCCCGACAGCGTTACTATTGCCAACAAAAAAATCATCCGACCGCTTGTCGGCAACGAAGTTCCAACTCAGTCTAACCTCAACGATCTACTGGCCAAGGAAGGCATTACTAATTTGGACGAAGAGCCCGGCACCACCGCGCAAGTGCCAGCCCAACCCAACATGCCACACCCACCCGGCCATGTTATTTCGCCCAACCCAACCAACGCGCAGGGCCAGCCGATTGACCCTAGCAGCATCTCGCTCTAACACACATGCGTATTAATAAATTTGTTGCACTAGCCAGTGGTCTATCGCGCCGTGGTGCCGATGCGGTTATTGCGCAGGGCAGGATACTGGTAAACGATGTCCTACCTCAAGTAGGCCAAGACATCACCGAATCGGACGTGGTAACGCTCGACAAAGAGCGGCTTACGCCACCAAACGCCACGCAAACAATTATGCTCAACAAACCAGCCGACTATGTGGTAAGTCGTGACGGGCAGGGAAGCAAAACGGTGTACGACTTGCTGCCACCAAATCTACAGTACCTAAAGCCCATTGGTCGTCTAGATAAAAATTCGTCTGGGCTTCTTCTGTTTACGGACGACGGCGCGCTCGCGCACAAACTCACGCACCCCAGCTTCCAGAAAACAAAGGTGTACGAGATAACACTCGATAGGGCGCTCAAACAGCAGGACGAAACCACCATACGCACGACAGGCATCACCCTAGAAGATGGCATCAGTAAACTTGGCCTCAAAGCCCTTACAAGCGATCGCCTGCGGTGGCAAGTAACCATGCACGAAGGCCGCAACCGCCAAATTCGCCGCACCTTTGCAGCTCTGTATTATCTCGTTACTAATCTCCATCGCACGCAGTTTGGCACATACAGTCTGGGCCAACTTCCGTCCGGGCAAAATAAAAAAATATAAGTAACCCAAGCTGTAGCTACTACTGAGGCGTAACGCCGCACGCCGCGGCTGCCAAATATAAATAACCTGCATATGCGGTCTGAGCCGTCTCGAATGTGCTTATTTGAGTTGCCGGCACATATCTTGGCGACATATGGCAGACATTTTGGCCTTGGGTATAATCGGCAACAAAAATCAGCGCAGGACGTATGATTGCTTCGACAAATTCGTCGTCATTATCATATAGCGCCAAGCTCGGCCGCATCCGTTGCTCACTTACCCCTGGCGTGCGATCCGATCCATGGGCGTTATGAGCATACATGGTACTAGTACGCCAGCTATGTAGCAGCCGAATACCAAAAGACAAACCGCCCAGCTCAACTGGCACAGTGCCACTAACGCGCCGGCCTGTCTCTGTATAACCTCGAAGATCACTCTTGGTTGAAGTTCGACAGCTAACTTCGCCGGCTGCAGTCGCCACCTCGCGAAACAGAGCATACGCTTCAAACTCACCCACTATTAGCTCACGCCGAACTCCATGTAATTGCGCTTTCGTTCTAGGCTGTATCGTCCCGCGGGCCATTACTATTGCCACCCCAAAAGTGCCGCCCCTGCAGGGGATTGTTCAGGCTGGCTTAACATGCCAAAATTATAAACTCAGATTACCCCTATGTCAACGGGGGCATCTCTGTTATAATAAGTGCAAATGAGTAACCAAAAGGTACCAATTGTGGCAATTGTTGGACGTGCCAATGTCGGCAAGTCTAGCTTGTTTAATGCCATACTCGAGCGCCGCGAGGCCATTGTAGCCCGCGAGGCCGGTACCACGCGTGATAGCATCATTGCCAAAGCCAGTTGGCAAGACCAAGACTTTTGGCTCGTAGACACTGCCGGTGTTAAAGACGCCGAAGACGATTTTGAATTTACCATCCAAGAACAAATCCAACAAGCCGCCGAAAGCGCCGATGTTATCTGGGTTGTTGTCGAGGCCGACATACCCATCACCGACGAAGACCGCCGCGTTGCCAAAATGGCCCTCAAGAGCCGCAAGCCCGTCTTTTTGGTCATCAATAAAGTAGACAAAGCCAAAGGCCACGACCTCGACGCCTTCGAGCGCCTGGGCATCAAGCCCATGGTGCACACCAGCACCACGCAAACTCGTGGCATTGGCGATCTTTTAGACCTACTAGTCGAAAAAATCCCCAAGGCTACACTGTTCCAAGACGACAACCGCCTGCGCATTGCGCTTTTAGGCCGCCCTAATGTTGGCAAATCGGCACTCTTTAACACCTTGGCCAAAAAGCAACAAGCCATTGTCGCCGATCGTGCCGGTACCACCCGCGATATCAACCGCACCATCGTAAAATTCGAAAGCCGCGAAATCGAAATAATGGACACCGCAGGCATTCGCCGGCCTGGCAAAATCGGGCAGGGGATAGAGCACTTTAGCGTCGTGCGCTCACTAAGTGCCATCGAACAAGCCGACGTTTGTTTCTTGCTGATGGACGCTAACGAGCTTAACGTTGGGCTCGATCAAAAAATTGCCGGCCTTATCAAAGAAGCAGGCAAGGGGTTAGTACTCGTTGTTGCTAAGTGGGACGTTGCCGAAGGCAAAGATGCCTTTACCCGCGATGCCATTGCTCCGCAGATCTCGGCTACCTACGACTTTGTGCCATGGGCTCCACTTATCTTTACCAGCAGTGTTACCGGCCAAAACGTTACTAAATTGTTCGAGCTGGCCCAAGACATCGACACTCGGCGCAAGCAGCGCCACACCACAGCCGAGCTTAACCGCTGGCTGCGCGAAACAGTCGACAAGCACCCACCGGCCGGCCTCAAAAACCGCAATCCCAAGCTTAACTACATGGTCCAAGAAGACGACAACCCCATTCCAGCCTTCAAAGTGTTTGGCGCCAGCACTAAGTTTATACACTGGAGCTACCGCCGCTTTATGGAGCACGAGTTCCGCAACCGCTACAACTACGAAGGCACCGCCATCCAGTTCTGGTTTATCGAAAAACACGAAACACACAAGCACGGTAACAGCCCCACCAAAGAGCCCCGCAAGAACAAACCCATCCAAAGCATGGAACGCGTCCGCGAAAGACTCGAAAACAAAAAAGCCCGCCAATCCAAGGGTTCTCCCAAGCAATAGCGGCACGCTCTCTTGCACATAAAATTTGTCGATAGCCGCACAGAGTGGCTATACTGGCAGCATGAGCTTATTTACGCGCAGGCCGCAAGCAGGGCCCGTTACACAGTTATATACCCTTGGTCAAAACAAAACAGTGCTTATTGTTGGCCTTGGCAACATTGGTAAAGAGTACAACGAAACCCGTCACAACATCGGCTTTGCATGTCTGGACGCGTTTGTAGCCGCCAACGAGTTTGATGCCTGGATAGACAAAAAAGACCTCCGCTGTCACGTAGCAACCGCCACGTTGGCCGACACGCGCGTTGTTGCCATCAAACCCACCACTTTTATGAACCTTAGTGGCGAAGCCGTACAAGCCGTCGCGCATTTTTACAAAATTCCCGCCGAGAAAATTGTAGTTGTGCACGACGAGCTAGACATCCCCTTTGGACAAATCCGCACTCGTATTGGTGGCAGCAGCGCTGGTCATAACGGGTTAAAATCGATCATCAAATATATTGGCGAAGGCTTTGGCCGTGTGCGCATTGGCATTGGCCCCAAAACCCCCGAGCAAATCGACAGCGCCGACTTTGTACTAGGCCACTTTAGCAAAGACCAACAAACCGAAATGCCAAACCTTACCCGCGAGGCGAATGCCATCCTTAGCGAATACGCTTACGGCGGCGGCCAACTGCTGGCCGAAACACGCAATTTTATTATCTAGTCTTCCAAGAGCTCGGCAGGGACAACACCGTCGTGAATAACGAGCCCATACGCATTGAGCACGGCGTTATTATCTGGGTTGGACGCTGGCGTTGCATACTCAAAATTGATCCGCGGCACCTGTAATGCGTTCAGTTTATGCAATACGGCAAGCTGCTCTTCGGGCAACGTAATGCTAACATCCCCAATAGCGTGATATTGAACCGCGCGCCACGCACTGGCGCACGCACTACCAATCCTGGCCACCTGATACCACTGTAGGGCGTCTAGGTGTACCATATCGGCAAATATAGCCGCTGGGTTATCAGTTCCTTCTTCTTCAGCAAGCCGCTCGACGCTACCTCTTACTTGCCCTAAAAGCGCATCAACATCCCTGGTGCCGCTCATCCCCGAAGGATCGCAACAAACGACGTCAATAACTTCGCCAGTGGAAGGGTTTTGGACAGTACTAGCTGCATCGTAAATTCTATCGATATAGGTTTGCTGGTAGGGCCAGCCACCTTGGGCAGCTCTCTCGCGCGATTTTTGGCGCCGCACAACACTACCGGCCAGGCCGTACACAGACAAGCTTGATTCAGCGATCAGCCTCTCGTACGAAGCATCCTTAGCAACCGGGCCCAAATCTGCTGATGTTTCAGCCTTGCTTAACAATACATTGAGTGTAAGGTCGCCAGGCATCGCGCCTAACCTTTTAATTTCTCTAAAAAACTCATAGCCCTCGGCGAGCCGAGGATTAGAGTTGAAGGCATCAGGAATATTTGGCTGGCCGTCAACCGTAAGCGTACCCATAGGGTAGTAGGTGGCCGGGCCAAAGCCCGTACGGTATATAAATGGCTGTTGCAACTGCATGGCCGAGTTAGGGCCAGTCTGTTCAAACCAACCCCCAACAGGCATAGCTTCGGTGGTGAAGTGACTCATATCCTATATTATAGCATAATTATATTAAATATGCAATATATTCTGATTCTTGTAGATAAGGCTTTTGAGCTTAGGTGCAGTACTGTTTCGACAGCGAGGAGCGGACGCAGCCGTACTGAAGTACGGCGGAGGAGCACCGCAGCTGGCGGAGCAGTAATGTGCCTGAGATCAAAAGCCGCAAATTGCAAAGGGAACAAAAAAGACCGGCGAGAGGGGGTGGGCACCGCTCGCCGGTCTTTTCGGGGACATCCGTTAAAGGATCTCCCCACTCCCTTCAACCCACCCCAGCGATAGCGTCGAAAACTAAAACTCCATAAAGTTTCGCGCCGGTTGCAAGCAACCATCTTTAGGGGACACGCTGGCCCACAAGGGCCTCTGTACAAGTACAGGGGTTGCTGACGATTACGAACGAATCCGCAGTCAGCTAGTTAAAGGGGTTAGTGTGTTTTAGAACGCATGTCAGCCGGTTAAAGCCAGCAAGCGCCAGAAAAGAAAAGTGGAGGGTAACAACTTTGTCCTAATAGGCACGTTCTAAAACAGTCTAACAATTGTTAGAATGGGGGATATAAGGTGCGTAAACAACTTAACGATGTTTACAGGAAGCAATTCTAGCATCATGTACCTATTGTGTCAATACTTTTTACGACAAAGTTGTATGAATATCAAAAAGCTTACGCTATCTACCTCTGATGTTCCGGAAATATTAAGGAACATTCCGCAACCCCCGAAGCAACTTTTTTGGCTGGGCGGTGATGTTAACGAGCTGCTTTCACGGCCCTGTGTAGCTATTGTCGGCAGCCGCAAAGTATCTATCTATGGTAAAACGGCAACCATAAATCTGGCTGGAGCTTTAGCTAAACAAGGCGTCGTTATTGTAAGCGGCCTGGCGCTTGGGGTAGATGGCATTGCCCACCAGGCAGCGCTCGATGCGGGTGGGACCACCATTGCCGTACTGCCATGTGGGCTCGATCGCATTTACCCATCTACCCACCGCCAACTAGCTAAGGACATCCTGCGGCAGGGCGGGGCCCTAACCACCGAATACCCAGAGGGGACCGACGTGCGCAAATTTAATTTTGTGGCCCGCAACCGCCTTATCTCTGGTCTCGCTGACGTCGTCGTACTTACCGAGGCTGCCCAAAAAAGCGGCAGTCTGCAAACCGCCGATTTCGCCCTCGACCAGGGCAGGGAGGTCATGGCTGTGCCTGGAAACATCACTAGTACAACCAGCGCTGGCACCAATAACCTCATCAAAACCGGTGCTGGTGTTATTACCGAGCCAGCAGATGTGCTACGCGCCTTGGGGCTCGAGCCAGAACACCTCAGGGTAACCCCTAAGAGCGCCAACCCCAACGAACAGGCTATACTAAATCTATTGGCCGACGGCCTAACCGATGGCGCCGAGATACTCGCGCGCAGCGATCTGGCGGTTACGGTTTTTAATCAGAGCCTAACTATGCTTGAAATACAGGGGCATGTGCACGCACTAGGCAATAACCAGTGGAGGCTATAGCTTAAATGACCAAAACATTCATTTGGATAGGTGTATTCGTAGGTTCGCTTGCCGGCGGCTTTTTTGGAGCACTATTCGCTCACAATAACTGGCTAAGCTGGCAGAGCATTCTTGCCAGCACCATTGGCGCCTTTGTTGGCATCTGGGCCGGCTACAAGGCGGGGCAATATCTATAGCTCGGCAATACCGGGCACTGCGGCAGGATAGTCAAGGCTTCCAATCGATCCAACCGGCAGATAACCAGCCTCTATTAGCAGCGCTGCATCGGCTACGGGGCCATGGTCACAGGCTAGAAGCCCCAAGACACGCAACTCCTGTTCTTTGGCCGCCTGACGAACAGCCTCTCCTTGTGCATATGTTAGGCGCTCAGGCAAATTCGCCCGAGTACCTCTTAGCCTATAGCCGGTGGCCAATACATCAATAGCCTCTGAAAAAGCCATTACAAACACTCCTTATTAGTTGGGCAACACGCCAAAATGGAAAACCGCTCAGTATGTTTGGATAGCGGCCATCTATCCAGCGTCTTGCTCGTTTGTTATTGCTGTGTTTATGTTTTACCTCTACAATCCATAACACGTCAAGGTTTTTGTGTGAGAATTATCACCAAAAATTTGCGTTTTACCCAATACTTGCGTAGTATGGGCCCTTACGTATAAGCTAACGAGTAAGCATGAAAGGAATTCATTTGTACGCTCCATCTGATGTGCGGCCACAATACAGGGCAAACTGCCCATTTTTTGTGCCCAAACATAGCTGTAGTTACCTTTCTACCCAACAAAATGGGCATTTTACTCCTGTACTATGCCCGCAAAATGCAAACGGAGCATATAAATGAGTTCCAAAAACCTAGTTATTGTAGAGAGCCCGGCCAAGGCCAAAACAATCGAGAAATATCTTGGCAAAGACTACACCGTTAAAAGCAGTTTTGGCCACATTCGCGATTTGCCCAAAAAGGGCCTAAATATTGATATCGAAAACAGCTTTGAGCCAACGTACGAAGTAAATCCAGACAAAAAGAAAGTAGTCAGCGAGCTACGAAGCGCCGCCAAAGGCGCCGAAGTCTGGCTAGCAAGCGATGAAGACCGCGAAGGCGAAGCTATTGCTTGGCACCTGACACAGGCACTCAAGCTTGATCCCAAAAAGACCAAGCGCATTGTATTCCACGAGATTACCAAAACAGCTATTGAGCACGCTATCCAAAACCCGCGCACCGTGGACATCAACCTAGTAGATGCCCAACAAGCCCGTCGTGTGCTCGACCGCCTGGTAGGCTACGAGCTATCTCCAGTACTCTGGAAAAAGGTGCGTACCGGCCTCAGCGCCGGCCGCGTGCAATCAGTTGCTGTACGCATTGTTGTCGAGCGTGAGCGCGAGATTCGCGAATTCGAAAGCCAAAACTCGTACAAGATAAGCGCATTGTTTACGGTAGACAAGCAAGACTTAAAGGCCGAGCTAGTCGACAAAATTAGCACCAAAGACACCGCCCACAAATTTTTAGAAGACTGCGTCAAAGCTACCTTTGTTATAGAAGATATTGCCCAAAAGCCAGGCAGCCGTAACCCAGGCCCACCGTTTACCACCAGCACCCTGCAACAGGAAGCTGCCAGACGCTTAGGTTTTAGCGTAAAGCAAACCATGACCCTGGCACAACGCCTGTACGAAGAAGGTAACATTACCTACATGCGTACCGACAGTACCATCTTGTCGGGGTTTGCTATCAAGGCCGCCGAAGAATACATCACCAGCGAATTTGGCGCCAATTATCACCAAGTGCGCCAATTTAAGACCAAAAGCGAAAGCGCCCAAGAGGCACACGAAGCTATACGCCCCACCGAATTTTCGCGCAAAAATGCCGGCGCCGACCCTCAACAGCAAAAGCTGTACAACCTTATATGGCAACGCGCTCTTAGTAGCCAGATGGCTCCTGCTCAAACCGAACGTACCGAAGTAAGTATTGGCGTTTCTACTCGCAAAGAAAAACTGGTGGCCAAAGGCGAAATCCTCAAATTTGACGGCTTTCTTAAAGTGTACGGTGGTGGTAAAGACGATACTCTGTTGCCACCAATAGCCAAGGGCCAACAGCTGCCACTGGCAAGTATGACCGCCACCGAAACGTTCAGCCGCCCACCGGCCCGTTACTCCGAAGCTACGCTGGTTAAAAAACTAGAGGAGCTGGGCATTGGCCGCCCAAGTACCTACGCACCCACCATTTCTACCATCCAGGCACGCGAATATGTCGAGAAAAAAGACCTGGAAGGTGTGGAGCGCACTATCCAAACGCTTACCCTCCAAAAGAGTGCTATCACCGAAGCACAAACTACCGAAATCACTGGAGCCGACCGCGCCAAATTAGTGCCCACCGCCGTTGCCGAAGTAACCACCGACTTTCTTACTAAATATTTCCCAAGCATTGTAGATTTTGACTTCACCGCCACGGTAGAAGGCGATTTTGACCACGTAGCCGAAGGCAAGCAAACATGGCAAAAAATGATTGCCGGCTTTTATAAAGACTTTCACCCCCTTATTGCCAAATCCGAAGAAGCCTCACGTGCCGAGGTCTCTCAAGCACGCGAACTAGGCGCAGACCCAAAAACCGGCAAACCCATCATGGCTCGTTTTGGTCGCTATGGCCCTATGCTGCAACGTGGCGCCACCGAAGATGAAGAAAAGCCAAGCTTTGCACCGCTACCCGCTAACACAACACTCGACACCGTTACACTAGAGCAAGCCCTCAAGATGTTCGAATTGCCACGTCTGGTAGGTACTACTGCCGACGGTCAAGAGATTAAGGCCAACATTGGGCGCTTTGGCCCGTACGTGCAAGTTGGCAAGCTGTTTGTGTCTATCAAGCCCGAAAGCCCATTCGATATCACTCTAGCCACCGCACGCAAGCTGTACGAGGCAAAGGTAGAGAAAGAAGCTAACAAGTACATTCAAACCTTCCCGGGCGGCATACAGGTTGTAAATGGGCCATACGGGCCATACATTACTGATGGCAAAAAAAATGCCAAGATCCCCAAAGAGACCGATCCCCTCAAGCTTTCCGAAGAAGACTGCAAAAAAATACTTGCCGCCGCTCCCGATCGCAAGCGCAAATTTACTCGCCGAAAAGCTAAATAAAGCGCTCCACTAGCTTTGGTGTCTCCAAATTGCGTGTCTGGCAATGAATATAATTTATTTTAATTTTCAACATCTTTGTAGAGTAGGCAAGCCACGTGTCTAATGATATTTCACAACACAATCTGGTAGTTGCTGTCTATTTCGTGCTACAATAATTTTGTTTTCAAAGAGCTCTTGACTTTTTTGTACGTTAGTTTATAATTTGTACTAATCGACTGATCGTAAAGGTAGGGAAGATATGGCAGAAGCCACTGTACCAAAACTGGTGCTAAATACCGAAAAATTCGTCCAGGACATCCTGGCTAGCGTAGAACGCGACCGCGAGCGCGAGATTGTTGCACGCCGTTTTGGCCTATTTGACCGCCGCGAAACCCTAGAACAAATTGGTGAGCTGCTTGGCATTACCCGCGAACGCGTTCGTCAGTTAGAAAAATCTGTTATTGCTCGTTTTAAGACTACCGCCGAACAGGGCCAGCTGCCACACATCAAAGATGTCGAGGTTACTCTTATCGAGCAGCTAAGGGGTATGGGCGATGCTGCTCGAGTCAGCGAGCTTACTGCTGCCGTAACTGCCGAAAACACAAAAACCGACCAATCCCGTGTTATCTTCCTAGCTACTCTATGCCCCAACCTGAGCGTCATCGAAGAAGATGACCACTATCATCAGGCTGTTGGTATCACTGCAATCCGCGACACGGCTAGCATGAAGGCCGACATTGGCAAACTTATCGACACCATCGGCAAAGCCGGCGAGCCTATCGACATCTCTACAGCAAGCAAAACTGCCGGCGTTACCACCACCCAACAAGCGGCCAGCTTGGCTGCTATATCTAAAAGCCTGGCTACCCTCAACAACCGTTGGGGCTTGGTTAAATGGCCTATGGTTAACCCCAAGAACATCCGCGACAAAATCTACGTCATCTTGAAAGAAAACGGCAAGCACATGCACTTTAACGAGATTGCCGAATCTATCAAGCAAAGCGACTTTAAACGCAAAGACGTTACCACGCAGGCTATTCACAACGAACTTATCAAAGACAAGCGCTTTGTACTTATTGGCCGCGGTATCTACGCCCTTAAAGAATGGGGCTACGAAAAGGGCACCGTTGCCGACATTATCTCCGAAGTACTCCGCGAAGCAGGGGAGCCCCTGCACCGCGACGAGATCGTCAAACGGGTACTTAAGAGCCGTTTTGTCAAAGAAACGACCATATTGCTCAACCTGCAAGGCAAAACGCAATTTAAGCGCGTTGCTAAGGCCACCTACGAGCTTGACGAACCTGCCACCGAGTAGGGTAGTACTCTAACCTTTGCCACTATGAGCGAATACTTTCACGGCCCCATGGCACATGACTTGCCGGGCCGTGAAATTTTAGTACCCGGCTATAACCCAACCGAGCACACCATCGAGGCCAGCCCTCATGTAGCCACTATCCCTGACCATCCCGAATTATTGCTCCGTTGGTTTGCACCTAGTTCCTCGGATACCAGCACAGAGGCTCTCGAACGCGCCATGCATACAGCTGGCGCTCACTTTACGCAGCTAGAGCAGCTAAGTGACGGTGCAATAAAGGTTATTGACCACCATTCGTTCATTGGGCCCAGGCCACAACGCCCCAACCGTCTGAGCATCTTTAGTGTAGTACCGTTCAAAGACGGCGAGCAGCTTGGGCCGACCCACCCCACTACCGATCCACGGGGCACCAACATCGTAGTAGGCCTGGCCCACTACATGCAATGGGTACACGACACCGAAGAACCATTTGTCTTAACCGATCCGTTCCTTGCCGACGAGCAATGGCTTGTACACCGTGGTATGCCAGCATGTCTCGTCGATAAAGATGAGTCTCTTACGGCAACCAGATACGGTGGTTTAGCGTCACAAGCCAGCATATTGAGCGACTGGTATCGTCGCCTGCAGTACCACGCCTCTTCGCCATCCCTTGCAGAAGCGGGCAGGGTAATAACCAAGCTTGCTCAGTACTAATCTCAAACCATACAAAATACGAACAGGGCAGATAAACAAGTTTTGTAAGGAAATGCTAGCGCCAAAGGCCGTAATATGGCCTAGCAGGTAGATAAAATATTGCGGGCTGGAAAATGGCAGTGCAGTTAGCGCAAAATCAAAAAAGAGAGAAGCAAGCAAATGATCAAAGCCGGGAATGCGGGGCGACCAGCAAGTACAAACAAGGCATTGACGAGACGTCGTACAATGTATATTTTGCGACTCAATATATAAAACTATAGACGACTATCATTACGTCCACTGTAGGGGAGTTTATGCCAGTACGCCTGCTTTGCCATTATATGCACTGCGCATTTACGTACTAATTACTTACTATATGTATATATGCCCAGCTCTCTGGCGGCTCTATAAGCCTAGGACCACTATGTATAAGGTCTAGCGTCTAACCTACAGACCGCACGCTAGCCACTGGAGCCGTGTTGTAAATCCGTAAAATTTGACTTTTCCACAGTTTAGTCGTGAAATCATTTGCTTTTTTATCATTTCGATTATATTTATATGTTCCCCTCCTACCCTGTACATTTACTGAAATTTGACATAACGGAATAGGCATATGTTTATATGTTTTCCCTTACTAAACGGTGTAAAAACAATTGTATGAACAAAATACGAACTGCAAGGGCAGAGCGAAAGCGGTCCTCTGGTGACCTACTTGTAATACGCCCGGCCGTCTACCCGTACGTCTACGTAACTGCCAGGTGTAATATGCGCTTCGTCCAAGTGTTGTTTTACTGCCAAGTAAGCCCCCGTCTCTACCCTGGCGTTACCCGTAATATTGTATTTTACGGTGTACCCTACCCCTGTTATGCGTACATCCAACTCGCTTGTAGCTCTGGGTAGTGTAAGGTTTTCGGTCGTCAGCTCTTTAGCCTTAAGCTGGCCAGCCACCTCTGTTATAAACGCCACTGTGTCGCGTGGAAGCGCAGTTTTTCCGGGTACAATTGACAGGCCGCTTTGATCGGCAACCAAGGGCAGATGCATACGAGCAACTTGTGGAGCGTCGCTGGCAGCCGCCAGCGCCTTGCCACTGCCATCCAGCACATATACCTGACCATCGCTAGCAGCCATTAACAATGCCGGCATTGGTGGTTCTATGTACACGGTAGGGGCCAAGCCAACTACCGGTACGCTGACGCGCACACTGCTAAGTTCCGGAAACTGTGCTCTAAGGGTTGCTTCGAGCTTTTTGGTGCTAATGGTTGGCTTTGTACGATTAAACACCGACGATGCCACCGCCCTACGCACGGCGTCATCGTATGTAGCCTGCGTGTGTAAAAACAATTGTCCGCCCGTAGCCGAATGAACACTTACTACAGTAGGCGCGCCAATCAGTAGCAAATCAAAAAGTAGCAACAAAACTACTAGCACCGCCACCGCCTTGCGAGGAATATGCTGGTGCCAGGCGACATTGCCTTTACGTCGCTGCTCTGCGGCCCCATTCTGGGCGTTTTGCTCCTCGGCAGGCATCATCCGCTGAGTATTGCGCCCCTGTGCCTGATTGGCAGCTGTGGCCGATCTGCTGGCATGATACGAAAAAACTGCTGCCGAATTACCAGCAATGGGCGACGGACGCTGACGTCCGGTAGGCGGCGGAGTTTTTTTCTTAAACATTGTGACTTTTTGTTTGTGGGTGCGCTACTGTCTGGCGCCCGCTACTTCTAATAATAACATCGCCAGTAGGTGTGCTGCATTTGGGCGAGCCAAATCCGCAAGTTTTTTGCCAAGGACTGACACCTTCTCAGGATGATCGAGCAGATCGGTCAGTGGCGGCATAAGAGCACGGTGGTCGTCTTTTAGATGCGCCTCGCTTACCATCCGGACCGCTTTGCGGTCGGCCAATACCTGCGCATTCTTAAGTTGGTGGCCACCGGTAAGCCAAGGATTAGGTATTACCACGCAGGCTTTAAATTGGGCAGCAAACTCGGCAATACTGGTGGCGCCGGCCCGCGTAACAACTATGTCGGCTACGCCGCTATACTGGTATAAGTTAGTAACGTGCCCTTTAATTTGGACTCGCGCATGCTCTTTAGGCGACAAGTGCAGTTTATAGTACTGGCGCAAGTCGGCCTCTAATGACCGTCCGGCAATATGTACTACCCATAAGCCGGGATAACGCGCCAATAAGTCGGCCATACAGTCGGCCGCAGCCCGATTAAGGCTGTCGGCGCCATTGCCGCCGCCGGTAATAAGCACAACCTGCTCGGCCTGTTCCAGCCCCAAGCGTGGTAAAAGCTCGGCTTTCTCGTCCGCAGATAGCGGCCTAAAATGATGCACAATAGGCACACCAACGGTAATTGTCTTATCTGGAGGATAGCTATTATAAATCTCTTTGGGAAGCGCCACAGCATGCAACCTGGCCCAACGCGCAACAATGCGATTAGCCAAGCCGGGCAATGCATCAGAATCGTGCGTCACATATGGAATACCACGCAAGGCTGCTGCCAGGCCCACTGGCACGCCCACGAAGCCTCCCTTTATAAAAAGAATATCCGGCCGTATTTGTCCTAATAACCGAAAACTCTGAAACAATCCCACCACCACCCATATAGCATCTCGTAGATTTTTGTACAACGTTTTTACGTCGAGTATTTGCTTAATCCCCTCCCCGTGATAACGACGAAACTTCCCTGCTCGTACGGTGTAAGCACGATCGATATTTGTGTCGCCGGCCGGTACATCACCCAATGCATCACCGCGCTGACCAATATATATAATCTGGACGTCTGGGTCGCTCTTTTTAAGTTCGTGGGCGACTGCCAGGATTGGGGTGATATGCCCCCCGGATCCGCCGCCGGTCATTGCTATTTTCATATCTGTTCCTTTCGCCCATTACCTCTGTTTGTCGAGGCGCACTGTACAAAGTATACCGCGAAATCTGGAATAACAAGCCTACACCGGCCATCACAAACAGCACACTAGTGCCGCCATAGCTGATAAAAGGCAGCGTAATACCCTTAAGCGGCAACACGCCCACCATGGCGCCGATGTTTATGAGCGCCTGGCATGCAAGCCATGCAAATACTCCTACGGCCAGCAAGCGCGAAAAATCATCGGGTGCTAGCTCCATAATACGTTTAATACGCGATAAAAAGGCTATCCAAATGGCCAACAACACAGTTACCCCAATAAACCCAAACTTTTCGGCATAAATAGCAAAAATAGAATCATTTTCGGCCTCTGGCAGATACCCAAATGCCTGCACGCTCTTACCCAGCCCCAGGCCTACCATGCCGCCAGATCCGACGGCGATCAATGCCTGGCACGCCTGATAACCAGTGACAAGACTGGCGCAATTACTGGTGCTCCCCTGGTGTAAGAACGCCGTAATACGAGCTCGCCGATACGGTACTGCCGAAATAACTAACACGCCCAAAACCCCCAGAATAGCCACCACAGCCAAAATGCGCCTCATAGGCAGCCCGGCCACAAATACCATTGCGCCAGCAATAGCAATAAGCACCATCATCGAACCAAAGTCGCTCTGAATCCATGCCACAACTCCGCCCACTACCAGCAGACCGATTACCAAAGGCTTGAGAGTTGCCTTAAGATCGGTAATTGTCCCCTTGGCAGCTCTGCTTGCTAAAAAACCTGCCAGCCAGATGAGCACTGCAAATTTAAGGAGCTCGACCGACTGAAACGACAAACCGCCCAACCGTATCCAGCGATGAGCAGGATACTGTGCGTTAATAGGCAGTATAAGAGCCAAAAGCGTGGCTGCACCAGCAAATACAAGCAATGGCATTGCCCACCTGCTCCATAGCCGCAATGGTATTTTAGAAGTAATCGTAAAAATAACAACGCCCAGGCCCACAGCCGTCAGCTGACGCAACACAAAATAATTGTTACCTACATGTTTTTCAACTGCCAACGCCGGGCTAATGGCATACACCACAACAAGGCCTATAGCCAATAGCAACGCCGTCAAAATAAGCAACCAATAATCAGGCCGATGACGCCGTACACCTGATGCGTCGGCTACGCCAGCACGCCGTGTTATTGGGCCCATGCGCCCTGCCCTTTTTTGTTTTTATTTTTTTTGTTTATTTGCATTTAAGATTCTCTAAACGTATCTCCCCACCAAAAATACAATCAGTCCCAGCACCGCGGCCACTTGTCCAATGACCCAAAAACGCATAGTGACTTTAGTCTCGGGCCAACCGCTAGCCTCAAAATGATGATGTATAGGCGCAATCTTGAAAATCTTTTTTCCATGGCGAAGTTTTTTGGACAAGATCTGGATAGCGCTCGAGCCAGCTTCAGCTACAAATACAAGGCCTATAATGGGCAAAAGCAGCACTGTATCGGTAATCATAGCAACTACACCAAGGGCCGTACCAAGTGCAAATGACCCAACATCGCCCATAAAAAATCGCGCCGGAAAAATATTAAACCAAGTATAGCTCAACAGCGCGCCCACAATGGTCAAACAAAAACCTGCTACCGCAAATCGCCCTTCTAGTAACGCAATAATGGCATACACGCCAAACGCCGTAGAAGCCAAACCACCAGCCAATCCATCCTCGCCGTCGCTAATATTGACAGCGTTGGCTGTAGCTACCACTGCAAATACAAACAATGGGATAATCCACCAACCAATCATCCACTCCCCGTGCATACCTGGTACGTGAATACTGCTAACGTCTAGTTTAAAGAAAAAATACAACCCGCCAAATGTCGCCACTAGCGTTGTAAGCAACAACTTAATCTTGCTGCGCAGCCCAGCCACCCCGCCGCCCGTGCCGCGAATATTGATTACGTCGTCCAGCAGTCCTACGCCAGCTGCACCCAAAAAAGCCGCCAATGGCAGCCAAGTTCCCGAGCGACTTAGGTTAAAAGGTGCAGTGACAATGACAGTGGCCACTACAAACACAATGCCTGCCATGGTTGGGATAAGCCGCTTGTGCTTCTCGCCATGTAGCTGCATAAATACAGTGGCTTTTTCGCCAGTAGTCGCAGTGGTGCGCGGTTTCTTCCACCACTGCCATCTGTATGCCAAAGTAGTATAGATTGGGGTTATTAGCATGCTCACCAAAAAGCCTAAAAAGCCTAAAAGTAGAATCCTGATAAGCGTATCAAGCTGTACGGATAAAAAAAGCGTGGTGTGCATTGAATTTTTCCTTTTTTCTAGTCTTGGTTAAAGTATATCACTGGCCCTTGGGCGTTACGCCAAAATTATCGATAAGCATATGCCCTAACGACGTAAAAATCGGTTGCGCTGCGGCGGTGCCGGCATAGCCTCCGTTTTTCGGCTCATTTACACGTACCATGATAACATATTGTGGTTTATCGCCGCCAATAAAGCCTAAATAGGTCCCGTTAAAATCATTTTCGAGATAACCACCGCCTTTCTTGGCGATCTGCGCTGTGCCTGTTTTGCCGCCAACGGAGTACATATCTTGGTTAAAAGCCGGCTTCAAAAAGTGATGCTGTACCACATATTCTAGCAGCTGCTGCATCTCTTGGCTTACTTGCGGCGATACAACATTCTTGGTTAATACCTTGGGCCGTACAGTTGTTGTTTTGCCGTCTGCCCCAATAGTCTGATCGATCAATCGCGGTTGGTAATACGTACCGCCATTAATCATTGCCGAAAACGCAGCCGCCATCTGAAGTGGCGTAGCAGTCATCCCCTGACCAAAC
The DNA here is from genome assembly GCA_964494495.1 of uncultured Candidatus Saccharibacteria bacterium. Taxonomy (GTDB): domain Bacteria; phylum Patescibacteriota; class Saccharimonadia; order Saccharimonadales; family UBA4665; genus PMNU01. The sequence goes on from CAZBQZ010000009.1 coordinate 51,627, forward strand.
GATGTATTGGCATATGTAAGATCGAGGGCATAGCCGTTGTCTGGATCGGGGATAGTGCCGTCCGGCTCGTACCCCTGTTCGATGCCCGTGGGTTTGCCTAGACGATAATGATTAACCATATAGTCATACCAGGCGTCACGACCTTTTTTAGTAATTTCGGTGCCACCAGGTTTGCTCATTTGCATTAACTCCCAAGTTGCACCTGTGTTAAGCGACAGGTTAAGAATATCTGCAATGCTTTTAACCCCTGCACCGCCATCTTCTTCGATGTTAGTAATAGTAAACTCATCTACTAACCAGTGCGCCGGATCGTTGTAGGTCTGGTTGGCCTTGATCGCCCCCTGGTCCAGCGCTGCCGCCGTAGTAAGCGACTTCATAATCGAACCTACCTCTAGCGGCGAGCTAACAGCCGCGTTGCTAAAGACGCTGACATCGGCTACATCGGCAAAATTGGTCGGATCATATGTAGGCCAGTTGGCCATGGCTTTTACAGCACCTGTGTTGGGGTCCATAATTAGCGCGCTGCCAGAGTTAGACTTAGCGTTTTTGAGCCCCTGCTGCAGGATATTCTCTAGCTGTCTTTGCATCGATACGTCAATGGTTAGCACCACATTGTCGCCAGCTTTTGGCGCTATCTGAATATTGTCGGTATTGGCCGCTAGGGGTACGCCATTAATATCGGTTACAGCCTTAAGCTCCCCTGCCTTGCCAGCTAGTTGGCCATTAAGCGCCTGCTCCAGGCCATACACACCTTTGCCGTCGTTATTAACAAACCCCAGCAGCTGCGAGGCCAACGCACCGTTAGGATACGTGCGATACGTTACTTCCTGGGCGCCAATACCGGCATACTTGTGCTTAAGTACGGCATTTTTGGTGCCAATGGCGACCTTTTGCGCCAGCACTACATAGCGCGTATGTGGCGTTTGGAGCTTTTTGGCATAATCGGCGGCATTTCCACCTAACGCACTGCCCAACGTCTCAGAAATGCGCTGTGGGTCTTTAACAAGCGAAGGATCGGCATATACCGTATATAACTTTTGGTTGAGCACGATTGGCACGATGCCGTCGCCGTTGTGAGCCTCTATAAGCCCCCTAACAGCCGGAATCTCGTATTCTTTAAACTGGTCGCTGAGCGCTGCCTTGTGATAGTAGTCGTAACGGATAACTTCTAGGTAAAACGCACGTACCCAAAAAACGCCGATAACAATAGCTACCAGCGTATAGACCCACCGAACCCTGCGTACGGCCTTACCCGGTTTATCCTGCATGTCTACTCATTATAGATCAGCCTTAGCGTACAGTTGCCGTAGGTGCTACCGATACCAAATTCTTGGCCTGATCACTGCTCTGCACGCGGTCGACCGATTGCAAGCGTGCCGAAGCTACCTGCAAATCTTCGCGTTGTGCGGTTAGGCTAGCCTGCTGCTGTTCAAGGCTACTAATCTTGTACCCGTAGGCGTTGGTCTTAGTAACCTGGGTCAGATACATGAGCCCCAGCAAAAGTGCGAGCACAATAAGAATAATGGTATTGCTCACCGGACCAAGCGCATGCTCGCGGGTGGCGAATACAGTGGAATTTTGATTTCGCCCATATAGAGCGCTCTTGCGCCCAAGGGCTAATGAACTTGAATATGTCATAATGTTTGTTTTTGTTTTTGGGTGGCCGGCGGTTTTAGGCCGCCGGCCGCGCGACTACTCGGAGCCGTCGGACAGGTCACCGTGGTGAACTGTTACCGATATTCTGGTAGCGCGGGGAGTCAGGTTTTTTACCACGATAGGCATTGGCCTTGTTCCCCTTTCTTTTTGTTTATTTTTGTTTCGCTGCGGCGCGGAGCTTGGCGCTCCTGGCACGCGGATTAAAAACTATTTCGGATTCGTCGCCGCTCACCGGATGTTTGGTCAAAATGGTGAGGCTGGCATCGTAACGATCGCCACCCGCTTCGCTAAACGCTTGTTTAACAAGGCGGTCTTCCAGGCTGTGGAAGCTGATAACGGCAATGCGTCCGCCTGGGGCTAACAGCTGATCAATCCATATCGGCAAACTTGCCTTTAGTAGATTAAGCTCATCGTTCACCGCGACGCGCAACGCTTGAAACGTCCGCGTCGCCGGGTGAACTTTGCTGTGCCCTGGCCAGGCTTTGGCAACGAGAGTGGCGAGCTCTTTCGTGGTTTTTATCGGACGCTCCCGCACGATGAGTGCTGCGATAATCCGCGCTTTTGGCTCCTCGCCATACGTCCGTAATATTTGCGTAAGTTCTGCCTCAGAATAGCTATTGATCACCATTTCTGCGGTTAGTTCTTGCGTTGTATCCATTCGCATGTCGAGTGGTCCATCTAGCGTAATTGCAAAACCACGACTCGCCTGATTAAGGTGCGGTGACGAAACGCCCAGGTCGGCTAAAATCATATCGAACTGCTTTCCTTCTTCAGCCAGTTTTTTGCTTGCTGAATAAAAGTCTGCGCGCCTTATATCTACCTCGCTTTGCCCGAATCGTTCCCTTAGGCTTTTTACGGCCGCTGGATCCCTATCGACAAGCGTAGCTAGTTGTGGGGCTTTTGTACGTTCAAGCACTGCGCTCGCATGCCCGCCGTATCCTCCGGTTAGGTCGAGGTAGCTTTCCCCTTCCCTTGGGTTTAGATACTCAAGCGTCTGCTTAAGCAGTACTGGAATATGTTCGGATGATTTTCCTTCCTGGTGCATCCTTGCTAACTATACACTGTTTGTTTTTGGTGTTTTTGTTTTTGCAAGATCACCTAATCAGCAGCCAACTTTTT